>JAPKZB010000096.1:0-106720 GCA_026393985.1 Acidobacteriota bacterium
GTTGTGCGCGTGGTCCCTAAAAGCGCACAGGCCGCGCAGTCCCGGCACTGACGGGCGAGGAACTCGCCCCCCCTGCCGGGCCGAAGCGAGTCCGTTGTGCGCGTTCCTCAGAAGCTGGCAATCGCCTTCGCTTCGTCGTCATGGACTTCAAACACCGTGTACAGCTTCGTGATCTGCAGCAAGTCCTGTACCCGCTTGGTCAAGTGCAGCAGCTTCAGCGCCCCGCCGCTATTGGAGACGCTCGTGAAGGCCGCCACCAGCTCGCCAATGCCCGAGCTGTCGATGTAGGTGACGTTCCCCAGGTTCAGAAGCACCTTCTTGTTGCCCCCGGCCACCAGCTCCTTTGCCTTCTCCCGCAACACAACGGAGCCGTCCCCCAGCGTAATTTTTCCTGCGACGTCCAAGATGGTGACATCGCCGCTCAAACGAGATTCAATGGTAACGCTCACGCTTCCTCCTCCAATTTGAAGAGCCCGGACTGTGCCCGCGCCCCTGTTAGACTTAAGATACCCCAACAGTATAGCTGCCCTTGTGCCGCCGTACCACCCCGGATAGGACTACCGAGTTATGCACGCTCCCGCTCCCGTTGAGATCCAGGTACAAGGTCAGGATGGCCCCCAGCGGCTTCTCCGGGTCGTCGAATCCCCCTTCGTCGTGGGCCGCGCCGATACGGCCGCCCTCGCCTCTCCCGCCGACACCATGCTGTCGCGCCTCCACTGCGCCCTCGAATTCCTCGACAACCGCTGGACCGTCCGCGACCTCGGCAGCAAAAACGGCACCTCCGTCAACGGCCAGCCCCTAACCCAGGCGCACCCCCTCTCCCCCGGAGATACCATCACCGCCGGCCACCTCGTCATCACCTTCCAGCCCCAACAAAGCCGCCAGGCCACTGTTCGGTCCCCCCTCGAATTCGTCGATGAGCCCCACGCCGAGGCCCCTGCCTCCTCCACCGTCATCTTCCGCCTCGACCCCGCCAAGCTCTCCCCCGTCGCTCTCCCTTCCTCGCCCCAAACCCCCGACCTCACCACCCGTCGCATCGATGCCCTCGTCAAAGCCGGCAAAGAACTCGCCGGCTTCCGGCCCCTCGGCGAACTCTTCGAGGTCATCCTCGAACTCAGCCTCCAGGCCGTCGACGCCAAACGCGGCGTCCTCATGACCATCGAAAACGGCCAGCTCCTTGCCCGCGCTCACCGTGGCGAAGGCTTCCGCGTCTCGAAAGCCGTCCGCGACAAGGTCATCAACGAAAGCTCCTCCCTCCTCGTCCGTGACGCCTCCCTCGACGCCCTGCTCCAATCGAGCGCCACCATCGTCCAGCAGCGCATCCGCAGCCTCATGGCCGTCCCCCTCCAGACCGACACCCAGGTCACCGGCCTCCTCTACGTCGACGCCACCGACTTCGTCCGCTCCTTCGACGCCAACGACCTCAGCCTCCTCACCGTCCTCGCCAATATCGCCGCCATCCGCATCGAACACTCCCGCCTGCTCGAAGTCGAACAGGCCGAAAAGTTCATGGCCCGCGAACTCGAACAGGCCGCCGAAATCCAGCGCGGCCTCCTCCCCCGCCAAACACCCGAAATCCCCGGCCTCCAACTCGCCGGCCGCAGCGCCCCTTGCCGGTCGGTCGGCGGCGACTACTTCGACTTCTTCCCCCTCGCCGACGGCCGCCTCGCCTTCCTCGTTGCCGATGTCGCCGGTAAAGGCCTCTCCGCCGCCCTGTTAATGTCCAATCTCCAGGCCCGCGTGCAGGCCCTCATGGAGGTCGAATCCGACATCGCCCGCCTCGTCACTCGCCTCAATCACAGCCTCAAAGCCAATACCCCGGACAACAAGTTCATCACCGGCTTCTTCGCCATCCTCGATCCACGTACCGGCTCCATGACCTACACCAACGCCGGCCACAATCCCCCCGTCCTCGTCCGCCGCAACGGCAAAGCCGAACTCCTCACCGCCGGCGGACCCGTCCTCGGCATCCTCCCCAACATCCCCTACCTCGGCGGCCAAACCATCCTCGCCCCCGGCGAAAGCCTCGTCCTCTACTCCGACGGCGTCTCGGAAGCCCCCAACTCCGCCGGCGAAGAGTTCGGCGAAGACGCCATCGCCCAGATCGCCCTCGCCTGCCACGACCGCTCCGCCCAGGAAACCATGCTCGAAATCGGCCGCCAACTCCGCGCCTTTCTCGGCGATCGCCAACCCGTCGACGACGTCACCCTCCTCATCGTCCGCCGACTTCCCACCGCCTGACCCTAGCGCTGCGGAAAGCCCGGCGCCGCCATCACCTCGCGCATCTGCTTCACGTGCCGCTCGGTGTGCGCGCTGATCATAAACAGCATCTGGTAGAGGTCCATCTCCATCCCGGGACCCATCCCAAAGTACCGCCCTCGTAAATCGGCCTTGGTCTGCTCCACCATCGCAATCGTCTCGTCCCGCCGCTGCCGGAACAGATCAATCACCTGCGGCTGCCCCCCCAGTTTCCCCATCGGCCGCAGCGGCTCCGGCGCCTGCGCCTTCTGCGACCGGTCGCTGATCATTACCGCCACCTTGGCGTCCATCGCCTCCCGATCCTTCCGCCGCGCCTCCCGCTTGGCCTCGTCCACCGCCGCCTTCTCGATCGTCCCCGTCAGCAATCCCCGCAGAAACGTCTCGCTCTCCGTCAAGTGCTCGGCGCATTCGGCCACGCTCCACCGGTCCGGACCCGGCTTGAACTTCCACTGCGCCTCGCTCAGGTTCGCCGTCGCGTCCACAAATAACTTCCGCGTCGCGTGCAGATGGCTCATCGCCCGGTCCCGCTCCCCTTGGCTCAACGTCTCGGCGCCCAGCGCCATCAGACTACAGAAAAAAACAACTACGGTTTTGCGCAGCATTGCCCTTAGTCTATCTAATGTTTCCCGTCCTGCCGCCGATAGATCCAGTGAAGTGGTTGACCTTGATGCCTGCATCCGAACGTTACAACGCCGTCCTGTCTGACGTCCCCCAAACCGTCACCCCCCAGGCAGTTGCTGACGTTGGCTCACTGCGCTTTGGCCCAGAACGCCCTCCCCTGGGCCTGGACCTCGGAGGAGCGCAGCCCGCCTCGGAGCAAGCCGCGTCGACAACCACTTCCCCCACCGCTCCCAAAATCCTGCTCGTCGATGGCAACCCCATCAATCGACGCCTTCTCAAGTCGATGCTGCGTCTGGGCAACTACGAGTTCCTCGAAGCCGAAACCGGCCTGCGTGCCCTCGAAATCATCGGTGGGCAGAATGTCGACCTTATCATCCTCGATCTGCTCCTGCCCGGCCTCGGTGGCACCGAACTCTGCCGGCGGATGAAGGCCAACCGGAAAACGCAGTTCATCCCCATCCTCATGGTCACCAGCGTCTCCGGCCACGACTTCGAAGTCGAAGGCATCGAGTCCGGCGCCGACGAGTATCTGAAGATGCCGCTGCACCCCTCGGTCGTGCGCGCCCGCGTCCAATCGCTACTTCGCCACAAGGCCGCCGTCGATTCCCTCGAAGAGGCCGAAACCATTCTCTTTGCCCTCGCGCAAGCCGTCGAAAACCGCGATATGGGCACCGGCCAGCACTGTGAGCGACTCGCCATCTACAGCGTCGCCCTCGGCCTCGCGCTCGGTCTTCCCCGCCAGGATCTCGTGGCTCTCTACCGGGGCGGCTTCCTGCACGACATCGGCAAGATCGCCGTGCCCGACGCTATCCTGCTCGGCACCGGCAAACTGACCGAAGAGCAATGGCGCATCATGCAGCGCCACACCGTCCATGGCGTCGAAATCTGCCAGCCGATGAAGACGCTGGCCTCCGTCCTGCCCATCATCCGCAGCCATCACGAACGCTGGGACGGCACCGGCTATCCGGACGGCCTGCGGGGCGAGGAGATTCCTCTGCTTGCCCGCATCCTCCAAGTGGTCGACATCTTCGACGCGCTCACCACCGCGCGCAGCTACAAACCGGCCTACTCCAAGGACGAGGCGCTCGAGATTCTCAAGATGGAGGCTGCCAAAGGCTGGCGCGATACGGAACTCGTCGCGCTCTTTGTCAGCATGCAGAGCGGCGCCTTTCTCGACTCCCGCGCCCTCATCGAGTCCGCCTGGCCCGAACTCAACTCTACCCTGCAATCTCTGCAGAACATGAACCGCCACCTGCGCGGCCAAATCTAGCCCTCCGGCCCCGCCGCCGCCCACACCGCGCACCAGCCGTCGCGCACCCGCTGCGCCCTTACCCGAAGCCTCGCCGTCAGCTCCGGGATCTGCTCCACCAGAAAACCGCTCAACAGCAGCGGAGCCCCCAGCCGCTCCAACTCAGGCAAGATCTCCCGCATCACCGCCAAGTGGATGTTGCACACCACCAGATCCGCACACCCCGCCCGCGCCGCGTCCGCCGAACCCTGCCACGACGCCGCATGCTCTCGCGCCAACCCCACCGCCGCCGGCTCCACATCGCACGCCCACACGCTCCCAGCGCCCAGTGCCCGCGCCGCCGCACTCAGAATCCCCGTACCCGTCCCTACGTCCAGCACCCGCTGCCCCGGCCGCAATACCTGTTCGAGCAACTCGAGACACAGCTGCGTCGTCTGGTGCTCCCCGCCGCCAAACACGCTCGCCCCAATCATCTTCAGGCGCAGCCTCCCCTCCGGCGTCGGATCGTCCCGCCAGGGCGGACACAGGAAAAACCGCTCCCCCACCAGCAGCGGCTCCCAATCCTCCCACCAACTGTGCGCTGCTTCGGCCACGGGAGCCGCGACGCCCCCGTGCACCGCCACAAATCGTTCCGCCGTCGCCGCGGAGGCGAAGAAGACCTGATAGCCCTCTTCGTCCTCCCACACGCCCTGCATCGGGTACTCGCCAGGCCAATCGGCCAGCAGCTCCTCCCACTCGGCAGCCTTGCGCTGTAATCGTACCGAGTAGCTCACTATTCCCGGTTCAGCGCCTTCACGCGCCAGTACGGCTTCGCCTTCTCGGCCGGATCCATCACAAACGTCTCGCTCGTCTTGGCCGGATCATAGCCCCGCCACAGCCACGTCAGCGCCTCGGGCGCCTGCGCGTTGCCCTGCGCCGTGCTGTGGCCGCCGTTGCCCCAGGTGAACTTGAAGTCGTACTCCTTCATCTTCAGCGAATTGGCCATCTGGATATTCTGCAGCGGCCACGACCCATGGTCGTTCTCAAGGTCGTTCGAACTGTCCTGCAGCCAAACCCGGATGTTCTTCCGCGGGCTCTTCCGCAGCCAGAACGGATAGATGTTCCCTCCATCCTTCTGCCCCGGCTTCCACTGAATGCTCGTATACGTCCCGATCCGCGAAAACACCCGCGAGTACCGCTCGGTATCAAACCACGCCACCGTAAACGCGCAGATCGCCCCCGAACTCTCCCCCATAATCGCCCGCGAATAGGCATCCTTCCGGATGTTGTACTTCGCCTCGACGTCCTTGACGATCTCCTCGCGCAGGAACCGCGCGTACGTATCGTCCACCGTGTCGTACTGAATCGACCGCATTCGCCGCTCGCCAATCATCCCCGGGCTGATCATCACCGTAATCGCCACAGGGATCCGCTTCTGATGCGTCAGATTATCGAGCGTAATCAGCAGCCGGTTGGCGCCCTCCCGGTTGGCGTAGCCCTGGCCATCCTGCACGACAAACAGCGCTGCCGCCGTCGCCGCGCTGTACTGCGCCGGCACGTACACCCAATAGTTCGTCACCATCCCGGGATAGACCTTGCTCGTGTGCACAATCTTGTCGGACAGCTTGCCCGCCGGCGCTGCCGCATTCTCATACGAGTCCGGCCCGAAAGCAGGGAAGTCGATCGGTGGATTCGTCTGGCCGTCAATCGTAATCGCATACCGGTGGCTCGTGCCCGTCTTGAGCGTCGCCCGCGCCATCCAAAAGTCCGATCCCTTCAGCCGTGTAAACTTTGGCCCCGGCGCCTCGTCCAACTCCAGCACCGGCGTGGTCTTGGCCTCGGCGGCGAACAAAAACTCGCCGTTGTAGCCCGCCGCGCCGCGGCCCTGCCGCAGGATCTTCCCGAGCGCCGCCTTGAATTCGGCCGAGTTCGGCGACTTCTTGGCCTGCGCCAGCAACTCCTGCGCCGGGTCGGCCGCCGTCAGCGATGCGGCCATCAACAAAAGGGTAAGTACAGGTTTCATGGTTTCCAAAAATTCTCCGGTTCCGGAATGGCCGCCCCGTCCTTGCGCGGGTCCAAGGCGCCGTATCTCACTTTCGTCTTGCGGTCGAACGCCACCGCCTGGCCGCCGCCCACGCGTGAAGAGTACGCGGCGCGAACATCGATCTGGTGGCCAAGCCTCCGCAGCCGGTCCAGCTCCGGGGCAGGGAAGCGGTTCTCAATCTGCACCCCGCAGCCCTCCGGCTCTCGCCGCGTAAACCGCGGCGACGCTATCGCCGCTTGAATATTCATCTTCTGATCCACCAGATAAGACACAGACTGCGCATGCGCCTGCTCCTGGTCGACGCCGCCCTTAATCCCGAACGCCACCCGCGAATCCCCGTGCATCAGAAAGCCTGGGATGATCGTATGCAGCGGCCGCTTGTGGGGCGCGACGCGGTTGACGTGCTGCGGGTCGGGGTCGAACAACCCGCCCGGGTCCGCCACCGCCAGGTAAATCGTGTTCTTCAACTTCCCCGGCTCGCCCGCCCGCACATCGCACTGCGCCCGGTTCGGGCCAATCCGTCGGGCCCGCTCGGCGGCATACGCCTGCGACAGCAGCCCGTCCGTCGGAATCGATGCAAACTTCGGATCCGTCACAGACCGCCGCAAATCCATTACCGAAAGCTTCTGCGCCTCGATCTTGAAGTGCCGATCCAGTTGCGCGCCCGGCCTGGTTTCGAGGATGTTCAACATCTCGAGCGCCGATCCCCCTGCCCGTTCGGCGGCAGCTCAAATACCCTCGCCCCGCGGTAGGTCGTCGAGAGCGGCTCGACAAACTCGCTCTCGTACTCCGGGAAATCGTTGCTCGCCAGCAGCCTGCCCAGCCGCGCCGAAGTCTTCAGAATGTCCGCCGCCAGCGGCCCTTTGTAGAACCCATCCCGCCCCTGCCGCGCGATGATTTCGTTGGCCCGGGCCAAGTCCGGCGTCTTCCAGATCTCGACCACCGCCGGCACGCGGCCCGGCCATTTTTCCCCGCTCGTCGCCCGGTCCTCGTGCATGATCTCGGTCACCGGAAAGCCGTTGCGCGCATAGCGAATCGCCGGCGCAAACAGCTCGGCCCACAGCAGACGCCCAAACTTCTGATGCATCTTCCACCAGCCGTCCACCGCCCCGGGCATCGTCACCGTATGAATCCCCGTGAATCCGCCCTGCGGCGCCGCCGTCATCCGCGCCGGCGCCCAGCCGCTCGCGTTCAACCCGGTCAACTTCTCCGTCTGCGCGTCGAAATGCATGGCAAACAGGTCGCCCCCAATGCCGCACATCATCGGCTCCACCACCCCGAGCATGGCGTTGGCCGCAATCGCCGCATCCACGACCGACCCACCCCGCCCCAATACCCCCGCCGCCACCTGCGATGCCGGCGTCTGGCTCGTCGCCGCCACGCCTTGCGTCGTCAAAATCAGCGACCGCGACTGCCAAGGCTCCTGTCCGGAAGCGGCCACCGCGAAAAGAACAATCAGCAGAAGCGCACAGGCCGCGCAGGCCCGGCACCTACGGGCGAGGAACTCGACCCTCCTGCCGGGCCGAAGCGACTCCGTTGTGCGCGTGTTTCTTGGAAGAGGATACATTCGGGCAATCCGAAGTTATATCATGCAAGAGGTAGGAGGGTGTTTTTTCTGCAACGCCGCAATTTCCTCAGCAAGTCCGCCGCTATCGCCGCCGGCATTAGCCTGCATCACTTCCCGTATCCTCTGTTCGCCAACCCCACGTCCAAGCTGGCCAGCGACCGCATCGCGCTCGGCCCGAAAAAAGTAATGCTCAGCCGCCTGGCCATGGGTACCGGCACCAACGGCGTGGGCGGCTCCTCCAATCAGACCCGCAAACTCGGCGTCAACGGCCTCGCCGACCTCTTCCGCGCCGGCTACGATCAGGGCCTGAACTTCTTTGACGCCGCCGACCAGTACGGCACCCACCCCCACGTCCGCCAAGCCCTCAAAAGCGTGCCCCGCGAAAAGGTCACGGTTCTCTCGAAGACCCACGCCTCCACCGCCGCGGAAATGCGCGCCGACCTCGACCGCTTCCGCCGCGAACTCAATACGGACTACATCGACATCCTGCTGCTCCACTGCATGCTCGATAAGAACTGGAACGAAAAAAAGCGCGGCGCCATGGATGTCATCGCCGAAGCGCAGGAACGCGGCATCGTCCGCACTAAAGGGACCTCCTGCCATACCCTCGATGCGCTCAAGACCGCCGCGGCCGAACCGTGGGTCGAAGTCGACCTCGCCCGCATCAATCCCGCCGGCATCGCCATGGACGCCGCCCCCGACGTCGTCATTGGCGTCCTCCGCCAGATGAAAGCCGCCGGCAAAGGCATCATCGGCATGAAGATCTTTGGCGCCGGCAAACTGCGCAGTAAACCCGACGAGTGCCTGCAGTTCGCGCTCGGCCTTGATTGTGTCGACGTCTTCACCATCGGCGCCGAAAGCCGCGCCGAAATGGAAGACTTGGTGAAAAAGATCCCCGCGGCCAGCGTCCGCGGATAAAATCAGTTCAGGAGATCTCAAATGAAAAAATGGATTGTTGCAAGCATTGCGACCTTGGCCCTCAGCGCCGTCCTCGTCGGCCAGGGCAAGACCCCGATTCTGCAGCCGCAGATGACCCCGGTCGGTGACCCGACCTACAAGAAAGCCATGGGCAAGATGGGCGAAAAGCCCGAAGGCTGGTCCCAGACCAGCGTTGCCGCCGGCGTCGACGGCAAGCCCCTCACCGGCAAGACCGTCACCCTCGTCGGCGAGATCGTCGACTTCTCCTGCTACCTCCAGTTGGGTAAGCATGGGGAAAAGCACCGCCCCTGCGGCCAGAAGTGCGCCAAGTCCGGCCAGCCCATCGGCCTGCTCACCGCCGACGGTTCGCTCTACATGGTGATGGAAGAAGAGCATGATCCGCGCCGCGACGGCCTGACCATGTCCGCCTTCCGTGCCGCTGCCGCCGACCACATGGGGCACGTCATGGAAGTCACCGGCACCATGACCCAGCACGGCGGCTACAAAGCCGTCTACGTCGCCGGCTACGTCAAGCAGTAGTCGATTACCTCAAGAGGTTAAATCATGAAGTTGGTGCGCTTACTCCCGCTCTTCACTTTTGTCGCTGTTGCCCTGATTCTGGGCCAGAGCAGCAAGGATACCTTCCGGGTACCGCTTGGTCTCACCCCGATTCTCTGGCCCAAGGACAATCCTTACTCCGCCGACAAGGCCCACCTCGGGCGCCTGCTCTACTACGACAAGCGCCTCTCGGCCGATAACTCCGTCGCCTGCGCCTCCTGCCACGCCCCCGACAAGGGCTTCACGGACCAGTTGCCGGTTTCCGTCGGCATCCGGGGCCAGAAGGGCGGCATGAGCGCACCAACTGTCATTAACCGCGGCTACGGCATGCTCCAGTTCTGGGACGGCCGCGCCGGCTCTCTCGAAGCCCAGGCCATCGGCCCCATCGCCAACCCCATCGAGATGGGCCACAGCCACGATGGCGTTGTCCGCAACCTCCAGCAGATCGCCGGCTACCGCCAACTCTTCAAGGCCTCCTTCGGCACCGAGGAGGTCACCATCGATCGCGTCGCCAAGGCCATCGCCACCTTTGAACGCACCGTGGTCAGTGGCAACGCCCCCTATGACAAGTACCGCGCCGGCAACAAGAACGCCCTCTCGGCCGCGCAGGTCCGCGGTCTGAACGTTTATTTCAACAAGGCCAAGTGCGACTCCTGCCACGAAGGCCCGAACTTCACCGCCAACTCCTTCCACAATCTTGGAGTCGGCAGCCAGAAAGCCAATCCGGACGCGGGTCGCTTCGCTGTGACGAAGAATCCCGCCGACTGGGGCGCCTTCAAAACCCCCACCCTCCGCGAAATCCCCCATACCGCGCCCTATATGCACGATGGCAGCCTGGCGACGCTCGAAGAGGTGGTCGATTTTTACGACAAAGGCGGCATCAAGAATAAGAACCTTGACGAGACCATGAAACCCCTCAACCTCTCCGCGCAGGAGAAGAAGGATCTGGTCGAGTTCCTCAAGGCCTTGAGCGGCGAAGGCTGGCAGCACCTCACCGCCCCGAAGTCGTTCCCGCAATAGAGCCCCCGGCATGAAAAATCATCTCCTGACGCGCGCGCAGCTCCTCCGCGCCGGCTTCATCGCTGCCGCCCTCACGGCCGCAGGCTGTAACCAGAGCAAGAAGAAGCAGATCGCCGTCATTCCCAAAGGCCGCGCCCACGTCTTCTGGCAAAGCGTCCACGCCGGAGCCGTCAAGGCCGCCCGCGAGCAGGACGTCGAGATCGTCTGGAACGGGCCCGCCACCGAAACCGACTTCAACGCCCAGATTCAGATCATGGACGCCATGATCAACCGCAAAGTGGACGCCATCTGCGTTGCCCCCATCGACAAGAAAGTGATGGTCAACGCCGTCGAGCGCGCCACCCGCGAAAAGATCCCCGTCGTCATCTTCGATTCCGGGATCGACACCCCGCAGTTCGTCGCCCAAGTCATGACCGACAACAAAGAAGCCGGCCGCGTGGCCGCCCGCCGCATGGGCGAAATCCTCGCCGGTAAAGGCAAAGTTGTCATGGTTGCCGTGCAACCCGGCGGTGCCTCCACCATGCTCCGCGAAGAGGGCTTCGAGGAGGAGATCCGCAACTTCCCCGCCATCCAGATCGTCGACAAACGCTACGGCATGTCCGACTACGCCAAGAGCCTCCAGGTGGCCGAAAACATGCTGACCGCCGTCCCCGATGCCGCCGGCCTGTTTGCCTCGAACGAATCGAGCGCCGCCGGTGCCGCTCAGGCGCTCAAAGCCCGCGCCGGCAACAAAGTGAAGGCCATCGGTTTCGATTCAAGCCCCGCTCTCGTCGCCGATCTCAAAGCCGGCGTCTTTGATTCCCTCGTCGTCCAGGACCCCTTCTCGATGGGCTACCACTCCGTGCTCAACGCCACCAAGGCCATCAACGGCCAGCCCGTTGAAAAGATCAACAACATGCCGCCTCAGCTGGTGACTCAACAGAACCTCGCCACTCCCGACGTGCAGGCCAAGCTCAATCCGGATCTCAAAAAGTATCTCGACTAGCGGCTAACTCCCATACGCTGCCGCCGTCGCGAGCGTGCTTCCCACCCGCGAAATCATGGTGCAAATGGTCGGCCCAATGCTGGTCGGAAATGTCGCAGCCACCGCTGTTGCGATAAACGCCGCCATTAAGGCGTACTCAATCAGGTCTTGGCCCTTCTTTTCATGCCGGACCAGCGCACGAAGCTTTCGCGCAATCTGCTCTCTCACCATCCTTCCGGATTGCGATTGGGTAACCACATCTTAATTGTGCCTGACAATCACTCCGTCGCAAATACGGTCTCTTGCCGGGCAGGTTTTTCAAGTTCGCCCTAAAAATGGCCCGAAAACAAACTACTCCCTCGCACAGCAAGGGAATAGATGACTTCCCGAAGACGCGCTCAAACCGTCGGATCCGGCAAGCCTAAATGCGTCCGGATGTCGCTGTAGATCTCGGAGATACTCCGGCTGGCATCGATCGTCAACAGCATCCCCATCCGGTCATACAACTCCAGCAGCGGCTTCGTCTTCTCGTGATACTCCCGCAAGCGCGTCTTCAGCGCCTCCGGGTTGTCATCAGCCCGTTTGGTAAATCCCGACCCCTGCCCCATCTTGGCCCGGTACATTACCCGCTGGTAAACGACCTCGTCGGCCAATTCGAGATAGATCACCTTGTCAAGATTCCAGTTCTCGAACAGATACTCAGCCTGCGCCCGCGTCCGCGGAAACCCGTCGAGTACGAAGCCGTAGTTCCAGTCGTGCTGGTCCAGCCGTTCCCGCACCACTCGCTCGACAATCTCATCCGGCACCAGCAGCCCGGCGTCGGTGATCCGGCGGATCCGCGCCGCCAGTTTCGTGTGGTGCGAAACATTCCAGCGGAAGATCTCGCCAATCGAGATGTGGACAAAATCATAGTCCCGGCACAGCAGTTCGCTCTGCGTGCCTTTGCCGGAACCTTGCGGACCTGAAATAACGAACTTATTCATGCTTTCCTGACGATGAACCAATCGACATCATAGGTCGAAGCGGATGCCCTGCGCTAGGGGCAACTCCCGCGAAGAGTTGATCGTGGCGGTCTGCCGGCGCATATACGCCTTCCAGGAGTCGCTGCCGGACTCCCGGCCGCCGCCCGTATCTTTCTCTCCGCCAAAGGCCCCACCGATCTCGGCGCCCGACGTCCCTATATTCACATTAGCAATCCCGCAGTCGCTTCCGCGCGGCGAAAGAAACTGCTCGGCCGCCTCCACACTCCCCGTGAAGATCGCGCTCGCCAATCCCTGCGGCACGGCGTTGTTCAACGCAATCGCCTCGTCGAGATCCTCAAACTCGATCAGATGCACCACCGGCGCGAACAGCTCCTCCCGCACCGCCGCCATCCCGCCGTGCGAATTCACCAGCGCCGGCCGTACATAGCACCCGCCCCGCAGCGGCTTGCCGTCGTAGTCCCGCTCCACCAACTCTCCCCCGCAGATCAGCTCGCCCCCCTCCTCCCGAATCGTCCGCAGCCTCTCCTGCATCCGCCGCACCGCCACCCGGTCAATCAGCGGTCCGCACAAGCTCTGCGCCGCCAGCGGATGCCCCACCCGCACCTTCTCCCACGCCCGCACGAGATACTCGCGATACTCCCCGGCCACCGAACGCTGCAACAGAATCCGCCGGATACTCGTACACCGCTGCCCGGCCGTCCCCACGGCGCCAAACAGCAGCGCCCGCACCGCCAGCCGCGGGTCGGCGTCCGCCATCACAATCGCCGCGTTATTGCCCCCCAATTCGAGCAGCGTCCGCCCCAGCCGCGCACCCACCACCTCGGCCACCCGCCGCCCTACTCCCGTCGATCCCGTCGCCGCCACCAGCGCCAACCGCCGGTCGGCCGCCATCCGCTCGCCCACCACGCCCCCCGCCCCACACACCAGCGTAAACACCCCGCCAAAGCCATGCCGTGCGAGAATCACGCCACACAGCTTCTGCACCGCAATCGCCGTCAACGGCGTCCGCTCACTCGGCTTCCACACCACGCAGTTGCCGCACACCGCCGCCACAAACGCGTTCCAGCTCCACACCGCCGCCGGAAAGTTGAACGCCGTAATGCAGCCCATCACCCCCAGAGGATGCCATTGCTCCATCAACCGGTGCCCCGGCCGCTCGCTCGGCATCGTCCGGCCGTACAACTGCCGCGACAAGCCCACGGCGAAGTCAGCCACGTCGATCATCTCTTGCACCTCGCCCCGGCTCTCGGCCAGGATCTTGCCCGTCTCGAGCGTAATCAGCACGGCCAGATCCTCTTGCGCCATCCGCAGCGCCTCGGCCATCTCCCGGACGATCAGTCCGCGCCGCGGCGCCGGGCAGTCCCGCCAGCGCGGCCACGCCCGCTGCGCCATGTAGACGGCGTCGTCGTAGTCCTCCTCGGCCCCGCTCCGGACCGTCGCCAACTCGCCCCCGTCGACCGGCGAAACAATCGTCCACGGCTCCCCGGCCGGACTCTCCGCCCACTCCTCGTGCGCCACCCCGGACTGGTCCTCGCCCAGTCCCAACCGGGTCAGCAGACGGCGGACTTCGGTCCGCTCAAGTGAAGAGTCAAGCAGGTTCATAGCGGCGTGGTGAGCCACCGAAACGCGGCCGGTCCCGTGCCAAAACGGCGGCCCGCCCGCGCGGCGGCTTGCTCTATTGTGGCAAGCGCCGCGGCCGCATCAAAGGCCGGGTATCGCTCGCGCAGCCGCTCGCCCGGCGCCCGCGTCGTCGCGCCCCGTGGCTTGGCCGCGCGGTCGTGCAGCGGGTCGGCGATCACGTCCTCCCCGGTCGCCTCCAGCGCCAGCTCAGCCAACCGTTCCGGGTTGCACGGCAGCAGTGGCGCCACCGTCGCGTGCACCCGCAGCCCCTCCGCTCGCAGCGCGCGGATTACCCGCCACCGCTCCTCCACCGGCGCGCAGTGCGGCTCAAACCGCTGCCGCACCGCCTCATCGTCCGTCGTCACGCTGAAGCCGATCCGCAGGCGCGGAATCGCCCGGAGCAAGCCGACATCGCGCAGAATCAGCGGCCCCCGCGTCTGCACGACAAACATCGCTGGCGGCCGCGCGGCCACGGCCGCCAGAATCTCCGGCATCAACTCCCGCCCGGCCTCGGCCGGCTGGTAGGGATCGGTCAGCGGCGAACAGTAAATCACCTGCTCCGGGCGCAACTCCCGCCGCAGCAGCTCCGCCGCGTTGCTCTTGAACGTAGTCCCCGCGCCCCAACTCCGCCAGTCCTCCGGCCGCAGACCACCCTGCACCCGCAGCGTCGGCACGTAACAGTAGCTGCACCCGAACGTGCAGTTCCGCGCCGGCGTCAGCGAGTGCGTAAAGCCGGCTTCCAACAGAAAGCCGGACGTCCGCGTCAGGATCGTCCGGCTCGTCTGCTCGCCAAGGCGGTAGAGCATCTACTCCGCCCGGTTCTTCACATGCTTATCGAACCACTCCACCATCTCGGCCAGCGTATGCTCCACCGACTCCCGCGCCGCGTACCCGTGCGACTCAAACGGCAGATACACAAACCGTACCGTCCCCCCGTTGCCCCGTATCGCCGCATACATCCGCTCGGACTGAATCGGGAAGGTGCCCGTGTTGTTATCCGCCTGCCCGTGGATCAACAGTATCGGTTCGTTGATCTTGTGCGCGCTCAAAAACGGCGACATCCCCAGGTAGGTCGCCGGCGCCTCCCACAGCGTCCGCCGCTCGGCCTGGAAGCCAAACGGCGTCAGCGTCCGGTTGTAGGCCCCGCTCCGCGCTACCCCCGCCGCAAACAGGTCCGAATGCGCCAGCAGGTTCGCCGTCATGAAGCCGCCGTAGCTATGGCCGCCCACGCCCACCCGCTTCGGGTCCGTCACGCCCATCGCCGCCGCCTTGTCGATGGCCGCCTTGGCGCCCGCCACGATCTGCTCGAGATAGGTGTTGTTAGCCGTCTCCGGATCGCCAATCACCGGCAGCGCCGCGTCGTCGAGAATCGCGTAGCCCGCCAGCAGGTAGAACAGGTGCGACGCCCCTGCCAACTGTGTGAACCGGTACGGTGAACCGTTGATCTGTCCCGCCGTGTCGGCGTCGTTGTACTCGCGCGGATAGGCCCACAGCACCGTCGGCAGCGGCGTGCCCGGCTGGTAGCCCGGCGGCAGGTACAGCGTAAAGCTCAGCGGCACCCCGTCGGCCCGCTGGTAGTTCACCAGCTGCTTTTTCACCTGCCGCATCTCCGGCGCCGGGTCCACAAAGCTCGTCAATGCCGTCCGCTTCCCTCCGGCCAGCAGGAAGAAGTTCGGCGGCTCCGTTGTCGATTCCCGCCGCGTGATCAGCCGCTTGCCCTCTTTGTCAAGCACGTTCACGACCGACTCATACACCCCATCGCCGCACGCAAACAGCCGCTCCTTGGCCTTGGTCTTCAGGTTCACCCGGTCCAGAAACGGCCGGTCGCCCTGCGGGCTGGCGCCGTCGCCCGTGAAAAACGCAAAGTCGCCCTCGCTCACCACCACCCGCTGCCCGCTCGGCAGCAGCTCGGTCACCGCCGTGCCCATGTCGCGGTAGCGGTCCTGCATGTTCCGCGACAGCACCTCGTCCACCTGCGCCGGGCTCTTGGTCGGGTCCACCAGGAACATCCGCAGCCGCTTGGTCTTGCGGTCGTAGTCGGACGCCAGCATGCGCCCGTCGCGCAGGTAGTTCGTCCGCCCCATCGCCCGCTTTTCCAACTTGGTCACCTCCCGCGGCGACGTAAACGGCGCTTGCGCCATCAGCACCCGGTCCCGGTGCGGCACCGTCTCCTTCGGATTGCCGCCGTCAAGCGCCTCCACCCATAGCAGCGTCGCGCCTTCGGTGGGGTACCACTGCACGTTCCGCGGACCCGTCCGCACCCCTTCGAGCGGCACGCGGTCGGCCAGAGGCAGCTTGGCGATCGACGCCACAGTTTTGCCCGCCTGGTCCCAAACCTCCACATCCTCCGGGAACCGCTCCACCGGCAGCACCCACGAAAACGGCCGGTGCACCTTCGTCACCAGATAATGCTGTCCGTTGGGCGACGCCTCCGCGCTGCCGAAAAGGCCCGGCTGCCCCACCAGCGTCGTCCGGCCCGTCGCCGCCTCCACTACCGCCAGCTGCGACGTGCCGTAGTATTCAAACAGAGCCTCGTCGTGTTCGCTCTTGAGCAGATCCTGATACGTCGGCGCCGGCGTCGCCTTGCCGAATGACTCCTGAATATCCGGACCCGCCGGCACCAGCGGCGCCTCGGGCGCCTTACCCCGCTGCGCCGGGATCGTCTGCACCAGCAGAGACCGGCCTCCGGGCAGCCAGCTCATCGCCTCGCCGTAGGCGGCGTTCAGCCGCACCTTGGGCACCGCGCGCAACTGCGCTGTCTTCACGTCCAGCAGATACAGCTCCAGCCGGTCTTCAAACATCGCCACGAACGCCGCTGTATCGCCCTGCGGATTCCACTCGGCCGCGCTGAATCGGGCGCCCGCCGGCAGCGGCACTGCCTGCTTGCCGAGCGTGGTCAAGTTGATCAATTCCACGGCCTTGTAACTCGCGCGCGGATTCCGCGGCCCATTGTTGCGCGGGTTGATGCGCAAGCCGGCCAGCCGCAGCATCGGCTGGGCCAGTTCCGCAATCGGCGGATACCGGTCCGGTTCAAGCAGCAGCAGATGGGTCTTGGCCGGGTTCACGCTCGGAATCGGCGTGGCCGGCGCCCGCAGGACTTTCAAAATGGCCTCGGGCGGCTGTTTGTACTTGGTCTGGGCGACAAGGGCCAGCGAAGCGAAGAGAGAAAGCAGTAGGATGCGTCGCATCTCCACAGTTTGACACTTGGACCGCCTTCGGGCGCGGCATTTTCTCGCCCGCCCTAAAGTTAATCACCGCATCGGTCGATTTCCTTTGCTATGGATCATACCGGTCTGTTGTTCATCTCTCTCATCACCTTCTGCGCCGGGGTCCTCGCGGTCGCCTTCGCCAGAATGCTTCGCGCGCGCCTCGCCGTTGTGCGGGGGATGGCCGGTGCCGCCGCCGAAATTGCCGCCCTGCGGCAGTGCGCGGCCGCTCGGGATTCGCTGGGTGCAGTCGAATCATCCAGTCACTCTCTTCTGCAGATGACTCAGGATCTGGTTATGCTGCAGGAAGCCCTCGCCCAGGCGGCGATCCAGCGGACCAAAATCAAGAGTTTTTGAGCGTTTTGTAAAGGTCTCGTAAAATCGCCGGGCCCGCTGTAAATCAATGCGTTCCTTGCCGCGTATAAAGGGCAGGAGGCAGTAATCATGCAACGCCAGATCGCTAACCTGTTCGTCGTAGTCGCCGCCGGAGCCACGCTCCTGGCCGCATCCACCACCCTTCCCAATGCCCCGCGTACGCAGGAGCGTCTTGAAAAAGAGGTCCGCAAAGAGCTCATCACGCTCCCGTTGCTCTCCGTCTTCGATAACCTCAGCTATCGCGTCGAAGGCGAAACCGCCTATCTATCCGGCCAGACCATCCGCCCGGTGCTCAAAAGCGATGCAGCCAACCGCGTCCGCTCCATCGAAGGCATCACCAACGTGGTGAACGAGATCGAGGTCCTGCCCCTGTCGCCCTTTGACGACCGGCTGCGCCTCGTCCTCGCCCGCACCATCTACGGCCAGCCCACGCTCCAGCGCTACGCCCTCGGCGCCAATCCCTCCATTCGCATCATCGTCCGGAACGGCAACGTCACCCTCGAAGGGGTCGTCGACCGGGAAATGGATAAAACCATCGCCGGCCTCCGCGCCAACACCGTCGACAATGTCTTTGAGGTAACCAACAACCTGCGGATCGCCGCGAGGTAGCTACTTGCCGGGAATCGTCGAACTCCGGTTGGCCGGATCGTAGAGCGCTTTCGTCCCCAGAGCGAACATCTCCTCGGTCCGGCCCCCCTCCAGAACCAGCTTCGCCGTGTACTTCCCCACCGCTGGACCATGCTTGTAGCCATGTCCGCTCCCCCCGCCCAGCAGCCACACGTTCTCCTGCTCCGGATGCCGGTCGATCAGATAATCCCCGTTCACCGTGTTCTCATACTGGCAAACCTCGGCCTGCGTCAACGGCGCCCCGGCCAGCAGCGGAAAACGCTTCCGCAGATACGCCCGCACCCGGTCCACCGACGCCTGCGGCACCACCCGCTCCTGCGTCTCCGGATCCACCTCCGGCCCGTGCGCGTCTGGCGCGATCTTGAATCCCCGGTTCTCAAGATCCGGCAATCCGTAGATCGTATCACCCGGGTCAACCCACGCCGGCAGCAGCGGCGCCCGGAACGTCGCCTCGCCCGCCCCTGCCCCGAAGTAGAACACCTCCTGCCGCGTCGGCCGGATCCGCCCCCGTAACAGGTCAGGAAACACCTGCGGCAGCCACGGCCCGCAGGCAAATACAAACTGGCCCGCCTTCACCCCCGCTACGCTTTCTACCTTTCGGCCCTTCCCCGGTGCCTCCACCCGCGCCTGCTCGTACCGCAGCCCGTTCTTTACAAGGTGCCGCACCACCGTCTGCACCCCGCGCCGCGCCATCAACCCCCCGGCCTGATACTCGAAGATCCCCCACGTCAAACCCTCGAGACCAATCCCGGGAAACCGCTTCCCCATCTCCTCCCGCGTCAGAACGTCATGCTTCACGCCCAACTTTCGAAACGCCGTGAGATTGGCGTTCATATAGGCGTCGTTCGGCCGCCCCATCCACAAAAAGCCCGTCTCATGATACAGCGTCGGATCCGTCGCCGCGTAGAACTCCTGATAAACCGCCAGCGCCTCCATCGACCAGCGCGTGTAGATCTCCTTCGGCCCGTAACCGGCCCGCGTAATCCGCGACTCCCCGCCCGAACTCGCCCGGTTGTTCGCCGCCCCGTGCTGGTCAATCAGCGTCACCCGCGCCCCGGCCCGGCGCAGCATAAACGCCGTCCACGCTCCAAAAACGCCGGCTCCAACCACGGCAATATCGGCAATCGGCTTGGTCTGCGCCATGGCTGCTCCTGTCAGGACCGACTTAGTCAAAAATGTTCTACGCGATGCGTTCGGCACTCTTCTCAGAGTATCAGGCGATGGATTATCATACATTTTCAGGTCTCTTCCGCGATCGAACTGGCCGGATACGAGCCATTTCCTGTTCCCCATGCCCCTTCGATCGATACTCCTCTGGTGCGCTCTGGTGCCCGCTGCCTACCCGCAGACCCCCGAAAAACCCGCGGAGAGCAAGCCCCCCGCGCTAGAAGACCCGCCGGCCGCCCAAACCCGCACGCAACTGAACCTCCTCGGCCAGACCGACAACAAATCCGGCGAAAGCCGCCGCAACGAAAACGTCCAGTTCAACCTCGTCGACAACAACGCCCAGAAAGAGCTCAACCAGCGCATCGGCGTCACCGCCTCCTTCGTCCACGAATTCTCCTCCGACCGCAACTACTTCGGCGCTGAATTCGGCCCCACCGCCCCCTGGAGCGTCCTCCAGTCCCCGTCCTTCAAGGACTCCTGGCACGGCAATCTCAACTGGAGCCATCTCAACAGCCTCACCTCCGCCCGCGCCTTTTTCCAGGTCGGCGGCGTCCAACCCGCCCGCGACAACAACTTCTCGGCCGCCCTCTCCGGCAAGCTCTGGCGCGGCGCCTCTCTCACCTGGGACGGCGGCCTCCAAGCCCTCCGCGGCGTCGTCAACGGCAATATCCTCGCCCCCCTCCCCAGCGAACGCACCCCCCTCGCCACCGAACCCCGCCTCCGCGCCATCGTCGCCAGCATTCTCGATTCCTACCCCAACATCCCCCCCAACCGCCCCGACATCGACCCCCGCATGGTCAACCTCAACGCCCCCCAAACCATCGACAACCGCAACACCGCCTCCCGCCTCGATCAGCGCCTCGGCCGCCGCGACCAGCTCTCCCTCAGCTACAACTGGATCACCCAGAACGTCGTCGCCTTCCAACTCGTCCGCGGCCAAAACCCCAATACCACCACCCGCGCCCACAAAGCCGGTCTGGCCTGGAACCGCACCCTCTCGCCCTCCACCGTCCTCTCCGCCGCCTACCGCCTCGACCGCGTCGGCACCGTCATCGGCCCCGAACCCACCGCCGTCCCCTACGCCGTCTACCCCTCCACCGCCCTCACCAATATCAACGCCAACAGCACCATCCCCATCAACCGCGCCCAGAACGCCTTCAAATCCGCCCTCCAACTCCGCCGCTCCGCCGGCCGCCACAACTGGTCCCTCGGCGCCCAGTTCAACCGCCACCAGCTCAACGGCTCCGATTCGGACTCCCACATCCCCGCCCTCTCGTTCAACAACACCGCCACCGCCGACGTCATCACCAACATCCGCCTCGGCACCCCCATCACCATGTTCCAGGCCGTCGGCTCCATCCACCGCGGCTTCCGCAACTGGGACAACTGGATCTACTTCAACGACACCTGGCGCGCCCGCCCCAACTTCACCGTCAACTTCGGCCTCGGCTACCGCCCCAACAGCCGCCCCATCGAAGTCAACGGCCTCAATCGCTTCCCCTACAAGAGCGACAACAACAACTTCGGCCCCTTTCTCGGACTCGCCTACCGCCTCGCCCCCCGCTGGGGCGTCCTCCGCGCTGGTTACGGCCTCCACTACGGCGAAATCTTCCCGGCCACCTTCCAGCAGATCCGCTTCAATCAGCCCCTCAACGCCAAAATCGTCATCCAACAGCCCAACCTCGCCAATCCGTTCGAAAACATCGACGCCACCCAGCTCAGCAAGGCCCGCGCTGTCTCTTACGCCTACGCGCCCGACCTGGTCTCCCCCTACTCCCAGCTCTATAACTTCACCTGGGAACTCCAACCGCTCTCCCCCCTCCGCTGGCAGATCGGTTACACCGGCAGCCGCAGCCAGAAGCTGCTCTACCATCACTACACCAACCGCGCCCACCCCGTCCCCGGCATCCCCACCACCGTCGCCACCATCGACCAGCGCCGCGCCGATCCCACCAAAGCCGACATCCGTACCGTCGGAAACATGTCCCGCGGCTTCTACGACGCCTTCAAGACCACCGCTCTCATCCCCCGCTGGCGCGGCCTGAATCTCGAAGCCTCCTACTGGTTCAGCAAAGCCATCGACCTCGGCGCCGACTACACCAGCACCGCCCATGACATCGATAGCTTCCGCGGCCGCTCCCAGTATGAGTTCGAGGCCCACAGCGATCTCCGCGGCCGCTCCCGCTTCGACCAGCCCCACGCCTTCCTCCTCCGCGCTGACTACTCCGTCCCCCGCTTCCGCCGCCCCTGGATCGGCCGCTGGGGCCTGTTTGCCGTCGCGCTCGCCAAATCCGGTACCCCATTTCAGGTCACCGGCGGCTCCGACGCCCCCGGCTACGGCAACGTCGACGGGGTCAGCCTGGACCGCCCGAACATCCTCGACCCTTCCATCCTCGGCCGCGCCATCTCCCACCCCGATCGCGCCCGCCAGCTCCTGCCCCGCGCCGCGTTCGCGTTCATCACCCCCGGCGACCTCCGCGGTAACCTGGGCCGCAATACCTTCCGCCGCGGCCCCGTCCGCAACATGAACGCCGGCCTCAGCATCGATTGGCCTCTGGCCAAGGAGCGCACCCTCGCCTTCCGCCTTGAAAGCAACAACCTCACCAACTCGCCGCAGTTCGCCGAACCCGGCACCGCGCTCACCGATCCCAACTTCGGCATGATCACCAACACCCTGAACGACGGCCGCAGCTTCCGCTTCTCGCTCCGCCTCAGCTACTGATCCCTCGCCGCTCTCCCTCGCCGCTCTCCCTCGCCGCGTCCCAGCGCCACCCTCATCGCAAACGCCTCGCCCCTAATCCCGCTGCGCGCTCCTCCGCCTACTGCCCCCGCCCCGCCCTACTCAACCGCCACCGTCGTCTCATTACTCGCCCGCCCCCCGCTCCCCAGCCGCAGACGAACCGCCGCCCCCCGTGGCGCCTCCGCCGGAACCACAAAGTTCACCTGATCCAAACCCGCAAACCCCGGCGCCCGGCCCGCGTACACCGGCGTCACCCGCACCCCACCCAACTCCACCACCACCGGCGTCGTCGCCCACGCCAATCCCTCCCGCCGCTCCGTCGCTCCCAACCCGGTCGCAAACACCGCCACCACCGTCCCGGTCCGCGCCGCGCTCTGCGCCGTGTTCAACGCCCCCGTCACCGCGTCAATTGCCGCCGACGAACTGCAATCCCGCCGCCTCACCATTGACCAGCACCCGCACCCCCGCCAGCTCCGTCGGCAGCGGCAGCGCCGCCGCCTGCCCGGTCGTCACCGCCAACCCGGACCCGTAAATGGAAACAAACATCCCCGGCGCCCGGCTTAACCCCGGCACCCGCCCCGCCGCCGGCAACACCGCCGCCACCTGCGGCCCCGGCTTTACCACCGCCACGTTGAACCCCACCGGCGCCACGTTCACCCCCGCCGTCACCTCCGGCGTCGCCCCAATCCGCACCTCCTGCCGCCCCGCCGGCACAAAATCCGCCGACCACGCAAACGCCCCCTTCGCTAACTCCACCGTTCCCGCCGTCACCCGCGCCGCCGTCTCCACCGCCCGCCCCTCCCGGTCCTGATAACTCAACAGCAGCCCCCCGGCCGTGTTCCACGAACTCGCCGGCCCCTCGCCCAACCCCCGCCACTCGGCTGTTCCGTCCAAAAACGACCGGATAATCCGCCACGAAAGATGGTCCTCCGAGTCCACCTCGGCCAGGTACGGCGCCCGCGCGCACCCTGGCGCCGCCAGCCGCAACAGCGGCGAATTCGTATGGCAGTACGGCACCACCCGCAGCCGGTCCTCGCCCGCCTGAAACCGCAGCGAGGCCGACGTGAACGGCACCAACCCGTCCCCGGTCGCGCTCGCCGCCCCGGCGATGGCGATCGCGTCCACCCCCCGCAAATCATCCCCACCCTGGTTCCACGTCCCCAGGTCAAACAAAAACCGGCTCCCCGGCAGCATCGCCCGCACCTGCGGGTCCACCGCCGCCACGGTTCCGAACAACGCCGCGAAGCCGATGCCAAAATGAGGCGAACCGAGAAACACCGCCTTCCGCACCCGCGGGTTCGCCGGCGGCACAAACGTCCCCGGCGCGTTCTGCTTGCCGGCCAGGTAACTGCGCAAAATCAGCCCCCCCATGCTGTGGACCACCGCATCCACCTCGGCCGCCCCGCTCTCGGCAATCCGCCGCCCCAGCGCCGCGCCCATCTCCTCAATCGTCGGCCGCGGCTCACCGGCGGCCGGAACCGAGCAGTTGTTGAACCAGATCACCTCGCGCCCCGCCGCCCGGAGCTTCTCCTCCAACTGGCCGAACGTCTCCCGGCTCACCCGGTTCTCGCACGGCAGATCCTGATACCCGTTCACCAGCACCACCGGCGGCGCCGTCTGCCCCCACGCCATTCCACCGGCTAACAGGAAAAGAAAGGTACGCATACCCCCTATTCTGCTACAGAAATACGAAAGGCCGTCCTGTCACAGGACGGCCTCAGGCAACAGCACCGTGCGTGAAAAGCTGGCTTAGCCGCGCGTAACGTTCTCGGCCTGCAGACCCTTCGGGCCCGTCTTGACTTCGAACTCAACCTCCGATCCCTCATCCAGCGCCCGGTATCCATTCATTTGGATCGCGCTGAAATGAACGAAAACATCCTCACCGCTGGACCGCTGGATAAAGCCAAAGCCCTTGGCGGCATTAAACCATTTCACTACACCTTTTTCTCTCACTACGAAATCTCCTAATGCAGGTTACTGCTTTGAAAGCGCTACCACGGAAAATGACCAACCCACTGCGGAATCAACACTTCTCCCGCTGCGCTTTCGAAAGTCTCTCATACTGAAGCCCGAGTTGCAAATCGGCGCTTCACCCGACCAGCTTCTTCACCACCGCCCCGTGCACGTCCGTCAGCCGGAACTCGCGTCCCATGAACCGGTACGTCAGCTTCGTATGGTCGAAACCGAGCAGGTGCAGCATCGTCGCCTGCAGGTCGTTGATGTCTACTTTGTCTTCGAGAATGTTCAGCCCGAAGTCGTCCGTCTTCCCGATCACCTGCCCGGTCTGGATGCCGCCGCCCGTCATCCACATCGTATAGCCGTTTGGATTGTGGTCCCGACCGGCGTTGCTAGCGTCCTCCGGCCGCCGGAACTCCGACATCGGCGTCCGCCCGAACTCGCCGCCCCAAACCACCAGCGTATCTTCGAGCAACCCCCGCTGCTTCAGATCCCGAATCAACGCCGCCGCCGGCTGGTCCGTCGTTCGGCACTGCTTGGGCAGCCCCGTGTTGATCGACGAATGGTGATCCCACGATCCGTGCATCAGCATCACAAAACGCACGCCCCGCTCAATCATCCGCCGCGCCAGCAAGCAGTTCGTGCCGTAGGCGTTGGTCGCCTCCTGCCCGATCCCGTACATCTCTTTGGTCGCCTGCGATTCGCCCGAAAAGTCGAGCAGCTCCGGCGACGAACTCTGCATCCGAAACGCTAACTCATAGGAGTGGATCCGCGAGGAGATCTCCTCGTCGCCCGTCACCGTCTGCCGCATCTCGTTCAAATCCCGCAGGGCATCAAGCCGCGCCCGCTGCCGCGCCGCGTCCACCCCCTCCGGGTTCTTTAAATACAGAATCGGATCGCCCGTGCTCCGGAACGGCGTCCCCGCGTACGTCGTCGGCAAAAAGCCGCTCGAAAAGTTATCTGATCCCCCGCTGGTCCCGGATCCCGAACTCAGCACCACAAACCCCGGCAGGTTCTGCGACTCCGATCCCAGCCCGTAGGTTACCCACGAGCCCATCGCCGGCCGCCCCACCTGGTTATGCCCGGTAAACAGCTTCAACTGCCCGGGATGGTGGTTGAACTGGTCCGAGTGCATCGACCGCACAAAACACAAATCGCCGGCAATCGACGCCGTGTGCGGCAGCAGGTCGGCGAGGTCCATGCCCTGCGGCCCGTATTTCTGAAATTTACGCGGACTACCCAGAATCGTCGCCGTCGGCTTGATAAACGCCAGCTTCAGATCCTTGGTCAGCGAAGGCGGCAGGCTCTTGCCGTGCCACTCCTGAAGTAGCGGCTTGGGGTCGAACAGGTCCATCTGGCTCGGCGCCCCTTCCATGAACAGGAAGATCACCCGCTTGGCCTTGGCCGGCAGCGGCGGCTGCTTCGGCGCGAGCGGGTTTCCCGCCGCCCCGTAGCCGTCCTGCGCCAGCAGATGCTGCAGCGCCACCATCCCGAATCCACTGCCCAGGCTGGCTAGAAACTCTCTCCGGTTCGACATCGCAACCTACTCCCGTGTAATAAACTCGTCCAGGTTCAGCAGCACGCTCGCCATCAGCGTCGTATTGTTCTCGGCCTGAAACCGCTCAAGTCGCGCCCGCTCGGCCGCCGTCGGCTTCCGCAGCAGCGCCAGCTCAAAGGCATCCTCCACCGTCTTCGCCCGCTTGCCCAGCTGCTCGGCCGCCTCCAGAAACACCGGATCGTTCAACAGATTCAGCGCCTGCAGCGGCGTATTCGATCGCGTCCGCCGGCAGGCCGCCACCGTCGACCGGGGCGCGTCAAAGTTAGCTAGCAGCGGATACGGCGTCGTCCGCTGGTAGTGGATATAGACCCCCCGCCGATAGCGGTCCGTTCCCCCGCTCACCTGCCACTTCGTCCCCCCAGCGTAACCCAGCGCCGTCACGCCCTCCGGCTGCGGCGGCTTCACGCTCGGCCCGCCAATCCGCGCATCAAGCAGCCCGGAAACCCGCAACGCCGCGTCCCGGATCGCCTCGGCCGGCAGCCGCAGCCGCGACTGCCGCGCCAGCAGCCGGTTCTCCGGGTCCAGCTCTTTCAACTCCGGCCGCGCCTGCGAACTCTGCCGGTAGGCGGCCGACAGCACGATCGTGCGGATGATCCCCTTCCGGCTCCAGCCCCGCTCGCGGAACTCGGCCGCCAGCCAGTCAAGCAGCTCCGGATGCGACGGCCGCGCCCCCATCACCCCGAAATCCTCGGATGTCTTCACGAGACCCGCTCCGAACAGCTCCTGCCAGATCCGGTTCACCGCCACGCGGCTAACGAGCGGATTCTCCGGCGCCGTCAACCAATCGGCCAGCTCGCGGCGCGTCGCCCGGCCCTGGCCCTTGGCAAGCGGCGGCAAAAAGCCCGGCGCGTCCGCCTCGACGGGAATGCCCAGCGTTTTATAATCGCCCCGCACGCGCAGATAGCTCTGCTTCGGCTCCGGCTCCTCGGCAATCGTGTAGGCCTGGCTCAAGGGCGGAAACTCCTCGTCGAGCGCCCGCAGTTTCTTGTCGAGCTCGTCAAACTTCAGCGTTTTATAAGCGGGTTGCCCGATGGCAAAGTGGTAGTTCCGCACAAAGTGCGTCTCGAGCACCAACTGCTCCCGTTGGGTTCGTTTCGCAAAAGGCTTGCGCATGATGCGCGCCCCGTCGCCGCCCTCGGTCAGCTTCAGCAGGCAGTCCCAGGCCAGATCCCAGTCGGTCCGCTTGCCCGGCTCGGCCGCGGCCTGCAGCATATTCTTCTCCCAATCGGGCTGCAGTTCGCGCACTTTGTAGTCGGCCATCAGCGCCTCGCGCCGCGCCGTGTACTCCGTCCCGCGGACGTTCTTTTCGCCCGGCAGCGGCGCCTCGATGTCCTCTTCCTCGGCGTTATCGAAAAAGGCGTACAGCGAGTAAAAATCCTTCTGCTGAATCGGGTCGTACTTGTGGTCGTGGCACTGCGCGCACCCGACCGTCAGCCCCAGCCACACCGAACCCACCGTCGCCGCGCGGTCGGCAATGTTTTCAAACCGGAACTGCTGGTTATCAATGCCCCCCTCCCGATTGGTCAGCGTGTTCCGGTGAAAGCCGGTCGCCACTCGCTGCTCCGCCGTCGCCTCGGGCAGCAGGTCTCCGGCAATCTGCTCCCGCGTGAACTGGTCAAACGGCATGTCGCGGTTAATCGCTCCGATCACCCACTCCCGCCACCGCCACGCCCACGGCCGCACCCAGTCCTTCTCATAGCCGTCGGAATCGGCATACCGCGCCTGATCGAGCCAGTGCCGCGCCCACTTCTCGCCAAAATGCGGTGAGGCCAGCAGCCGGTCCACCTGCCTCGAGTAGGCGTCCGGGCTCCGGTCCGCTATGAACGCGCGTACCTCCTCCGGAGTCGGCGGCAGGCCGGTCAGGTCGAGCGCCACGCGCCGAAGCAGCGTCGGCCGGTCCGCCTCGGGCGACATCGGAAGATTCTCCTTGGCCAGTCGCGCCTTAATGAACTCATCAATCGAGCCGCCGGCCCGCTTGGCGAGCGGCTGGTAGGCCCAATGCTTCGGTTGGCTTCGTTTCGCGCTGGCCTTGAGCGAGGCAGGGAACTCCGCGCCCGCGTCAATCCAGGCGGCAATCTTGAGCGCTTCGGCCGCGGGCAAACCCTGCGAACCCATCGGCATCGCCAAATGGCTGCTCTGAGCCGCTACCCGCCGCCATAACTCGCTCTCAGCGCTCTTGCCCGGGACAATGGCCTTGCCGCCGTAGCCGCCGGCGAGCGCCGCCTCGGCGTCGTCGAGGCGGAAGCCGCTCGTCTGCTTACCCGGTCCGTGGCAGCCGTAGCACTTGGCCCGGAAAATGGGCTCCACGTCCGAATACTCGGCTCCCCACAGCAAGCCGGCTCCAGCCAATACCAGGATGAGTTTCACAACTCTATTTTACGCTGCCCCACCCTCGCCGGCAGCCTCCCGATACGTCCAGGCACCCACCGTGAAATCCCGGTTCATCCGGGCGATGTTTTCAAGTGAGATGTTCTTCGGGCACACCGCCTCGCACAAGCCAATGTTCGTACAGCCGCCGAAGCCCTCTTCCTTGGCCTGGTTCACCATCTTCACCGCGCGGTCGTAGCGCTCCGGCTGGCCCTGTGGCAGCAGCCCGAGATGCGACACCTTGGCCGAGGTGAACAGCGACGCCGAAGCGTTTGGACAAGCCGCCACGCACGCGCCGCAGCCGATGCAGGTCGCCGCCGACATCGCCCGGTCGGAGTCCTTTTTCGGCACCGGAATGGCGTTGCCGTCCGGCGCGCTGCCGGTGGGAATGCTCACAAAGCCGCCCGATTGGATAATCCGGTCAAAGGCGCTCCGGTTTACCACCAGGTCTTTGACCACGGGGAAAGCTGCCGCCCGCCACGGCTCCAAAAACAACTCATCACCGCTCTTGAACTCGCGCATGTGCAACTGGCAGACCGTCGTCCCGCGGCGCGGCCCGTGCGGCACGCCATTGATGACGAAGCCGCACGACCCGCAGATGCCCTCGCGGCAATCGTGGTCGAACGACACCGGCAACTCGCCCTTGCCGATCAACTGCTCGTTCAGAACGTCGAGCATCTCAAGAAACGACATATGCTCGCTGACGTTGTCCAGCTCGTACTTCACCATCCGGCCGGCATCGACGGGCGACGCCTGCCGCCAGACGTTGAGGGTAATCTTCATGCTGCTCATGGCTGTTTTTTATCCCTTACTTGTACGACCGCTGCGACGGCTTGACGTAATCAAACGTTAACGGCTCTTTGTTGAGAATCGGCTCTTTACCCTCGCCCGCGTACTCCCACGCGGCGGCGTAAGCGTAGTTCTCATCGTCGCGCTGCGCTTCGCCCTCGGGCGTCTGGTACTCTTCACGGAAGTGCCCGCCGCAGCTCTCCTTGCGGTCGAGCGCGTCGATGCACATCAATTCACCGAGTTCAATGAAGTCCGCCACGCGCCCGGCCTTCTCAAGGGACTGATTCAGCTCGTCCCCGCTACCGAGCACGTTCACGTTCTCCCAAAACTCTTTCTTGAGCGCCCGCACCTTGCCGATCGCCTCTTTGAGACCCTTCTCGTTCCGGGCCATGCCGCAGTAGTCCCAGATTATCTTGCCAAGCTCGCGGTGGAAGCTGTCCACCGTCCGCTTTCCCTTGATCGACAGCAGTTTCTTGATGCGCTCGGTCACCTCAGCCTTGGCCGCCGTGGCCGCGGCGTGGTCGCTGGTCACCTTGTCGAGCTTGGTCGAAGCCAGGTAGTTGCCGAGCGTATACGGAATGACAAAGTAGCCATCGGCCAGACCCTGCATCAGCGCGCTCGCTCCGAGCCGGTTGGCCCCGTGGTCGGAGAAGTTGGCCTCGCCCAGCACAAACAGGCCGGGAATGGTCGATTGCAGCTGATAATCCACCCACAGCCCGCCCATCGTGTAATGGATCGCCGGGTAGATCCGCATCGGGAGTTCGTATGGGTTCTCGCCCGTAATCCGCTCGTACATCTCAAACAGGTTGCCGTAGCGCTCGGCCACGGCGCTCTTGCCGAGGCGCTGGATCGATTCGGCGAAGTCGAGGTATACACCCAGGCCCGTCGGTCCCACCCCGCGTCCGGCATCGCACATCCGCTTGGCGGCGCGGCTCGCTACGTCGCGCGGCACCAGATTGCCGAAGCTTGGGTACTCGCGTTCTAGATAGTAGTCGCGCTCGTCTTCGGGAATCGACTGTGGCGCCCGGTTGTCGCCCGCCTTCTTCGGCACCCAGATCCGGCCATCGTTGCGCAGCGACTCTGACATCAAGGTCAGCTTCGACTGATAGTCGCCACTCACGGGAATGCAGGTCGGGTGAATCTGCGTGAAACAGGGATTGGCGAACAGCGCCCCGCGCTTGTGGGCCCGCCAGATCGCCGTCGTGTTCGAACCCTTGGCGTTGGTCGACAGGTAGAAAACGTTGCCGTAACCGCCCGTGCCGAGAATCACAGCATCGGCCATGTGCATGTCGAGCTTGCCCGTGATCAGATTCCGGCTGACGATGCCCCGCGCCTTGCCATCGATCACGATGAGATCGAGCATCTCCGTGCGGGTGTGCATGTCGACCTTGCCGAGCGAGATCTGCCGTTCGAGCGCCTGGTAGGCCCCAAGCAGCAGCTGTTGCCCTGTCTGGCCCCGAGCGTAGAAGGTGCGTGACACCTGCGCCCCGCCAAAGGAGCGGTTGGCGAGCGTCCCGCCGTACTCCCGGGCAAAGGGTACGCCCTGCGCCACGGCCTGGTCGATGATGTTGACCGAGATCTCGGCGAGGCGGTAGACGTTCGATTCGCGCGCCCGGAAGTCGCCGCCCTTCACCGTGTCATAGAAGAGGCGGTAGATCGAGTCGCCGTCGTTCTGATAGTTCTTGGCGGCGTTGATGCCGCCCTGCGCCGCAATCGAGTGCGCGCGACGGGGTGAATCCTGGAAGCAGAAACATTTGACGTTGTAGCCGAGTTCGGCCAGCGTGGCCGCCGCGGCGCCCCCCGCCAAACCCGTACCTACCACAATCACGTGATACTTCCGCTTGTTGGCTGGATTCACCAGCTTCATCTCAAACTTAGCCCGCTCCCACCGGCTTTCAATATCGCCGGAGGGAACCCGTGAGTTGAGTTCCATAATCTACTTCACCAGTCCCGTCAAAACCGCCAGAGGAATCGAAATGTTCCCGGCGGCAATCAAAAACGCAAACGCCTTGGCCCCGAACTGCAAACGCGGCGTATACCGCGGATGATTGAAACCAAGCGACTGGAACATGCTCCAGACCCCATGATAGAGATGCAGACAGAGCAGGCTCATCGCCACAATGTAGAAGGCCGAGGCATACCAGACCGCAAAGCCCTTCACGACGTTGTCATGCACGCTCAGGTGCTTGTAGTCGGGATGCACGGTCCCGGTCGTAAAGTGCAGAAGATGGTAAACGATGAACAGGCCGACAATGGGCCCGCTCCAGTACATCGTCCGCGAAGCGTAGCTCGAATTCAGGTTGCTGTGCCGCACGTAACGGACCGGCCGGGCCGCATTGGCCGCCGACGCCAGTTGAATGGCCGACCAGATGTGCAGACCCACGCTCCCGAGCAGCACCAGCCGCGCGCCCCAGAGCAACTCTTCGCTGGCGTGCAACAAAGCTCCGTAGCGGTCAATCGCGTATACCCCGTCCTCCCCTACCGGCAGAAAAATCTGCAGATTGCCAGCCATGTGCCCCAGCACAAAGCCAACCAAAACCAACCCCGTCACGGCCATGACAACTTTTTTGCCGATCGGAGCCTCATAAAAGCGCGAAACCCGCGCCAAACTGCTAGCCGTAGCACTCATCGCGTTTCCATTATATGTGATTCGGGCCCGAGGCACTTGTTGCAAGATTCCTCATGTTTGCTCGCGATTTGTCGAAATGCCCTCCAGGTAAACCGATGTCCGCCGAGCAAACGCCTGTTATCCCTGATTGGAGCTACGAGGCCAAACCTGTCCTGCTAGCCATCGACGGCGGCTGGCACGACTGCGAAAGCGGTTTCGTGTCCTCCCTGACGGAAGTCGAATCAATGGTGCCCCTTTGGATTTCAAAATACTCTTCGCGGACAAAGCCATCACAGACCTGAATCGCATCGTAGAGTACTATGCGCTCGATTCGCCCACTTCGGCCCGCATGGTCGGCGACTCTCTGTTGGCGCACATCCGCTGCCTTGCTCTCATGCCGATCGTGGGCACCCCGCTTGCCAATCGGAGCAACGTCTTCAAGCTCTACCACTCGCCCTATGCCATCTACTACCGGGTGAATTACAAGGCCGCCTTGGTCGAGGTGTTGCATCTCTATCACGGCGTCCGCCATAAGAGCACCTTCCCTCCGCCCGCTGCTCCGGCCCCGGTCTCTTCCTGACCGGTCTGGCCCGCTCACGCCTCCAAATACGCCCGTACGGCCTCCCACTCGGCCGCCTCGCCAAACCGCGCCGCCTTGTGATTCGGGTCAATGTTCTTGAGTAAACCCGCCAGCACCCCGCCCGCCCCAACCTCCACCCACCGCGTCACCCCCGCGTCAAGCAATCGCCGCATCGACTCGGTCCACCGCACCGTACCCGGCACCTGCGCAATCAAGCCCTCCCGCGCCGCCTCGCCGCTCGTCGTCCACTCCGCCGTCACGTTCTGCACGAGCGGCACCGCCAAATCGGCAAACGTTGTCGCCGCCAGATCCACCGCCAGCCGCGCCTGCGCCGGTTGCATCAGCGCGCAGTGAAACGGCGCGCTCACCGGCAACGCCACCACCCGCTTCGCCCCGGCCTCCTTGGCCAGGTTCATCGCCCGCTCCACCGCCCCGGCGTGTCCGGCAATCACCACCTGGTCCGGCGAGTTCAAATTCGCCGCCGAAACCACCTCCCCTTCGGCAGCCCGGGCCAATATCCCTTCGAGCGTCCCCTCGGGCAGCTTTAGCAGCGCCGCCATCGCACCCACCCCCTGGGGCACCGCCTCCTGCATGTACCGCCCCCGCTGCCGCACCAGCCGCACCGCATCGGCAAACCGCAGCGCCCCGGCGGCCACCAGCGCCGAATACTCCCCCAAGCTGTGCCCAGCCACGAAATCGGCCCGCACCCCCTCGCCCGCCAAAACAGAATATGCGGCAATCGACACGGTCAGTAACGCGGGCTGTGTATTCTCCGTCTTCTTGAGGTCTTCCTCCGGTCCCTCAAAGCAAAGTTGGCTGAGGGAGAATCCCAGTGCCTCGTCCGCCTCGGCAAAAACGGCCCGCGCCGCCGGATACTGTTCGGCCAGGCTTCGGCCCATGCCCGCAAACTGGGAACCCTGCCCGGGAAAAAGAAATGCTGTCGTTGCCATGAATTCATCAGTGTAGCTTGCCCGATCCGGGAATTTGATACCCTGCGGGGGAAGCCCTGAGTGGGAAAGCAAGGAGTTTTGCGTGAGTCTCTCTGAAATCTGCGTTCGCCGACCGGTATTCGCCTTCATGTTGATCATGTTCCTCGTGATCCTGGGCGTATTCAGCTTCCTCGATCTCGGGGTCGACCTGTTCCCCAAAACCGACGCCGCCACCGTCAACGTCCGCGTCATGCTCCCGGGCGCCAGCCCCGAAGAGGTCGTCTCGCAAGTCATCCTGCCTCTTGAAGAGACCGTCGCCGCCGTGAGCGGTATTGAAGAGATGCGGGCGATGATCTCGGAGGGCAGCGCGTACCTCACCATTACCTTCGTCCTCGAACGCGACATCGGCGAAGCCGTCGAAGACGTCCGCGAAAAGGTCTCCGCCGCCATGCGGAAGCTCCCCCCGAACGTCCTGCCCCCCACCGTCACTAAATCCGACCCCGATAGCGACCCCATCGTCACTCTCGCCGTCAGCGGCAACCGCACCACCCGCGAACTCACCGAAATCGCCGACAAGCAGATCCGCCGGGCTTTTGAAACCATCGACGGTGTCGGCCAGATCGACCTGTCGGGTGGCCAGACCCGCCAGGTCAACGTCTTCCTCGACATCGACAAGATGAACGGCTATAACATTAGCGCCCAGGAGGTCGAACGGGCGCTGCGCAGCGAAAACGTTGAAACCCCGGGCGGCCGCATCGTTCGCGGCACCGCCGAAATGGGCGTCCGGACGCTGGGGCGCCTTGAAAACGTGGCCGAGTTCAGCGACATCATTATCAAAAACGTCAACGGCTCGCCCATCCGCATCCGCGACGTCGCCAGCGTCGAAGACTCCAACAGCGAGCGCCGGTCGTTTGCCTACTTCAAGGGCAAGCCCGCCATAATCCTCGAAATTCGCCGCCAGATCGGCATGAACACCGTCAAAATCGTCGACGGCGTCCTGGCCAAGATGAAGCTCGTCAACGAATCGCTGCCGAGCGGCGTACACATGGATATGGTCAAGGAGCAGGCCACCTACATCCGGAACTCGGTCGAGGCCCTCGAAGAACACCTGATCCTGGGCAGCTTCCTGGCCGGCTTCATCGTCTTTCTGTTCATCCGCGACTGGCGTACCGTGCTCATCAGCTTCATCGCCATTCCCACCTCGATCCTGGCCACCTTCACCGTCATGAAGGGTCTCGACTACACGCTGAACTCCATGACGCTGCTTGGCCTGACCCTCGCCGTCGGCATCGTCATCGACGACGCGATCATCGTCATCGAAAACATCCACCGGCACCTCGAAGAGTACGACCTGCCTGTTCTCGAAGCCACCATCCAGGCCACGCACGAGATCACTCTGGCCGTGGTTGCCACCACCATCTCGCTCGTCATCGTCTTCGTCCCCATCGCCTTCATCTCCGGCTACGCCAAAAAGTACCTGAATCAGTTCGGCTGGACGATGTCGATCTCCATTCTCGTCTCCATGCTGGTCGCCTTCACCGTCACCCCGGCCCTGGCCTCCCGCCTGCTCAAGCGCCAGCCCCGGCCCGGCGGCAATAAGCCCGAAGGCAAGAAGAAAGCGGTCGAACATCACTACTCGATGTTCGACAAGCCCTACACCGCGCTGCTCAACTGGTCGCTGCGCAACCGCGCCCTGGTCGTGGTAGCCGCTCTCGCCGTGCTGGCCTCCACCTATCCCATCTACCAGGCCATCGGCCGCGACTGGATGCCCCAGGAGGACCAGAGCGAACTCGGCATGTTCATCGAACTGCCCGAAGGCGCCTCCCTGGTGGCCACCGAACGCACGGCGCTCGCCATCGCCAAGAAGATTGAAAAGGTGCCCGGCGTCATCGCCGTGGTCCCGGCGAGCTCTTCGATGATGGCCCGCGTCACCATGGCCTTCATCACCGTATTGCTCGACGCCCCCGAAAAACGCGGGCCGATTCTTGAAATCGGTAACCAGATCCGCGCCGCCGCGGCCGAGTTCGCCTCGGCCCGCCCGCGCATCACCTACCCGAACGCCCTCGGTGGCCGCGACACCTTCGCCCCCATCCGCGCCATGGTGCTCGGCCCCGATATCCGCAAGCTGGTCACCATCGGCAAGGAGGTCAACACGGCGCTCCTCAAAGAGCCCGTCATCACCGACGTCAAGGTCAACCTCAACCTGAACAACCCCGAACTGCAGGTCAACATCGACCGCCAGCTCGCCAGCGACCTCGGCGTGCGCGTGGCCGACGTGGCCGGCGCCGTGCGCCTGCTGATGTCGGGCGAAGATCAGATCTCCACGTTCAAAGAGGGTTCCGAGCAGTATCCCGTCATGATGCGCCTCAATCCCGCTCAGCGCGACAACCCCGAAGCGCTCGGCCGCCTCCTGATCCCCAGCTCGCGCCAGGGCCTCATTCGCCTCGACTCCATCGCCAAACTCGAACATGGCCTCGGACCGAGCCGCATCGACCGCTACGCCCGCCAGTTCGGCGTCTCCATGTACGGCAACGTGGCCAAGGGCGCCTCGCTCGGCGAAGCGGCCTCGGCCGCCCAGCGCATCTTCCGCGAACTCGAACTGCCGATGGGCTACAGCGTGAAGTTCTCGGGCCAGGTCAAGATTCTCGAAGAGACCACTACCAACATGCTCATGGCGATTGGCCTGGCGAGCATCTTCATGTACATGGTGCTGGCCGCCCAGTTTGAAAGCCTCATCCATCCCTTCATCATTCTGACGACCCTGCCGCTGTCGATCCCCTTCGCGCTGCTGAGCCTCATCGCCACCGGGCGCACGCTCAACCTGTTCAGCGCCCTCGGCGTGCTGCTGCTGCTGGGTATTGTCAAGAAAAACGGCATTCTCCAGATCGACTACATGAACCGGCTGCGCGATGAAGGCCACGCCCTCAAACACGCCATTGTCGAGGCCAACCGGGTCCGTCTGCGGCCCATTCTCATGACGACCTTCGCCATCGTCGCCGGCCTGCTGCCCACCGCTTTCGGCACCGGCTCGGGGGCCTCGCAGCGGTCGGCGATCGCCATCACCATCATCGGCGGCCAGACGCTCTGTCTGCTGCTGACCCTGCTGGTGGTGCCGGTGGGCTACGATATGGTCGAATCGGCGAAGGGCTGGATCGCAGGCCGCCGCTCGAAGCCGGTCAACGCCCCGGCCGGCGCCACCGGTGACTAAAGGTTTTTCCTCTACCGAATCCTCTTCCGCGGACGATACGTCTGCTGAAGAGGAAGGAGGAAAAACAAATGAACTCAAACAATAACAATCTCGCGGTGGAAGAGCTACCCGGCCGGGTCCACTGCTATATGTGCACCCACCGGGTGGAGGCGACGGTCCTCAAGCAGGGCGCCGCCCGGAAGACCAAGCCCGGCCAGCGCTGCCCGCGGTGCGCCGGCAGTCTCGATTCCGGCTACGTGCTCGAGGTCTACAGCGGCAATCTCGTCAATGCCTAGTCGTCCCGTTGCGCTATCCTAAAGCATGAGCCATGAAGCGTAAGTCACCCGTCAGAGAAGCACCGGTCGTCGATCCCGCCCTGCTGGACGAAGCCCGTCGCAGCGCCGGGGCCGAAAGGCCGGTCCCGGTCCGCAAGTGCGAAGTTTGCGGTGGCGAGGTTTCGGTGCATACCGGCCCCAACGCCGGCGAGGAACTTTGTTGGGTGTGCCGCCGCCTGAAAATCAGCGCTTGGCGCGACGCCGATCTCCAGGCCTCTACCGGCGGCGAATAGCCGCGGCGGCGTCAATACCTCCGCACCTGCTGCCGGCCACCACACGGGCCGGAGCCGGCCTCAACCGGCCGCAAATAGCGGCAGCGGCGTTACCTTCCCCTGCGCCAGAGCCTGCTCATACACCCACCCCCCGACCGCGACATCTTCAAGGCCCAGCCCCACGGACTTAAAGATCGTAATCGCCTCGGGGCTCTCCCGCTGCGGCTCTCCGGCCAGCGGCACCACCCGGCTCCACTCGTCCGGCGCCAGACTCAGCAGCAGATCCCCCGCTTCGATCTGCGCCTGCTCCACCGAATCCACCACAATCCGGTCGGCGCGGTGAATGAGCTCGGCCGGCAACTCCCGGCGGAGCGGCGAGTTCGAACCCACCGCGTTGATGTGTGTGCCGGGCCGGATCAACTCGGCCGGGAACAGCGGTTCCTTAGCCGTGGTCGCCGTAACCACGATATCGGCGTCCACCAGCGCCGCCTCCACCGTCGGCATTGCCGCCGCATTGGGATAGTTTCGGGCAAAGGCCTGCGCCTTGTCCTGGCTCCGGCTCCACACGCTGATCGCCCGGATCGGCCGCACCGCCAGCACCGCCTCCAACTGGCTCGCTGCCTGGAATCCGCTGCCCAGCACCGCCACCGTTCGCGCCTCCGGCCGTGCCAGCCAACGCGTCGCCAGCCCCGAGGCCGCCCCCGTCCGGATCTGCCCAAGCCAGTTGGCGTCCAGCAGCGCCAGCGGTATCGCCGTCTCGGCGTCGTACAAAAGAAAAACGAACCACGCGCCGTGCTGCGGGTGCGTCGAGTAGATCTTGGTGCCAAAGTAGGCGCCGTGCGCCCCGGCCATCTGGTGCAGCACCGCGCCGGTCGGCAGCGTCAGGCGGCGGCGTGGCTGCGACTGCGCCTCGCCGGCGGCGAGATCGCGGAAGGCGCGGGCCAGCAGGTCGATCGCCTTGCTCATGGGCAGCAGTTGCCGGACGGTTGCTTCGTCGATGTGTACCATTTCTTCTCATTGTCACTTGGAATTGGCCGAGAAGCCCAGGGTGAGAAAGCTTTGCCTGTTTCTTGGTGTGGCGATGGCGGCGGTCACGGCGCGCCAGGAGGACTGGCCCACCGCCACGCGCCTCGAACGCACCGCCGCCTGCCCCACGGCGGTCCTGCTGCTTGAGCCCTCCCACGAAGACGCCGAACAGGCCGTGAACGACTTCGCCGCTACCCTTACGGACGAACCAGCCACCCGCGGCCACGTGGTCGTCCTGGCCGGCTCCGGACCGTTGTCCCACCCCCTCTGGCAGGCCCTGTACGCGCTGCCCCGCACCGAACTCCACTTTGTCCAGAGCGATGAGGAAATGGCCGCCTTCGGCGCCGTCAACGGCCTCGGATTCTATCTGTTCGACGTCTGGGGGAGGCTCAAAAAACAGGAAGACCGGAGCGGGGAGGCTCCGGTCGAACTGGCTTGGTTTGGTAAAGCGTAGGGCGAGGCGTGACCGGTAAGCAGAGGCCTTCGGGCTCTTACGCCCGGGACGGCTCGGGCCGTTCCGGGTCGAGCCCCAGCTCCTGAATCGCGGCGGCGGCGCGCGCGGCGTCGAACTTGCCATCGCGGGCCAGGCGCGAAAGCGTAGCCGCGGCGATGTTCTCGGCGTCTACCTCGAAGTGCCGGCGCAGATGGTGGCGGTTATCGGACCGGCCGAAGCCGTCCGTCCCCAGGCTCACCAGGCGGCCCGGCAGCCACGGCGCAATCTGGTCGGGCACGATCTTCATGTAGTCCGAGGCGGCAATAATCGGCAGCTCCGAGCCGCCCACCACCGCGTGCAGATAGCCGGTGCGCGGGGCTTCGGCTGGATGCAGACGGTTCCAGCGCTCGGCCTCGAGCAGGTCGCGCCGCAGTTCGTTGTAGCTGGTCACGCTGTAGACATCGGTCGCCACTCCGTAGCGCTCGGCCAGAATCTGGGAAGCCTCGATCGCCTCGTTCAGAATCGCTCCCGAGCCAAACAGCATCGCCTGCGGACTTTCGGCGGCCTTGACGCGGTAGATGCCCTTCAGCACGCCTTCCGAGATATCCTCGGCCGGCAGCGGAGGGTGCGCGTAGTCGTCGTTGCAGATGGTCAGGTAGTAGAAGCGGTCCTCGTTCAGCTCGTACATCCGCTTGATGCCGTCCTGGATGATGATCGCCAGTTCGTAGGCAAACGCCGGATCATAGCTGTGGCAGGTGGGGACGGTGGAGGAGAGCACCAGGCTGTGGCCGTCCTGATGCTGCAGCCCTTCGCCCGACAGCGTCGTCCGTCCGGCCGTCGCGCCCATCAGGAAACCCTTGCCGCGGCTGTCGGCAAACGCCCAGATGAAGTCGCCCACTCGCTGGAAGCCGAACATGGAGTAGTACGTGAAGAACGGGATCATCGGCAGGCCGTAATTGGCGTACGCCGTGCCGGCAGCCGTGAACGAACCCATCGAACCGGCCTCGGTGATCCCCTCTTCGAGAATCTGGCCGTTGACCATCTCTTTATAGAACAAAAAGATGTCCGAGTCGTGCGGCGTGTACATCTGGCCCATCGGGGCGTAGATACCCACTTGGCGAAATAGCGACTCCATGCCGAACGTCCGCGCCTCATCCGGGATGATCGGGACAATGTACTGGCCGAGCGCCGGGTCTTTGATCAGCGCCGTCAAAATCCGGACAAACGCCATGGTCGTCGAAACGGCCCGGTCGCCGGAACCCTGCAGCGACTCTTTGAAAAGCTCGAGCGGTGGAGCGGTGATGCCGGTCGGCGTCACGTTCCGGGCCGGCACGCTGCCGCCGAGGGCGGCGCGGCGCTCCCGCATGTAAACCATCTCGGGCGAGTCCCCGGCCGGCTTGAGCAATTCGCAGCCCTTGGCCTGCTCATCGGTGAGCGGCAACTGGAAGCGATCGCGGAAGTAGAGCAGCGACTGCTCCTCGAGCTTCTTGGCCTGGTGGGTGAAGTTGCGGCTCTCGCCGCCCTCGCCCATGCCGTAGCCCTTGACGGTGTGCGCCAGAATCACCGTCGGCTTGCCCTTGGTCTCGAGGGCCCGCAGATAGGCGTTGTAGACCTTTACCGGGTCGTGGCCGCCGCGCGAGAGCTTCCGCAGTTGCTCGTCGGTCATGTCGGCCACCAGCGCGGCCGTCTCCGGATACTTGCCGAAGAAGTGCTCGCGGACATAGGCGCCGCCCTTGGCCTTGTAGGCCTGGAACTCGCCATCGACGCACTCCGACAGACGCTTCAGCAGCATGCCCGATTCGTCCCGGGCAAACAGCTCATCCCACGGGCCACCCCACAACAACTTGACCACGTTCCAGCCCGCCCCGGCAAAAATACCCTCGAGCTCTTTAATGATGTTGCCGTTGCCGCGCACCGGTCCATCGAGCCGCTGCAGGTTGCAGTTGACGATGAAGGCCAGGTTATCGAGCTTCTCCCGCACCGGCAGACCGATGGCGCCCAGCGACTCTGGTTCGTCCATCTCGCCGTCACCGAGATAGGCAAAGACCTTCCGGTCGGTCTTGGGCAGCAGGCCGCGGTTTTCGAGGTAACGCATGAAACGGGCCTGATAAATGGCGTTCAGCGGACCAAGACCCATCGAAACGGTCGGGAACTGCCAGAAGTCCGGCATGAGCCACGGATGGGGGTAGGAGGACAGGCCCGGGTAGTCGCGCAACTCGTGGCGGAAGTTCGCCAGATGCTTCTCATCGAGACGCCCTTCAAGAAACGCCCGCGAGTACTGCCCCGGCGAGGCGTGGCCCTGGAAGTAGATCAGGTCACCCGGCTGGTCGCCAATCCGGGCGCGATAGACATGGTTCTGCGCGACCTCAATCAGCGTTGCCTGCGACTGGAACGTCGCAATGTGCCCGCCGATGCCCGCATCGTACTTGTTGGCCTTCACCACCATGGCCAGGGCGTTCCACCGGACGAGCGATTCAATCCGGCGTTCCATCTCCCGATCGCCCGGATAAGGAACCTCCTCCTCCGTGCTGATCGTGTTGAAGTAGGGGGTCTTGTAGCGGGCAATTGGCGCCGCGCCACTGAGTGCCGCCTGATTCAACAGACGATCGAGAAGGAACTTGGCCCGGTCGGGCCCCTCGGCGTCTATGATCTGGTCCAGCGCTTCCAGCCATTCGCTGGTTTCAACGGGGTTGAGGTCTTCGTTGGTTTCTGCCTTGGGTTTCAGCATGGTGTGAAGAGTGCGGTAACCCCTCTATTCTATCTGAAATCAGAAAAGCCCATTCCCGCATTTTGGCGGAAATGGGCTGTTTGCCTGCGGACCCGTTCGGAGAGCCGGATCCTACAGAAGTCGGAAGTTCACTTCCACCGTGGCCGCTACCGGAACGGGCCGGCCATCTTTGAAGCCCGGGCGGAAACGCCACTTCTGCACCGCCTCGATCGCCTTCTCATCAAGACCCAGCCCGAGCGGCCGCACCACGCGCAACTGCTGCGGTTGGCCCTTCTCATCGACGACGACATAAAGAACGACTGTGCCTTGGAACTTCGCCTTCCGCGCCTCTTCCGAGTACTCCGGTTCCACCTTCGAAAGCAGCGCCGGGGCCGAAACACCGCCACCAATCCGGTAGACGCCGCCGCCCATCCCGCCACCCGAACCGGGCCCAACGCCCGCCCCGGAGCCGGAGCCCACGCCGCCGCCCTTGCCCGAACCGATGCCGCCCGCCGAACCGGGACCGTTCGACGGAATCTTGCCCATCGCAAACGGGTCGCCGATATTGGTTAGCGCCACCTGCGGAACCGGCGCATCCTGCTGCAGTACGATCGTCGGCTCCATCACCAGCTTCGGCTGGTTCTGGATCGGCTCCGCCGTCGGCGGAACGTACTGCCGTGGGGCGATCTTCGGGAGCTTGCCCTTGGTTTGCGGTAGTGGATTCAGGTTGCCGCCGCCACCGCCTCCGCCCATCGTCACCGTTTTGGGCGGCGCCGGAGGCATGTAAGGCGCCAGATCGGTCGGCATGAACAACGCCGTATCCTTAACGGCCTGAATGACTTGTTTGTTGGTGCCAAGCCACAGAATCAGCCCGATGATCACTCCGTGCACGAGCATCGAATACAAGCCGGACTTCTTTTCGTTGCCCGAGGTCGCGCCCCAGATATCTTTCACCGCTACCGGCTTCGAGGTTACCTCCAGCGGCGGCAGCTGCGGAGGACGAATGAGATCCTTAATGTTCTGAACAAACTGCTCCCGCCAGGACACTTCCGGCGTCAGCAGCCGGGCCAAGTGTATCTCGTCCGGATCGAGCGGCCGCGTAGCGGGGTGGTTGCGATCAGTCGGTGGTGGAGTTGGAATAGTCGCCATCGTTCTTTGTCCGGTCCCCTTGCCCCTGTAGACGATTCACAAGCGGGTAAGGTTGCAGTTTTCAGAAGGATGAACCTTAGCCACTATGAAAAAGTGTATCACGCGCTAGGAAAGCAGCCCCGAGCGCTCAAGCAGCGCCCGCGGGTTCGGATCGCGTCCCATGAAGTTGCGGTAGAGCTCGGCCGGATCTTCGCTGTCGCCCTTGCCGAGAATCTCATTCCGGAACTCGCGGCCCGCCTCGGGGTTGAAGACGCCCTCGGCGCGGAACCGGCTGAACGCATCGGCGTCGAGCACCTCGGACCACTTGTAGGAGTAGTAGCCGCCGGCGTAACCCACTGGACTTGCAAATAGATGCGTGAAGGAGTTGATCATGGCGTGCTCGGGCGGCAGCGGGGAGGGGGAGAACTGCGCGAGCAGGTTCCGGCTGAAGGCCACCACATCGCTATCGATGGCCGGGTCATAGGTGGTATGCAGCGTCAGGTCCACCACGCCGAAACTCAACTGGCGCATCTGCGCGTTGGCGGCCCGGAACGTCCGGGCCCGTTTCATCTTGTTAAATAACTCTTCCGGGATCGCCGCGCCCGTTTCGTGATGCCGCGCAAACAGATCCAGCGCTTCGCGCTCCCAGCACCAGTTCTCCATGATCTGGCTGGGCAGTTCGACAAAATCCCACGCCACATTCGTCCCGGCCAGGCTCCGCAGGGGAACCCGAGTTAAACAGTGATGGAGCAGGTGGCCGAACTCATGGAAGATGGTCTCCACGTCGCGATGCGTCAACAGCGCCGGTTTGCCGTCGAGCGGCGGCGTCAAATTGCCGCAGATCAGACCCAGATGCGGATCCCACTCCTCGCCACGCGGCAATCCCGTCAGAAACGAATCCATCCACGCGCCGCCCCGTTTGTTCTCCCGCGGATACAGGTCCGAGTAGAAGCTGCCCAGATGGTGACCGGTCGCTTCGTCCCGGATCTCATAGGTCTTGACGTCCTCGTGCCACACCGGCAGCCCCATTGTCTCGGTGACGACAATGCCGAACAGACGACGGGCAATGGCAAACAGGCCGTCCATCACCTGCGGCAGGCACAGGTAGGGACGCAACTCCTCTTCGTCGAAATCATAGAGCGCCAGGCGCTGCTTCTCGGCCCAGTACGGGATGTCCCAAGCTTCGAGCGGCTGGCCCGCGAACGCCGCCAACTGGGCGTTTTCGGTCACAAAGAATGGCTTCGTTTTGTCCTCGAGATCGTCGACAAATGCCCGGGCGGCGGCTCCGGTCTTAGCCATCCGCTCCACCAGCACCAGGTCGGCGAAGTTGGCAAAGCCCAGCAGTCTGGCCTTCTCCTGCCGCAATGCGAGGATCCGCACCGTCAGCGCCCTATTATCGTAGGCGCCTGCCGAAGCGCGCGTGGCGTAGGCGCGATAGAGGGTTTCCCGCACGGCCCGGTCGTCGAGATAGGTAAGCACGGCGACATAGCTCGGCTGCTGCAGTGTCAAGCGCCAGCCGGCCTGCCCCTTGGCCTCGGCGCTCTGCCGCGCGGCGGCGCGGGCGCTCGGCGGCATACCCGCGAGCTGCGACTCTTCGGTTAGATACCACTCAAAGGCGTTGGTCGAGTCCAGGACATTCTCGGCATACTTGGTCGTCAGGTTGGCCAGTTCGATATCAATAGCCTCGGACCGTTTCTTACCCGCCTCGTCGAGTTCGGCGCCGGCGCGGCGGAAGGCGTCCATGGTCTTAGTGAAGTTGCGCCGGTGGATGCCGGTAAGCGTGGCGGCTTCCGGGGTGGCGGCAAACTCCTGCAACGCGCGCCAGAGGCCGGCGTTGAGCGGGATGGAAGAGTAAAGCGCGCTGACTTCGGGCTGGATAGTATTAAAAGCTTCGCGCAGCTCCGGTGTGGTGGCGACGGTTTCGAGGTGCCGGACAATACTGAAGCCGACATCGAGCGGTTCGGTGGCCCGGTCGAACGCCAGCAGCGTGTTGGCGTAAGTGCGCGGGGCCGGGGCGTTGCTCACGCTATCGATCGCGGCCTGCGCGCGGCCAATGAGTTCGCGGATTCCCGACACAACGTGGCCGGCCTGAATCTGGTCAAACGGGATGACGAGCGGGATCTGTAAGAGAGGGTTCATCGGACCGTACTCAGTTAGGATACCGTATTTACCGGAAGTACTGAGAGTTACTCACCGGAGAAAGCCCGACCTGCCGCTGCCGGTCGCACTCAACGCATCGTTCCGCGCATCGTCGAGCGCCAGAATGCGCCGCAACTCCGGAGAAAGCGCCGCGATGGTTTCCGGCCGCAGCAGCCGCTTCTGGTACTGCTGCTGCGGCTGGTCGCCGCGCACAAAGAAGCCGTGCAGCGAACGCCGGGCGTGCGCGGTCCGATTGGCCGTGCCCCCGTGCCAGCAGTGAGCGTTCATCAGAATCACGTCCCCGGCGCGCCCTAGAATGATCCGCTCGTCCGGGTGCGAGGCCGGCGGTAGCGCTCCCGACCGGTGCGAAGCCGGCACGGCCCGTGTCGGTCCGTTGTCGGCCGTAAAGTCGTCGAGCATCCAAATAGAGTTGAAGACGCAGTAGCCCTGCCCATCCGGCAGCAAGCCCATGTCACAGTGCAGCGGCTGCGCCGAATCGGAAAACGGTTCAGCGGCGCGGTAGTTCAAGCTTGATAACTTCCAGTCCGGCCCCAGCACTACTTCGGCCGCTGCCAGCAACTCCGGATGCGAAATCACCCGGCGGAAGGTTTCGCCCTTGTCCACCAGATTCGCCAGACGCTGGGCATTCGCCTCCCGCCGAAACTCGCCGCCGGCGTGCTCCCCCTCCATCGCCATCCGCGCGGCGACGGCCGTGCGCAGCTCTTCGAGCCAGATCGGGTCGATCATTTGCGATATGATCGTGTACCCTTGTTCCTGCAACTCCTGAATTTTGTCTGGGGTCACGCAGGAATTGTACCGCAATGGACTTCCGCCGAATTCTCATCCGCGCAACCAACTGGGTAGGCGATGCCGTCATGGCCGTGCCCGCGCTTGAGCAGATTCGCACGCGCTTTCCCCGCGCTCACATCGCCGTGCTTGCCCGCCCCTGGGTCAGCGGCCTCTACGACAAATCCCTGATTGACGAGATCATTCCCTACCACGCGGCCAAGGGCTGGCGTGACCTGCGCGGCAAATGGGACCTGGCCGGCCGGCTGCGGCAGATGCGCTTTGATGCCGCGATTCTGCAACAGAATGCGTTTGAAGCCGCCGCTCTGGTGTGGCTCGCCGGAATCCCGGTGCGGATCGGCTACAACCGCGAAGGGCGGGGTCTCCTGCTTTCCGATCCGATCCGAGTGCCCAAGCCGGGCGAGATTCCCGACCACCAGCGCTTCTACTATCTCGAAATGCTGCGCCGCGCCGGCTTGATCGAGCAGCTGCCCGAGTCGCCGATGATCCGGCTGCCCGGTATTCCGTTTCTGCAGAAGGCCGGAGCTCGCCGGCTTGAAGGCACCTGGATCGGCCTGTCGCCCGGCGCCGCCTACGGCACCGCCAAACGGTGGCTGCCCGAACGGTTTGCCGCGGCCGGCATCGAAGTGGCCCGCTCACTCTCGGCCCAAGTTGCCGTCTTCGGCTCGCCGGACGAGCGGACGCTGTGCGAAGGCATCGCGGCGGCGGTACGGGAATCCGGGCTGATCGCGGTCAACTTCGCGGGGGAAACCAGTCTCGGCGATTTCGTTGAAATGGCCTCGATCTGCCGGGCTTTCGTGACGAACGACTCCGGCGCCATGCACATTGCCAGCGCCCTCGGCGTGCCTACCGTCTCGGTCTTCGGCGCTACCGACCACGTCGCCACCGGCCCCACCGGACCGCTCGCCAAGGTGATCCGCGAGCCGGTTGAGTGCAGCCCCTGCCTGCTGCGGGACTGCCCCATCGATCACCGCTGCATGAAGGCCGTGGAGGCGGAGCGCGTGGCGGGGGAGGTTTTGGAATTGGTGCGAATCGCGCGACAATAAAGGGCTGCGATGGTGGATACCCGGACCAAAATCATTGAACTCGAACAGATGCGCGAACGCCTGCTGGCCCCGGCCCCGCCGCGCTTACTGGTCCTCGGCCACTTCGATCCCGTCGTCTATACCAACGCCGCGCGCATGCGGCAGTTAGCCGCCGAGTACGGCCCCCTGGCGGTCTGCATCACCTCCCCGGTTGACCCGCTGCTGCCCGCCCGGGCCCGGGCCGAGTTGGCCGCCGCGCTCGACTGTACCGATTTCGTCACCATCGCCGACCACGGCGACACGGCCATTCTGACGAGCATCCCGGGCTTGACCGTGATCGACGAAAGCCATGACGACCTGCGGCGCCGCGAGGCTCTCATGACGCTCGTCCGCGAGCGGCAGAAAGCGTAGGAGGCTCGTGCGGGTTCTCGTCATCCGGCTGGGCGCCTTCGGCGACGTGCTGCACGCCATGCCCGCGGCCACGGCCCTGGCACGCGCCGGCATGGACGTCACTTGGGCCGTCGATCGCAAATGGGCGCCGCTCCTCACGGCCTGTCCCGTCCGCACCGTCGCCTTTGACCGCCGCGAGTTCGCCGACCTCTGGCGCGCCGTCAGCCAACTGCGCGCCGCCCGTTTCGCTGTCGCCTACGACCTGCAAGGCTTGCTTAAGTCGGCCCTCCTCGCCTGGCTCAGCGGCGCGCCGCGTCGCGTTGGCTTCGTTTCGTCATTCCTGCGCGAGCGCGCCGCCGGCTGCTTCTACTCCGAACGCGTCTTGCCCCGCGGCGCTCATGTCGTCGAGCACGAACTCTCGCTCGTCGGCCTCACGGGCCGCGAGTTCCCCCTGCCGCCCGGCGACCCAGTGGCCGACCTGCCCGCCGGGCCCTTCGTGCTGGCCAGCGACCGCGCCGGTTGGCGCGCCAAAGAGTGGCCGGCCGAAAACTACGACGCCCTGGCCCGCCGCCTGCCCGTGCCCCTCGTCCTGAATCAGCCCCACTGGAGCCTGCCCCACCTCATCTACGCCACCCGGCGCGCCACCGCCGTGCTTGGTCTCGACAGCGGCCCCATGCACTTGGCCGCGGCGCTCGCCAAGCCCGGCGTGGCGCTGTTCGGCCCCACCTCGCCCGAACGCAACGGCCCCTTCGGCGGCACTCTCACCGTGCTCCGCGCCCCCGGCGCCGCAACCACTTACAAAAGAACGCAGGAGATCCCCGCCTCGATGCGCGCCCTATCCGTGGACGCCGTCCTGGCCGCTTTAGAAGCATGCCTCGATACCTCTTCCCGAAACCCTACGCGGACCTAGTGGCGCGGATGCGTGTCCCCAGCGGGTTTCTGCTGGTGGCGGCCTTCGGCTGGTTCGCTATGCCCACCCCAGCTTCGCTGCTGGCCGGTATCCCCGTCTCGCTCGCCGGGCTCGCGTTGCGGGCCTGGGCGGCGGGGCACCTGGAGAAAAACCAGAAGCTGGTGGCCAGCGGACCTTACCGCTTCCATCGCAATCCACTCTACGCCGGGACGCTGATCACGGCCCTGGGGCTGGCCGTGGCGGCCGGGCGCTGGGAGTTGGCGGCGCTGTTCGCCGGGGTCTTTCTGCTGGTCTATCTACCGGTGATGGAGCTCGAAGAGCAGCACCTGCGCGGCCTGTTTCCGGACTACGCCGCCTACGCCGACCGCGTCCCGCTGCTGTTGCCCCGGTTTCCGGGCCTGCCCCCGACGGCTTCCTTCCGGGGCTGGCTGTACCGGAAGAACCGCGAGTATCAGGCGCTGCTAGGCTTTCTGCTGGGTCTGGCGTTCTTGACCTGGAGGGCTATGGCTTGATGAGGGTGACCTTGGTGTAGGCGAGTCGAAAGCCCTGTTTTTCATAGTTGCGCTGCGAGGCGCTCCCCGGCTCCGTATCGGCCGTGGCCAGGTTGCATCCGGAGCGGGCGGCGCGCGAGAGACGCTCGCGGATGAGCTTCGCTTGCAAACCAGCGCGGCGATACCGGCGGATGGTGCCATCGCACTGCAACAGCGCGAGGCCTTCGTGGCAGCACAGTTGGGCGCCAGCCAGCGCCTGGCCGTCGTGTTCGACCAGAAAGCTCTCGGTGTGCGGCAGGTGGTACAGCGTGCCGCAGAGTTCGAGCGCGGCCGGGGTGACAACGTCGAAGAAGGCTTCGGCCAGGGGTGCGGCCCAGGCGCCGGGGGCGGACGGCTGGGTGATGTCCGGGTCGGGGTCGGTGATGTCGGCGGCCGACAGCGGGCGGAACAGCGTGTTTTCAAACGCGCCGATTTCGTAGCCGCGGCGCGAGAGATAGGTGAAAATCGCCGCGTCGGCGAACGGGCTCAGCACGAAGGTCACCGGCGCCATCCGTTCCTCGTAGAACGCTTCCACCTCGTCAAGATCGGCTTCGAGCGTGGGCGCTATCATGCCGGCACCCTTGATCTGCGTAAGCGGCGAGGTCTCGTCGACAAACGCCGCCGTGCCGCTACCGCAGGGGATGGAGGCGGCTGCAGACGGTGGGTACAACCGGGAGTGGGTGGTGACGCTCCACTGGGCCACCATCGCCGCGGCCTGTTCGAGCCGGAGCGCGAGCGGGAGATCCGCGTACATCAGCGCCTCGCCGGCCAGCGGATGGTTGCCGTCCAGGGTAACTTTCTCCGGGGCAATCGCGATTACGCGCACCATGAAGGCCTGGCCGCCGCCGGACAGCTGCAGTTCGAGGCCCTCTTCGAGTTCCATGTCCTCCGGGAAGCGGTCCCGTTCGACTTCAATGATCATCTCGGGATTGGCCGGGCCGTAGGCATCGTCGGGTTGAATTGTCGTGACCACGGATTGGCCGGGCGAAAGGCCGATTACCGCTGCGTCAAAACCGGGGATTACCTGGCCGGTGCCGAGCGTGAACTCCAGTGGGTCGCGGCCTTCGGACGAATCAAAAATGGTGCCGTCAGCGAGAGTGCCCTGATAATGCACCTTCACTTTATCGCCGGCTTGCGCTGTAATCATCGTTTGCAGTGTATCACTGCCGGCCGGCCGCTATACTGATAGGTACAAGGAAATCTAAGGAAAAGGAGCTTCATGGGTATTCAGCGTATTGGCATTCTGACGGGCGGCGGCGACGTCCCCGGCCTGAATTCAGTGATCAAGGGGGTCACCTACCGTGCGACCGAACTCGGCATCGACGTGCTCGGCTTCCGGCGCGGCTGGGAGGGGCTTACGCATCTGAATCTGGATGACGAGGAGAGCAAGAAGCGGTATCTGATGCCGCTCGACCGCCTCAACACGGCCACCATTGACCGCTCCGGCGGCACCTATCTCCACTCGAGCCGCACCAACCCGGCCCGGATGCGCAAGCTCCCCTCGTTCCTGAGCGCGGACAGCTTCACGCCCGAGACCGTCACCAAGAAGGGTGAGACCTTCACGGCCTACGACATCTCGAAGCACGTCATCGCCAACCTCGAAAAGCTGGGCGTCGATTGCCTCGTCGCCATCGGCGGCGACGACACCCTGAGCTACGCGCAGAAGCTGCACAAGCAGGGTTTCCGCGTCGTTGCCGTGCCGAAGACCATGGACAACGACGTCCGCGACACCGAGTACTGCATCGGCTTCTCGACGGCCATCTCCCGCGCGCATGACGCCATTCAGCGGCAGCGGACCACGGTCGGCTCGCACGAACGGCTCGGCGTATTCCGTATCTTCGGCCGCGACGCCGGCTACACGGCGCTCTATACCGCCTACGTCACCTCCATCCGCTGCGGCATCCCCGAACACGCCTTCGACCTCGATAAGATGCTCGAGCTGCTCGCCCGCGACAAGCGCAATAACCCGTCGAGCTACTGTCTCACGGTGCTCAGCGAAGGCGCCGCCTGGGAAGGCTATCAGGTGCAGGAGTACGGCGAACCGGACGACTACGGCCACCGCCGCAAGATGAACGTCGGCGAGCTGTTCGCCGAGCAGGCCAAGAAGCGGGCGGGCCTCGAAGCGATTGTGAGCGACCTCACGTACGACCTCCGCGGCGGCAGCCCGGACTTCGTCGACAAGATGGTGGCCACCACGTTCGGCAACATGGCCTTCGACGCGATTCTCGCCGGCCAGAGCGGCCTGATGGCGGCCATCAACCACGGCTGCTATGCGATGGTGGAGATCCCCGATCCCAAGCTCGGACCGCGGAAAGTGGACGTCGAGACGATGTACAACACCGACCGCTACCGACCCATCTACGCGAATAAACTCGGCATTCCCATCTTCCTCACTAAAGCCTGAATGGGTCTGTTCGATCGGTTTGTGAAGAAGAGACCGGAGTTGACGGCGGATCTGCGCGAGCGGATCCGCCGTTCGTTTGAAGAGGCGGCTGCCGACGAGGAGCACTTCCCGTCGACGATCGACCCGCGCATTCTGCACGTCCGGGTGTTGCTTGAAACCTTCGGCGACCTGAATGGCAAGCGCGTGCTCGACGCCGGCTGCGGAAAGGGGCGCTTTGCGCGCGCGCTGCTGGCCGAGCATCCCGGCGCCAAGCTGTGCGGCATGGACCTCGCCGAAGCCATGCTGCGCCACTTGCGGCCGCCGCTGTGGCCCGTGGCGGGGTCGCTTACGGAGCTGCCGTTTTCGACGGCGGCGTTTGATGCCGCCTACGCTACCGAGTCGCTCGAACACGCTGTCGAAATCGAGCGCGCCGTGGCGGAACTGTGCCGCGTCGTCAAGCCGGGCGGGGCCATCGTCGTCATCGACAAAAATAAAGACCACTGGGGGCGGTTTGAAACGCCGGCCTGGGAGCGGTGGTTCGGCCAGCGCGAACTGGAGACGATGCTGCGCCGGCACTGCCGCGAGGTCACCAGCCGGCCCATCTCCTATTGGGAGGACGTCGACCCGGACGGCCTCTTTCTTGTGTGGATCGCCCGCAAGTAGAATAGGAGCGTGCGTTGGAGCCTGGTTCTCATTGCGTGGGCTGCGCTGGCGCAGCCGAAGGCGAAGCTCTGGTGGAGCTTCGCGCCGCTGCGTGCGGTGGAAGGGTCGATTGACGGCCACGTCCGGGCCGGCCTCGCCAGGAAGGGGCTGATCCCGAACCCGCGCGCCGATGCGCGCACGCTGCTGCGCCGGATCCACTACGATCTGACCGGCCTGCCGCCCACCGAAGCCGAGGCCACCGCCTTTCTGGCCGACCCGAATGTGCCGAAGCTGGTGGACCGGCTCCTCGCCTCGCCGCACTTCGGCGAGCGCTGGGGCCGGCACTGGCTCGACGTGGCCCGTTACGGCGAAGACGACTTCCACGGTACCGCCCCGCACCCTTACGCCAACGCCTGGCGCTATCGCGACTGGGTCGTGCAGGCCTTCAACCACGACATGCCCTATGACCTGTTCGTAAAGGCGCAGGTGGCCGGCGATCTGCTGCCCGAGCGCGAGAAGTATCTCGGCGGCCTGGGCCTGTTCGGCCTGGGGCCCTGGTACTACGGCATCTCGCAGCCGCCGCAGGCGCGGGCCGATGAACGGCACGACCGCATCGATATGGTCACCCGCGGCTTTCTTGGCATCACCGCCGCCTGCGCCCGCTGCCACGACCACAAGTACGATCCGATCTCGCAGCGCGACTACTATGCGCTCGGCGGCGTCTTTGCGAGCACGGCCTACAAAGAGTACCCGCTCGCGCCAAAAGAGGAGGTCGAACGCTACGAGGGGCACCGAAAGAAGATCGTTAAACAAGAGAAGGCTATCAATGCCTTCCTCGACCAGCAGCGCGAGCAGCTCGCCGGCATCCTCGCCCACCGCATTGCCGACCTGATGACCGGCACCGGCGACCTCGACGCCGAACTGGCCAAACGTTGGCGCGAGTATCTCGCCAAGCCCGACGAGGACCAGCCCTTCCGGGCCGAATGGGACCAGCGCAAGGATCGAGCCGCCGCCGAAGCGTTTCAACAACTGGTGCTGGCCATCGCCGAAGAGAAGAAGACGCTCGATGCCGAAAACGCCAAGCTCGTGGCGCGCGCCGCTCCACCGCCCGCCAAGCGCCGCATCGTGATCCTGCCGGGCAACTACGATTCGGAAGCCGACTTCAACCCGGGCTCGGAGATCCCCACCGAGTCGCTCGAACGCGACCGCTACACCCTGTGGCGGAAGATGTTCAGCGGCGACGGGGCGCTGCTGCGGGTAAAGGACGTCGACCGGTTTTTGAGCGGCGAATGGAAGCGGCACCTCGATGCCCTGCGCGCCGAACTCGACCGGCTGAAGAAGGCGAGCCCGCCGGCCTATCCGTTCCTGCACGGCGTGGCCGAGCACGAAGAGCCGATTGACCTCGAACTGAACATCCGCGGCAACCCTGAGGCGCTGGGGCCGAAGATTCCGCGCCAGTTTCTGACGGCGCTGGGCGGCGAGCCGCTGGGGCAGGGAAGCGGGCGGCTGCAGTTGGCCGAAGCGATTGCGCGGCATCCGCTGGCGGCGCGCGTGATGGCCAACCGCATCTGGGCGCACCTGTTCGGCCACGGCGTGGTGCGGACGCCGTCGAACTTCGGGCTGATGGGCGAGCGGCCGGGTAACCCGGAGCTGCTCGAGTATCTGGCGGCGCGTTTCGTCGCGCTGCGCTGGTCGCCGAAGGCGCTGATCCGCGAGATTGTGCTGAGCGAGACCTATCAGGCCTCGAGCGCGCGGACGGCGGCGGCGCAGCAGGTGGACCCGGATAATCGCCTGTTCTGGCGCGCTGAGCGGCGGCGGCTGGACGCGGAGTCGATGCGCGATGCGCTGCTGGCCGTCTCCGGCGAACTTGATACGAATGTGGGCGGGGAGTCGGCGCCGCTCGATGACAAGCTGCGGCGGCGGACCGTTTACGCGCGCGTGGGCCGCTATCAGCAGAACGAGACGCTGGCGCTGTTCGACTTTCCGAGTTCGAGCGTGAGCGCCGAACACCGGGCGGCCACCAACGTGCCGCTGCAGCGGCTCTTCTTCCTGAACAGCGACTTCATCAAGCAGCGCGCCGCGGCCTTCGCCGGGCGGGCCCCGAGCGTGGAGCGGGCCTATGCGCTGCTGTTTCAGCGGGCCCCTTCGGCGCGGGAGCGGGAGCGGGGCGAGCGGTTTCTGGCGCAGGCGTCGCCGGTGGAGTACGCCCAGGTGTTACTCAGTTCGAACGAGTTTCTCTATGTGGACTAGACGAGATCTATTGACCCGTACGGGATTGGGATTCGGCAGCGTGGCGCTGCGGGAGCTGCTGGCCGCCGACGCCTTCGCGCCGCGGGCGCCGCACTTTCCGGCCAAGGCCAAGCACATCATTTACCTGATTCTGAACGGCGGGATGTCGCAGGTGGATACGTTCGACCCCAAGCCGGCGCTCACGAAGTATCACGGCCAGCCGATGCCGGGCGGCAACCCGAAGACGGAGCGCGTGACGGGGTCGCTGCTGCGGTCGCCGTTTGCGTTTCGCAAGCAGGGGCAGAGCGGGATTGAAGTCAGCGAGATCTTTCCGCGCATCGGCACGCAGATTGATAAGTTCACGGTAATCCGGTCGATGTATAACGACGTGCCGAACCATGAGCCGTCGCTGTTTATGACCAACTGCGGGGCGATTCAGCCGGGGCGGCCGTCGCTCGGCAGCTGGCTGACTTACGGGTTGGGGACGGAGAACCGGAACCTGCCGGGCTATGTGGTGATGTGTCCGGGGACGCCGGTGGTGGGCCCGCCTCTGTGGGAGAGCGCGTTTCTGCCGGCGGTTTATCAGGGAACGTTTATCGGCATCACCGAGACAGACCCGAAGAAGCTGATCAAGTATGTGGACCGCGGTCGGACGGAGCCTGCGGCGCAGCGGCGGCAACTGGATCTGCTGAAGGAGTTGAACGAGGAGCATCTGGCGGCGCGTGGCGGCGACGGGCAACTGGAGGCGACCATTGAGTCGATGGAGATCGCCTACCGGATGCAGAGTGAGGGGCCGGCGGTGTTTGACTTGGCCGCGGAGACGCCGGCAACGCGGGAGCGCTACGGGGATTCGGCGTTTGGCCGGGGCTGTCTGATGGCGCGGCGGATGGTGGAAAAGGGGGTGCGGATGGTGCAGATCTACTTCGGCAACTCGCAGCCCTGGGATGCGCACGAAGATATTCAATCGCACGCCCGGCTGGCGCGGCAGGCTGATCCGGCGGTGGCGGCGCTGGTGGCGGATCTGGACGAGCGCGGGTTACTGAACGAGACGCTGGTGGTGGTGGGGACCGAGTTCGGGCGGACGCCGGCGGTGGAGACCTCCTCGACGACGAAGCTGCATAACGGGCGGGATCATAACTCGCTGGGGTATTCCATTCTGCTGGCGGGCGGCGGGGTGAAGGGCGGTTACGTGCACGGGGCGACCGATGAGTTCGGCTATAAGGCGGTGGACAAGCCGGTGCATCCGCATGACCTGAATGCGACGCTGCTGCATCTGATGGGCTTGGACCATACCAAGCTGACTTACTTTTACAGCGGGCGGCACTTCCGGCTGACGGATGTGCACGGGGAGTTAGTGCGGGATATCCTGGCCTAAGCCGGTGTGGAGCGGCGCGGCGCAGGAGCTGGCGTAGCCGCAGGCGGAGGGGAGCAGCGCCGGGCGCGGGTCGCGGCGAGAGCGGCCGGCCGGTTCGGTCGCGTTGCGCAGCAGCAGGGCGGGGGCGCCGAGGCGGGTGAGGGCGGCGTCGAGACGGCCGTCGTTGTCGAAGTCGGCGATAACGGCGCCGCGCCAGGCGCCCGGCGGCGTCACGGGGATCGCCTGCCGGAAGACGCCTTGCGATTGGAGAAAGAGCGTCGAAGGCTCTTCGTACACCTCGTTCGAAACGGCGGCGATGTTATCGGTGACGTGGCTGTTGGCGGTGAGTAGGTCCAGCCAGCCGTCGTTGTTGAAGTCGCCAAAGACGGCGCCCCAGCCGGAGCGGGTCATGGAGAGAGCACCGAGTTTGACGGGGTAGGTGACGTCCTGAAAACGGCCGCCGCCCAGGTTGCGGAGCAGGGGGAAGGTCTCGCGGACGAGGGCCGTGAACAGGAGGTCGGGGCGACCGTCGCGGTCGAAGTCGGCCACGGCCGTGCCCATGGCCGAGACCGGCTGGCCGCTTTCACTCAGGGCGACGCCGGATTCGAGGCCCGTCTCGGCAAACGTGCCGTCGCCGTTGTTGTGGAACAGGAAATTGGGCAGGTTGTCGTTGGTGACGAACAGGTCGAGCCAGCCGTCGGCGTCGAAGTCGGCGACGGCCACCGACATGCCCTTGCCGCGGTGACGGGCGATGCCGCTGGGGGTGGACACATCCTCGAAGGTCCCGTTGCCGCGGTTGCGGTAGAGGCGGTTGGCGAGGGGGGCGAACTCCTTGGGGTTGCAGTAAACGCGGAGGCCCTTGGCCGCGTCGCCGCAGAACTTGTTTTGGGCCGGGCTCCAGGCGAGGTAGTTGACGACGAACAGGTCGAGGTCGCCGTCGCGGTCGTAGTCGAACCAGGCGGCGGCGACGGAGAAGGGTTCGTCGGCGATGGCGGAGGGGATGGGGGTGAGGGCGCCGCGATCGTTGCGGTAGAGGAGGTTGCGGCCGGCGCCGGCGACGAACAGGTCGGGGTCGCCGTCGTTGTCGTAGTCGCCGACGGCGGCGCCGATGGAGAAGCCGTCGCCGGCAACGGGGACCGCCTGCCAGCCGGCGGGGCCGCGGTTTCGGAGCAGGGTATTGGCGTGTTGCGGCCCGGCTTTGCGCAGGGTGCGCGGGTCGGCGCCGTTGGGGAAGAAGAGGTCGACGAGGCCGTCGCCATCGAAGTCGGCGGCGGCCAGGCCGCCGGCCATGGTGGAGACGAGGTGTTTGGCGGCGGAGGGGGAGTGGTTCAGAGTGAAGGGGAGTTCGTGGGTGGTGAAACGTGGAACGATGAGCGCGCCGGGGGCAGCGGCGACGGGGGCGCGGGCGATTTTTTCGAGGATCTGGCGGCCTTCGGCGTTGCCGGCGGCCGTGGCGGCCTCGCGGGCTTCGGGGTAGCGGCCGAGTTTATAGAGGGCGCTGGCGAGGCCGGAGCGGCCCTCCGGCGAGTTGGCGCGGCGGTAGTGGGCGGCGGCGAGTTCCAGGTTGCCGCGCTCTTCTTCAATGCGGCCGCGGAGCTGCCAGACGCGCACCGGGGGCTCGCCAGCGGCGAGCGCAGCCGTAGCGCTGGCGAGGGCCTCGTCGAAACGGCCGCGGAGGAATTGGACGCGGGCGAGGAAGTAGGGCGCCTTCACCCGGGCAAACAGCGCTTCGGCTCGGGCGAGTTCGCCGGACTGCTGCCAAGCCAGACCGAGCAGCAGAGCCGCCGGCCGGTCCTGCGGATGGGCGGCCAGATGCAGTTCGTAGAGCGCGGCGGCTTCAGCGAACCGCTGTTGCTGGTAAAATTGCCATGCCTGCTCTTTTCCCGTCTGCGCAAACAGGACGACGGCCAGCAGCAGGGCAGCAACACGCATGGAACCATTCTACGGCGGGCTGGGAAGCGGCGTAGACGGGGCGAATGTGGTAATCTCGATAGAGATAAGGGAGATTAGTTTTGGTTGACTTAAACACCCCCACGCGAGAAGCCGTTGAAGCGGCGTACGACCGGACGGTGCGCGAAGACATTGAGCGCTTTCGTGCGGTAGCGGCCGACTATCTGGCTGGCACTCTCACGGCCGATCAGTTCCGCGCCGAGCGGCTGCGCCGCGGGGTGTATTCGCAACGGCAGGAAGGCGTGCACATGATCCGGACGAAGGTGCCGGGCGGCATCATGACCGCCGAGCAGATGGATTGCCTGGCCGACGTGGCGGACGAGTTCGCGGCCGGCAAGGGTCATTTGACGACCCGCCAGAACATGCAGTACCACTTTGTACCGCTGCCCCGCGTAGCCGACCTGCTGCATAAGCTCGCTGATGTCCGGCTGACGACGCGCGAGGCCTGTTACAACACGGTGCGCAACATTACCGCCTCGCCGTTGGCTGGCCTGCTGGCCAATGAAGTGTTCGACGTGCAGCCCTACGTCCGCAAAGTGGCGTTGGCGTTTCTGCACAACCCACTGACCGACGCGATGCCGCGGAAGTTCAAAATGGCCTTCTTCGGCGGCGGCGAACGCGACGACATGGCGCTGGCGATTCACGATCTTGGTTGCACGGCGGTGATCCGCGATGGGCAGCGCGGGTTCCGGACGGTGCTGGGCGGCGGCTTGGGTCCGCTGCCGAATGAAGCGGTGCTGCTCGACGATTTTTTACCCGAAGACAAGCTGATTCCGCGCACTGAAGCGGTGCTGCGGCTGTTCAATCAGCATGGTAACCGGAGCAATAAGAACAAGGCGCGCTTGAAGTTTGTGCTGCGCGAACGCGGTCTCGAATGGGTCAGGCAGACCATTGAAGCCAACTACGCTGACATTCTCGCCAACGGCGGCACTCCCGAACCGACCCATGTGCCGGAAAACTTTGGCGGCTTCCGCCTGCAGCCGTTCCCGCTCGGCGAAGGCGGCCAACTGCCGGTGCTTGGCTCCACCCCGGCCGATCCCGCCTTTGACCGGTGGCTCGAAACCAACGTGCAGGAGCAGAAGCATGCCGGTTACGCCATCGTCACCATCCGCTGCCCGCAGGGCAATCTGGTGAGTGCGCAGATGCGCGCGGTGGCTAAGCTGGCCCGCGACGCCGGCGATAGCTACGTCCGTGTCGGCATCGACCAGAACCTGATGATTGCTTGGATTGCGGTGCATAATCTGCGGCGCGTCCATGCGGCGCTGCAGGCGGCCGGGCTGGCCGATGCGGGGGCCTATGAGATCACCGATACCGTCTCCTGCCCCGGCGGTTATAGCTGTAATCTCGCGCTGACCAAGTCGATGAATCTGGCGGCGGCCATCTCGCAGGCGGTAGCCGACTACCGCGACCCGCAGGTCCGAAAGATGAGCGTGAAGATCAGCGGCTGCCCCAACTCCTGCGGCCAGCACTGGATTGCCGATCTCGGCTTCTACGGCAACTCGCGCAAGATCAACGGTAAGGAAGTGCCCTACTATCTCATGCTGCTCGGCGGCGGCCATGACCGCGACGGGATGTTGAAGTTCGGCCTGGCGATTCAGAGCCTGCCGGCGCGGTTGACCACCGTGGCTGTGCGGCGGATCATCGACCACTTCCTCGTCGACCGGCAACCGGGCGAGCTGTTCCGCGAGTATGTCCTGCGGCACAAGGTCGCGTTCTTCAAGGAGATGACGGCAGATCTGGCCAAGCCGGCCGAATTTACCGACGAGATGTACATGGACTGGGGCGACGACGTCGCGTTTTCGCTGCAGTTGGGCCGCGGGGAGTGTGCGTCCTAGCGCGCATTTGCGATACAGTGTGGGGCGAGGAAACTTCGCCCCATGAAAATCGAAGAAATTGAAGGCGTAGGCCCTGCCTACGCGGTAAAGCTGGCCGAGGCCGGTGTGCCTACGGTGGAATCACTTTTGGAGCAAGGCGGCGCCGCCAAGGGTCGCGCGGCTTTGGCCGACAAGACCGGCATCAGCGAAAAACTGATTCTCCGTTGGGTCAACCACGCCGATCTGATCCGGCTCAAAGGGGTTGGTCCCCAGTTTGCCGAGTTGTTGGAGGCGGCCGGGGTGGATACCGTCAAGGAACTCCGGACCCGGAACGCCGCCAATCTCGCCGCCAAGCTGATCGAGATCAACGAGGCCAAGAACATCGCCGGCACCACCCCGACCGCAAAACAGGTGGACGCTTGGATTGAAGAAGCCAAGACCCTGGAACCCAAGGTCTCGCACTAGTTAGCGCCGGGAGTAGCGGGCGGATTGCGGTCGCCCGCTTTCAGCCTCGACGGCAATTTGCGCCACCACCAACTGCTGCGTAAAGCTGATCTCGGTTACTTGCGCCATGGTCACCGGACTCATGCCTTCGGCCTCGCGCAGGAAAGTCAGCTGGCTGCCTGCCGCATCGAAGCCAATCCGAATCGCATCGCCCATGCGGATCTGGTCGGTCGCAATCAGGTTCGAGAGCGGCTGCACCACCGATCGCTCAATGGCCCGTTTCAGATGCCGGGCACCGTACTTGGCGTCGATGCCTTGGCGCAACAGAAACTCCTTCGCTTCGTCCGAACAATGAAAGATAAACGCGCGGTCGGCGGAGGATTGAAAAATCCGCTGCTGCACCTGCTTGAGTTCGATGTCGAGAATCTGCCGCATCTGCTTCTCCCCGAGCGGCTGGAAGACCACCACCTTGTCGAGCCGGTTCATGAACTCCGGGGTGAACTTCTTGCGCGCCGCCTCCAGGCCGGAACGGGAGATCTTGCCGATCGTCTTCTCGTCCAGACTGCCCAAGTCCGCCGCCTCGGTCCCCTGCAGTCCAAAACCCAGCTTCGGCTGCAACAGGCTCGACATCTCGTTAGCCCCCAGGTTCGATGTCATAAAGATCATCGCCCGGCTGAAGTCCACTTTACGGTTGTCGCCCAGAGTCAGCGTCGCCTTGTCGAGAATTCCCAGCAGAAGATTCCATAGCGAATCGGAAGCCTTCTCGATCTCGTCAAAAAGAATGAAGCTCAGCTTCACCCGGTCGGTATGGTGCTGGTTAATCGTCTCCTGGCTGAGCAGCGGATGCGTCTCCCGGTGACCCAGGTAGCCGGGCGGCGAGCCAATCAGCTTGGCAATCTCGTGACTGTGCTGAAACTCCGCGCAATCGATCTTCACCACCGCCCGCGGACTCCCCACCAGACTCTCCGCCATCGCCTCGACAATCCGCGTCTTGCCCGTACCCGTCGGCCCGAGAAACAGGAAATTCCCTACCGGGCGTCCCGGCGGATTCAACCCTGTCTGGTGCATCTGGTAGATATTGACAATCTGATCGATCGCCTCGTCCTGGCCAATCACCATCCGCCGCAGGTGCGAATCCAACGACTCCGCGTCCCTGCCCGTTCGCGACGGATCGAGCCGCACACTGGTCGCATGATTCTTTGCGGACCCGCCGGACCCCGATAATCCTAGACTCGCCAGTCGCGTCATGCCACTACTCCTTTGCCATTTCAATTGGGGATACCAAGTTTTTGGTTCTGAAGCGGCAAGTTGCTCCGGCTGGATCGATCCGGGGATCTCTCGAATTGGTCTGCGTAATGGTCGAATCACCAATTACCTCAGAAGACACTCCAGCAATTCAGGTGCCGAATCTGCCAAACACAACTCTGGAAACTATTTCCCCGGTTTTGAGGGCCGAATCTCCACCCGGCTTACTAACGTCCGCACGGGCATTCTTAATACCGCAAGAACCATATCGGCAACATCTTCCGGAGCAATCTTCCAATCTGCACCTTTTCCGCCGGTTCTTGGCGAAAAATCTGTGTCGACACTCCCCGGCATGATATACGTCACTCGGATATCTTCCTGCCGGTGATCCAGCATCATCGCCTCGCTCAACCCGTTTAATCCGAACTTGGATGCATTGTAGGCCGCCCCACCCGCAAATGGGTTTTTTCCGGCCAGACTCGACAGGTTCACAATGTAGCCGCCCCCGCCCGGCCGCATCCGCTCCAGTGCCTCCCGCGAGCAGTAAAAACTCCCGCTCAGGTTCACGTCAATCGTCCGCCGCCACTCCTCCACGCTCAACTCAGCGGTCGGCTTGAAGATGCCGATCCCGGCGTTGTTCACCAAAATATCCAGACCTCCCAATTTGGCATCGGCAAACCGGAACAATTCCCTCACCTGTTCCGGAATGGAAACGTCGCAGGAGGTGGCGTAGGCCTGCCGAAAGCCCCGGGCGCGCAGCTCCTCCTCGGCCCAGTCCGCCTCGGTCCTCCCGCAGAAAACCACCCGGGCCCCGGCCGCAAGCAATTGTTCTACGATCGCCCGGCCAATGCCGCGCGTTCCCCCGGTCACCAGGGCTCTTTTCCCTTCCAATAAAGACGTCATAGGGTTACTCGATATACTGAAATCACGGACAGATGCAAGACATCAGCATACTCTGGCTGCGGGTGGCGACGGTGCTCTACGCCGTGGGCCTCGTGCACGTCCTGTTCTTCGTCTGGCGCCGTTCGAGCCAACTGTTCCCCGTCGCCCTCCCAGCCTTCGCCTCCGGAACCCTGCTGCATGCCGTCTCGATCATTGAACAATCGATGCAAAGCGGGCATCTTGCGCTACAGACCTTTCATCAAACCATCAGCGCCTGCGCGCTCCTGATCGCCGTGGCCTTTCTGATTGTGTACAAACTGTACGACTTTTCGAGTCTCGCCGTCTTCATCTTCCCCATCACCTTCCTGCTGGCGATGATTGGGGCGACCGCCGTACCCGTCCAGCCCTGGACGGCGTCCACCCTGCGTGACGCCTGGCTGCTCGCCCACGTGCTCCTCGTGCTGGCCGGCTACGTCTCCATGCTGCTGATGGCCGGCAGTTCCGTCTTCTACCTGTTGCAGGAGCGCCACCTGAAAGCCAAATCGGCGGGCAGCCTCTTTGACCGCCTCCCGCCCCTGGGCACGCTCGATTCGCTCAGCTCCCGTTCGATGGCCATCGGTTTTGTCTGCATCACCGCCGGCGTCATCATGGGCTGCCTGTGGGCCTATGTCGAATCCGGCACCCGCTGGATCAGCGAAGGCAAGGTCCACATCGCGCTCTTCACCTGGATTTTTTATCTGGTCGTGGTCTACCTGCGTTCGAGCGCCGGATGGCGCGGCCGCCGCGCCGCGTTCCTCTCCATCTATATGCTGCTGTTCAGCGCCCTGACCTGGCTCTCCCACGGCGACCTGCGCGGTCTCCTCGCCCGATGAAGCTCCACGTCACAGGGATCAACCACCGGACGGCCCCCGTCGAGGTACGGGAGCGCGTCGCGTTCCCCGAGGCGGCCCTCCCGGATGCTCTGCGCGAACTCCGCGAGAGCGCCGGCTTTCACGAAGGTCTGATCCTTTCCACCTGCAATCGCGTCGAAATCGCCGTCGCCACCGATGATCAGGTGGACGCCCAGCGGTCGCTCGAAGAGTTCCTCGGCCGGGCGCGGCGGGTGGAAAGCAAGAAGCTCCGCGCCCACCTGTACGCCTACGACGACCGCGACGCCATCCGCCATCTGTTCCGCGTCGCCTCCTCGCTCGATTCCATGGTCCTCGGCGAACCGCAGATCCTCGGCCAACTCAAGCAGGCCTACGCCGTCGCCAAAAGCTCAGGTTCGGTGGGCACCTATCTCGATACCGTCCTCACCCGCGCCTTCTCGGTCGCCAAACGCGTCCGCACCGAGACCATGATCGGCCAGAACGCCGTCTCGGTCAGCTTTGCCGCTGTCGAACTGGCCCGCGAGATCTTCGGCAATCTGAAGGACTGCCGCGTGCTGCTGGTCGGCGCCGGCAAGATGAGCGAACTCGCCGCCCGCCACCTCCACCGCAGCGGTGTCAGCCGCATCCTGGTCACCAACCGCACCCGCTCCCGCGCCGAAGAGATGGCCGCGATCTTCAACGGTACCATCATCGACTACGACGCTTTTCACCAAACCCTCCCGGAAGTCGATATCGTCATCGCCTCGAGCGGCGCCCCGCACTATATCCTCAACCGCGACCAGACGCAGCGCGCCATGGGCCTCCGCCGCGGCCGACCCATGTTTCTCATCGATATCGCCGTCCCGCGCAACATTGAACCGTCGATCAATCAGCTCGAAAACGTCTTCCTTTACGACATCGACGACCTCGGCAAGGTGGTCGACCAGAACCGCAAGGAGCGCGAATCGGAGGCCGCCACCGGCGAAGCCATCATCGCCGAAGAGGTGGAAAAGCTCGTCGCCCGGCTCAAAACCCGCGCCGCCACGCCCATCATCGTCGAACTGCAGGAGCACCTCGATCACCTCCGCCGCGCCGAACTGCAGCGCATGCGCGCCAAGCTGGGCGCCCTCACCCCGCAGCAGGAAGAGGCGCTTGAAGCCCTCACCAAAGGGCTCATGAACAAGGTGGCCCATGGCGCCATCTCCGAACTGCGCAAATCCGCCACGCAGGAAGATGGCTGGCAGACCGTCAGCCTCGTGCGCCGCCTCTTCCGTCTAGAAACCGATGAATAACCCGCTCATTATCGGGAGCCGCGGCTCCCAACTGGCGCTGTGGCAGTCGAACTGGGTCAAGGCTCAGCTCGAACAGCGCGGCTACTCCGTCTCGATCGAAATCATCCAGACTACCGGCGACCGCATCACCGACGTGTCTCTTGCAAAGATCGGCTCGAAAGGCCTCTTCACCAAAGAGATTGAAGAGGCGCTCCTCGCCGGTCGCGTCCATCTCGCCGTCCACTCCTGCAAAGACATGCCGACCGAACTGCCCGCCGGCCTCGTCCTTGCGGCGATCCCTGTGCGCGAAGACCCGCGCGATGTCGTCGTCGGCCTCCCGCTTGGCGACCTGCCCGCCGGTGCCAAGGTCGGCACCAGCTCGCTCCGCCGCGCCGCCCAGTTGCAGGCGCTCCGGCCGGACCTCGCCATCGAAAACATTCGCGGCAACGTCGATACCCGCCTTCGCAAACAGCAGGAGGGCCAGTACGACGCCATCATCCTCGCCGCCGCCGGCCTCCATCGGCTCGGGTTGGGCGCCCACGTCGCCGAGTACCTCGCCCCGGAGCAGATGATGCCCGCCGTGGCCCAGGGCGCGCTCGCCATCGAAACCCTCGCCGCGGGCTCCGGCTTTGACGCCGCCGCGCTGCTCGACGACGCCGCCACCCGCTCCTGCGTCACCGCCGAACGCGCCGCCCTGCGCGCCCTCGGCGGCGGCTGCCAGGTGCCGCTCGGCGCCCATGCCACCCTCAGCGCCGGCACGGTAACCGTCCACGGCGTCTGCGTCTCGCCCGATGGCCGTCTGGTCATCCGCGCCGAAGCCTCCGGCGACGATGCCGAAGCGGTCGGCGCCATCCTCGGCCAGCGGCTGCTCGACGGCGGCGCCCGCGCCATTCTCGAGCAGGTGTATCACCCATGAAGGTCTATCTCGTCGGCGCGGGGCCGGGTGATCCCGGCCTGCTGACGGTCAAAGGCCGCGAACTCCTCGCCCGCGCCGATGTCATTCTGCACGACCACCTCGCCAGCGACGCCGTGCTCGATTACGCCTCCCCCGCCGCCGAACGCATCTACGTCGGCAAAAAGAAGGCCGACCATGCCATGCCGCAGTCCGAGATCGCCCGGCTCATGATCGGCCACGCCCGCGCCGGCCATCTCGTCGTCCGGCTCAAGGGCGGCGACCCGCTCATCTTCGGCCGGGGCGGGGAAGAGATGGAGGCGCTCGTCGAAGCCGGTATCCCCTACGAAATCGTCCCCGGCGTCACCGCCGCCCTCGGCATCGCCGCCTACTCCGGCGTGCCGCTCACCCATCGCGACCACACCAGCGCCGTCACCTTCGTCACCGGCCATCAGCCCGATCAGATCGACTGGTCCCGCATCGGCCACGCCGAAACGCTGGTCATCTATATGGGGCTTACCGCCATCGGCGACATCTCCGCCCGGCTCATCGCCGCCGGCCGAAACCCCGCCACCCCCGCCATGGCCGTCCGCTGGGGCACCCGGCCCAACCAGCAGACCATTGTCGCCACTCTCGCTGACCTCCCCGCGCAGGTCGCCGCCGCCCAGATGCGCCCGCCGGCCTCGGTCGTCATCGGCGAAGTCGTCGCCCTCCGCGAAAAACTGAACTGGTTCGAAAAACTTCCCCTCTTCGGTCAGCGCATCGTCACCACCCGGGCCGGCATGGCCGATCCCCTGCGCGCGCTCGGCGCCGAGGTCTTCGAGTTACCCGCCATCGAAATCCGGCCGCCCCGCGATCCCGCCCCTCTCGCCGCCGCCATCGCGCAGTTGGCCAGCTACGACTGGCTGATCTTTACGAGCGCCAACGGCGTCCGTGGCTTGCTCGCCGCGCTTGATGCAAGCCCGGTTGATCTCCGTCAGCTCCGCGCCCGCCTCTGCGCCATCGGCCCGGCCACCGCCGCCGCTCTCACGGCGCTGCATCTCAAAGTCGACGTCATCCCGCAAGAGTACGTGGCCGAGAGCCTCGTGGCCGCCCTCGAAAAGTATGATCTCGCCGGCCAGCGCATCCTCCTCCCCCGCGCCGCCGTCGCCCGCGATGTCGCGCCGGAAGCCCTGCGCGCGCGCGGGGCGCAGGTAGACGTGGTGGAAGCCTACTTTACGGCGGTTCCGGCTACCGATCTGTCCGCCGTCGCCGCCGCCGATTGGGTCACTTTTACCAGTTCGAGCACCGTCAAGAACTTTCTCGCCCTCGGCGGCGGACGCCTCCTCGACGCCGGCGCCCGCATCGCCTCCATCGGCCCGGTGACCAGCTCGACCGTCCGCCAGCACGGCTACCAAGTCGCGGTCGAAGCCCGCGAGTTCACCATTCCCGGGCTGGTGGCCGCGTTGGCGGGCACCGCTTTGCGGTAGCGTGGTAACGATGTCCTCCGCCCATATTGAAATGACCGCCGCTCTCAGCGGCTACCTTCGTGAAGTCTCGCTCCGCGATCACCCCCTCCTCGCCCGCCTCCGCGCCGCCACCGCCTCCCACCCCCGCGCCGTCATGCAGATCACCCCGGAGCAGGGCCAGTTCATGCAACTCCTCCTCCGCCTCACCGGAGCCCGCCGCACCATCGAAATCGGCGTTTTCACCGGCTACAGCGCTCTCATCACCGCCCTCGCCCTCCCCGCCGACGGCCAGGTCGTCGCCTGCGACATCAGCGACGCATGGACCTCCCTCGGCCGCCCCTACTGGCAGGAGGCCGGCATCGCCCACAAGATCGACCTCCGCCTCGCCCCCGCCCTCGAAACCCTCAACACCCTCACCGGACCCTTCGACTTCGCCTTCATCGACGCCGACAAAGTGAACTACGACGCCTACTACGAACGCTGCCTCCAACTCGTTCGCCCCGGCGGCCTCATCCTCATCGACAACACCCTCTGGCACGGCGACGTCATCAACCCCGCCAAACAGGACGCCGACACCCTCGCCATCCGCGCCCTCAACAAAAAACTCCAGGCCGACCCCCGCATCGACCTCTCGCTCCTGCCCCTCGGCGACGGCCTTACCGTCTGCCGAATATGTCCTTAAGCACCGACGTCACCCGCGCCGCCGGGTTCTTCCGGATCTGCTTTTCTTCCTGCGCCACCATGTAGAACAGGCCATCGAGCGCCTTGCCCACCACGTACTCCTCGATGTTCATCACCTCGAGCTTGCCGGCAAATGGAATCTTCTGAAACCGGCCCACCAGTTCGTTGTACTGTCGCGTGGCGCCCACTTGCCCCATCGCCTCGCCCACCGGCGGTCGAAAAGCCACCGCCAGCGGATCGTAAGTTTTCTTGCGGAAGAAGTCGGTTATCGCCGTCTCGCCGCCCGTCAGCAGGCCGCGGGCGTCGTCGAAGTTGATCGTCTTGATGGCATTCCCGAAGATCGGCTTGGCCAGCGGCGCGGCCTGCTCGGCGGCGCGGTTCATCGACAGGACAAACTCGTCGATCTTCGCCCCCATGCCGATCATCTGCAGGCCCCGCACAAGCGGCTGCAGCTTCGGCGGCATTAAGATCTTAATGGCTTCGTTTCGAAAAAAGCCATCCACGCGGCCCGTGAGATTGATGGCGTTGTTCAACCCCACCGTCAGCACCTCCTTCAATCCCAGCGTGGTCTTGTCGGTCTGCGCCGGAAGCGTTCCGGCGGCCAGCGTCCAAAGCAGCGAGCGGCGTCCGATCACCATATGTAGTCCTTGGCCTCCTTTCGGCGTGCATAACTGTCAAGAATATGTACGACGCGTAATCGTTTCACCTTGTCGCTCGACAGGGCGCCAATCGGGATGTAAATAATCGAACGGTTCAGCCGGGCGGCGATCGACCGGAAGACGCTGCGCGGCGGCTTGGCGGCGACGTAGACCACGTGCCGCTCCACCGAGTAGTCGAGCGCCGCCAGCAGCAGCGTCTCGGACTTCGATTCGGCAAACGCGTAGTCCGGGTCGCTCCAGACGTAGGACATCCGGCGCGCCGGCAGGGTCATCAGAAAGCCCCCATATTCGGCCCGGCCAATGCCCGGCCCCACCACGTGCGCCGCCGGGTTGGTGGCATAAAACGCCATGTCGGATTCGTTCTGGTGCTCGCCTTGCCAGGTGGCCAGGTAGCTGTAGCGGTCGTCGGGGTCTTCGTCGAAGATGACGCAGAGCGCCCCGGCGTCGCCCGCAATCCGGTTGGCCTCCCGGACGTAGATGCTGCCTTTGTGCCAGTTGCGCAGGGTCTCGCGCAGGTCGATGCCGTCGAGCAGCGAACTGGAAAACTCCTGCACCCGCATCCGGTCTTCACTCAGCAGGCTCCGGGCTTTTTCTTTTAAAAACCGGCCGTAGGTTTCAATCGCCAGGTCCTCGGGCGGATAGCTGCAGATCGATTCGCCGTCCAGCCGGTGCTTCCATTCGCCCGGCTCTTTCTCTTTCTTGCGCTGCTTCAACCCCCGCGGCATCAGCCGCTGCTTGGGGCGCGGCAGGCGCCGCCGCAACCGGATCTTCTTCGTATTCAGCCACACGTTCTCGGCCTGTATGCGCATCGTCTCGATATCGGGCGCAATCTTCTGGGCCGGGTACTTGTTGGCCAACTCCCACACCTCCCAGCCGTAGTTATCGTCGACAATCGACCGCGCCGCTACCGTCACATCAAACAGACCGGCCACGAGGTCGTGGTTCGTTCGCGCCAGGTTCCGCATATACTTGGCCAGCAGCCGCCGCTGCCAGTGCGCCACCGTATCGCCCGTGTTCTTGTGGTACTGCGCCTCGGCTTCGCGCAGCAGGTCGAAATTGGCCCGCTGCCGGTCAATCAAAATCTCCTCCTTGCCCGTAATCCGCCACAACTCGTACCGCTGTTGCAGGTATGGCATTTCGGTGGTGATCTCGGCCAGGCACTCCGGGTCGGGATTCACGAGGCGCACCCGCGACGCCTTCACGCGCCGGGCCGGCTCCTCCTGCGGAATCTGCATGGCATCGAGCAGCGGGTCGAGCAGGTTGAACGACACCACGATCAGCGTCTCGGCCAGCGGGTCGGCGCCCTGCAGCCGCCACGCCATCCCCGAGCCGTGCGCCTCCAGCTCCTCATCCCGGGGCGGTGGCTGCAGCCGGTAGGCCTCGATGTACTTGTCCAGGCCAATCCGCCTTATCGCGTACGGGTCCGGATACTGCGCCGCCACGTGCGGCCGGTCCTGCAGCGCCGGCTCGATGAACAGCACCTCGGCGCCAATCTCCCGTGCCGTCCGCACCGCCTCCACAAAGGGGTCGCACGGCTCCACCGGCACATAGATAAACGAGTCCTCGCCCAGGTCGAAGGCGTCCGGCGTCGGATACATCAGCGCCGAGCACTGCGGCAGCCGGTCGATCGCCCGCAAATAAAACTCCTCGCAGGCGTGCGGCAGCTCCACGGCCACCACCTTCGGCTGCGTGGCCAGAATCGTTCGCCGCACCTCCACGGCAAACTCCATGCGCCCCGGCGCCACCGGAAAGTAGCGCCAGGCGCCCCGCCGCAGGCTGCCGGCTTCCTCAGCTGCGGGGAACATACCGCAGGGCCTCTTCGCCTAGCGTTTCTGTTATCGCCGTTCGCATCGCATCGCCGGCCATCGCGCCGTCCTTGGCCATGTGCCGCAGCTTGCTCGTGTACCGGGCAATGTTGATGCCGTCGCGCGCCGAGTACCGCTCATCGGCCGCGTGTGCGTGCTGCAGAAATTCGGTGACGTACTCGAGGATACTTTCCTCGGCAAACGGAAGGTTCTCCCGCAGAATCGCCAACTCCTCGTCGAAGTTCGGAAAGTCGATCAGGATCTGCGGCTGCAGGCGCGAGTGAATGTACTCGGGCAGGTCGAAGGTTGAGCTGTCGTCGTTCATCGTCGAAACGATGCGGAACAGCGGATGGGCTTTAATCTTGATGCCCGCAATCACCGACTCCACATAGCGACGGTTGTCGAGCAGCGGTGCGAGCGAGGCCCACGATTTTTCGCTCATCCGGTTGCCTTCGTCGAGAATGCAGATACCGCCCCGGATCATCGCGGTCACCAGGCCCGAGGCCACATACCGCAGCTGCCCCTCGCCTTCGATCACCGGCGTCACCAGCAGATCCTCCGGCCGCGTATCCGAGGTCGCCTGCATGATGTATACCTCGCGGCCCAACCGCTTGGCCGCCGCGTAAGCCAGCGTCGTCTTGCCCACCCCGGGCTTTCCCACCAGACGCGGGTTCATCGGCAGGTCCCGGTCGTCAATCACCAGCCACGCGGCCAGCAGTTGACGCAACACGTCCTGTTGCCCCACCCATTCACCATGCAATTCGTCCGGGTGCGCCAGGTGCAGGCGCACTCCTTCAATTTCAGCGACCATTCCGATATTGTCGCAGTAAATGGAGCCCGTCGTGTCTTACACGGGGTGTCCTACTCGTAGCGCAGCGCTTCCACCGGGTCGAGCCGCGCCGCTTTGAATGCCGGCCAAACCCCGAAAAACAGCCCGATCCCGACGCTCACGCCAAAGCCGACCCCGACCGCCCACGGCGGTACCACGCTCGGCAGCGATGGCACCAGCGCGCCCACCAACAGCGTCACCAGAATCGAAATCACAATGCCCAACAAACCGCCCAGGCCCGTCAACGTCACCGCCTCGGTCAGAAACTGAATCACAATGTCGCTCCGCCGCGCCCCCAGCGCCTTCCGCGTCCCAATCTCTTTAGTCCGCTCGGTTACGCTCACGAGCATGATGTTCATGACCCCGATGCCGCCCACCAGCAGCCCCAAGCCCGACAGCGCCGTCGAAACCAGAATAATCAGCCCGTTGATCGAGTTGAACTGCGCAATGATCTGGTCGGCCGTGGTGATCGAGAAATCATCCTCGACCGCCGCCGGCGTCTTCCGGAACCGCCGCAGCACCCCGCGGATCTCTTCATAAGCGTCATCGCGCTGGCCCGGGTAGGCCTTGGCCGTGACGCTGAAGCGGTCGATGCCCGGGTAGCGCAGCCGCGCCACCGAAAGCGGAACCGTCACCTGCCGGTCCAGCGGATTCTCTCCGAAAAAGCCACCCTTGGCCTCCTCGGTCACCCCGATGACGGCATACTCCTGGCCGGCGACCGTGATCGTCTGCCCTACCGCCCCGCCGGTCGGGAACAGCGCCTGAGCTAGCTTCGGACCAATAATGCATACCCGCGCGGCCCGCTGCTCCTCTTCGGGCGTAAACGGCCGGCCGGCGATAAAGTTCCGCGGGTTGGTGACAAACACTGTCGCCGAAGCGCCCTGCATGCTCACCTGATCCGACTCGAAACCCGGCACCTTCGCCGTGATCGGATTCCGTCCGATAATGCCGGGCAGAAACATCGTGACGCTCGTCTCCTGCACCGACGGCACTAGTCGTTTGATCAGCGCCGCGTACTCCGGCCCCACCGGCCGCCGCCGCAACTCCTTCACGCGCGGCTCCCCGTTCGGATCGCCCGAGTAGCGGCCAACAAAGATGTTGTCCGGGCCGAACTCGGCGAAAAACGTCGTGATGCCCTGCTGCAAACCCGTCAACAGGCTCGACACCGTGACCACCGTGGTAATCCCGATCACAATCCCGAGAATCGTCAACAGCGAGCGGAAGCGGTTCGTCCACACCGCGTCGAGCGCCACCCCAATCGTCTCCGTCAACGAAATCGTTCCTACGGTCATCCGTTCTCCCTAATCGGCCCGCAACGCCTCTACCGGATCGAGGCTCGCCGCCTTCGACGCCGGATACCAGCCCGAAATCACCCCCACCGCGCTCGACACGAAGATCGCCAGGAAAATATAGGCGCCCGTAATCTCGAGCGGCGCGTTGAAGGCAATCGAAAGCCCCTCGGCCAGCACATAAGCCAGCCCCAGTCCCACCAATCCCCCGACCAGCGACATCATCAGCGACTCAATCAAAAACTGGAGCAGAATATCGCTCTTGCGCGCCCCGAGCGATTTGCGCACGCCAATCTCCCGCGTCCGTTCCGTCACACTCACGAGCATGATGTTCATGATGACGATGCCGCCCACGACGAGGGAAATCATCGTCACCGGCACCACCACCACCTTGATCAGACCCAGGACCTGGTCAATGAACGCCCGGATCGAATCCGGCGTCAGAAAGTCAAAGTTGTCCGCTTGGCCCGGCCGCGTCCGGAACCGCGTCCGCAGCGCCATGCGCGTAATGTCCAGGCTCTCATCGAGCGTTAGCCCCGTCCCTGGACGCGGCTTGGCGAAAATCGTAATATTGTTGGCCGGGCCGATAATCCGCGTGAACACCGCCGATGGAATATAGACCGAATTGTCCTGCGACCGTCCCCCGGCGTTGCCGAGTTTCTCCTGTACGCCGAGCACGGTGAACTCATAGCCGCGCACGATGATCTTGCCCCCAATCGGCGAAACTCCCACAAACAGCTTCTCGCGCACCTCGTCGCCAATCACGCAGACATACTGCCGCGTCTGCTCCTCCTGCTCGGTAAAGAACCGGCCATCGGTCAGCACGACATCGCGAATGCTCGGCAGCACGGCACCGGTACCCAGAATGGCCGCGCCTTCGTAGGTGATGTCGTCGCGCTTGATGTCTTCAACGCGCGTTCGGTATGGCGCGTACAGAATCTGGTCGCCCGTCGTCAGCCGCAGGTACTCCAGATCGTCCGGGCGGATCTGCTTGTTCACCCGCAGTTTTTCGGCCCGCTCCTTGCGTGTCAACCGGCCTACGTTGGCAATCTGGGCGATCAGGTAAGTCTCGCTGCCAAACGCCTTCGAGGTCGTCACCTCGGCATAGTTGCCCAATCCCTCAATGGCCGCACCCACCAGCACCACGCTGGTGACGCCGATAATGATTCCCAACAGCGTGAGGAACGTCCGTAGTTTATGAGCCCGCAGCGAACTGGCGGCCAAGCCAATGGCGGTAAGTAGTTTTTGGCGAAAAGAAGACACAAGCCCTTATCACCAGAATGACACAGCCCCACGCCCGCTTAAAGAAAAGGTGCAGAAATCTCTCCACGCTACTGCTTCGCTTAGCGTCATAGCATAATGAGTCTGTATGCGAAACCTTGCCGCTTCTAATCGCCGGATCACCCGCCGGGGCTTCACTCTCATGGAACTGATGATCGTCGTCGCCATCATCTTCGTGATTTTGGCCATCGCCGTGCCCAAGTACAATCAGTCCAAAATGCTGGCGAACGAAACGGCCGCCACCCGCATGATCGGCACCATTCACACCACGCAAGCCCAGTACCAGAGCCAGTTCGGCCGCTACGCCGTGACCTTGCAGGAGCTCGGACCGCCAGCCAGCGGCCAGCCCAGCGCCGCCGCCGCCGACCTCATCCCCGGCGACCTCTCCACGGGCCGCAAAGGCGGCTTCAACTTCCAGATGCAGGGCACCCCAGGCGGCTACACGCTCACCGTCACCCCGGAATCCTACAACGGATCCGGTCGTCGCAGCTTCTTCTCTGACCAGAGCATGGTGATCCGGGAAAACTGGGGTCCGGAGGCGGCTACCGCCTCGAGTAATGAAATCAAGTAATAGCGCGGCTTTACAAAACTTAAACTGACAGATCGGTTCCGCATCGTCATCCTAAGTGAAGGTATGTTGATGCTTCTTATCTCTCGTTTTTTCTTGTTCCTGCTGGTCAGCTTGGGCGCCTTCGCGCAACAGGCCCGCGTCCTCGGCACCGTTCAGTCCGCCCTCCCTACTCTGCAGGTCAAGACCGACCAGGGCCAGATCCTCGAAGTGGCCCTTAACGCCAGCGCCACCATCCGCAAGGTCGCCCCCGGCGCCAAGGATCTCAGCGAGGCGCAGACGGTCTCCATCGATGACCTCGCCTCCGGCGACCGCGTCCTGCTCCGCGGAGCGCTTACCGGCGCAGCCTTTGCCGCCGACAGTATCATCCTCATGAGCTCGCGCGAAATCGCGCAAAAGAATCAGGCCCAGACCGCCGAATGGACCAAACGCGGCATCTCCGGATTGGTCGACAAGGTCGACGCCGGCGCCAATCAGCTCACGGTCATGGTCCGTGGGCCCGAAGGCCCGAAGCCTGTTAAGGTCACCGTTACTCCCAAAACAGAGATCAAGCGCTATGCCAAAGACTCGGTGAAGTTCGCCAGCGCCCAGCCCAGCAGCCTCGCCGAGATCAAAAAGGGCGACCAGCTCCGCGCCATGGGCGCCAAAAGTGAAGACGGCGCCACCGTCGATGCCGAACGCCTCATCTACGGCACCTTCAAATCCGCCGCCGGCGTCATCACCGCCATCAATGCCGAAACCAAGGTCATCACCATCAAGGACTGGCAGACCGAAAAACCGGTCTTCATCCAACTCTCGGCCGAAACGACGCTCAAAAAACTGCCCAATATGGGTGGCATGGGTATGGGCATGGGCCGTCCGCCGGGCATGGGCGGCCCCGGCGCGGGTGGCCCTCCTCCCGGCGGCGGCCCCGGCGGTCCTCCCCCCGGCGGTAGCCCCGGCCGCGGACCCGGCATGGGCGGCATGCGTCCTGGCGGCTTCGATCCCTCGCAGATGATTGAACGTCTCCCGGCCTCCTCCTTTACCGATCTCACCGTCGGTGACACCCTCATGATCGCTAGCACCCCCACCCCCAAGCCCGACCAACTCGTCGCCATCACGGTCGTCGGCGGCGCCGAGCGGATCCTTTCCATGCTCACCATGCAGGCCCAGGCCAACGCCGGCGGCGGCATGGGCGGCGGCATGCGCGGTATGGGCGGCGGCATGGGTGGCCTCGACGCCATCATGGGCATGCCCGGCATCCAGTAGCCCCGAAAACGAATCTACCCCCGAGGACCTCTTCATGACTCGCCTGCTCTTCGTGTCTCTGCTCTTTCTTTCGGCGCTCGCCGCCCAGATCTCTACCATCAAAGGCCGCATCACCGACCCCTCGGACGCCGTCGTCCCTGGCGCCGTCGTCACCCTGCGCAAAGCCGGCTCCCGCGAACAGCGGCAGTCCACCAACCAGGAGGGCGTCTACGAGTTCAAAAACGTGCAGCCCGGCGCCTACACCCTCCGCGTTCAAAAACCCGGCTTCTCCCTCTATGCCGCCGATGGTATCCCCATCTCCGGCCTTTCGACCTTCGACGTGCGCCTCACCCTCGCTAAAGACGCCCAGACCCTAAAAGTCGAAGAGGAGCAGAACGCCGTCACCACCGACGCCCAGCAAAACGCCGGCGCCCTCGTCCTCCGCGAAGCCGAACTCAAGAGCCTCTCGGACGACCCCGACCAACTCGCCCAGGAACTCCAGGCCCTCGCCGGTCCCGGCGCCGGGCCCAACGGCGGCCAGATCTTCATCGACGGCTTCACCGGCGGCCGCCTCCCCCCAAAATCCTCCATCCGCGAAATCCGCATCAACCAGAACCCCTACTCCGCCGAGTTCGACCGCATCGGCTTCGGCCGCATCGAAATCCTCACCAAGCCCGGTACCGACAAGTTCCGCGGTGATGCCTTTTTCAATTTCTCTGACGAAAGCCTCAACTCCCGCAACCCCTTCTCGAACAACAAACCGCCCTACCAGTCCCGCCTCTTCGGCGGCCGCATCAGCGGACCCATCAACAAGAAATCCTCCTTCGGACTCGACGCCGAAGCCCGCAATGTCGATGAAAACGCCGTCATCAACGCTACCCTGCTCGACACCGCCCTGCAGCCCTTTCGCCTTCAGCAGGGCGTCGTCACCCCGCAGACCCGCTATAACATCGGCAGCCGCGTCGACTACGCCCTCAACGACAAAAATACCCTGGTCGCCCGCTACAACTTCTCCCCCATTACCAACCAAAACCAGGGCGTCGGCCAGTTCACGCTCCCTTCGCGCGCCTTCTCCACCAAAGACACCGACCACACCCTCCAGCTAACCGAAACGGCCATCCTCAGCAGTTCGATGATCAACGAGACCCGCTTCCAGTACAACCACTCCAACACCCGCCAGCTGGGCGATAACTCCGTGGCCGCCCTGGAAGTCCTCGAATCCTTCTCCGGCGGCGGCGTCCAGGTCGGCAACTCGAGCCAGGTCACCAAACGCGCCGAACTCCAAAACATCTCGACCCTCATCAAAGGCCGGCACAGCATCAAGTGGGGCGGCCGCCTCCGCGCCGGCTCGAACGCCGATACCTCGCCCAATAACTTCGGCGGCACCTTCACCTTCGCCGGCGGCTTCGTCAACGGCGAGCAGATCACCTCGCTCGAACGCTACCGCCGCACGCTGCTCTTCCAGCAGCAGGGCCTCTCTCCGGCCGAAATCCGCGCCCGCGGCGGCGGCGCCACCCAGTTCTCCATCAACGGCGGCAATCCCCTCGCCACCGTCCGCCAAACCGACATCGGCCTCTTCCTCACCGACGATTGGCGCATCAAACCCAACCTCACCTTCTCGGCCGGCCTCCGCTGGGAAGACCAGACCAACATCTCAAACCACAACAACCTCGCCCCCCGCATCGGCCTCACCTGGGGCGTCGACGGCGGCGCCAACAAGGCCGCCAAGTCCGTCCTTCGCGTCGGCACCGGCATCTTCTACGACCGCCTCGGCGAAAACCTCACCCTCCAAGCCCTGCGGTTTAACGGCTCCAACCAAGTGAACTACATCGTCCAGAATCCGGACTTCTTCCCCACCATTCCCTCCCTCAGCACCCTCGGCCGGTTCCAGACCCAGCAGACCATCCGCAGTCTCTACGGCGATATTCGAACGCCGTACCAGATCCAAACCTCCATCGGCATCGACCGCCAACTGCCCCGCAACACCACCGTCGCCGTCAACTACGTCTTCAGCCGCGGCGTCCACACCCTTCGCACCCGCAACATCAACGCCCCGCTCAACGGCGTCTTCCCCTACGGCCCCATCGGTAACCTCTTCCAGTACGAATCCACCGGCTTCTCGCGGCAGAACCAGCTGATCACCAACTTCAACACTCGCTTCAGCCCCCGCGTCAGCCTCTTCGGCGTCTACCTCCTCGGCCGCGCCCGCAGCGATGCCGACGGCACCGGCTCCTTCCCCGCCGACAATTACAACCTGCGCAACGAATACAGCTACTCGGCCTTCGACGTCCGTCACCGTTTCATCCTCGGCGGCAGCGCCGCGGCCAAGTGGGGCATCTCCTTCAACCCCTTCATCATCGCCTCCACCGGCGCGCCGTTTAACATCACCACCGGCCGCGACAACAACCTCGACACCCAGTTCAACGACCGCCCGGCGTTCGCCAACGGCGCCACCGGCTCTGGCGTCGTCCGCACCTCCTTCGGCGACTTCCTCACCACCCCCGGCCCCAACGACGTCATCATCCCGCGCAACTACGGCCGCGGCCCCGGTTCCTTCACCATCAACCTCCGCGCCAGCCGCACCTTCGGCTTCGGCAAAACCGGCGAATCCGGCATCAACGACGGCGGCATGCCCCCGGGCATGGGCGGCGGTCGCGGACCCGGCGGCGGCGGCCCGCCCCCGGGCATGGTCATGGGCGGCGGACGGGGAGGACCCGGCGGCGGGCGCGGCGGCCCCGGCGGCATGTTCGGCGGCGCCTCCACCGGCAAACGCTACAACCTTACCGTCTCCGTTCAGGCCCGCAACCTGCTCAATCACGTCAACCCGGCGCAACCCACCGGCAACCTCTCCTCGCCCCTGTTCGGTATCTCCACGCAGCTTGGCGGCGGCTTCGGCCCCCGGCCCGGCGGCGGTGGCGGTGGCCCCGGTGGTGGCCCCGGCGGTGGAGGAGGCGGCGCCGCGGCCAACCGCCTCATCGAACTCCAGCTCCGCTTCTCGTTCTGAGGAGCCGCGCACAACGGACTCGCTTCGGCCCGGCAGGAGGGCGAGCTCCTTGCCCCTTTCACGCCGGGCCTGCCCGGCCTGTGCGCTCTTTTGAACACGCGCACAACGGACTCGCTTCAGCCCGGCAGGAGGGGCGAGTTCCTTGCCCCTTTCACGCCGGGCCTGCGCGGCCTGTGCGCTTCTAAGCCTCCGGCGCCCGCAGCGCCGCCACCGGGATCACCGCCAGCTCCGCGCTGTTGTTGTTCCCCCGGCGGCCCCCGCTGTTCGAGTAGCCGACGTAGAGCGAGCCCCGGTGCTCCACCGCGTACGGGTAGGCGAGCCGGGAGCCCGGATGCGACTCGCCGCCCGCCGCGTGCTCGGCGTTCCGAATCCGGAACACCCGGCTGAACAGCGGCTGCCCGGGCCGCGTCACGGCAATCGTTAACGGCGCCCGCTGCCCCTTGGTGTCCGCCGTCGTCGTGCCGATCAGATAGCGCTGCCCGGTGCTCAGCGTCCCGGCGTAGGGTTTCGAAGTCGCCATCGGCAGGTTGGCCGGCCGCTGCGGGCTCCACGTCCGTCCCCCGTCGCGGCTGCGCGAAACCAGCGCCACCGCCTCTGCGCCGTAGCGGGCGATGTTCAACACCTCATCCCCCGCGATCACCACCGTCGATTCGCCCCACATCGTCCCCAGCGACGGATCCCGCTGGATCACCACATGCTCCCATCGCGTGAAGTCATCACCCTGGCTGATGGCCACCGAGGCCGGTTCCCCGTTGCCCACGTCAAAGCCCGCCAGGATCCAGTTCCCGTTCCGCATCCGCAGCGGCTCCTGCATCGGCCAGAAGCCCCCCCGCACAACCACCCCCCGCGGCTCCCACCGGCGCCTCGCTTCATCGAGCACATAGGCCCGGCAATGGACATTCTTCCGTTCGCCTGAAAAGGCGCCCAGAAACGCCCACAGCTTGCCGCGGTGCGAGAGAAACGAGCCGTGGCTGATGGCCACCTCCGGCGTGCCTTTGTCCATGTCGAAGACGGCGCTCCAGCTCTGGCCCCCGTCTTCGCTCACGCGCCAACGGGCCTCTTCGCCCGTCGTGTTCTCCGGGTTCTTGTTATGGGCGAACGAGGCGTACAGCTTGCCCTGGTGCCAGGCCAACCCCACCCCGTGCAGAAAGCCGTAGCCGCCGTCCTGCTCCGGTTCGTACTTCTTGATCACTGAAAACCGCACACCCGGCAGCTCCGCCAACTCCGCCGCCCGCGGCACCGCCCGTCCCGGATCCCAAATCGTCTCCGCGCCGGTTTCCGCCCAGGCCGCCTGCCCCCACGCTCCGCCCGCCAGCGCCGCCAGCAGCTCTCTTCGATTCATGCTCATGGCTACAAGCTCCGCACCGCCGCCATCGCGGCCTCTATCCGCTCCGCCTGCCCCGCCGAACTCACCGGCATCGGCGGCCGCGGCACCCCGCCCTCCCGCCCCTGCGTCCGCATCGCCACCCGCACATTCGCCGGCAGATTCGGCGCATCAATCGCGTTCCACAAGCGCAGCAGATTCTTATGCAGCGGCATCGACGCCGCATGGTCGCCCCTTCGCACCGCCTCCCACAGCGCCACGCACGCCTCCGGCGCCGCACTCAGAATCGCCGCCACCGCCCCGTCCGATCCCAAACAAAACGACGGATACAACAACGCATCCACCGCCGAAAGAATCCGCACCTGCTCCCGGATCCCCGCCTCCTCGCTCAGCAACAGCAAGTCCGCCAGCGCCTTCATATCGCTCGCGCTCTGCTTGACGCCAATCACCCCGTCCACCTCCCGCAAAATCCGCACGAGCAGCGGAGGCAGCAGGTACGACCACGGCACCACGTTGTAGATAATCACCGGCATCCCCGTCCCGTCCGCAATCGCCCCAAAGTGCCGCACCATCGCCTCATCATCCGGCCGGAATACATAATGCACCGGCGTCACCTGCAGCGCCGCCACCCCCAAATCCGCCAATGCCCTGGCCCGGTCAATCGTCGATTGCGTGCTGTCCGTGATGATCCCGGCAATCACCGGCACCCGGCTCCGCACCTCCTCCACCGTCCAGCCCACAATGCGGCGCGTCTCCTCGGTCGAAAGCGTATGCCCCTCCCCCGTGCTGCCGCAAACGGCCAGCCCGTGCACCCCGGCCCGCTCCACCATGTGCCGTACCTCGGCGCGGTGCGCCTGTTCGTCAATCGTGCCGTCCGCGCGGAACGGGGTCACCAGCGGCGGAATAATCCCGCCAATGCGTTCAATTTTGCTGCTCAAAGCTCCTCCCAATGTGGATGCGGCCGGATCGCTCGCGCGACGGCCACTGCCTCCTGGCCCAGAATGGCCAGTTCGGCATCAGACAACCGGACGCTCGGTCCGGAAATACTCACCGCCGCCACCGCCCCCCGCAGCGGGTCGATAAACGCCGCCGCCACGCACCGCACCCCCGCTTCGTTTTCCTCCCGGTCCATCGCGTAGCCGCGCTCCCGCGTCGCCGCCAACTCCGCCCGTAGCTTCGGCCACGAAGTCGCCGTCTGCTTGGTCAACGCGGCCAACCCCCTCCGCCGCGCCAGCGCCTCCGCCTCGGCCACCGGCAGCGCGCTCAAAATCGCCTTGCCCAACCCCGTCGAATGCAGCGGCCACCGCGTCCCAATATCCCCGCGCGTATGCAGTTGGTGCGTCGATTCCACCGCCGCCACAATCAGCACCTCGCCGTCCGACAACATCCCCAGCTTCACCGTCTCCCGCGACCGCTCCGCCAGCCGCCGCAGGTGCGGCCGCGCCTGCCCGAGTAGCTCCGTGCTGCGCGCGTAAAGAAATCCCATCTCCAGCGCCCGCGGCCCCAGCCGGTAGCCCCGATCCTCCGGGTCCTGCCGCACCAGGTCAAACGCCTGCAGCGTCTTCAGCAGATTGTGCGCCGTGCTCTTCGGCATCCCGTGCTCCCGCGCCAAATCCGACAGCGCCCACTGCGGCGACGCCAGCGAAAACGTGCTCAGCAGCCGCAGCGCCTTCTCCACCGACGAAACGGCGCCGTGCCTCTCGTTCGGTATCGCTGAACTGCGTCTTGTCGTTTCCTGCCTCACGTTTCGCCCGACAGTATCTAAAAAGTCGCCGCCCGCGTCAATCCGTGTTCAGCCCCTTGGAACAGCTTTCCGCCCGCGCAACTTGTTCGCCGGGAACCCGCCGTCGTATCGTAAGCTTCATGCTGCCCCGCCGCACCCTACTTCAATCTCCCCTCGCGCTCGCAGCTCCCCCTAAAAATATGATCCTCGGCATGCACCAGTACACCTCCGCCGGCGCCGGTTACCGCCACTCTCTCGAAGGTTGGGCCAAAGCCGGCATCCGCCACGTCGAACCGGTCGCCCCGCTCCTCGACGACTTTCTCAAAACCGACACCCTCGCCAACGCCAAACGCGTCCTCACCGACAACGGACTTACCATCGTCTCCGGCGCCGTCAGCGTCATGAACCTCTGGGAACCCAACCCCGCCTTCGAAGAGAAGCTCGCCGCCTTCCGCCACCGCTGCGAACAGTTCGCCACTCTCGGTGCGCCCATTGTCTACTCCCCCTGCGTCACCGCCGCCAAGTTCGCCCCCGGCGACTACGCCAAAAGCATCGACAACATCCGCCGCGTCGCCGAAGTCGCTCGCGAGTTCGGCCTCAAAGTCGGCGCCGAATTCGTCCGCAACTCCACCTTCCTCGCCTCCCTACCCACCGCCCTCCGCCTCCATCGCGACGCCGCCCACCCCAACTTCGGCGTCATCTTCGACTGCTACCACTTCTGGTCCGGCCCCAGCCACTTCGAAGACATGGACTCCATCCGCCCTGGCGAAATCCTGCACGCCCACCTCAACGACACCCCCGCCATGCCGCGCGAGCTCCTCGACATGCAATCTCGCGTCGTCCCCGGCGATGGCGTCGCCCCGCTCGCCAAAATCCTCCGCAAACTCGTCGACCGCGGCTACACCGGCCCCATCACCGTCGAACTCTTCTGGCCGCAGTTTCAGCAGGCCGACCCGTTCACTCTGGCTAAGTCCATCAAAGAGAAATCGGAAGCGATCTTCAAACGCGCCGGCCTCTAATCGGCGGCCAACCCAGCGGCGGCGCCCTGCTACCATGAGAAAACTCTTATGGCCAACTCCCGACGCAACCTCCTCGCCGCCGCTGCCCTCGCCGTTCCCGCCGCTGCGGCCCCTAAACAGCCCAAAGCCCGGAAGTCCCACTTCAAAGACGGCCGCCCCAAAGACGGCAAGGCCCCTCTCTACTCCCCCGCCGTCACCTGCAACGGCTTCGTCTTCGTCTCCGGTACCGGCAAGATCGACGGCGGCACCATCCAGGAGCAGACCAAGTACGTCCTCGACTCCATCGAAGCCAACCTCAAGCACGTCGGCTCCTCCATGGAAAAGGCCGTCAAGTGCAACGTCTACCTTTCCGACATCAACAACTACGGCCCGATGAACGAAACCTTCCGCGGCCGCTTCGGCGACAATCCCCCCGCCCGCACCACGGTCGCCGTCGCCGCCATTCCCTTCGGCTGCCTGGTCGAGATCGAAGTCATCGCCGAAGCCTGATCTCGCCATGCAGTCCCCGGTCACCTCGCCCCATCTCCCCGCGCCGGGCGGCTTCTACTCCCCCGCCGTCCGCGCCGGCAATCTGCTTTTCCTCTCCGGCCAACTCCCGCTCGACTCCCACGGCCGCCTCATCGCCGGCGGCATCGTCGAACAAACCAACCAGGTCCTTGCCAATCTCCAGCACCTCCTCCACGCCGCCGGCGCCGACCTCACCCACCTCGTGCAGGTCACCATCTACATCGCCGGCATCGACCATTGGCCCCTCGTGAACACCACCTACGCCGCGTTTCTCGCCGCCGTCCCCGTGCCCCCCGCCCGCGCCGTTGTGCCCGTACCGGAGTTGCACTACGGGGCATTGGTAGAAATGCAGGCCATCGCCATAATTAGTGTGTGAATGTTTTGTAATTCGCGCAATAGTCACCGCGAATTGATAAGCCGGTAACGGACCGCTCGCTACTCTGCTTCTCATGCAGCGTATCGTTCTTTTGCTCCTGTCCGCGCTCCCCCTCTTCGCCCAGTGCTCCCTCACGGTCGTCGTCGAAGACGCCTCGGCCGGCCGCGTCGCCAACGCCTCCCTCCGCCTCCGCGATCAGGCCACCAACCGCATCCTCGCCGCGGTCACCTCGGCCGAAGGCGCCGCCAGTTTCGCCGCCGTTCCCTGCGCGGCCTACCAACTCACCGCCGCCTTCGCCGGCTTTGAAGACTCCACCGCCGCTGTCCGCCTCACCGAACGCACACCCGCCCAACTCAAACTCACCCTCCGCACCCGCGGCCTCTCCGAACAGGTCCAGGTCATCGAAGGTGCCGACCTCCTCCAAACCACCCGCGCCACCCAGTCCTTCAGCCTCTCGGCCCAGCAGATCCAGAACATCCCCACCTCCTCCCGCAACGTCACCCATCTCCTCGTCGCCGAAGCCGGCGTCGCCGCGCCCCTGCCCGACCGCACCGGACGCGGCATGAACCTTGCCACCTCCCCCGGCGGCCAGGCCGACGATGGCTCCCAATCCCTCAACCCCTCCGTCAACGGCGCCCGGCCCACCAACAACTCCATGGCCATCAACGGCCTCGACGCCACCAACATGATGAACGCCAACGGCGGCCTCGGCAGCAGCATCAGCGTCCCGCTCGACGCCCTCGAAATGGTCGAAATGCAGACGGCCCTCTACAGCGCCTCCACCGGCCGCAATGGCGGTGGTAACGTCTCCCTCATCACCCGTGGCGGCTCCAACTCCTTCCACGGCTCCGGCTACCATTTCCTCCAAAATGAAAGGCTGAATGCCAACGAATTCTTCCTCAATCGCGCCGGCACCCCCCGCCCCAAGTTCCGCCGCAACGAAACCGGCGCCACCCTGGGCGGTCGGATTATCCGCGATAAGACCTTCTTCTTTGCCTCCGTTCAGCGCACTGACTTCCTCAGCGGCTTCGCCCAGCGGGCCATCGCTGCTACCGGCGTCCCCGTCGGCCTCGGCGAGGTCCGCACCCGCGAATCCCTCGCCGCGGTAACCAACCAATGGCTCCAGTCCGGGGCCGCCGGCAACTCCGCCTTCGCGAACAACTTCCTCACGGCCCTCCGCGCCTTCCCCGCCGACCAGATTCCTGGCCTCGAATCCAAGTTCTTTGCCAGTACCACCCCTGGCAATGTCCGCTTCCGCACCCTCACCGCCCAGGACATCAACCCCGTCGCCGTCAACATCGCCAATCAGAAGCGCAATGGCAAGTTCCTCCTGCCCAGCTACAGCTCCGCCATGCCGATGCTCTCCGGCAACGCCAGCTTCGGCAACGAAGGCCTGCTCCAGCAGTCCTTTCCCACGTTCTTTAACTCCTGGGCAGGCTCCGGCTCCATCGACCATAACTTCTCCACCGCCAACCGCCTCCGCCTCAACTACATCCGCTCCACCTCCTACGTCGAAGAGGCCTTCGGCTGGGCCAACTCCTCGCCTTCGCCCACCTTCGGCCTCACCCCCTCCTACACCGCCGGCCTCCAACACACCAAAACCTTCGGCGCCCAATGGGTCTCAGAACTCCGCGGCGGCTTCTTTGAACTATTCAACACCCGCATCTCGAAAAATCGCGATATTACCAACTCCTCGCTCGGTATCTTCAATCCTCTCGAAGCCTCCATCGGCGGCCTCGCCGCCCTCATGCCCACCATCGACATCAATACCCAGCGCTCTACCTCCGGCATCGGCAACGCATGGGACTTCTTCGACCGCCAGCGTGTCATCAACGTCTCGGAAACCGTCAGCTATACCCGCGCCCGCCACACCATCCAATTCGGTGGCGAATTCCGCCGGCCCACCATCGCCGGCGAGTACATGGCCCGCACCAACGGCGACCTCGACTACGACAACTGGGCCCTCTTCTTCACCGGCCACGGCGCCTCCGGTGGCGGCTCCGACCTCGACCAGGGCGACACCCGCCGCCACTTCAAAATGAAAGACTTCAGCATGTTCCTCCAGGACGACTGGCGCATCCGCCCCGGCCTCACCCTCAACCTCGGCGTCCGCTATGACTATTACGGTAATCCGGAAGACACCCAGGGCCGCATCGGAAACTACTACACCGCCTCCACCGCCGCCGCCCTCGGCCTCGCCAAGCCTGGCTTCTACGTCGATCCCAAGTCCGCCTTCTTTCAGCCCAACTTCAACCCCCTCAAACTCGGGATCCTCGTCGAACCAGGCACCCCGGCCAACCTCGACAATGTCTTCAAAGCCCCCTGGGCCTCCACCATCAAGCCCGACTGGAACAACATCGCCCCCCGCATCGGCATGGCTTGGCAGTTAACCCCCAAGCTCGTCCTCCGCTCCGGCTACGGCATGTTCTACGAACGCACCTCCGGCGCCATCAAGACCGACCTCCAACTCTCCGCCCCGTTCTTTATCTATCAAAACGTCCCCGCACCCGTCGACATGGCCGACCCCTACCCCAAGCTCAACGTCAACCCCTTCCAAATCCCCTTCAACGTCACCATCCTCCGCAACCCCACCACCGGCGCCGCCTCCTGGCGCAAGTTCGACGGCTCCCCCTTCCCCGCCACCAGCCCCTTCAGCGCCAAAAACAACACCTTCGTCGACCCCCTGCTCCGTACCCCCTACGTCCAACAGTGGACCATGAACATCCAATACGAACCCATGGCCGGTAGCCTGCTCGACGTTCGCTACGTCGGCTCCCGCGGCGTCGGCCTCATGGCCCGCCTCAACCTCGCCCAGCCCGTCGACCCTCGGGTCACCCCCGTCAACGGCTTCACCGACATCTTCACCACCACCGGCGCCCTTATCGCCCCGGACTTCTTCGTCAAGCCCGAGTTCCTCGGCCTCAACCGCGCCGGCGGCTTTCGCCAACGCTCCAACTGGGGCCAGGCCACGTACCACAGCCTTCAGGCCAACTTCAAACGCCGCCTCGGCAAGTGGGTCACCGGCAACTTCTCTTACACCTGGGCCAAGTCCCTCGACAACGTCTCCTCCGACGGCGGCGTTATCGAGCACGACGGCTTCAACCTCGCCAACAACCGCGGACCGTCCGACTTCGACCGCACCCATCGCTTCACCGGCGTCTACGTCATCGACTTCCCCACGCCCGCCCGCTTCAAGACACTCCTCGGCGGCTGGTCGCTCAGCGGTCTGATGACGCTCCAGTCCGGCAGCCCCTTCACGGTCCTCGGCAACGCCACCACCAACGCCCGTTGGGCCCAACCCGCCCGCGTCCGCCCCGCCTTCCTGCCCGGCAAGATCAGTGCCGACGCGCGCCTTACTGGCCGCGTCCAGGACCGCCTCAGCCTCTTCTTCGATCCAGCGGTCTTCACCAACTCCCTCGACGCCTGGGGCAATGTCGGCCGCAACACCCTGCGCGGACCCCAGCAGGTACAGTACGATTTCATGCTCGGCAAAACCTTGAAAATCGCCGAGTCCTATCAATTGGAGTTCCGCTGGGAAACCTACAACGCCTTCAACCAGCCGACCTTCACCAACCCGGCCTCCACCCTCGCCGCCGCCGGACCCGGCTCGGCCGGCGTCATCGCCTCCACCATCGGTGGACCCCGTACGATGCAGGCCGCTCTCCGCTTCCGCTTCTGACCAGCCCCCCTCTCGCCCGCGTATCCCGGCCGAGTATCCTCGCCGGGCTTCCCCGCCTCCCGCCCCGCTGACCCCGGCAGGTTACCCCATCGTCACCTGCCGGCCACGGCCGCCCGCAAATCGCTCCACTCCCCGCCTCCGCGGGCTTCCTACACCATGGCGCGCGTCTCCGCTCTCGTTAACTCGAAGCGTCCGGCTACCGAGCAAGCCAGTGCGAGCGGTACGCGCCGCCTCCTTTCGGCGGGCACCGGATATACATCGCCATCCCTCTCCGCGAGCGTCAGTCCCCATGGTTGCTCCGAATGGTTGCTCCGAAGAAGAAACGGAGTTCATCGCCCCTGCGCAAAAACGGAGCGGCTCGCCCTGCCAGGTATCAATCCGGGAACCCGATGCCGCGCACCCTGCCTCGTCAGCTGCTCCTCCACGGAGATAAGGACTGCGCAGCCCATGACACGCTTCCCGGGAGCGTTCAGGACCTGCGGGGAGAAGGCAGCCGCAGGCGCTTCGGCAAACGCACTTCCTCAAGTCCACGGCCGATCGTAGCCCGCATCGCGTCTCCTTGCTCGAACCTGTTCAAAGTCGTCGGGCAAAGCGAACCTTAATCGCGATTCAAAGCCACTTTACGTATCGTAAGGTGGAGGGTAACGGGCCGCGGCCTCCCCCTAGCTCTTCTTCACCCCCATCCGCCCGCTCTCCACCGTCCAACTCGTCCGCGTCGCAATCGGCGCCCCCGGCTTCAATACATACGGCACCACCCGGTAATCCGCCCGGTACTCCGCCGGCGTCACCGTACACTTCACATACCCCCGCTGCCCGTTAAACCACTTCAAATGCGGGTTCTCCCGGTACTGCGCCTGCGTCGTCGGCCGCTCCTCCGCCCCGTCTCCGCCGCTGCTGATCGACGTCCCCACAAACTCCGTCCCTACCGTCGCCGACCGCTCGTCCTTCCAGTCCATCTTCAAATCCGCCACCCAGTTGGAATGAATATCGCCCGTAATCACAATCGGGTTCGACGGCTTCCGCTGCGCAAAGAAATCGAGCACCTTCTTCCGGTCCGCCTCGTACCCGCTCCACTGGTCCATCGAGTACGCCTCCTCCGCCCCCGCCTTCGTATCGATCTTCGCCATCAGCACCTGCTGCGCCACCACGTTCCACCGCGCCCGCGACGCCCCCAGCGTCCCGAACAGCCACTCCCGCTGCGCCGCCCCCAGAATCGTCGCCTGCGGATCAAACGCCTCCCGGCATCCCCCTTTGTTCCCGTCCCCGCAAGGCTGGTCCGTCCGGTACTGCCGCGTATCGAGCACCGCGAACCGCGCCAGATCACCGAAATCCACCGTCCGGTAAAGCAACATCGCCGAACCCTTCGGCAGTGCCGCCGCCCGCAGCGGCATGTTCTCGTAGTAGGCCTGGTAGGCGTTCGCCCGCCGCTCGAGCAACTCCGCCCGCGTCTGCTTATCTTCGGCCACGTCCCCGGCGTAGTTGTTGTCCACCTCGTGGTCGTCCCACGTCACCACCCACGGGAACATCTGGTGTACCTTCTGCAGCGCCGGGTCGCTCTTGTACAACGCGTGCCGGTTCCGGTAATGGCTCAGCGTCGTAATCTCCGGCCCCTGATGCTTCCGCACCCCGTTGCTCCGCGCCGGCCCCTCGTAGATGTAGTCGCCCAGATGGATCACCAGGTCCAGCTCCTCCTTGGCCATGTGCTCATATGCCGTCCACAGCCCCGCCTCCCAGTGCTGGCAGGAGGCAAACGTATATTGCAGCCGGGCCGCCTTGGCGCCCGCCGCCGGCATCGTCCGCGTCCGCCCCACCGGGCTCGTATAGTTCCCGGCCTTGAACTGATACCAATACCAACGGTCCGGCCGCAGCCCTTCCACTTCGACGTGCACCGAATGGCCCAGGTTTGGCGTCGCAATCGCCCGGCCCCGCTTCACACCCTTCGACAGCCGTTCATCCTCCGCAATCCGCCACTCCACCTCGACGGCCGCATTCTCCATGCCGCCCGTCCCACTTTCGGCCAACGGCTCCGGCGCCAGACGCGTCCACAACACCACGCCGGAAGCCGTCGGATCTCCCGACGCCACCCCCAGCGTAAACGGGTCTTTCCCAAACTTCGGCGCCCCCAACAAAGGCGTCCGCAGCGAGTACAGCGACGAAATCAGCGTGCCCGATTGGGCCAGAAACAGCCGACGATTGACCATGCCTTCAAGTCTACCGCCCGTCCGTGAACGCCGCGTTACACGAGAAAATAATCCACGTAGGCCGCCGTCGCCCGCACCCCCGCCGCCTTCGCCTCCTCCCCCGGCGTCTCCCCGGCGTCCGATAGCACCACCCGCTCCCCCGTCTTCTTCACGAGCGCGTCAAACAGCGGCCCGGCCGGCATGTCCCAGCGCTGCGCCTGCGCCGTCGCCCGGTCCAGCGGAATAAACGCCACCAGCCCCGGCTGATTCATCAACTCGAGTCCCCCCGCCTTCAGCGTCGCGTTGTGGCTCCCATGGTGGCCCACCTTGTAGAACACCGTCCGGTTCAGCAGATCATGCGCCGGCAGCGGCTTCGCCCGCCCCGGCACCGCAAACTGCACATCCGCCCAGGACTGCCAGTTGCCCACCTGCGCGTCTCCCACAAACAGCAGCACCTCCCCGGTCTTCACAAACTCAAACGCCAGCACCAGACTCGTATTGTTCGTATCGCTGTCCAGGTCTAGCGCCAACTGCCCGAACGCCTGCATCCAGTCCGTCTCAATCTGCCGCCAACCCTGCCCCGGGTCGTCGTAAGTCTGGCTCAAAAACTGCTCCACGTTGGCAAAGTACGGACTCTGCCGCGTAATCCGGTGCTCGGCCGCAAACGGGGAAAACCGCTCCTCGTCCCCATTGGCCTCCACCCCGGCCGCCGCCGCCAGCGCGTCCATCCCCACCGCCCCCGTCGCCCCCAGGTGGTAGATCACGTCCTCCCGCTTCATCTTCCCGGTCACCTCACTGCCCTTCAGCAGAATCGGATCTTTCGGCGGCCCCAAGACATACACCCGCACCCCGTCCACCCCGTCCAGCGCAATCGGCTCCTGCCCCGGCTCCAGATACCGCAAATCCCCCGTCTCGCTCCCGCGCAGCTTCAGATACTCCAGCGCCTCGGCCACCGTTCTGCTTCCGGTCGTATCCTCCTCGCCGCTGAACTGCAGCAGGTCGCTCACCCCGGCCAGCTCCGGCCCCACGCCCGGCATCGCCAGCGCCGCCCGCAGCGTCTCGGCCGCCTTCCGCCTCGCCGACTTGATCTTCTCAATCTCCGGCTTCGTCAGGTTCTCGGTCCACCCCAGCCACACCGCCCCAAAATCAAACTTGGTGTTAAACACCTCTCTGGCTTGGTTAAACCCCGACAGATGATCCTTGTGCTCATGTGTCGCCGCCACCACGTCCAGCCGCCCCTTCCCTCCTTTCGGCGCCACCGTTTTGTGTATATGCTCCACCAGCCCCGTCATGAACGCCCCGTCCCGCGCCAGCGCCCCGCAGTCAAGCAGCATCTGCAGCGGCGCCGCCTTCCCCTTGCGCGGAAACGTCAGCAGAAAACAGTCCCCCAATCCGTGCCGGTACATCCGCACCCGCACCCGGTAGTTCGCCGGGCTCCCCGGCGCCGCCAGCGGTGCTGCTGGAAAACCATCCACCGCCTTCTTGGCCGCCGTCTTCTTCGCCGTCGCCATGCTTCTCCTATGCCCCCGTGTGGTGCAGAGCCGCAAACGGCTCGCCCCTGTCCGCCAGATAAGTCGCCGCCAGCGAGCGCGTCCCGTTCTCGCCCTCCTGATAGGCAATCGTCCGCAGAATACGCTTCTGGTCGTTCAGGCCCTTGCCGATCACGTACGAAACCCGCAGCGTGTCCAGATCCAGCACCAGCGTGCTCCCCGACCGGATGACGTGCTCATTCCCCTCATGCTCCACCTGCTCCTTCTGCAGCAGCGTGATGAACAGCTGGTTCAGCATCCGCCCGTCCTCCCCCAATCGCCGCGCCTCCCGCACCGCCTGCACCGTGAACACCGGATGCCCGTCCCGCCGCACCCGCACGTTCGGCGGCGCTTGAAACTCCGCCAGCGCCAGCCCGGTCAACCGCTGCAGCAGCTCCGCCTTCGCCACCTGCCCCTGAATCGCGGTATGCAGCGCCGCCCGGATCTCCCGCGTCTTCCGCCAGATCTCCACCCGCGTGGTCAGATACCGCAGACCGTCCACCTGCTCCCGCAGCCCGATACTCTCAATGAACATCGCCAGCATCTGCTCCGTCTCGCCCGGCGCACCGTCCTGCGCCTCGCCCGGCCGCGCCCACCGTAAGCTGTCTTCAGAAAGCGTCCGCACATCCCGCGGATAGATCCCCCGCCGCCGGAATGCCTCAATAAAAGCCACCCGGTAGTGATGCTCGTCCTCCTGCATCAGGTCCATGTCCGCCGTGATCAGCGCCCGCAGATACTCGCCAAACGTCAAATCCACCGGTGGACAGTAGTCCAGCGCCCGGATGCACATGTTCAATACATGCCCCGCCGCCTTGGCCGCCTCCTGCGCCAGCCGGTTCACCAGATCCGGATGCAGATCCCCCTGCGCCAGCACCCCCGTGCCGTTGCTCGCCAATCGCAGCAGGTCCCGCGACCGGTCCTGATAGATCGACAAGAACGCATCGAACACCGCCGCCACCAGAATCGCCCCCCGCGCGTGTACCTGCGTCGTCCGGTCGAGCTCCGTCGGGTCCGGCGTATGCCGCACCCAGCGGCCCGTCTCCGCGTCAAAGCGGCCAATGGCGTCGCGCAGCGCCCCGTGCGTCCCCCGCGCCAGACCCACCTGCGCCGCCAGTTGCGCCAGCAGATTCTCGCTCCGCAGGTCGCCCCGCGTCCGCGCAATCTGGTGCCGCAGCACCTCCGGAAACGTGAAGTGTTGAAACAGCGCCACCATGTCGGCAAACGCCTCGTGAAACGCCAGCACATCCGGATTGGTCGCCTCTAAAAAGTGCTCGTGGAATCCGTCGAGCAGCGCGTGCGTCGTCTCGTGCGCGATCACGTCGTGCGACAGGCACGTAAACACCATGCCCCCGGGGAACTGCCCGCTCGAAAGGTCCTCCGTCGCCGGGAAGTACCCGAACAGCACCGAACCCTTCGCCCGGCTATAGTACGCGTTCGCCATCCGCAGCGCGTGCGGGTAGATCCGCAGCCGCTGGACAAACTCGCTCTCTGCCCGCTTGCCCGCCGCCGTCACCAACCGGTCTGTCCAGAACGCCTTCCGCCCCAGCGCCCGCTCAAAGCGGTCGATCGTCGTCATCGCCACGGCGTAGACCATCTGCTGATGAAACTGCGGATTGCCTTCTGACGGCCGCAGCCCGTTCTGCGCCAGCACATGGGGCGCGTTCAGGTCCACCGGCGCATAAAAGCATTGGCTCGCCGGGTCATAGTCGACCACCTCGAAGTACTCACCCCGCGGCCCCGCCTCCAGATTCGCCTCCCAAGGCACCTTGTAGAGAATCTCGGAAACCAGCGCCGTCTCGAGCTTCGTCGCCAGCGTCGGGTCAAAGGCGAAGCCCCGCAGCAACCGCCGCGCCGGCGCCGGCGGTTGCGAAGCCAAATGCACTAACGAAGAGTCAGCCATCTCCGGCCGCCTCAAAACACCAGACGCAGCGCCAGCTGCAGAATCCGCGGCGAACTCGTGCTCGTAATCCGCATGAAGTTCCCATTGTTCTGCGCCGTCGTCGGGTTGCCGAAGTTCACGCGGTTCAACGCGTTGAACGTCTCAAACCGGAACGTCGTCACCAGCCGCTCGTTCGCACGGAAATCCTTCGCCAGGCCGAAGTCCACGTTCGCCAGACCCGGCCCGTAGTACGTGTTCCGGCCAATCGTCCCAAAAGTCCCCAACGCGTTCGGCGTAAACACCGACCGGCGCAGATACTCCGTCACCATCTCATTCCGGCTCCGCCCCCCGCTGAAAAATGGATCGCCGTTGTAGTCCACCCGCTGCCCGCCCGTCCCCGTCCGCGCATTGTCCACCCCGCTCGTCACCGTAATCGGCTGCCCCGACGACAGATTCACAATCGCGTTCAGGTTCCACCCGCCAATCGCAAAGTTCGCCGCCCGGTTCTTGAACTTGATCGGAACCTCCCACAAGCCTGAGAAATTAAACACCTGCGGCCGGTTGAAGTCCGAAAGCGCCTTGTCAAAAGCCTGGTTGTTCGGATTCGTCCGCACCTGCCCCGTGCCCTTGTTCGCCGACGTATCGTCGATCGACTTGGAAAACTGATAGTTCGCCAAAATGGTGAAACCATCCCGGAACCGCCGCTCCACGGTCCATTGGAAAGAATGATAGGTCGAGTTGCCCACCGCCTCCACAATCGTCGACGAACCCATCGCCGGGCCGTACGGCCGCCGCTGGTTCGTCGTCGCCGTCGTCGCCCCCGGCGTATAAACCGCCGCGTTCAACTCCCGCAGCGTCATCAGTCGCGTCCCCTTCGACGCCGCATACGCCGCCCGCGAAACGAAGCCACCCCAAATCTCCCGCTCCACCGTCAGGTTCCAAGATTGAATATACGGGTTCCGGAAATCCGCCGCGTTCAAGAACTGCGTCGTGAACTGCGGAAACACCGCCGTCGACGGCGGATTCTTCGGGGCAGGGAAGGGGTTGGTCGTCCCCGCCCACGGGTCCGTGAAGCTGTTGCTGTTCGACCCGAACACCGTCACCACCGTGCCAAACGGCGCCTGGTTGGCCTGCGAATTCGTCGCAATACTGTTGAACGAATCAAAGAAAATGCCGTAGGCGCCGCGCACCGCCGTCTTGCCGTCCCCGAACACGTCCCACGCAAAACCCATGCGCGGCCCCAGGTTCCCCCACGCCGTCGGCGTCGTCCCCTTCGGCACGTTCGGGTCGCCCGCGTAGATCACCCCCGCCGGCGCATTCACATACCGCCGCGAACGCTCCGACGGCCGCCACACCGCCACCTTGTCGAGCGTATCCGTAAACGGGAAGAACGGCTCCCAACGCGCTCCCACGTCCACCGTCAACCGGCGCGAAACCTTCCACGAATCCTGCACGAACAACCCTAAACGCTGGAACCGCGTCTCCTTGTACTCGCCAATCCCTTGCGTCAGGCTGTTGAACGAGCCGATCATGAAATCCGCGAGCGAATCGGTCGTAAACGGCGCCGCCCCGTTGAACGACCACTGCCCGTTGGCCCGGAAGTTGTTGATGATGTCGTTCCGCCCCCGTCCGTACTCGCCGCCAAAAGTGAGGCTATGCTTGCCCTTGGTCCAGCGCACCGTGTCCAGATACTGGAACTCCCGCCGCGGAAACGAGTTCGTATCGCCCGTGTTGATCCGGAAGTAACCGGCAATGTCGATATCCCACTTGATGATCGGGTCGTTGTAGTAACGCAGCCCCAAACTCGCCAGGCTCTTGTCCGGCTGCGGCGGCACAAACTTGCCGTCCGTGCTGTTCACGCTGAACAGCGCCTGGTTCACCAACGTCGGCGTAAACGTGTGCGTATTGGTCAGCACAATCGACTCGTTGTACCACTGCCCGCCACTCGTCTGTTCGAGCACATTCCGCGGATTCAGAAACGCCGCCGACTCCGACCAGCTCTTGTAATACCGCCCCGACATCCGGTTACTCTGCGAAAACTGATGATCGCCCCGCAGCATCAGCTGATGGTCATTGTTCGGCGAAGCCACAATCGTCGAAATACGCCCCGAAGCCCCGCCATCCGGCAGCGCCGTATCCACCAGCGTCCGGCTCACCGGGTTGATCCGGTTGGCCGGAATCACGTTGCCCGGAAACGGAGCATTCGCCAGCGGATCGCGCAGCGCCCGCGTCAGTTGCGAAAAGTTGCCGGCCCGCTGCAGCGTCGTCGGCACAATGCGCTGCACCTCGGCCGGAATCACCCGCAGCAGCGTCGCCTGGTAGGAAGCAAAAAAGAACGTCTTGTCCTTGCCGTTATAAATCTTCGGCAACACCACCGGCCCGCCAATCGTCCCCCCGAACTGATTGCGCTTCAATCCATCCTGCCGCCGCCGCCCCGTCGCCGGATCGGCCGGTCCAAAAAAGCCCGTCGCGTTAAACGCCTGGTTCCGCACAAACTCAAACAAACTGCCGTGTAACTCGTTCGTCCCCGACTTGGTTACCGCGTTCACCAGCCCGCCCGACTGCCGGCCAAACTCCGCGCTGAAGTTATTCGTCTGCACGCTGAACTCCTGCAGCGCATCCGGATTCGGAAACGGATTCGGCGCGTTCGAATACGGGTCGTTGTTCTGCGCCCCGTCGAGCACGTAGTTGGTCGCGTTCGCCCGCCCGCCGTTCACCGATACCGGCGTTGTTCCCGGATAGGTCGTCCCCGACGTCACATCGGCCCGCGGGTCCGCCACCACCCCCGCCACCAGCCGCATCAGCTGCGTCGCGTTCCGCCCGTTCAGCGGCAGCTGCTCAATGCGCCGCTGGTCCACCACCGTCTTGAGCGTCGCTGAAGTCGTATCCACGTTGATCACGTTGCTCGATACCGTCACCGTCTCCGTCGTCGCGCCCACGTTCAGACTCGCGTCAATACGCGCAATCTCGTTCACCTGCAGCCGCACATCCCGCGACTCCCATCCCTGAAATCCCTTCGATTCAATGCGGACCGTGTACACGCCCACCGGCAGGTTCCGCAGCAGGTAAGTGCCCGTACCATCGGAAACCCCGTCAAACTGCGTCTGGGTGCCCGTGTTGGTCGCCCGCACCGTGGCGTTCGGTACCACGGCCCCCGTGGCGTCCTTGACGGTACCGGTAATCGAAGCGGTGACGTTTTGCGCCAGCACCGCGGAACTAAGCGAGACAGAAAGGAGAAGCAATCGGCCAATCATGGCCGGATCATATCATACGGCCCCCTCAGGCCGACCGCATCATCTCCTCCCAGCTCACCTCGCGCTTCTTATCAATCGCCATCTGCCCCAGAATCGCCGTCAGCGTGCTCTCCGCCGCCCGCACCCCCGTGTTCTCCGGCTTACCCTCGCTCACCCGCCGCACAAACTCCGCAATCGCGTCGTTGGTAATATCCTGCCCCGACCGCTCCGTCACCGGCGCCCCGCCCGTGCTGTAAGTCCAATACTCCCGCGCCGTCTCAATAAACCCCTTCTCCCCGATGTACCGCTCCCGGTTCGAACGGAAAAACTTCGGCGTCATCTGCGACCCGATGAACGTCATCTGCACCCGGTCCGGGTAGTCGTAGGTTACGCTCAAATGGTCGAGCAGGTCCCCCCGCTTCTCCACCGTTCTTCCCCCCGTCCCGAGCGCTTTCAGCGGCCGCGCCCCCACAAACCAGTTGATCGCGTCGATGTTATGCACATACGTCTCCACAATCACCTCGCCAAACGTCGACCGCCACAGCTTCCACTGCTCCAGCTTCTCTTTCTCATTCCGCGGCGGCGCCACCGGCGGCTCACTCCCGCTCAGCGCAAATTTCAAAAACTCCCCGTGCACCTCGCGCACCTTCCCGATCGCGCCGGAATCCAGCATCTGCTTGGCCTTCACATACACCCCGCCGTAGCGCTGCTGAAAGCCGAAAGCAATATTCAGCTTCCGGTCCGCCCGGTCGGCAATCTGCATCACCCGCTTACACCCGGCCACGTCCAACCCCGCCGGCTTCTCCATGTAGACGTGCTTGCCGGCCTTCACGGCCGCCTCGAAATGCTCCGGATGCAGATACACCGGCGTCGCAATCATCACCGCGTCCACGTCCGGCGATGCCAGCAGCTCCTGATAGTTCCGGTAGCTCTTGGCCCCCGCGGCGCCAATCCGCTCCTTGGCCTTCGCCATCTGCTCCTCGTTCACATCGCAGATCGCCGTAATCTGCGCCGCCGGCTGCTTATGCATCATCGTCCCGGTGTACGCCCCCCGGTTACCGGCCCCGATCAATCCCACGCGGATCTTGCTGTTCTGCGCCGTCCCGCGCACCGCCTGCAGCGGCACCAGCGCCGCGGTCTGGATCAGCGTTCTTCTGTCGAGCGGATTCATAAGCATCGTTCCTTTTAAAGAGTGAGCATATCGCACGCCTGCAGCAGCACGCGGTGCGTCATCAAATCATGGGCGGCGCTGTAAACCGGCTGCCCGCGCTGGCCCATCACGGCCGCCAACTCGGCAAAGTCCGGCGTGTAGCCCAACCCCGGCGGGTAGGGCGGGGAAAGCGTCTGCCGGCCCGCCGCGTACGGCCCCGCCGCCTCCTGCAACTCCACCGTCAGCGACGAGCCCGTATACGGCTGCACCCTCGCCCACCCGTTCGTCCCGCGAATCTCCAGGTACCGCTGCTGATTCCCCTGCGGCAGATACCCCGCCATCGAAATCTCCGCCAGCGCCCCCGCGTACTCGAGAATCGCCACGCAGTTATCCGCCAGTCCGTCGCTGCCGTGCCGCGCCAGCACCCCGGTCACCTGCTTCGGCTCCCCCAGCAGCCACGTCGCCCGGTCAATCAGATGGCAGCCCTCTGAAAACATCATCCCGCCCCGGTACTTCGCCAGATGCTTCCGCTCGGCCGCTCCAATCGGCTTGTCGATGGACGCCCGAAACCGGTACACCCGCCCCAGCCACCCCTGCTTGGCCGCCTCCATCGCCGCCATCATCGCCGGATGGTAGCGCCACTGGTAACCCATCTGCACCACCAGCCCCCGCTTGCCCGCCTCCCCCAGCAGCCGCCGGAAACTCTCCCAGTTCGCCCCCGGCGGCTTATCCAGATGGACAAACTTCCCCGCCGCCACCGCCCGGTGCGCGTACTCAAGATTCGTATCCGGGTCGGCAAACTCAATCGCCACCATCCCGATCCCCGCGTCCCCCAGCACCTCCTCCACCCGCAGCCGCGGCACCTCCCCAAACGCCGGCCCCACCGCCGGGTCCCCCGCCTCCGGCCGGCAAACGCCCAGAAACTCGTACTCCCGCATGCTCCGCAGCGCCAGCACTTTGCTATGCGCATGGCCATGGCCCGTGCCGATCATCGCCGCCCGAATCCGCGCCGGCTCCGCCCCGGCCATCACCCCGCCCGCCGCCGCGGCCAAGGCAAACTCCCGCCGTCTCACGGCGCCTTCGTTCCCGGCGCCTTCACCTGAATCAACTCGCTCGGCGCCGTCGCCTCCACCCGCAAGTCCGCCGCCCCTTGAATAAACACCGTGTCCCGCTCCCCGGCCTCATATACCTTCCCCGCCTGGTCCGTCACCCGCACCGCCCCCTTCCACACAAACAGCAGCTCCTCGCCCCCCGCCGCCACCTGCGTCCGAAACTTCGTCCCCGGCTGCAACTGCCGCCGGATCCCCGCCGCCCGGTTCGAACCCTGCTCCGGGCCCGTAAACGCCCCCGCCTTCCGCGCCCGGAACGGCACGTACTTCACCGCCCCCGGCGTAATCACGCCCTTCGGCGCCGCCGCCCCCGGCCGCTTCGAATCCCGCGCCCCCGTGTACAAAATCAAATCCGGCGGGTTCTGAAAGCTGATCATCACCGCCTCCCCCGTCCCCGCCGTAATCGTCCCGTGAATCTGCCCCGTCGGCACAAATGCGCACTCCCCGGCCCGGAACAGATGCCGCGCATCGCCCTGCCGCAGGTTCACCTCGCCCTCCAGCACCAGAATCGTATCGTCCGAGTAATCATGCACGTGCTGCGCAAACTCCGACCCCGGCTTCGAAACCGAAAGGTTCAACGTCGTATTCTTCGCCCCCAGGCCGGGATGAATAATCCGCCGCGACGTCACCTCGCCCATCCGGAACGGATCACTCTCGGAAAACTTCACCACGCGAATACTCTGCGCCGGCAGCAAACCCACCCCGGCGGCGAGCGTCAGCAGAAAACCATGCGATAAATGGATCACGGCGTTATTGTATAGCAGCCTCCCGGCGGAAGATAATCGGAGCCATGCCTGCTCCGGAACTCAAGCTCTCGGTCCGCGTCGAGCCCCTCTTCCCCGGCCTCCCCCTCGCCCGCCAGATCGCCCGGGTCGCCGACGCCGGCTACCAGGGCTTCGAGTTCGGCGATTGGCGCGCCTCCAACCCCGCCGAAATCACCCCGCTCAAAAACCGCCTCGGCCTCACCTGCGTGAGCCTCGTCGGCAACAAAGGCGTCAACCCTGTCGGCATGGGCCTCTGCGACCCCGCCGAACGCCCCGGCTTCCTCGCCGAACTCCGCGCCTCTATCGAAGCCGCCCAGCGCTTTGAAGCCACCCAGATCGTCGTCCTCTCCGGCTTCCGCGTCCCCGGCCGCTCCCGCCCCGAACAGCACGACAGCATCGTCGAAGGCCTCAAGCGCGCCCACGATCTCGTCGCCCCCGCCGGCCTCACCATCGTCGTCGAGGTCATCAACACCCTCGCCAAAATCGAACCCCTCAACCCCAAAGGCGACAACCACTCCCGCTACTATCTCGACCGTACCCCCGAAGCCTTCGAGATCATCCGCAAAGTCGGCAGCCCCTTTGTCAAAATCCTCTACGACCTCTATCACGTCCAGATCATGGAAGGAAACCTCATCGCCACCTTCCGCGAAAACCTCCCCGCCATCGGCCACCTCCACATCGCCGACGTCCCCGGCCGCAACGAACCCGGCACCGGCGAAATCCACTTCGGCAACGTCTTCCGCGCCATCCGCGACTCCGCCTACCAGGGCTTCGTCGGCATGGAGTACATCCCCCTGCGCGACGCCATGCGCACCCTCGCCGACGTCAAAGCCCTCGCCCGCCGCCGCGACTAAGCAGACTTCATCATCTCCTCCCACGTCACCACGCGCCGCGCGTCCATCGCCATCCGCCCCAGAATCGCCGTCAGCGAACTCTCCGCTCCCCGCACCCCCGTGTTCTCCGGCTTGCCCGTCCGGATCCGCTCCACAAACGCCGCCACCGAATCAATCGTGATGTTCCGCGGCGACTGCTCCACCGTCTCCTGCCCCCGCCCCCGGAAATGCCGCCAGTGGTTCTCCGAAGTCTCGATCACGCCCTTGGCCCCGAAAAACTGCTCCACCACATCCCGGTATCCCGGCGGCGCCAGCGTCATCCCCGACAACTGACCCTCCACCCCTTTCCCATAGTCGAACGCCACAAAGTTGTGGTCCCGCATATCCCCCTGCCGCCGCGTCTTGCTCCCCCCGCTCCCAATCGCGCTCAACGGCCGCCCGCCCAAAAACCAGTTCAGCACGTCAATCGAGTGCACATTGTTCTCGACAATCAAATCGCCCGACAGGTCCTTCCACTCGCCCCACCGCTGCACCTTCTCAAGGTCGGTCCGCGGCGCCGGCCGCCGCGCCTCCCCCGCCGGGTCGCCGTCGCTCTTGATAAACCGCGCAAACCCCAGATGAATCTCCCCCACCGCCCCGGAATCGGCCAGGCTCTTGGCCTTCTGATACGTCTGCGCGTACCTCCGCTGAAACCCGAACGTGATGTTCACCTTGCGGTCCGCCGCATCCGCCGCCCGCATAATCCGCTTGCAGCCCGCCACGTCCGCCGCCGCCGGCTTCTCAATGTAGATGTGCTTGCCCGACTTCACCGCCGCCTCAAAATGCTCGGCGTGCAGAAACACCGGCGTCGCAATCAACACCGCGTCCACGTCTTTCGACTCGAGCATCTGCCGGAAGTCTTTGTACATCTGCGCCTGCTCGGCGCCCATCGCCTTTCGCGCCTGCTCCATCTTTTCGGGAAACAGGTCGCACACCGCCGTAATCCGCGCCGGCGTATGCTTGGCCATCATCGACCCCACAAACGTCCCCCGGTTCCCCGTCCCGATCACCCCCACCGCCACCGCCGAATTCGCCTGCGATCCGCGCACCGCCCCGGCCGCCACCAAACTTGCCAGCGCCGTCCGGCGCGAAATGTTCTTCGTCGTCATCCCTTTAACTCCCCCGAGGCCCGCAACAGCGTCTCGTGCAGTAACAACTCATGGTCATAGGAGTGCTTCAGCGCCTTACCGCCGCGGATCGCCGCCCCCAACTCCTGAAAATCCGGCACAAACCGCGGCTGCGGCGGAATCGCCACATCCTGCCAACCCTCCCGGTACGGCCCCCGCGCCTGCTTCATGAACACCCGCATCCGCGGCGGATTCGCCTCCGGATGCAGAATCACGCTCCCCTCCGTCCCCAGAATCTCGAACGAACGGTGGTCGCTCGCCCCCGCCATCTTCGCCGACTGCGTCAGTACCCCCAACGCCTTCTCAAACTCCAGCACCGCCACGTTGTTATCCGCCAGCTTGTCCGGGCTGCTCGTATGGTGCCGCAGCACGCTCTGCACCGCCTTTGGCCGCCCCAGCAGCTCCACCATCCGGTCCAGCACGTGCCCGCCGAGTTCAAACAACCCTCCGCCCTTGTACTTGGCCTCCACGTCCCGCTGCCCCTGGTCGCGATCGGCGTCCATGCTCCCCCGCACCATGAACACCTCCCCCAGCCAGCCCTTCTGCGCCGCTTCAATGCCCGCCATCACGCCCTTATGCCACCGCCACAAATAGCCCGTCTGCAGCAGCAGCTTCTTCCGCCGCGCCTCTTCAACCAGCTCCCGGAACGGCGCCCACCCGTTGCCCGGCGGCTTCTCCAAATGCAGATGCTTGCCCGCCACAATTACCTTCTTCCCCCACGGCACCGCCTCCCACGCCGCGCACTCCACCACAATCAACTGCAGCGAAGCGTCCGCCAGCATCTCCTCCTGGCTCATCCACCGCATCCCCCGCAGCCCCGCGTCCTGCTGCAGTTTCCCCCGCGCCGCCGCGTCCGGCTCGGCAATCCCCACCACGGCAAAGTCCGGATTGTTCCGCAGCGCGGCCAGCTTTCCGCCAAAGTGACTATGCTGCGTCCCCAGCATGCCCGTCCGCACCGGCCCCGGTCCCTGTGCCTGCCCGCTCCACCCCGTCAACGCCAGGGCGCCCGCGCCTGTCTTTTTAAAAAAGTCCCGTCTGTTCATGAATCTGGCCCGATCATACTACAGCCCCGCCCCCCCAGCTTGACTCGCCAACACGCCTGTGATGCAATGCCCCACCATGCGGCGCTCCTTACTTACTCTGTTGCTCCTCCTCCTCCTCCCCGCCTCCCTCCCCGCCCAGGACTCCCGCGGACAAATCCAGGGCCGCGTCATCGATCCCTCCGGCGCCACCGTCGCCTCCATCTCCGTCCGCGCCACCAACAGCGCCACTAACGTCAATACCGCCGTCACCACCAGTAACTCCGGCGACTTCCTCCTGCCCTTCCTCGCCCCCGGCACTTACGAAGTTACCGTCGAAGCCCAGGGCTTCAAAAAATGGGTCCAGCGCGGCGTCGGCGTCCAGGTCAACGACCGCATCACCCTCAACGTCTCCCTCGAAGTCGGCAGCCTCGCCGAAACCGTCTCCGTCTCCGCCGACGCCCCCCTCGTCGACGCCGCCTCCGCCTCCCTCGGCACCGTCATCGACCAGCGCCGCGTCCTCGACCTCCCCCTCAAAGACGGCAACCCCATCATGCTCACCAGCCTCAGCCCCGGCGTCATGAACCTCTCCACCGGCGGCTGGTCCCGCCCCTTCGACAACGCCTCCCCCTCCGCCGTCGCCATCTCCGGCAACCGCTCCGGCACCCACGAATTCACCCTCGACGGCGCACCCAATACCACCGGCGGCGGCGGCAACGTCGCCTACATCCCCCCCGCCGGCGTCGTCGAAGAGTTCAAAATCCAAACCGCCACCTTCGACGCCGCCAACGGCTTCGCCTCCGGCGCCGTCATCAACGTCTCCCTCAAAGCCGGCACCAACAACCTCCACGGCCAGCTCTACGAGTTCTTCCAAAACCCCGTCCTCAACGCCAACAGCTACTTCAACAACCTCTCCCGCCAGCCCCGCGCCATCGTCCGCCAGAATCGCTACGGCGGCAGCGCCAGCGGCCCTCTCGTTCTCCCCAAGCTCTACAACGGCCGCAACCGCTCCTTCTGGATGTTCGGCCACGAACAGATCAAAGACACCTTCCCCCGCGAAACCATCACCACCTCCGTACCCACCCCCGCCATGCGCTCCGGCAACTTCGCCGCCCTCCTCAACGTCGGGCCGCAGTACCAGATCTACGACCCCTTTACCATCGCCTCCGCCCCCAACGGCCGCTTCAGCCGCCAGCCCCTGCCCGGCAATATCATCCCCCCCAGCCGCCTCTCCGCCGTCGGCGTCAACCTCCTCAAATACTTCCCCGAACCCAACCTCCCCGGCACCGCCGACGGCTCCAACAACTACACCATCCTCGTCCCCGACATCGACGACTTCTGGAGCCACGTCGGCCGCATCGACCACGTCATCAGCGACAAAAACCGCTTCTTCGTCCGCGGCGATGCCAACCGCCGCCGCACCATCGGCGAAAATCGCTACCGCAACGAAGCCTACGGGAATCTCTACTTCCGCAACAACATGGGCTTCGGCGCCGACCACGTCTATATCTTCAAACCCTCCCTCCTCCTCAATACCCGCTACAGCTACACCAAGTACTTCGACAACCAGGACCCCCGCAGCCTCGGCGCCGACCTCGCCTCCCTCGGCTTCTCCCCGAACTTCGTCACCCAGGTCAACTCCATCGACGCCAAAGCCATGGCCATCCCCAATATCGCCATCGCCGGCTACTCCCCCCTCAGCCCCAGCGGCACCTTCCGCGCCTCCCGCGACATCCACTCCCTCGCCGCCAACGTCACGCAAATTGTCCGCAACCACTCCCTCAAATACGGCTACGAAGGCCGCTCCTACCGCGACTTCCGCACCGACCTCGGCCTCGCCTCCGGCAACTTCACCTACAACACCGACTGGACCCGCGGCCCCCTCGACTCCTCCCCCGCCGCCCCCATGGGCCAGTCCCTCGCCGCCTACCTGCTCGGTCTCCCCACCGGCGGCTACATCGACTTCAACGACAACTACGCCCAGCAGGCCCTCGTCCACGGCCTCTACTTCCAGGACGACTGGAAAATCTCCCCCCGGTTCACCCTCACCCTCGGCGTCCGCTACGAACTCGGCCTCGCCACCACCGAACGCTTCAACCGCACCGTCCGCGGTTTCGCCGCCGACGCCGCCAGCCCTCTCGATGCCGCCGCCCGCGCCGCCTACGCCCGCAGCCCCCTCTCCGACCTCGCCCCCGCCGACTTCCGCGTCCGCGGCGGCCTCACCTTCGCCGGCGCCGACGGCCAGCCCCGCGGCCTCTGGACCCCCGACCGCAATAACTTCTCCCCCCGCATCGGCTTCGCCTACCAGCTCAACCGCAAAACCGCCCTCCGCGGCGGCTTCGGCCGCTTCTTCGACCTCGACCGCCAAACCGTCAACCAGTCCGGCTTCTCCCGCCGCACCCAACTCGTCACCAGCGTCGACAACGGCCTCACCTTCGCCGCCAATACCGCCAACCCCTACCCCGCCGGCATCCAGCGCCCCAACGGCCAGGCCCAGGGCCTCCTCACCTTCGCCGGCCAGGGCGTCAGCTACTTCAACGAACGCCTCCGCACCCCCTACGCCCACCGCTGGCAGTTCAGCCTCCAGCGCGAACTCCGCAAAGACCTCGCCCTCGAACTCGCCTACGTCGGCGCCGACTCCGCCGACCTCCGCATCAACCGCCAGATGAACGCCATCCCCGCCCGCTACCTCAGCACCTCCCCCGTCCGCGACCAGGCCACCATCGACGCCCTCAACCGCCAGGTCCCCAACCCCTTCTTCCCCAATCTCCCCGGCACCGGACTCGGCGCCGCCAACACCAGCCGCGGCCAGCTCCTCCGCCCTTTCCCCCAGTTCACCGGCGTCTCCGCCGTCAACAACGACGGCCGCTCCACCTACCACTCCCTCCAGTCCCGTCTCGAAAAGCGCTTCTCCGCCGGCTTCACCTTCATGGGCGCCTACACCTGGTCCAAGTTCATCGAAGCCACCAGCTACCTCAACGAAGTCGACGAAAACCCCGAACGCGTCATCAGCGACCAGGACCGCACCCATCGCCTCGTCGCGAGCGGCATCTACGAACTCCCCTTCGGCCGCCAGCGCCAGTTTTTCGCCAACATGCCCAAAGCCGCCAACGCCCTCCTCGGCGGCTGGCAGGTGCAGGGCATCTACCAATACCAGTCCGGCCAGGCCCTCGGCTTCGGCAACGCCATCGTCACCGGCGACCTTCGCAACCTCACCCTCCCGGCCGGCGAGCGCACCATCTACCGCTGGTTCAACGTCGATGCCGGCATCGAGCGCAACCCCTCCCGCCAGCTTGGCTCGAACCTCCGCTCCCTCTCCTCCCGCTTCGGCTTCTTCCGCGCCCCGGCGCTCGACAACTGGGACCTCTCCGTCATCAAGAACGCCTACTTCACCGAGAAAACCTGGCTCGAATTCCGCTGCGAGTTCATCAACGCCTTCAACAAAACCCAGTTCTCGGCCCCCAACACCACCCCGTCGAGCACCGCCTTCGGCACCATCACGGCCACCGCCCAAATGCCCCGCATCGTACAGTTAGGCCTGAAACTCTACTTCTGATCCGCCCAACGGAAGCTGCCGAAACGATACATCAGCTTCCCCGGTTCCTTCGCCGGGGGAGCGCGCCAAGCCCCCGGTCCGTTGATCCCGGACCATCTCCGGCTCACTCCCTAAAACGCCACCCGCAGCGCCAACTGCAACTGCCGCTCCGGGTTCTGCACCGTCGTAATCACCCCCGCCTGCGCCACCCCGATCGTCGCGTTCGGCAGCCCGAACTGCGGCGTGTTCAACAGGTTGAAACCCTCCGCCCGCACCGAAAACGTCACCTTCTCCGTCCACCGGAATGCCCGCGACACGCCAGCATCAAAGTTCAACTGCCGCGGCCCCCGCAAAAAGTTCCGGCCCGCGTTACCCCACGTAAACGACGCCGGCGCGGCAAAAGCGTTCGTGTCAAACCAACGGTCAATCGACTGCTCGTTCGCCCGCAAATTCCCGTCCGCCAACCGGTCCGGCCGCGCCGTCGTCCCCGTGTTCGTCGGGTCAAAACTCAACACCGGCGTAAACGGCAACCCCGTCTGCCAACTGGTAATCCCCGTAACCTGCCAGCCGGAAAGCCACCGGTTCCCCCGCGCAAACGGCAGCTCATAGCTATAACTCGTCACAAAACGATGCCGGATATCAAAGCTCGAATTACCCCGGTTCGCCCGGAAGTTCCGCACATCCTGCGGCGCCGGATCGTTCGTCTCGCTATTGGCCGGCCCATCATCAATCGAGTGCCCGTACGTATAGGAAGCCAGCAGGCTGAATCCGTTGGCGAAGCGCCGGTCCACCTGCGTCGTGAAGGCGTGATAACTCGACTTAAACACCGGCGCCCAGTGGAAAATACCGCTGAAACCCGGAATCGGCCGCCGGGCATCCACGTTGCCCGGCCCCGGCAGCGGCTGATTCACGTTCGCCGTGTAGTATAGCTTCCGCCCCCCCGAACCCGTATAGCCCACCTGCAGCACCAGTCGCCCCGGTAACTCCTGCTGCACGTTGAAATTCCATTGCAGAATATACGGCAGCGGCGAATCCTTCGGCACCGCATTCACCTCGGGGTTCACCATCCGCGCCGGCTCGAGAATTCCCGCCGGATAACCCCGCGCCATGATAAAGTTCGGCGCCACCTGATCACCCACGATCTGCGTCCGCACGAAGAACGGCGGATTGTTGGTAATGCGCCGCGAAATGCCCAGGTTCTCGTCCCGCCCGTAGAAAACCCCGAACGCCGACCGCACCACCGTCCGGCCCGTCGCCTTATAAGCCAAACCAACCCGCGGCGCCACGTTGTTCCAGTCGGTGTTCATAAACGAGCGGTTGTAACCCGTGTGCGCCAGATCCTGAATCTGCAGCAACTTCCCAAACAACGGACCCTGCTCCAGAATCAACGCCGACTGCCGGTCGTTCACCTCCACCCACGGCAGCGCCAACTCATAACGAACCCCCAGGTTCACCGTCAGCCTCCCCGCCAGCTTCCAGTCATCCTGCACAAAACCCTGGAAAATCCGCTGCCGGCTCTCATTCCGCGGCCGGTTCGAAATCGTCGTATTCGCCGCATATCCCAGCAGGAAATCCGCATACGGCGAACCCGTGTTGCCCCGCGCCTGCGGGCTCTGCGAGTACACGCCCGAAAAGTTGATCGCCGGCCGCGCCTGCAACGTCACATAACCAAACAGCCGCGCCTCCTGCACATCCACCCCGAACTTCAGCGTGTGCTTGCCCGCTACCCAGTTCAGCGTGTCCGTAAACTGCAGCACCCGACCCCACTTATCAATCGGCAGATTCCCCGACCCCGTCGCGCCGATCGGCAGATTCCCCGGACCCGTCGTCCCCAGCGTCGACAGTCCCGTAATCCCAAACGTCGGCAGCCCCTTCACGCTCGGGTCTGCAAACACCCCCCGGATGCCAAACGATTCAAACAACCGCTCCCCCGGCGTCGACTGCTGCAGCCGCGTCCGCATAAACCCAATCCGCAACTCGTTCACCGCCGCCGTCGTCAGAATCCGCGTATAGCTGCCCGCCACCGATTGCGCCGTGGGCGTCGCCAAAACCGGCGTGCTCGCCGGCGGCGGCAGCAGCGTCGGCAGGGTGTTGCGCCCATCGCTGATCGATACCCGCCCAAATACCGAGTTCCGGTCATTCACCTGGTGGTCCATCCGCAGATTCCCCTGCTCCCCAAACACCCTCTGCTTCGGGTTGTAAAAGTGGTTCCGCACCACGCCCGGCAGATTCGGCGCCGGATACAGCGGTGCCGCCTTCGCCGCCACTCCATCCCATCGCGTCGCCGGTATCCGGTTGCCGGGAAACGGATCGCGCACAAATCCGCTCCCCCCCGGATTCGCCCGCGTGCTGTCCGGATCGAAAACGGCCCGGCTCCCCAAATCCCCCGCCCGCAGCTCCGCCGTCGGCACCGTGCCAATCTGCGGCGCCGCGCTCAACTCCCGCGAACTCTGCCAGCTCCCAAAGTAAAACGTCCGGTTCTTCACCACCGGTCCCCCCAGCGTCGCCCCAAACTGGTTCTGTAAAAACTGCGGCTTCTGCCCGCGCACCGGCTGAAAATAGGGCGTCGCCGAAATCGCTGAGTTCCGGTGAAAATGAAACAGGCTCCCGTGCAGATCGTTCGCCCCCGCCCGCAGCGATACGTTCACCACCCCGCCCGCCGACTGACCAAACTCCGCCGAATACGTGCTCGTCTGCACCTTGAACTCCTGTATGGCGTCCAGCACCGGCTGAATCGTCTGCGCCGTCCCGTTGTCAAAGCCCACAATCCGGTTCTTGTTCTCAATCCCATCCAGCAGATAACTGTTCTGCACTGGTCGCGCCCCGTTGGCCACAAACGAGTCCCGCTCGGCCGACTTCGGCGCCGGCAGCGTCCCGGCCCCCAGCGTCGCCAGCCGGCTGAAGTTCCGGCCATTGAGCGGCAAATCAAGAATCGTCCGGCTCCCCACCACGTTCCCCAGCGATGACGACTCCGACTCCAAACGCGGCGCCTCCGTCGAAACCGTCAACTCCGTCACCGTACCCGCCACCGCCAGGTCAAAGTTGATCTCCAACCGATCCTGCACCCGGAGTTCCACCCGCTCGCGCGCCGCCGGAGCAAAACCGGCTTTCCCCGCTGCCACCCGGTAAACACCCGGCCGCAGCGCGGGCGCGGAGTAAAAACCGGCGCCGTTCGTCAACACTCGGACCTCGATGTTCGTGGCCGTGTTCGTCACCGTCACCGAAACCGCCGGAATCGCCGCGCCGGACTGATCCCGCACCACGCCGGAAACGGCCCCGGAATCAATCTGCGCCAGCGCCGGAACGGCCAAAAGAAAGAAAAATACCTGATGCATAAGAAGTTAGCTCCTTGGAAGCGCACAGGACGAAGCGAGTCCGTTGTGCGCGTTTCTTGGAAGCGCACAGGACGAAGCGAGTCCGTTGTGCGCGTTTCTTGG
>JAPKZB010000096.1:106774-114650 GCA_026393985.1 Acidobacteriota bacterium
GGAAGCGCACAGGACGAAGCGAGTCCGTTGTGCGCGTTTCTTGGAAGCGCACAGGACGAAGCGAGTCCGTTGTGCGCGTTTCTTGGAAGCGCACAGGACGAAGCGAGTCCGTTGTGCGCGTTTCTTGAAAGTTGGGGTCAAAGGGGGAACGGAAAGTACCAGCCGAGGAGCTAACAACAACAGCAGAGGGCAACGTACGAAGAGCGGAAGCATCTGTCCCGATGAATAGTCGAGTTCATAGATCGAGAATAGTATGTTTTTGGCGTTGGGTCAATAGAAGTCTATAAATTCGATCGACAAATAGATGATGTCCGCGCGCCGTCAGATCCAAACGGCAAATTCGGCTATACTCACAAAATCTTGTTGAAAACGCTCCTCCTTCTCCCCGCCCTCGCCCTCACCACCCTCGCCCAGGACCCCCGCGGCACCATCCTCGGACGCGTCACCGACTCCTCCGGCGCCCCCGTCCCCAAAGCCGCCATCAAAGTCATCAACGAAGCCACCGGACTCACCGCCTCCACCTCCTCCACCGAAGCCGGCGACTACCGCGCCCCCTACCTCAACCCCGGCTCCTACCGCGTCGAAGCCGAAGCCGCCGGCTTCTCCAAACTCCTCCGCCCCGCCGTACAGGTCCGCGCCACCGAAATCGTCGCCCTCGACCTCGAACTCAGACTCGGCCAGGTCTCGGAATCCATCGAAGTCAAAGCCGAAACTCCGCTCCTCAACACCGCCGACGTCACCCTCGGCCAGGTCATCGACCAGCGCCGCATCGAAGAACTCCCCCTGTTCGCCGGCAACGCCATGGACCTCGTCCACCTCGCCCCCGGCACCGTCAACGGCACCAACCTCCGCCTCCGCAAAGCCCCCTTCAACGCCGCCCCCAGCCAGTTCGGCACCAACGGCACCGGCAACAACAACAACGACTTCACCATCGACGGCGTCGTCAACGTCTACTCCGACGGCACGGCCCCCCGCGTCGCCTTCTCCCCGCCCCAAACCGCCATCGCCGAGTTCAAAGTCCAAACCTCCGCCTTCGACGCCTCCGCCGGCTTCTCCCTCGGCTCCAACGTCAACGTCACCACCAAGTCCGGTACCAACGTGATCCACGGCGAGTTCCACCACTGGCTCCGCCACTCCAAACTCGACGCCCCCACCATCTTCCAGAACCGCGCCGGCCAGAAACTCGCCCTCTACCAGGACAACCGCTTCGGCGCCTCCGCCGGCGCCCCTCTCTCCCTACCCAAGCTCTATTCCGGCAAAAATCGCACCTTCTGGTTCTACGCCTTTGAAGCCAACCTCTTCGGCGACCCCAACGTCGGCAGCCAGATCTCCACCGTCCCCACCGCCGAAATGCGCCGCGGTGACCTCTCCCCCCTCCTCCGTCTCAACGCCAACAACCAGGTCTACGACCCCCGCTCCACCGCCGCCGTCGCCGGCGGCCGCTTCCAGCGCCAGCCCTTCCCCGGCAACATCATTCCCCCCTCCCGCCTCGACCCCGTCGCCCAGAACATGCTCAAAGCCTGGCCCGCCCCCAACCAGCCCGGCACCTCCGACTTCCGCAACAACTTCTTCCTCTCCGGCAAGGCCCTCGAAACGTACTGGACCAACATCGGCCGCATCGACCACGCCTTCTCGGAAAACCACCGCATCTTCTTCCGCCTCCACCGCGACTACTGGCAGGAAGACAAAAACCGCTTCTTCGGCCCCGATAACATCACCGGCATCATCCTCAATCGCGTCAACCGCGGCGCCGCCTTCGACGACGTCTACGTCCTCAACCCCAACCTCCTCCTCAACGTCCGCTACGGCCTCACCCAGCAGGAGTTCCCCGAACGCCGCGTCTCCCGCGGCTTCGACCTCGCCAGCCTCGGCTTCGCCCCCAGCCTCGTCAACTCCATCGATAAGTCTGTCGCCACCTTCCCCCGCACCAACGTCGCCCCCTGGTCCGGCGTCTCCAACTGGGAGTCCGGCGACGGCACCACCGCCTCCCTCATTCACAACCTCAACTCCACCCTCACCTGGAACCGGGCCAAGCATACCCTCCGCTTCGGCTTCGACTGGCGCAACCTCCGCGAAAACCGCAATCGCTTCCCCAACAGCGCCTCCCCCGACCTCTCTTTCAACTCCAACTTCACCCGCGGCCCCCTCGACACCGCCGCCCCGCCCCAGGTCGGCGGCGAAATCGCCAGCTTCCTCCTCGGCATCCCCGCCGGCAATATGGGCGTCAACGCCTCCTACGCCGAACGCAACTCCATCTACGGCTTCTACCTCCAGGACGACTACAAGCTCTCCCGTAAACTCACCCTCAACCTCGGCCTCCGCTACGAAGTCGAATCCGCCACCACCGAACGCTACAACCGCGCCGTCCGCAACTTCGACGCGACCACCCCCCACCCCATCGAAGCCCTCGCCCGCGCCCAGTACGCCGCCGCCCCCATCCCCGAACTCCCCGCCGCCCAGTTCCGCGTCCTCGGCGGCCTCACCTTCGTCAACGCCGGCGGCAACCCCCGCGGCTATTGGGAAACCGCCAAGGGTAACCTAATGCCCCGCTTCGGCCTCGCCTGGCAGTTCGACCCCAAAACCGTCCTCCGCGCCGGCTACGGCCTCTACACCGCCCCCCTCGGCACGCTCTACACCAACACCGAACCCGCCGGCTTCAGCCTCAACACCCCCATCCAGGCCTCCCTCGATAACGGCCTTACCTATATCGCCACCCTCTCCAATCCCTTCCCCAGCGGCCTCACCCAGCCCCTCGGCGCCGCCGGCGGTCTCCTCACCAACCTCGGCCAGGGGATCAACGCCTTCCCCCAGCGCCGCAAGAACCCCTACGCCCAGCGCTGGAGCCTCGGCTTCCAGCGCACCCTCCTCGCCGGCTTCCTCCTCGAAGCCTCCTACGTCGGCAATCGCTCCACCCGCTTAAACGTCCTTCGCAACATCAACTTCCTCCCCGCCCAGTACCTGTCCAAGAGCCCCGTCCGCGACCAAAACACCATCAACTTCCTCGCCCAGAACTTCCCCAACCCCCTCCGCGGCACCAACCCCATCTTCGGCGCCAACATCAGCCGCGCTTCGCTGCTCGTTCCCTTTCCCCAGTTCGGCGCCGTCAGTATTTATGAGCCCATCGGCTACGCCTGGTATCACTCCCTGCAGATGCGCGTTGAAAAGCGCATGAGCCAGGGCTTCACCACCCAGCTCTCCTACACCTGGTCCAAAAACATGCAGGCCACCGAAATGATGAACGCCCAGGACATCCGCCCCTACGAAGTCATCTCCGACCTCGACCGCACCCAGCGCCTCACCGCCTCCGGCATCTGGGAACTCCCCTTCGGCAAGGGCCGCCACTGGGGCGCCTCCTGGCACCCGGTGCTCAACGGCATCGCCGGCGGCTGGCAGTTGAACGGCGCCATGCAGTACCAGTCCGGCGCCCCGCTCGGCTTCGGCAACGTCATCTTCAACGGCGACCTCAAAAACGTCACCCTGCCCCGTGGCCAGCGCAGCGTCGATCAGTGGTTCAATCTCAACGCCGGCTTTGAGCGCAACAACGCCCTCCAACTGGCCTCCAATCTCCGCCAGTTCCCCCTGCGCTTTAACGGTATCCGCGGCCCCATCCAGGCCCGCATCGACTTCGGTCTCATCAAGAACTTCCTCATCACCGAACGCTGGCGTCTCCAGTTCCGCGCCGAAACCTTCAACGTCGCCAACTACGCCAACCTCGCCAACCCCAACACCACCGTCACCTCCGGCGCCTTCGGCACCATCACCGGCCAGGACCCGCCCCGCTCCTGGCAGGGCGCGCTCAAACTGACGTTTTAGACCTTACTCTCTCCACCCGATGCCGAGCGCGCTCAGCCACTCGGCCGCAAAGCGCAGCAGCTCCGCGTCCCGATGGGCAAGCCACGCCCGCTCCACCCCCAGGTCCCGCACGGCGGACCGGAACCGCCGGTGCGCCTTCGGCCCGCTCAGCGCCCGCCACAACTCCTCCCGCTGCCCCGGTTTCGCCATCGTCCCGGCAAAGTCGCTCATCCACCGCCACTCCGGAATCTCCGCGGAGTCCGGCAGCCGCACGTAGCGATTCGTGCCCAGGATCTCCCGCGCCGTCTCCCACTCCTCATCCTGCCATCCGGGAACATCTTCTTCCTCCTCCTCGTCCTCCCCGTCCTCGACGGCGCACAGCACCTCCCGCGCAATGGTCACCGCCTCCCCGGTCTCCGTGTCCAGGTAGTTCACGGTCTCCTTCATGTGAAAACCGATCAGTCCGGCAATCTCTTTCAGGCTGGCGACGGCGGCCATCGACGGTGCTCCTCCTCTGCGGCGGGTCTAGCCCGAAAGTGGGCGAGGAACTCGCCCCGCCTGCTACCCTATCAAATTCACCGGAAACGGAAATCGCTGCTGCGAATTGGTCACCTGCCCGGTTCGGAATCATCGATCCCTGTCCCCCGTCTCCGTCAATCGTGCCCGGCCCTCCTCTTAACGGGCAATCCACGTTACGATTCCAATCCTCCCGGTTTACCGGCCCATCCCGGTTCACCTTGAAATTCACATACTGCTGTGCTCCCAACGAAAGCGGGCTACCCGGAATCAGCGCCACCAGACGATCCAGGTCAGCCGCGCTGCACCTCCCGTCGACGTTTGTGTCGCCATACGACGCTGTCAATCCGGAATCCAAACAATCCGTGCTCCCCGGCTCATCCCCGTTCCCGTCCGAGTTGGCAAACGCCGCCGTGCCCGGCACAACTTGGATTCTTCCCTGCACGAAATCCACCATGCGGTCAAAGTCCGCCATGGTAACCAGCCAGTTCAAATCTCTGTCGCGGGAAAGCGGAGCTTGCATCGCCAACAGCACGTTAGTCGCTCGCGTGCTACCGCAACGCTCAGGCCGCCATCGGGCAAGTACCCGCTCGAGATCGCCGGCGACGTCTACCGGTGGGATCTTTCTTTCCATCACCTGAAGACCGGGCCATGCAACCCGGAATACCCCGTCAAAAGGAACTTCTATCTCGCCGCTGTCAAAGACCTGCTGAAGATCCCCAGCAAACACCCCACCCTCGGACCCATCCTCTTCAAGAGCAAGAAAGAGCTGTGTCGAGTACTCTCTTCGCCATACGGCAACGCTGATGGGCATCGCAGCGCTCCGCCACCTGGAGAAGCTACCGGCAGAGGCAGAGGCAGAACGGAAGCAACGCCTCCCCACCATCGAAAAAATCGAGGCTGAAATGAATCACTCCCGTAGCCGATCGAAATGACAAGATTCTCACCACCGGAATCTGGCTCTCCCCCGCGCCGCCGCACCCCAAAGCCACCCCGCCGTGGCGCAACATCCTGACGCCCCTCTCTGGGCCGACATCCCCAACTGGCGTGATAACATCACACCAATAGGGAATGTCGGCGAAAACCTGTCGTTGAAACCGGGCTCCAAGAGGGGTTACCGCAACAGATCACCGGACCAAAATTAATGATCGTCTCCTTCTCCGTATCCAATTTTCGCTCCTTCGGCGACGAACAAACCTTTTCCCTCGTTGCCAACGATAAACTCCCGCACACGCACCCCGGCCATCTCGTCCCCATCCCTGACTCGGACCAGAAAGTTCTCCGTACTTCGGTTCTCTATGGCGCCAATGGAGCAGGAAAGTCCAATCTCTTCAAAGCGTTGCGCTACCTGCGGCAAATCGCCATCCGGCCGCCCAACAGCAGCACCGGAACCGGTCGCCAGGCGTTCCGCTTTAGCAACACCGCAACGGAGCCCTCTACCCTCGACCTGCAGTTCCTTCACAACGGTCGCCTTTATCGTTTTGGCTGCAAGGTCGATGAGCGTCACATCCTCGAAGAGTGGCTCGTTCAAGTCGTCGGCTCAGCCGAACGAATCCTGTACGAGCGCGTCACCGATTTGAACGGAGATGTCACCATCGAAGTCACGGGACTCGAACAGCCCAGCACGAAACTCAATGCCCTGGCGACGGTCGGCGGCCCGGCCAATCAGTCCTTCCTGGCCACCATCCACGCCAACCTCAAGCCCGCGGATATCGGCCCCGAACTCAGTGGCATCCTGGATTGGTTTGGGAACAAACTATGCCTCATCGGCCCCGACGACGTGTATGGCCCGATGGGAAAACGATTTGCCGAGGACAAAGATCTTCTCGACTTCGCGGGTGATTTTCTGCGGAGCTCTTCCACCGGAGTGGACCGCCTGCAAGTGGTGCAGACCGAGGTCAATCCAAAAGAATGGCAGGGATTGTTCCCGGATCGCCACGATCTGCCGAAAGAAACTTTGGAAAAAGGAAGACCTCTTCGTCTCGACCTCGCCGACGGTCATGAACTGCGGAAAGAAGGCGACCGCTTCTACCGAACCCGCATCGAAGCCGTGCATCGGCAGGAAGAGGGGCAACTCATCTCGCTTCCATTGAATGAAGAGTCTGATGGGACGCGACGCCTTCTGCATTTGGTCCCGGCGCTCCACCACCTGCGCAGTGCCTCAGCCACCTTTTTCATCGATGAAATCGAGCGCAGTCTTCATCCCTTGCTGGCGGCAAGATTTCTGACGTCGTTTCTCGAAGCGGGCGCCAAGGGCGCCAGCCAGGTGATCATCACCACCCATGAATCCAGCCTCCTCGATCAGGATCTCCTGCGGCGGGATGAGGTTTGGTTTGCCGAGAAAAATCAGCAGGCGATGACCCAACTCTACTCCCTCACGGACTTCCCGGTACGGCAAGACCAGCCACTCCGGAAACACTATCTGCAGGGTCGTTTTGGAGCCGTTCCGTTCCTGGGAAACGTCGAGCGCTTGTTTCCGGAACCGGAAAAAGACTTTGTCGCATGAGCCTGACTCAGCGCAAAGCCCGCCCGATTAGGCGCGAGAACAAAAGCCTCCGGGACGATCGGCTTTTTCTCATCGCTTGCGATGACACCTACGCCCCGCATCAATACTTTGGCTTCTTCAAACTGGCCCGCATTCAGGTGCAGGTAGTGCCCACCGTCGACGGAACCTCGGTCGCCAAATACGTACTCGATCGCTTGCGAGAGTATGAGTTCGAACCACACGACGAACGCTGGCTATTACTCGACACCGACCACTGTACCAGTGGGAACCATCTCGCTGGCTTTCGCGAGGCGTTGCAGCAAGCCCAGCAAGCTGGCATCCAGGTTGCGCTGAGTAAGCCCTGCTTCGAACTGTGGCTTCTCCTGCACCACCTCGCAGAAACGGCCGTTGCCGCATTGCCAAACGCCAGAGCCGCAGAAAAAGCCCTGCACAACGCGCTGGGCCAATACAACAAAACCAAGCTGGACCCCTCCGCCTTCCCCCTCGCCTCCGTAGCCACAGCCTGCCGCCGCGCGGAGTCGCTCGACGCCATAGTCCCGGGCGGCGACATCCCCGCCGGCAACACCAGCCGAGTCTACAAACTCTGGCAGGCCATTGCCGCCAAGGCCCATCCCACGCAACTCCCCGAGGAGCTCAGAACTCTCCGCGTACCGGTCAAAAACAATCTGTCGACGGAATAACCCTCCTATTTTCAATGTCTTACCATCCCGCCCCGCAAAATCCGCCCTCCCGGCCAAACCGCTTCACAAGGTAAGAAAATAAATCGTATCCCCATCATTACAAATCACTTAACCCCATTTTCCGCCCCCTCCCCACCCCCGGAAATTTGGTCCCCCCATGCTATAGTCCAAGCAGAGAAGGAACCCAACGCCCTGACCGGACACCCGTCAGGGCGTTTTTCTTTTCCCCTGAGGAGAATTTCCATGCCCGACCAACTCACCCCCGAACAGAAAAAGGCCCGCCGCGCCGAAATCAACCGCCAGAACGCCCAAAAGAGCACCGGCCCCAAAACCGAAGCCGGCAAAGCCACCGCCCGCCTCAACGGCCTCAAAAACGGCACCC
>JAPKZB010000009.1 GCA_026393985.1 Acidobacteriota bacterium
CGCCCGCCTAGCGCAAAACATGGCGGAAAGGAGGACTATCGAAGGACGAAACGCTTCAGCAAATATCGGTCACCGACCGCCCATGCGCCGCTTCTGATGCGCGGGGAGGGAAAGCTTTGCCCCCTGTGCATAATTTGGGTGCAAAAGTGATTCCAGAAAGCCTCCGGTCCGCAGTAGCTGCGCTAGAAGCACAGATTGTGGGCGGCCCCGAAAAGGCTGGCGAAACAAAGCAGAGCCGTGGCTGTCGATTCGTGCGAGCGCGACCCAGGGAACCGGATCAGCTCCGCGTGGACTCTTGGGAAATTCTCGCCCTCCGCTTTTCCTGGCCCCTATGAGTATGGAACCTTGTCGTCGCTGTTCGCCGATAACGATACGACATGCTCCCAGTGTTTTGAGTATGTCGAACTGAGCGGCACGTGCGTGGCGGCGCCGATGGTGTCGGGCGCGGCGGCTCTCCTGGTCCAGAAGTTCGGTCCGACCATCACGCCAGATGCGATAAAGGCCAAACTAATGAAGTCCGCATCGAAGGCTCTCCCCGCGAACAGCATGTTCGGAACGCAGGCGATCCCAAACGACATGTTTACGATCGGGGCGGGATGTCCGGATGTTATGGCGGCGTTGAACAACACGGATACCGCCCCGGCCGGAAAGTTTGCGGTGTCTCGCTCGAGGACCTATACATGCGGCGCGGCTGGCGGTGGACGCTGTGTGGCTGTCCGGCACGACGCCAATTCGCTGTTCACCACGACGAGCAGCCCGGCGCTGTGCCGTAACCAGGCCGTGGGGGTGGTTCGGTCCTTTGGGGGAACAGCGCGCTTTGGGGCGACAGCAGCGGGATCTTCCCAATGTCCGTCCTCGAATTCGGCGACCGGTAACCGCAGGAGGCGGGAGGGAAGGTGATCGATTTTCCTGGGCGTTAGCGCGTTAGCGATCAGGAGAAACGATGATGCTTTCCACCCCGACGATTCCCAACGACGAATTACTGATCCGGTACGCCGCGCTTTCGCTCCGCCTGCTGTGGGAGGACGAGAAGCGCGCCGACCGGGTCGGCGACCGGATTGAACAGGACCTGCAGCGGCTTACGCCAAAATGCCTTTCACGACGTGGCCGTGGACGTCGGTGAGGCGGAAGTCGCGGCCGGCGTAGCGGTAGGTGAGCTTGAGATGATCGAGGCCGAGCAGGTGGAGGATGGTGGCGTGGAGGTCGTGGAAGTGGACCTTGTTCTCGACCGAGTAGTAGCCGTAGTCGTCGGTGGCACCGTAGGATAGGCCGGGCTTGACGCCGCCGCCAGCCATCCACATGGTGAAGGCTTCGGGGTTGTGGTCGCGGCCGTCGGAGCCCTGAGCGGTGGGGGTGCGGCCGAACTCGCCACCCCAGAGCACGAGCGTATCTTCGAGCAGGCCGCGGGACTTCAAGTCGCGCAGCAGGCCGGCGATGGGGACGTCGACTTCGGCGGCGTTCTGGGCGTGGTCGCGCTTGAGGCGTTCGTGCTGGTCCCACTTGTAGGTGTGCGAGACCTGGACAAAACGCACGCCCTTTTCCGAGAAGCGGCGGGCCATGAGGCACTGGCGGCCAAAGTCCTCCGTGATGGGATTGTCGAGGCCGTAGAGTTTTTTGGTGGCGTCGGATTCGTGGCCGAGGTCCTGGAGTTCCGGGGCTTCGGCCTGCATGCGGAAGGCGAGTTCAAACGATTCGATGCGGCCTTCGAGGGCGCGGTCCGGGCCGGTGAGGGCGAGCTGCTGGCGGTTGAGTTTCTGCGAGTAGTCGATCTCTTTGCGCTGGATGGGGCGCGGGGTTTCGGTGTTGGAGATGAAGGGGATGCGGGCGTCGCGGGCGGGGATGCCGACCGAGCCGATGGCGGTGCCGGCGTAGGGGGCGGGCAGGAAGGCGGAGCCGAAGTTGTTGGCGCCGCCGTGGCTTTGGGTGGGGCAGATGGTTAGGAAGCCCGGCATGTTCGAGTTTTCCGTGCCGAGGCCGTAGGTGATCCAGGAGCCCATGGCGGGGCGGATGAAGGTGTCCGAGCCGGTGTGGAGTTCGAGCAGTGCGCCGCCGTGGCGGGAGTTGGAGCCGTACATGGACTTGACGAAGCAGATGTCGTCGACACACTTGCTGAGTTCGGGGAACAGGCTGCTGACCCAGGCGCCGGACTGGCCGTACTGCTGAAAAGCCCAGGGGGATTGGAGCAGATTGAAGGTTTCGCTCGAGACGACCTTGGGGCGGGCGAAGGGCAGGGGCTTGCCGTGGTCGCGCTTGAGGAGGGGCTTGTAGTCGAAGGTGTCGACCTGCGAGGGGCCGCCGTGCATGAACAGGAAGATGACGCGTTTGGCGCGGGCGGGGAAGTGTGGGGCGCGGATGGCGAGTGGATCCGACGCCGCGGCGCGGGCCTGTTCGATACCGAGGAGGCCGGACAGGGCGAGGGAGCCGAAGCCGGCGGAGGCGGAGTGGAGGAGGTGGCGGCGGGTCATTGAGTTGAGTTGAGGGTGTTTAGTTGAGGTAGATAAACTCGTTGGCGGAGAGCAGGGACTTGGCGAAGCTCTGCCAGGCTTTGACGGGGTCGTTGGCCCAATCGGGCTGGATTTGGGCGAGGAAGGTTTGGGCCTGGTCGATCTCGCCGGGGGTGGGGGGCCGGGAGAGGGCGCGTTCGTAGGCGAGACGGATGCGGGCGGTGTCGTCGAGGTCCTGGTGGCTGAGGAGGTATTCGGCGAGGCGGCGGGAGTTCTTGAGCATGACGGAGCTGTTCATCATGAACAGGGCCTGGGGAGCGACGACGGTGGAGTCGCGGTCGCCGTTCGAAGAGGCGGGGTCGGGGAGGTCGAAGGCCTGGAAGACCTCGTAGAGCGAGCTGCGCAGGAGGGGGACGTAGATGGAGCGGATGGTGCGGTCGTAGTCGACGTTCGAGCCCTTGGCGGTGTTGGCGACGTATTCGCGGTCTTTGTAGGCGAGCATGGAGCCGCCGGGGTGGTCGGCCGAGAGGGCACCGGCGGTAGCGATGATGGCGTCGCGGATGGCTTCGGCTTCCAGGCGACGGCGGGGCATGCGCCAGAGGAGGACGTTTTCGGGGTCGGCTTCGGCGGCTTGGGCGTTGAAGTCGCTGCTCATCTGGTAGGTGGCGGAGAGCATCATTTCGCGGTGCATGGCTTTGAGGGACCAGCCATTTTCGAGGAAGCGGAGGGCGAGCCAGTCGAGGAGGGGTTGATTGTAGGGTTTTTCGCCGAGGCGGCCGAAGTTATCGACCGAGGGGACGATGCCGCGGCCGAAGTGCCAGCGCCAGAGGCGGTTGACCATGACGCGGCTGGTGAGCGGATGGTCGGGGGCGGTGAGCCATTGGGCGAGTTGGAGGCGGCCGCTTTCGGTGGGGCCGATGGCGGGCGGGTTGTCGCCGGCGAGGACTTTGAGGAAGCGGCGGGGGACTTTGGCGCCGAGGTTCCAGTGGCTGCCGCGGAGGTGGATGGCGAGGTCGTCGATCTGTTCGCCTTCGCGGACGCCCATGGCGCGGGGGAAGACGGGGGTGGCGGCTTCGAGGGTTTTGAGTTCGGCGTCGAGGAGCTTCAGGCGGGCCTGGAGCGTGGGGGCAAAGAAGCGGCGGGCGTCGGCGGGGGCGCGGAAGGGGCCGAACTTTTCGTGGAGGAACTCGTGGAGGGCTTTGAGGCCGGGGTCGATGACGTTGGGTTCAAGCGACTGCTGGAAGAGCGTTTCGTATCGGGTGGCGAGGGCGTCCGGGGTGGCCGGGACGGTGGGGAAGAGCTTGGCGGCGGGGGAGACCCAGGCGGAAAGCGGGGCGCCGGTGCCCTGCACTTCCCAGGCGTAAAGGACGCTGGCCGGGGCGCCGGCGGAGCGGTCGAAGTATTCGACGAGCTGTTCGAGGAAGCCGGGGTGGACGTTGTAGCGGGCGGCGACCTGGACGCTGGTGAGCGGCGTTTGGGGCAGGGTGTGGCGGGCGATGAGGAGTTGGGAGAAGTAGGGGAAGCGGGAGGCGTGTTCGAGGCGGATGGTGTTGGCGCCGGCCTTGAGGGGGACGATGGCGAGGTAGCTCCAGCCGCCGGTTTCGGGCGAGGCGGCACGGTTCTGCACCGGGGGCAGACCGCGTTTGGCCCAGACGCCGTTGACGTGGAGGTCGGCGGTGCCGGCGCCGCGTTCGAGGTCGAGGATGTCGATCTGGTATTGGCCGGCGGCGCGGACCTGAATGGTGTATTCGGCGAAGTAGGGTCCGGTGGATTTGGGCGGGGTGTTGGCTTTGCCCTTTGCGAGGGTGGGGGGGATGTTGCCGCGGTCAAAGGAGCCGGCCGCGCGGGTGATGGCCGAGGGGGCGGTTTCGAGGGGGGCGATCTGGATTTGGGAGTCGCGCTGGAGATGGGCGGCGGCGCGGAGGTAGGCGCCGAGCTGGCGGCGGGCGAGGTTGGCGAGGCGATTGTTTTCGTCTTTGGTGAGATTGGCGATCTCTTTGCGCTTGGCTTCGACGTTGGCTTCGTGGGCGGCGAGGCGGTCGCGGTCTTCCTTGGGGGCGAGGACGTATTCGTGCCATTTGGCGACGACCTTGAAGTTCTCCATGGTTTTGGAGGATTTGAAGATGCCGGCGAGCGAGTAGTAATCGGCGTGGGAGATGGGATCGAACTTGTGATCGTGGCAGCGGGCGCAGCCGACGGTGAGGCCGAGGAAGGCGCGGGCGGTGGTGTCGAGCTGTTCGTCGACAATGTCCATCTGCATCTTCATGGGGTCGTCTTCGGCGAGCATCTTGGCGCCGAGGGAGAGGAAGCCGGTGGCGGTCCAGCGTTCGAAGGTGGTGGCGAGGTCGGGGGTGGGGGGCAGGAGATCGCCGGCGAGCTGTTCGGTGAGGAATTGGTGATAGGGCTTGTCTTTGTTGAAGGCGGCGATGACGTAGTCGCGGTAGCGGAAGGCGTTTTTGTAGACGAGGTTTTCGTCGAGGCCATTGGAGTCGGCGGAGCGGGCGACAGCGAGCCAGTGGCGGGCCCAGCGTTCACCGTAGCGGGGCGAGGCGAGGAGGCGGTCGACTACCGTGGCGAAGGCGTCGGGGGATTGGTCGGCGAGGAAGGCCTGCACCTGTTCGGGGGTGGGCGGGAGGCCGGTGAGGTCGTATGTGGCGCGGCGGAGGAGGGTGCGTTTGTCCGCCGGGGGCGCGGGTGAGAGGCCCTTGGCTTCGAGGGCGGCGAGGAGGAAGCGGTCGATGGGGGAGCGGGGCCAGGCGGTGTTTTTGGTGACGGGGACCGGGGGGGCGGCGGGGGGTACGAAGGCCCAATATTTTTTGGCGGCAGCGGGGGCTGCCGAGACCGCGGCGTTGCCCCAGGGGGCGCCCATGGCGATCCACTGGGCGAGCAGGGCGGTGTCGGCGTCCTTCATCTTCGGGCCGGGCGGCATTTTGAGGGGGCCGGCGGTGTGACGGACGACTTTGAGCAGCAGGCTTTCGGCGGGGTTGCCGGGTATGACCGAGGGGCCGCGGGAGCCGCCTTGGAGGGTGTGTTCGCGGGTGTCGAGGCGGAGGCCGCCCATGATGGGCTGGCTCGAGGCCGAGTGGCAGCCGAGGCACTGGGCGATGAAGAGGGGCCGGATGTTTTTTTCAAAAAACGCCGGGCCGTCCTCCGCAGATTGGCCAACCAGCGGGCGCGAGAGAAGGCTAAGCGTCAGCGCGAACGAACACCAGCGGAACATGCCTCTGATGCTATCACCGGCGCAAGGGGCCGTGGGGCTTCAGGCGGACTGGAATTCGATGCGGACGCCGCGGCGCGAGACGCCCGTGATGCGGGTTGCCTTGGCGGGCAGGGCGCGGAGAAAGAGGGAGTAGGAGCGTTCGACGGTCTGGCCGGCGTCGAGGAAGGCGACCAGGGGCCGGCCGAGCATCTTGCCGCGGCGGATGAGTTCGGGGTAGGGCTGGTGGAGGCCGGTGGAACCGAACTCGAGACCGCGGGCGGCGGGGCGGCCGTTGATGACATCGCGCCAAATGTTGAGCCAGGGGTAGTCGCTCGTCTTCCAGAGATAGCCGAGGACGAGGCCGGCCGTGGGGCTGGCGGCGGTGACCCAGCCGGTGTCGCCTTCGACGATGTAGGAGACGACGTTGGGCAGGGGATCGTTCGTGAGGCGGCGGAGGTCGGCCGCGTGGGCGCGGGGCCAGGCGAGGGGGGCCTGGTCCGGGGTGGTTTGGGCGAAGCCGAGGCCGGCGTTGGCGTCGACGAAGGTTTTTTCGTCGAGGAAGGGCGGGGCGATGGTGGGGTGTTGGACGATGTTGTAGACGCGGCCGGTGGGGTTGCGATTGGTGACGCGTTCGCGGACGTGGAGGGTGTCGCCGGCCAGATCGCAGTCGCGTTCGATGGTGAAATTGGCGAGGGGCAGATGGGCCGAAAGAGAGCGGGGGCCGGTGGCTTTCCAGAGCACGCGGGGGGCTTCGCCGTGGTAGGGCACGCCGCGGGCGGCTTCGGCGTCCGAGGGGGCGCCCCAGCGGTCGCAGCAGACGAAGTGGCCACGGAGGGGTTCGACTTTGGCTTCGACGTTCTGGACCCAGTTGAAGGGGTTGACGTTGTTGCCGGTGAGGCGGAAGTCGACGAGGGAGCCGCCGCGGAGGTCGAAGGCGACGGTGGCCTGGGGCGATTTGAGGGTCCAGAGCGGGGGAGCGGCGGCGCGGCCGAGGGCGGCGCTGGCGAGGAGGGCGGCGGCGTTGCGGCGGGTCATAATGCTCAAGACGGTATCACGATCGCCTGCAGTCTGGCAGCGAGAAGGGGGAGATCTTCGGGGCGCAGGCAGGTGGGGTTGATGCGGAGCAGGCCCTGGTCGAGGGCGCCGGGGTCGAGGTGGATGGCGGGGTGCCCGTTCTGAAGTTCGACAAGCGCCTGGCGCGCGTTGGCGGCGGCGAGCAGGAGCAGGGGAACGGGGCCGGGGCGGAGGGTGAAGGGGAGTGCGGGGGCGAGTTGGCGGAGTTGGTCCAGGGTCTGCTGGTGGCGCGCGGCGCGGGAGGCGTCGCTTTCAGCGGCGAAGAGTTCGAGGGCGGTGAGGAGGCCGACGATGGTCTCTTTGCCGATTTTGGCTGAGCGTCCGATGCCGTGGGTGGGGAGGCCGGGGAGGCGTTGTTTGTCGATCAGCGTGGGCGGGGGATTCCAGGAGGGCCAGTCGAGATCGAGGTCGAGGTTTTGGAGAACGGCGGACATGATGAGGTCGCGGCGGCCGCAGAGGATGCCGGAGCCCTGGGGGCCGTTGATGGCTTTGCCGCCGGAGAAGGCGATGAGGTCGGCGCCGGTGGCGGGGAGGGCGCGGAGGTTGGCGACGGGGGGGAGCTGAGCGGCGGCATCGACGAGGACGGGGAGTCCGTGCTGGTGGGCGAGTTCGACGACGGCGGCGAGTGGGGGTTGGGAGCGGGGGGTGAGGACGTAGAGGATGGCGGCGGTGGCGGGGGTGATGGCGGCGGCGATCTCCCAGAGTTCGGCGTCGCGGATGCCGGCGCCGGAGTAGCGGTCGGGCAGGCCGACTTCGATGAGGTGAGCGCCGGCGGCGCGGACGGCGTGGTCGTAGGCGTTGCGCTGGCTGCGGACGACGATGATTTCGTTGGGCATGCCAGTTGAGTCAGGCAGGCGGGCCATGCGGGCGGGATCGAGGCGGGCGAGGCAGGCGGCCGAGCCGAGCAGGAGTCCGGCGGCGGCGCCGGAGGTGACGATGCCGGCTTCGGCACCGGTGTGCCGGGCGATGACGGCGCTGGCGGCAGCCTGGAGATCGGCCATGTCGACACAGAGGCTGGCGGCTTCGGCCATGGCAGCGGAGACGGCGGGGGAGAGCAGACCGCCGGAGACCCGGGTGGAGGGGCCTTTGGCGTTGATGATGGGGGTGAGGCCGAGGGCGGCGTAAACAGACATGCATTCTTAGGATAGAAGCAGACGGCGAGTTGTTGGGCGGTGGGGCGGAGGAGGAAGGCCGGGGCGATGAGCTATTCGGCTATTGGAAAGACCAGGCGAAGAGCGTCGAGTCCGGCCGCCATGGGCACTAGCAGGCTTTCGTCCGGGAGGAGTAAGGTAGGCGGCCGCACCGGACACCGCGCCGAGCAGTTCTTGGGATGGGAGTTGATGAATATGGCTCCGCCATAGCGGAGGGCGAGTCAGAGGATACCGGTCGAGGCGACCATGCGCGGCGGACTCCGCGGAGAAGTTCCTGCAGGGGAGAACCGAGGCCGCCGATGAGCCGGTTGGAAAAGGGTTTGATGGTTGCGGCGGTGCCGGCAGAAACCCGCAGTCGAGTCGCCGGCGCAGAATCCGGTTTCGACGGAGAGGGTTTTTGAGAGAGGAAACGGAGGACTGCACCGTTTGCTTCTCAAAGAAAGAGGTTTGTGATGGTCTGGCGGCGGCGACAAAGCGGCTGACGGTGTCGAAGTGAAACCGTCATCCCTGAGGACTGATCTGATCGCCGGGGCTCGGCTGGCGGAGCAAGTTGCCCGGAGGAGGGGTGGGGCCGGCAAGAATCAGCCCATGGCTCGGCCCGTCGACGAACGCCGTGGGAAGGGCGTCAGGTTCGAAGGGGGAGCGGGTTGGTGCTGGTCGTTTACCGCGGTCATGGTGTAGTTCTACTTGTTGCAGTTAGGGGTTGTCATCAGGCGGCTGAGCGGCTGGCGAGATGGTTGGGGGCGGCGGCGACCCGTTCGAGAAAGAATCCGGTGGCCAGGGCACAGCAGATCTGAGCCGATACTGCTCCGCGATTGGCGGGAGGGGAGGAGGAGGCGTGCCGCTGGACCAGTTTCCGCAGCCGGGGCAGGTCGAGAGCCTCGGAGATGTACGGTTGCCGGGCGAAACGGTCGAGGACGGCGAGAGCGGCGGGCAAACTGGCCGCGAAGCGCTGCTGGAAGTCGGCCGAATGGAGGCCGCGGCGCCGGCTTAAACGGACCATGTCGGGCAGGAGCGCCTCGGTGGCGCGGCGCGCCGGTTGGCGGTCTTTGAAGAAGGCCGGCGGAAGGGAGAGGCAGATACGGATGAAGCGGGGATCGACGGTGGGGTCGAGCGGGGAGAGGTCGTAGGCGGCGGTGAGGCTGGTCCAGATGAAGCCGGAGTCGTTGCTCATGGCCTGGAGGGAGAATTCGCGTAAGTCGCCGTGGGTGCGGTAGGTGTGTTCGGCATCGAAGAGGAGAGGGGCGAGGTGGTGGGTGTCGAGCAGGGAGGGGCGGAGGAGCGAAAAGCGGCGCCAGGCGCCGCGGTGGCGGAAGCTTTGGCGGGTAAAGTTGAGCAGGCTGGCTTTGATGCGGGAGCGGAGCGAGGTTGGCCCCTGCCAGGCGAGGGTGGCGTTGCCGCCTTGCCCGTGGAGGAGGCTGTGGTGGCCGTAGGCCTGGGCTTCTTCCATGAGGGCGAGCAGCCAGACGGCGTTGGCGTTGGCGCGGGGACAGGCGGTGATGTTGACGAATCGTTCGAGAGCCGCGATGGGGCAGCGGTCCGCGGCGGCGATGAGATGGTGGTCGAGGTTGGGGTGCCAGTGGGCGACGGCGGCGGCGGCGGGGCCTTCGTTGAAGATGCAGGAGGGATCGAACTTGCTGGATGGCGGGAAAGCGGGAACGGAAGTGAAGGCGCGGAGGCGCGCGCCGGAGAGTACCAGCGAGCGGGCGGCGATGGCGGTCACGGCGCCGGAGTTGAGTCCGCCGCTGAGGGTGGAGGCTGGTTTCAGGGCGCTTTGCACCCGGGATTCCACGGCGCTCCGGAAGGAAGTTTCAAACTCGTGTTGGAGATCTCCGAGAGAGCCGCGTCGCGGTTCGACGGATGCCTGCACGTTCCAGTAGCAGAAGGAATGGCAGGCTTGGGTGGTGACTTCGAGGGCGTGGCCGGCGGCGAGGCGGTGAATGCCATGGTAGCCGGTGTCGGTGGTTTGGTTGGCCAGGGAGCAGATGGCGAGTCCGAGGTGATCCCAGTTGACGCGGCAAGGGACGCCGGGGCAGGCGAGGACGGCGTCGATGTGACCGGCGCAGGCGAAGCGTCCGGGGGAGTGATGGAAGTATAGTCCGGCGCTGCCGAAGGGATCGCGGGCGACGATGAGGCGGCGGGTGCGGACGTTCCAGGCGGCGAACTGCCAGTCGCCGTGGAGGCGGTTCAGGCAGTTGATTTCATAACGGAGGAAGACGTGGAAGGCGAGGGCGGAGTCCGAGAGTGAGGCGTGCAGGTGGTGGGCGAGGAGCAGTTCGGCGCGGTGGTCGAGGCGGGCGTTGCCGACCCAGGTCCAGCCGCTAGCTGCATCGGTGAACAGTCCGGAGTTGCGTCCGCCGGGCGAGTGGACGAATCCGAGGGAGGCACCCTCGGGGCTGACGTGCTGGGCGGAGGGCGAACCGGGGGGCGCCAGATTAATCAGCATGGCGGCCAGGGGGGAGGGGCCTTCGGTGAGGGTGGCGCAGATTGAGGTCATAGATAGCTACCAGAGGTTCCGATTGATGGGTAGTCCCTGGCTAGGGAAGAGGGAGAGGAAGGGGAATTCGGGCAAGGCGGCGGTGAACTCGGCGAGAGCGGGGGCGTGGGCGGTGTCGAGGAAGTCGTCGCTACGGAAGAGTTTGTCGTCCGGGGTGAGGGCGGAGAAGCCGTCGTTTTCAAAGGGGTCGAAGGAGTGGAACGGGCGGGGGCCGACCAGATGGGCGTAGCTCCAGAGGCTGGCGAGGCGGGGGGCATCGAGGAGGCTGTGGCATTTGCCCTGGGTGCTGGAGGTCTGGGGATTGGATCCGGGAGGACTTCGACGTTGCCGGTATCGACCGGGGGCTGGAACAGGCGGCGTTCGGCAGCGAGGTGATGGCGCCGGAACGGGGTACCGAGGAGGCGGAGCAGGTCCCACTTGCGTGAGTTCGGTCGCCAGCGTGTCAGATTGTCAATGAACCAGTTGGCGACCATGGGCGAGTACTTGGCTAGTGGGGAGGTGAGCGCAATCTTCTCTCGAATTCCAGTTAGGATACGGAGATATGAAAAAGCAAGGTGTTTCGCGGCGGCACTTTTTTCAGGGATCGCTGCTGGCAGGTGCGGTGCCGCTCGGAGGGTTTGGCAGCGTGGCGTCGCTGCGGGCGTTGGGCTTCAAGTCGCCCAACGAGAAACTGAACATTGCCGGGATCGGCGCCGGGGGCAAGGGCTACACGGACCTGATGGGCTGCCGGAGCGAGAACATTGTGGCGCTGGCGGACCCGGACGAGGAGCGGGGGGCGCGGGGATTCAAAGAGTTTCCGAAGGCGACCCGGTACAAAGATTTTCGGCAGATGCTCGACAAAGAGTTGAACCACATCGACGCCGTGACGGTGTCGACGCCGGACCATGTACACGGGATGGCGGCGATGTGGGCGATGTCGCGGGGCAAGCATGTTTATTGTCAGAAGCCGCTGACGCGGACGGTGTGGGAGGCGGCGGAGTTGACCAAGGGGGCGGCGCGCTACGGCGTGGCGACGCAGATGGGCAACCAGGGGTATTCAAACGAAGGGGCGCGGCAGTGCGCCGAGATCCTCTGGAGCGGGGAGATCGGACAGGTGAAGGAGGTCCATGCGTGGACGAACCGGCCGATGAAGTACTGGCCGCAGGGTCCGGAGGTGGAGCCGAAGCCGGGGGCGGTGCCGTCGACGCTCGATTGGAACCTGTGGCTGGGTCCGGCGGCGGAGCGGCCGTTCAGCCCGGCGTATGCGCCGCGGACGTGGCGTGGCTTCCCGGATTTTGGCTGCGGCGCGATTGGCGACATGGCGTGCCACATTCTGGGCACACCGAACATGGCGTTGCGGTTGGGGGCGCCGGAGAGCGTGGAGTGTCTCAAGCAGGTGGGCAAGGGGCCGCATACGTTTCCCGCGCAGGCCGTGATCCGGTTTGACTTTCCGGCGCGGGGAGCGATGGGTCCGGTGAAGGTGTTTTGGCACGACGGACTGAGCGAGTTTCCGCAGTTCGAGGGGATCCCAAAGGGCGAGTTGATCGGGGACAAGGATGTGAACGGGAGCCTGTTTATCGGCGATAAGGGCATGGTGACGACGGGTTGTTACGGGGAGCAGACGCGCTTGATGCCCGAGGCGCGGATGAAGGATTATGCTCTGCCGGCGCAGTCGCTGACGCGGTCGCCAGGTCACTACCGGGACTGGATCCGGGCGGCGAAGGGCGGGGAGGCGGCGTGTTCGAACTTCAGCGTGGCGGGCCCGTTTGTGCAGTGGATGCTGCTGGGCGTGATCGCGATGCGGTTTGAGGGTAAACTCGAGTGGGACGCGGCTAAGATGCAGTTCCGCAACAACAAGGAAGCGAACCGTTACCTGCGGCCGACGTTCCGGAAGGGTTGGGATTTTGTTTGATGGGATAGGATAAGACCCAAGATGAATCGACGTGAACTTCTCCAGATTGTGCCTGCGGCGATGGCTGCGGGAGCGGTGCCCGCCGGAGCGGCGCCCGCTATTGACTCGTCGGCCGGTTTCCGGCTGGGCGTGGCGACCTACTCGCTGCGGGGCTTTCTGCGCCCCCAAGCGATTGAGATGCTGAAGGTGTTGAATGTGGACTCGATTTCGCTCAAGGAGTTCCACGCCAAGATCAAGAGCGACCCGGCGGAGTGGGCCAAGGCGCGGAAGGATTGCGAGGCGGCGGGGCTGCAGATTGCCTCGGTCGGCAACATCACCATGACCGTGGACAACGATGACGAGATTGAGTTGAACTTCAAGTACGCGCAGGCGATGGGCGCGACCGGGATTGTGATGGCGCCGACGCATGCGGTGCTGCCGCGGATTGAGAAGTTCGTCAAGAAGTACAACATCAAGGCGATGATTCACAACCACGGGCCGGAGGACAAGAACTTCCCGTCGCCGCAGACGGTGCTCGATGCCGTCAAGAACATGGACGAGCGGATGGGTTGTTGCATCGACGTTGGCCACACGGTGCGGACCGGGACCGATGTGCTGGTGGCGATCAAAGCGGCGGGCAAGCGGCTGCATGACTTCCACATGAAAGACCTGCGGGATCTGATGGTGCGCGACAGTCAGTGTGAGGTGGGCGACGGCAAGATTCCCGTTCCCGGTATGTTCAAGCTGTTGCGGCAGATGAAGTACAAGGGCAATGTGAACCTCGAGTACGAGATCAATCTGAAGGATCCGCTGCCGGGCATGGTGAAGAGTTTTGCGTATATGCGCGGGGTGCTGGCGGGGCTGCAGGCCTAAGGCCGGGGCAACCCCTGGAGGAAGGTGACGAGGCCGTTCGTGAGATCGGCCTCGATCTGATCGCTGAAGACGGAGGTGGCGGGTTCATAGCCACCTTCGGCGAAGGCGGCTTTGGTGGGCAGGTAGCCGAACCAGCCGTTGGTGTAGCCGAAGTAGAAGGTGTGGGGGAAGGGGGAGTGGCGGCGGACGGTGAGCGCGATGTCGCAGAAGAGTTCGACGGGGGCGCTCCAGATGGCGGTGTCGTTGATGGTGAGGAAGCGGATGGGTAGGCGGACGAGGTTGCCGCGCTGGTAGCGGGCGAGTTCGGGGGTCCAGTCGAGTCCGGCTTTGCGCGGGCTTTCAATCCAATGCTCGTAGGCGGCGAGTTTAACCTGGGGCGAGGCGGTGGGCAGGCGGCTATGGGCGGCGAGGATACGGTCGCCGAGCAGGACGTTGAACTGTGTGAGGTGGCCGGTGCGGGCATCGGGATAGACGCTGTAGATGGGGGCGAGGTCGCCGGCGGCGCCATTGATATATAGCATCGGGGCGCCGAGTTTCTGTTCGACGTAGGCGGCGACGATGCCCGGGGCATCGCCGGAGATCTGGAGGAACTGGCCACCGAGGACAGTGGCGTGCATGGCGTAGTTGGCGATGAGGGCGAGCAGGGAACCGTCGGCTTTTTCGAGGCGGAGAAGGCCGATTTGGCGGTCGGCGGGGCCATCGGGGTTGAGTCCGAGCGAGATGCGGCCGTCGGTGTCACGGGCGCGGCGGTTGATGTTGGCGAGGGAGATGCCGGTGCCGGCGGCGAGGCGGGCGGGGGCGAGTTGAGTGAGGGCCTGTTGGGCGGCGGTGATGAGGGACTGGACGACGAATTCCGTGTACTCGTGGTAGTCGGCGTCGATGGGATGGCGGGCGCGGCCTTTGAGCAGGAGGGGATAGATGCCGGAGGGGCCGATTTCGGGGGCGGAGTGGGTGTGGGTGGTGGTCCACCAGAAGTGGAGGGGGGCGATGCCGGTGGCGGCCTGGAGGCGGCGGGCGGCTTCGTCGTAGAGGGAGGGGGAGAACATGCAGAGGTCAGTGGAGACGAGGAGGAAGCGGGTCTGGCCGTCGTCGAGGGCGACGACGCGGTGGTGGATGCGGTCGAGGACGCCGGTGGACTGACGGTCGGCGTAGCCGAGGAGCCACTTGGGGGTGGCGGGGGTGATGTCGACCTTGACGATGGCGGCGCGGAACTCAGCGCACAGGGGTAGGGAGAGGAGCAGGTTGAGGAGTAGGAGGCGCATGATGGATCAGGATAAAGGCCGTGAGGTGGCCGGTGACGTTGAGAATGGTTTTGGCGAAATCGGGCAGGACATCGACGGCGAGCATGAGGCCGATGCCTTCGATGGGGAGTCCGATGGTTTGGAAGACGGGAACCATGACGAGGAAGCTGGCGTTGGGGACGCCGGGGGTGGCGAAGCTCATCAGGGTGACGACGATGGCGAGCGAGAGGAGGTCGACGGGGGAGAGGGTGATGCCGTTCCACTGGGCGGTGAAGAGGGCGGCGACGATTTGGGCGACGGGGGCGGCGGGGCGCAGGATGGAGACGGTGAGGGGCAGGACGAGTCCGGCGGCGGCGCGGGGGTAGCCAAGGATGCGTTCGGCGTTGTCGATGAGGATGGGGAGGGCGGCGAGCGAGGAGAGGGTGGGGGCGGCGACGGACTGGGCGGGGGCGAGCGCGGCGGCGAAGCGGCGGAAGGGGATGCGGACCCAGAGGACGGCGACGGCGTAGAGGGCCAGGATAATGAGGACGACGATGAGGGTGAGGATGCCGATGTAGAAGGCGAGGGCATCGAAGGCGGCGCGGCCCTGGCGGGCGGCGAAGGTGAGGCTGATGGCGAAGACGCCGGCGGGGGCGGTGAGGAGCACCCAGCGGAGGATGACGAGCATGACGTCGGCAAGGGTTTGGAAGAGTTGGAGAACGGGCTGGCGCTGGGCGGCGGGGAGGCGGAGGAGGGCGAAGGCGATGAGGAGAGTGAAGAGGATCAGGGGCAGCATGGCGCCTTCGGTGGCGGCCTTGAAGGGGTTGGCGGGGACGAGGCTGATGAGCCATTGGGAGAAGGGCGGGGGCGGGGCGAGAGCGGCGGAGGGGGTGGCAAGCGGGCGGAGGGCGGGGGGCCAGAAATGGAGGAAGGTGAGGGTGAGGGTGAGGGTCGCGGTGACGATGCCGGCGATGAGCAGGAGGAAGACGGCGCCCGTGCGGCGGCCGACGCGCTGCAGGGTGGCCGGGTCGGCGACGGAGGTGACCGAAGACAGGAGCAGGGCGATGACCAGGGGGAGGACGGTCATGCGGATGGCATTCATCCAGAGCGTGCCAATGACTTCGGTGACGGTGGTGAGCGGGGCGAGGAGGGTGGGCTGGAGGGAGGCCAGCAGGAGGCCGCTCGTGAGTCCGAGGAGAAGAGCCGTAAGGATGCGCGCCGTCAGATTCATTCCGTTATGACTCCCCAGTATATGCACGGGCGTGTGATATAGAGTAGGTACGATGAAGCCGAAGCAAAGTTCGCGCCGGGAGTTCATTCAACGTTCGACGAAGGGGGCCGCGGCTGGCGGCGTTGCCGCGGCATCGGGAGACGCCGCGGTGGTGGAGAGTGCGATCAAGCCGCTCAAGACCGCGCATACGCACCAGTCGACTTCGATTTGCCCTTATTGCGCCGTTGGCTGCAGCGTGGTGGTGCATACGCTCGGGGATAGCGCGCGGAATGTGAAGCCGGCGATTGTGCATATCGAAGGGGATCCGGAGAGTCCGATCAACCGGGGGACGCTATGTCCGAAAGGGGCTTCGCTCGAAGAGTTCGTGCAGAGCGACCGGCGGCTGACCACCGTGCAGTACCGGGCGCCGGGGAGCCGGGAGTGGCGGCGGATCACCTGGGCCGAGGCGCTTGAAAAGATGGCGCGGCGGATCAAGGATTCGCGCGACCGCGGCTTTGAGGCGACCGATGCGCAGGGGCGCACGGTGAATCGCCTGCGCAATATCGCCATGATCGGCGGTTGCACGGATACCAACGAAATCAACTATCTGCTGGGGAAGTTCCGGTTCGGACTGGGGCTGGTCTCCTACGAGAATCAAAGCCGGCTTTGACACGGCCCCACGGTAGCCAGTTTGGCTGCCACGTTTGGACGGGGCGCGATGACCAACGGCTGGACGGATGTCTCCAACGCCGATGTCGTGTTGGTGATGGGAGGCAATCCGGCTGAGAACCACCCGGTGGGCTTCCGGTTTGTGATGGAGGCCAAGCGGCTGCGGAAGGCGAAGATCGTGTGCGTGGACCCGCGCTTTACGCGGACCGCGGCGGTGAGCGATCTCTACGTGCCGATTCGTTCGGGCACCGACATCGCGTTTCTCGGCGGGTTGATTCACTACGCGCTCAGCGAGAACAAGTATCAGCGCAGGTACGTGGAACAGCACACCAACGCGTCGTTTCTGATTGCCGAGGGGTTTGGCTTCAGCGAGGGGCATTTTTCGGGCTGGCAGGACGGCAAGTACGACAAGTCGACCTGGCAGTATGAACTCGACGGGCAGGGCTATGCGAAGGTAGACCCGACGCTCGAGCATCCGCGATGCGTGTTTCAACTGATGAAGAAGCACTACTCGCGCTACACGCCCGAAGTAGTAGCCAACATCTGCGGCTGCACGGCCGAGGAGTTTTTGAAGGCCGCGGCGATGATTACCCTGGCCGCGGCGGAGAACAAGAGCGGGACGGTGCTCTATGCGCTGGGCTGGACGCACCACAGCTTCGCGGTGCAGTTGATCCATGCCGCGGCGATGGTGCAACTGCTGATGGGCAACATCGGCATGCCGGGCGGCGGGGTGAACGCGCAGCGCGGCCACGCCAACATTCAGGGCTCGACCGATATGGGCGCCTGGAACTATCTGCCGGGCTATCTCAAGCTGCCGCGGGCGAACCAGACGGCGCTGGTGGATTACCTGAAGGCCAACACGCCGAAGCCGCTGCGGCCGAACAGCCTGAACTACTGGGGCAACACGCCGAAGTTCATGACGAGTCTGCTGAAGGCTTACTACGGTCCGCACGCCACGGCGGCCAACAGCTACGGCTACGATTGGCTTCCCAAGGTCGCCGAGGGCGCCGACCACTCCTGGGGCACCTTCTTTGATGAGATGGACGCCGGGAAGATGGAGGGCCTGATCAGCTTCGGGATGAACCCGGTAGCGAACGGACCGAACACCCCGAAGATGATTCGGGGGCTTTCGAAGTTGAAATGGCTGATTGTAGCCGAGAACTTCGAGACGGAGACCGCGGCGTTCTGGCGGGCCAAGGAGTTGGCCGACAAGGAGTATCCGCATTCGCTGAAGGCTGAGGATATTCAAACGGAAGTGTTCCTGCTGCCGGCGGCGTGTTTTGCCGAAAAGGACGGGTCGTTTGTGAACTCGTCGCGGTGGCTGCAGTGGAAGCAGGTGGCCGTGGATCCGCCGGGCGAGGCGCGGCGCGACCAGGAGATTATCGCGGACCTGTTTTTAGCCATTCGTGCGCTCTATGAGAAAGAGGGCGGCAAAGGGGCGGAGCCTCTGCTGCGGATGCAGTGGAGCTACGCCAAGCCGCACGTGCCGACGCTGCGGGAGGTGGCGCGGGAGGTTAACGGTGTGGACCTCGCAACCGGCAAGCAGTTGAACGGCTTTGGTGAACTGCAGGCCGATGGCACGACGGCGTGCGGGAACTGGATTTATTCGGGTTCGTGGCCGGAGGCGGGCAATCAGATGGCGCGGCGGGGTCAGGTGGACCCGACCGGTCTGGGGCTGTATCCGGAGTGGGCGTGGAGTTGGCCGGCCAACCGGCGGATTCTCTACAACCGGGCTTCGACCGACGAGCAGGGTAAGCCGTGGGACGCGACGCGGGCGCCGCTGCGGTGGAACGGCAAACGCTGGGCCGGCGATACGCCGGACTACAAGGCGGACGCTGCGCCGGATTCGCTGGGGGCGTTTGTGATGCTGCCGGAGGGCGTGGCGCGGCTGTTTGCGCCGGACCTCGTCGAAGGGCCATTCCCGGAGCATTACGAGCCGGCCGAGAGCCCGGTGGATAACGCGCTGCACCCGAACGCGAACGCCAATCCGTTGTTGCGGGTGTATCAGAGCGACCTCGATTCGCTCGGGTCGGCCAAGGATTTTCCGTTTGTCGCCATTACGTACCGGCTCACGGAACACTTTCACTACTGGACGAAGCATACGAGTTCGAGCGCGGAGTTGCAGTCGAACTTCTTTGTCGAGGTGCCCGAAGAGTTGGCGTCGGAGAAGGGAATAGCCAGCGGGACCCGCGTGCGCGTCTCTTCGGCGCGCGGTGAGTTGGAGGGGCCGGCGCTGGTGACCAAGCGGCTGCGGACGCTGAAGGTGAGCGGGCGGAAGGTGTATCAGATTGGCTTGCCGATTCACTGGGGATTCGTGGGAAAGGTGCACGGGCCTTTGATCAACAAGCTGACGCCGAGCGCTTATGACCCCAACTGCGGCACACCGGAATACAAGGGCTTTCTCGTGAATTTGGAGAAGATCGGATGACCGTTGCCAAGCTCATCGACACAACGCTCTGCATAGGCTGTAAGGCTTGCGAAGTTGCCTGCCAGGAGTGGAACGATCAGGAATACACGCTGGGTACGTTTGGCGGCACCTACCAGACGATGCCGGATCTGGCCCACAACTTTTGGAATCTGATCAAGTTCAACGAGATGGAGCGCGACGGCGGCACGTCGTGGCTGATGTCGAAGTATCAGTGCATGCACTGTGCCGAGGCTGGGTGCCTGGCGGCGTGTCCGGCGCCGGGGGCGATTGTGGCGCGGCCCAACGGAACCATCGACTTCGTGCAGGACAACTGCATCGGTTGCGGATACTGCATCACGGGCTGCCCGTTCGATGTGCCCCGTCTGAGCCCGACGACGAAGAAGGTTTATAAGTGTTCGCTCTGTTCGGACCGCACGGCCGTGGGCTTGGAGCCGGCCTGCATCAAGACTTGCCCGACCAACTGCCTGACGTTCGGCGAGCGCGACGAACTGGTGCGGATTGCCGAGGCGCGGAGCACGGAGTTGAAGGCGGACGGTTTTCCGGATGCGGGCGTGTACAACCCACAGGGCGTGGGCGGGACCAACGTGCTCTACGTGTTGAAGCACGCCAGTGAGCCCGAGCAGTATGGTCTGCCGAAGGACCCGCACATTCCGTTGAGCGTGAGCTTGTGGAAGGGCCCGATGAAGTGGCTGGGAACTTTGATGTTCTGGGGCACGATTCTCGGAACGTTTCTGCACTTTGTGATCTACGGGCCGCAGGACCCGTCCAAACATGGGCATCCGGAGAAGGAGGACGAACCCCGTGACCGAGCCTGACGAGATTCGGATTCCCCGCTTTGACGCCTATGAGCGCGTGATGCACTGGATGGCGGCGTTGAGCTTTGGCTACGCGACGCTGACCGGTCTGGCGATCTGGTCGCCGAAGCTCTATTGGATGGGGACGATGCTGGGAGGCGGCTTCCATATTCGCGGCACGCATCCGTGGTCTGGAGTAGTGTTTGCGGTAATGATCGGCGTGATGTTTCGCCGCTGGGCGGCGGGAATGGGCCTGGACGCCGATGACCGGGTGTGGCTGACGCGGCTGCATAACTACGCAACGCACGACCATGGTGCGCTGCCGCCGTCGGGGCGCTTCAACGCCGGGCAGAAGATGCTGTTCTGGAGCCAAGTGGCGACCACGCTGGCGCTGTTCGCCACCGGAATGGTGTTGTGGTTTCCAGAATGGATGCCGCGGTCATTGCGGCTCGCCTCGATTGCGTTGCATCCGCTGGCGGCCATCGGATCCATTACGAGCATTCTCGTGCATATCTACATGGGTACGGCCGCAGTGCCTCAGTCGATGCGCGCTATGCTGCGCGGCTACGTGGTGCCCGAGTGGGCGCGCTTTCATCACCCGAAGTGGTATCGCGAGTGGCGAGCTTCGCACCGGTCCTGAGTTCATGTCGACCAAGCTGCGCAGAGTGGTCTGGATCGCCGGCGTTGTGCTCGCGCAGCTGCTCTTGGTGGCTGGCGCCGCGGCAGGCGCACTGTGGCTGTATTTGTATCCGTCGTTCGAACGGGCCAAGGGCCTCGTATACGGCCACCGCCAAGGCACGCCGCTGACGATGGATATCCTGCGCCCGCCTGCCGGCAAGCGGAACGGCCTGGGTGCGGCTTTTCTTGTGAGCAGTGGGTAGCGATCGAAGGGGCCGGGCGAGTCGCCCGCGTGTTTAGCCGCTCCGCTCCCGCGGGCGGGCTATGCATTCTTTGCCATGTTCCACATCTCCCGACCAAAGTCCACCGTGGTTTGCGCAAACCTCGAAGTTGCTTATAAGGTTCGGAGTGCCTTTCCTCCTGGGATTCTCTTGTTCGCCTCTGTTGGTGGCGCTCGCTGCGGCTTTCCCGGCTTTGTTTCGCCAGCGTGCGGCGCTTCAGCTTGATCTTCTGGCCCTTCGTCATCAACTGGGTGTTTTCAACGCTCGGTGAGGCGGCCGAGGCTGACGACCGCTGATCGGGTCCTGTGGTTCTGGTGGTCGGCGGCTTGGGTGGGTTGGCCACCGAGTTTCGTCATTATCAAGCCGGTGACGGTGATCGGTTGGCACCGCAAGGGCTTCGGCCTGTTCTGGACCTGGAAAATTTGCCGAGGGAGGCTGGGCGACCGGCGGTCCCGGCGGATGTCTGATCCATGATTCGTACGATGAGCCGGGACAACCGGCTCTGGGGCGCACCGCGGATTCACGGCGAACTGCTCAAGCTTGGCATTGCCGTCAGCGAAGCGAGCGTGAGCAAGTACATGGTCCGCCATCGCAACCCGCCGTCACAAACTTGGCGCACGTTTCTCGAGCACCACGTCAAGACGATTGTCTCCGTGGAATTCTTCACCGTGCCGACCATTCGGTTCCAGGTGCTGTACGTGTTTCTGGTGCTGGCGCACGACCGGTCGGATTCTTCACTTCGGGGTTACAGCCCACCATCCCACCGCGGAGTGGACGGCCTAGTAACTCCGGCTGAATCAGCAAATCGGAGATTGCGCGGCGGCTTGGAATAGGCCGGACATCGGTTCGGCGGCTGCTGGAAGAAAAGAAATCCTGATCGAAACTGGCTTACGCAGGCTTACCGAAAGGACACGGCGCTGCAACAGATCAATGGGACTGTTGGAACATTGTTGTTCGACCCCAAAGGCGCCGGATCGGTTCGCCAAGCGATTCTTCCTATGGAACGCCTGGTTGATGCCAAAGTTGCGCCATATAAGGCCAACCCGCTGGTTTCCCAAATATCAAGTAGCGTGAAGGCTCAGTATAAGAAGAGTATTCTCGAAAGGGCTCGCCAGGCTTAGTTGGCCGCCCGCTTATCCGAAGAACCCTTCCAGGGGGAGCCGCTCAAGGTCCCTGTTTCCACCCAAATTATGCACAGGGGGCAAAGCTTTCCCTCCCCGCGCATCAGAAGCGGCGCATGGGCGGTCGGTGACCGATATTTGCTGAAGCGTTTCGTCCTTCGATAGTCCTCCTTTCCGCCATGTTTTGCGCTAGGCGGGCG
>JAPKZB010000010.1 GCA_026393985.1 Acidobacteriota bacterium
GATACTTTTCGTAGTTCCCGCTGTAGAAATGCATCCCTTTGTTCCAGATTTCGACGATCTTCTTGACGGTGACGTCGAGAAAGTAGCGATCGTGCGAGATCATGACAAAGGCATAGGGGTAGTTCTGCAGATAGTGCTCGAGCCAGTCGCGGGCTTCGATATCGAGGTGGTTGGTCGGCTCGTCGAGCAGCAGCAGGTTCGGCTTTTCGAGCAGCAGTTTGCCGAGGGCGATGCGCATCTGCCAGCCGCCGGAGAACTCCTCGGTCGGTCGGCGCCAATCGTCCTTCTGAAAACCAAGGCCGTCGAGCACCATGCCGACCTGTGACTCGATGTTATAGCCGTCGCGGGTGGTGAACTCGTTCTCAAGGCGATGGAACCGTTCGGTGACGGCGAGGTATTCGGGGCCGGCCGGATCGAGCTCCGACATCGACACCGTCAGCGCCTCCATCTCCTGCTCCATGGCCTTGACATTGTCGAAAACGCTCATACATTCGGCAAAGACGCTGCGTCCGCGGAGCGACAAGCCATCCTGGGGCAGATAGCCGATGGTCATGCCCTTGGTGAACTGAATGGAGCCATAGTCGAGAGACTCCATGCCGCCGAGGACTTTGAGCAGGGTGGACTTGCCGGTGCCGTTGCCTCCTACGAGGCCCGCCCTCTCCTGGGGGGTGATGAGCCAGGAGACGTTTTCAAAGAGCAGTTTGGGGCCGAAGCGTTTGCCGGCAAGGTTGAGCGTGATCATTTAGGGCTGGTGGCGGAGAATGCGGCCGGCGCGGGTCTCGGTGAGTTTACCCTCGGCCACAGCGGCCTGGCCATTGACGAAGACATAGTCGAAGCCGGCGGCGTAGGCGTGGGGCGCCTGGTATGTGGACGTATCCTGAACCTTTTCGGGATCGAACAGCACGAGATCGGCGGCAAAGCCTTCGCGCAGGTGGCCGCGGTCTTTGAGATTGAAGGTACGGGCCGGCAGGGAGGTCATACGCCGGACAGCGTCTTCAAGCGTCAGGACCTTGCGCTTGCGCACATACTCGGCGAGCACGCGCGGGTTGGTGCCGTAGCCGCGTGGATGAGGCATGCCGACGCCGAACTCGCGCACGCCGGCGTCGCTGGCGATCGCCGTATTGGGGTACTGCAGAATGCGCAGCATGTCTTCGTCACCCATCGAGTGATAGACCATCTGCGCGCCGCCCGCGGCGATCATGTCGAGAATCGTATCGGTTTCGGCCTTGCCCTCGATTTTGGCGATTGCGGCGATGTTCTTGCCCTCGTACTCCGGCTTGGGCTTGTAGCTGGCGACAATGGCGTACGAGTAATCCTGGTGCCCCAGCGCCGCCAGTTGCGCGCGCATCTCCTGCGTGATGCGGGCGCGGGTTTCCGGCGACTGGAGCCGCTCGCTGATCGCCCCCGGTCCGTCGGCCAGCGCCCAACTCGGCAGCGTGATCCCGAGGTTAGTCGACGAGTGATCGTAGGGATACTGATCGACGACGACATCGACGCCGTCGCGCCGGAACTGTTCGACCAGGGCGATGGTCTCCTTCGAATAACCCCAGATGGCCGGCGTATCGATCTTGAAGTGCGAAATTTGCACGCGCAAACCGGAGGACTTGCCCACGGTGACCGCTTCGGTGATGGCCTCCTTCACCTTCCGCCCTTCGTCGCGCATATGGCTGGCATAGACCGCGTTGTAAGTGCCGGCCGTCTGCGCCAGGGCTACCACTTCCGGCGTATCCGAATAAGTGCCGGGAACATAGATCAGGCCGGTCGAAAAACCCACGGCGCCGTCGCGCATGGCCTGGTCGACCAAGGCCTGCATCTTCGTAATCTCTTCCGGAGTCGCCTTGCGATTGGCCGTGCCCATCACATCGCGCCGCACGGCGTTGTGGCCGATCAGTGAGCCGACGTTCAACCCCAGCCGGATCTCTTCGAGCCGCTTGAACCACACGGCGAGGTCGGTGCGGGAGCCGCCGCAGTTGCCGGTAATCACCGACGTCACGCCCTGATAGAGAAAGTTGGCCGCCTGCGGATTGAGTTCGACGGCGCCTTCAATATGCGTATGCACGTCGATGAAGCCGGGCGCCAGAATGCGGTCGCGGGCGTCGATGGTAAGCCCGGCGGTCTTGCCGTTCAGGTTGCCAATGGCGGCGATGCGGTCCGCGCGCAAACCGACATCGGCGCGAAACCAGGGGTTGCCGGTGCCATCGACGACCCGGGCGTTCCGGATCAACAGATCAAAATCGGCGGCGAAGGCAGCGGCGGCCAGAGCGACAAACAACAGCAGACGCATGGGAGTAGTCCTTGGGTTAACGGGCTACGGGGCCAAGAAAGAAGTGGAAAGCGTTGGCGAGAAAATCGCGTAAGTCACTGCGTTTGACCACCGCGTCGAGAAAGCCTTTCTCGACCAGGAACTCCGACCGCTGGAACCCCGGCGGCAGCTTCTGGCGAATGGTCTGTTCAATCACACGCGGCCCGGCAAAGCCGATCAAGGCGCCGGGTTCGCCAATGTTCAAGTCGCCGAGCATGGCAAAGGAGGCGGTCACGCCGCCGGTGGTCGGGTCGGTGAGCAGGCTGATAAACGGCAGCCCGGCTTCGTCGAGTTTCATGAGCGCCGCCGAGGTCCGGGCCATCTGCATCAGGCTGACAGCACCCTCCTGCATGCGCGCCCCGCCCGAGGCGGAGACGATCAGTAACGGGGTCCTTTCGGCTAGGCAGCGTTCGATGGCGCGCACAATCTTTTCGCCGACCACGGCGCCCATGCTGCCACCAATGAATTTCATGTTGAAGGCGCAGCAGTGGACGCGACGGCCTCTGATCGTGCCCACGGCCGCAATGATGGAGTCCCGATGCCCTGTCGTTTTCGCCATGGCAGCCATGCGGCTGGCGTAGGGCTTGGAGTCGACAAAGTGCAACGGGTCGGTCGAGCGGAGCGTGGAATCCAGCTCTTGCCACTGCCCGTCGTCAAACAGCAGACTCAGCCGCTCCTCGGCGTTGAGTTTGAAGTGAAAACCGCACTGGGTGCAAACCGACAGATTCTCCTCAAGCTCTTTCTTCCAAATGATCTGGCCGCAGCCGTCACACTTCTCCCAGAGGCCTTCGGTTTTCAGCTTGCGTTCGTCTTCGGGCTCGGTCGTAACGCTCGGGATCTTACGGGTCCACCAGGACATTAGCCCTTAGGTTAGCGCGGGTACGGATGGCCCCGCAACGTGGCAAAGGCCCGGTAGATCTGTTCGGCCAGCATCGCTCGCGCCAGTTCGTGGGGCCAGGTCATCAGGCTGAGCGACAGCAGCAGGTCCGCCCGGGCTCTCTGGGCGTCGGTCAACCCATCGTGCCCACCGAGGAGGAACACCAGATCCCGCCCCTCGTCTTCCAATCGCCCCACCAGCGCTGCAAAGCTTGCGGAGGGAAGCTGCTTACCGGCCGGATCGAGAAAGACCTTGTAGGCCGAGGGGTGGCGGTCGAGAAAATCGACGGCGTCCGCCTTGACTTCCCGCGCTTGGGCGGACGCGTAGCGAGAGGTCCGCTTCAGATACTCTTCGGTAAGCGCTTGGGCGTGCTGATCCCTCACCTTCCCGATGAAGTAGACGAAGACCTTCAAGCTACATCCAGTATTCCCAGCGGCCCGTGGCGATCGTGTAGAGCGAAAGACACAGGTTAGTGACGCCGTGCGCCAGGATCAGATCGCCCAGCCGCTTCGTCTTCACCATCCATAAATTGTAGATCACCCCGGTCAGCAGACCGACCTCCCAGAACGGCCCGTGCTCAGAGGCGAACAGCGCCGCCGTAATGAGCACCGACGAAAGCGAGTAGGCGCCCAGAGGCACCTTGGTGAACTCCGGATGAATCAGCCAGCGCATCATCCAGCCCCGCCAGAAAAGTTCTTCAATGATGGGCACCAGGATCGCCGCCCGCAGCGAGCGGAACACCAGGACGCCCGTCGAACCAAGCGCCTCGGCCGGGATGGAACTCGACACCTGTCCGGTCAGCGAGTTGGTGAATAACCAATGCTGCCGGAAACCGGGGATCAGGGTATCGGGGGCGATCCAGAGCAGCCACACCCCCACCCCGATGGCGATGCTCGACAGCGGCGCCGCGCAGCGGAACTCCAACACCGACCGGGAGAAGAACCAAACTACGGCGGAGAGGACAAGCACGCGGAAGTACTGCTCCCAGCGCGGATCCCACGGCCAATAGGGCGCCACGATCAACAGCAGTAGGAAGGTGGCAAAGGGAGCCACGTATGGAATCGCGGGATGCTTCATCAAGGCTTCGTTCCGCGGATCCAGTTCAGGATCGTGTTGTACTCCGGTGAACCCTTTTCAAACCGCACGCCGCCGCCATGGGCCAGTTTCTTGGCACCAAGCGTTCCTTCACTTTCGGCATCGGAGATCGGTTTGAGCAGGATCAGACTCTGTTCGGGATCTTCGAGATCAATGACGTTCCTGGCCGTCGTCAGCGTCGCGTTGAACAGGGTATGGGAGGCGTGGCAATGGACGCAGGCTTGTCCGTCCTTGCCCCGGGTGGTCAATACCGGCTCGACGTAGCCGCGGAAGTAGTCGTCGTCGGGACGGGCCCCGGTGGCGGTAGCGCGCGGCGCGCCCGGTTTGCGGGGTGCCGCCGGGGCGCGCCCCCAGGCCTGTAGGTTGGCCAGTTGCGTTGGCAGTTCGCTCAGCAGCCGCTTGACGATCGGCTCCCGGTCGCCCGCCAGCGGCCCCGCCAGGCGCGCGGCCTCGCCGAAGTTCACATCGCGCAGGATAATCGAGGCGCTGCGCGCGAGCGGACCCAACTCCGGATCGTCCAACAGCGGCCGTAGCGCCCGGGCCAGACGGTCGTTGGCCGGGCCGAAGAAGACAATCTGCTCGACATCGTTGCCGATGCGGTTATAGACCGGCCGAAAGGGCGTGGTGTGGTCGGCCGTCGGATCATAGACATCGCCGCGGCGCAACTCAAATTCCGTCAGACCGTTCAGTAGCATCTTCTTCTGCCGCACCGAGCCGGTTTCGAGGATTTGAGCGAACTTGCGGGACAACCGGTCCTCGACCGCCAAACGGCCCTTGACGACCTGCTCACGGTCGGCGAGTAGAGCGATGCCGGGAACCCAGTTGTTGTAAAGATAGCGGATGTTCTCGTCGGCCAGGTTGTAGACGGCTTCTTTGAGCGCCCGGTCGAGCCATGGGTGCTGCGGTTGGGCCAGGGCGGCCAGCAGCGCGTCTTCAATCGTCTCGCGCGCGGCGAGATCCGGCGACCAGAACCAGAACTGCCAGAGCGCCTTGGCAGCCTGCAGACGGACGGCGGGCGCGGGGTCATGGAGCAGTTTGGCCAGCGGCAAGGCGAACTCCGGCCGCCTCGCGAGGGCGGCGAAATGGGAAGAGAAGACGCGCGTGGCGCCCCAACGGGTGCGCTCGTCGGGGGAGGCGAGGGCGGCAAGCAAGGGCTGCGACGGGGTGGCGGGGTACTCGCTGTAGAGCTGCCGGACCTGCCCGGCGGTTTCGCGTTGGACGAGCTTCGACCCATCACCGAGAGCCCGGAAGTCCGGTGTCGGCTTGGAGTAGCGTGGCGCCGGAGCGGCATCGGTTCGTGGATAGTAGGCGCTCAGGGCAAGCACGGCCATCTGCGTTTCTCGGAAGGGCGTCCGGAAGTTCTCGTAGGTCTGCAACGGATCGAGCCATCCGCCAAACGGGCGCTGGCGTTTGAGGAGGAACTGCAGGCCCTTCTCCACCTGTGGATGCGAAAGCGGAATTCCGGCGGCGTGCAGCGTCCAGAGCGCGTGCCCGGTCTGAAACTCAACCGGCATCGACTGCGGCTCCAACTTGGCCGACCACTGTCCGTCATCTCGCTGCAGCGAGAGAAGGCGGGCGGCATTGGCCGCAATTCGGGTCTGGTACTTCCGGGCATCGATCGCCGCCAAAGCCAGCGTCTGGTAACAGAGGTCGATGGTGTTCTTCACCGCGTCCTGTTCGATGAGGGCGGCAATCTGCGGGTCCCGGGTGTTCTCCCAGGCATACCAGGCGACCTCGTAGGTGGAAACCAGGGGGGTGTTGCCATTGGTTTCATCGGGAGGTAGCTTGGAGCGGCCGCGATAGTACAGCTTCAGATACTCGCCGACGCCACGGTGGAAATCCTGCCGCCGCGGTGCTCCCGATTGTTGCTCGTAGAGGGCAGTCAGATGCGACATGCGGCTCAATACGTTGGCGCCCGCTGAGATAACCCGGGACCAGACGGCGCCCTCTTTTTCATAGCCATAGAGCGGCCGGGGATTGTTGTAAAACCGTTCGGCCAAGAACGCGAGTTGCCGCGGATAGTGCATCGCGTAGCCATTCCGGCCGGCATAGAGCTGGGCCCGGAGCGTGAAGTGCGTCGGATGGCAGGCGACGCACAAGGTGGTTTCCTGGTGCGGCGTGGCGATGCGGTCGTAGACCCCGCCGCGGCGCGGCGTATTGGCATGCCACGAGTCGCCGGCGCCTATAAGGTAGTCGATGGCCACCTGGACGGCCTCCTGCGGTTTGGCGTACGGAGGGGGCGCGTAGAGCCGGGTGGTGAGAGTATAGGCCGGGTGCGACATGCGCACGCGGACATAGTAGGCGCCCGCGGGGCCGAGCATCCGGGTGGTGAACTTGTTGCCGGGCAGCGCCTGCACCTCGTGGGGAAGCGCCACCGGATCCTCGCCCTCCGAGTACTCAACCAGTTTCCCGTTGACGACGCGGTGCAGGCTCACGTCAACCGGTATGTTGTCGCGATCGGGAACCTCGAGCGCCAGATGCAGCAGTTGCGGCGGACCGGCGGGGAAGTCAAAACAGAACCAATCTTCTGCCGGAGTCTGCTGGCGCGAGTCGCCCAGTGGAATGTAGGCGGTCTCATCGCCGGAGGCGGTGACGGGAAGCCCAAGCTTGATCGGGGTGGCCGCACTCCAGGTGTTGTTCGGTTCACTTTCATACTGCTGCGCGCGATCAAGCGGCCGCAGGACGGTACGGACGGTAACCCCGGATGGATGCGTCACCGTTAGCGTCATTCCCTGCCCGGCACCCACGTAGGTGAACCAATCCCCGTCGCCAGCGTGCAGGGCCTTGGTTAGGACCACTTCATTTCGCCGGCGCAGCTCCACCGCCACGGTAGCGCTACCGAGCCGGGAGGGCGTACCCACGGAGACGAGCACCGATTGGGGGCCCCAGTTAGCCGATCTTTTGCTGCAGCTTCTTGATGTCCTCAAGCTCCTGCTTCTGGGGACTGGCCTTCAACGCGGCGTCGAGGGCGCGTTTGGCTTGCGCGTTGTCGCCCCGCTGCGAGTGGGCCATCGCCAGATGGTAGTGGAAGACCGCCACGGCCGGGAACTTCGCCGTCAGTTCATTGAAGATGGGAAGGGCACTGTTCGCCAAGCCTTTTTTGATGTAGATCCAACCGAGCGTGTCGGAGATCATCGGGTCGTTGGGCGCTTTCTGCTTGGCGCGTTGCGCCAGCGTGAGCGCCGCATCAAGTTCGCCTCCCTCTTCGGCCATCAGATAGGCCAGATTATTGAGGGCAATCGTTTGATCGGGTTGGATCTTGAGAATTTGCTCATAGAGCGGACGGGCCTCGGCCCGCCGCTTCAACGCATCGAGCGTCGTCGCGCGGTTCAGCAGCGGTCCAATCAGATTGGGATCCAACTCGGAAGCTTTTCTCCAGGACTCGAGTGCACCAGACGCATCGCCGGCCAAACGCTGGGCCTCGGCCAGACGCAAGTACAGGTCGGGAACCTTGCTCTGCTCCTGCACAGCCTTCTTGAAGATAGCAACCGCCTGGTCGTGCTGCCCGGCGCGCGCCGCAATCGAACCGCGGGCGATCTGTAGAGCGAGGGCCTTCGGGTACTTAGCGATCTCGGCATCGATGACTTTGGCGGCGGCGTCATACTGATTTTGCGCCATATACGTTTCAGTCAGCCCCATCAGGCCCCGCAGGTCGGGCTGGTCGGCGTAGTAGATGGAGCGGAAACTCTCCTCGGCGACCTTATAATTCTTCTCCTGGAAAGAGACGAAACCAAGTTGATACCGCGCATCCCGCGACTGCGGATAGTCCTTGATGGTCTGCTGCAACAACGCCTTTGCCTGGGGAAAATCGTTGGTCGCCATCAGCGCGTGGGAACGCACGAGCAGACCGAACATGTTCTTGGGATCCTGAGCAAGCACATCCTGCGAGTACTGCAGGGCCGCGGTCCAGTCCTGTTTCTGCAAACTCAGTTGCGCCAAAGCGTTGCGGGCGGGGAAAAAGTCGGGCCGGAGTTTGAGGGCTTCGAGCAACTGGACCTTTGCAGCGTCCAGGTCACCCCGGATCAGCAGTGCGTTGCCAAGGTCAAAGCGAAGCACGGCGTTATCGGGCCGCTTCGAGACGATCGACTGCAAGTCTGCAATCGCGGTATTGAGGTTTTCCGGCTTCCCGCCCATGAGCCAAAGATGAGCGCGGAGGGCCAACGCATCGGGGTCCTGGGCATCGGTTTTCAGCATGCCTTCGACGGCGGCCTGCGCCTCGGAAATCTTACCCTGGCTCGAATAGGATGCAACGATACCCGTCCGCAGTTTTTTCTTGAGGGTCTCATCCGACACCTTGCCCAAACCCTCTTCAAAGGTCTGAATGGCCTTCGGATGATTGCCGATGCGGGCGTAGAATGTCCCCGCGTCATCATAAGCGCTCAGAATCTTGCTGCTGCTCCGGGTCAGTTCCTCGAGAGTCGCGGTCATAGCCGCTTCATTGCGAAGAGTGGCGTAGTGAGCGGCGAGCGCCAAGCGGGCCTGCGACAGCGTCGGATTGGCCTCGATCCGCTGCTTGGCAACTTGCTCGGCCTCGTCAAACCGCTTCGTCCGAGCGTACAAACCATACAAAAAGTCGTATCCACGCAGGTAGCTCTTATCCGAGACCAGGAGCTTCTTGAGGAGCTCTTCGGCCTCCGGCATCCGATTCAACGCGACATAACAGGCTGCGATGGACGACTTCATGTCGGGATCGTTCGGTTTTGCTTTGTCGGCGGCCAGGTAGCTGTCGAGAGCCTCCTGCGGTTGGTTCGCCAACTGGTGCAACATGCCCTGGAGGCGGAGATACTCAAAGGAAGAAGGATGAGTCTTCTTCATCCGATCCGCCAAATCCTGGGCCTCTTTGAGAGAGTTGGCGAACTTCTTAGGATTCGCCGAATACACCGCAATGTGGAGGTCACTTAACTGGCGGAAGGCATCGAGATTGTCCGGTTGCAGCTCGGCAGCTCGCTGGAAGGAGTTGAACGCATCGCCATACTGGCCGAGCTTCATGGATGTCAGGGCCAGACGATAATACGCCTCCCCGAAACGAGCGTCTTCTTTCAGGGCGTTGCGAAACATGATGGATGCTTCGCGGTACTTTCCCTTCTCATGGTACTTGTTGCCGTTGGCGAGGAACCTCTTCTTACGAGATTCCGGATCGCTCAGGCAGGAATTCAGCAGCAGCGACAGGGCGAGGATGAGAATGGTGGCTAAACGGTGGGGCATCGGCTTGATGTAGAGATCCTATACCTCATGGTACAACGGGCCGAAAATCTTGAGCAGATTACGGAGGTACTAATCGTTAATCCTATTCAACCGAGACGCTTGGGACTAATGGGCCAGAAAGCGGGCTTTCGACGCCCCCGATTTTCAGAACAACCTTCAGATCAGGACCCTTTTCGTGAAAACCGGGCACGCGCAGGTTGATTTGATAGAGGCCCACGTAGCCGGGAACCAGACCGCTCCAGTCCACAATCATCTCCTCCTGCACCCTCGGACCGCGGGTAAGGTCGGCCGGCGACGACACTTTGCGGAAGTAGAGCGCCAAATCGTCCGTCTCCACCAATGGATTGGTGGGGGCGGGCGCCCCAGGGGCAAGCGTAGTCCGGGCGGGGATGCCCAGCCCGACGGCGTACAGCACCAGCGGCTCATCGCGCTGAGCGGGACGCTCCTGCGTCACCGGTTCGCCATTTGCCCGAAACAGCAGAGCGCGCTTCGTGGCCGGATCCGCCAGCGCTGCGGGGCTGTAGCGCGCGACCGTTAACTGAACCGGCGCCGAACTCGCCTTGCGGTCAATGGATCGCACCACCATGGGGTAGCGGCCGGGAGCCAGATTAGGCGGAATCTGGGCGTTGATCTGCCCGCTTGAAGTCATCAACAGCGGCACTGAGTTGTTGTTGAGCGTCACGCAGAGGCCGCCTAGGACGGCGGGCAGCGGCGTACTCGAGGCGGTAGCGCTGGCGCCGAGGTTGGAGCCGAAAATCGAGATAAGACCGTTTTGGGCCGCCCCGGCGGCATACGTACCAACGTTGACGATGCCGTTGGCCGGCACCACGGGACGGGCCGTCGGGGGAATCACGTCGAGCGGAATGATGCTCAAGCCGCTGATCGTTAACAGGTACGCGTTGGTCAAGCCGGCGTCGACAGCCATCATGCGTCCTTCCACGTTGAGCCGCTGGTTGCCAACCAGACGGGACAGGGGGCCTTCGAGCGCGGAAACCGAGCGCGAGAGCGCTCCGGTATTGGCGTCAACCAGTTCTACGGCCGGAGTATCGGAGACCACCGTGTTTGCATTGGCGATGACCGGCTGAGTGAAGCGCGCATAGACCGTGCCGCTGCCCGCGAAGACAGCGGCAATCGGCCGGGTGGTCGCCCCGGCGGGTCCCGTGTTGGGACGGCTGGGATCGTTGATGGTTCCCGCGATCGGCGACAGACTCTGGTTCAGGACCAAGCCATTGACGGCATAATACTGACCACGGGGGCCTGCGCTGACGGGACCGAAATAGCCCGTGACCGGGGCCGGGGCCACCTGACGGGCCTGCACGTAATCATCCACCTGCGCATCGTAGAGATAGGCGTTGCCGTTTCCTGCCAGCAGCAGCAGGAATTCGCCGTTCGGCGTCACTGTCACGGTACGCGGAGCGGGTACAGTCGCCGAACCAATGATAGGACTCACCGAGCGAGGAACCGCCTCATCGCCCACGACACGCCACAGGGTACCATTGTTCATTACGATCTGTACCCCGCGCTGGGTGACGCCAATGTGGGAAGGGGTGACAATCGGTACGTTGCCGTTGAAAGGAATCGGCGGAAACTTGATGCGGCCGGTAACCACTAAACGCTCGGGATCGATGATCGAGACCGACTCGCTGCCGGAGTTAGCCACGAACAGCGTGGCGTTATCCGGGGACATGGCCAAGGTACGCGGCAGCTGACCCACCTTGATCGGTGGAAGCAGAAGGCGCTGGCGGATATCGAAAACCTCGATGCGATTCATTCCGGAGTTGGCGATGTAGAGCCGCTGCCGCACGGAATCGATCACCACATCCGTCAGTCCTTCTGAGGGCGAGAGGCTGGTACGGATCGGAACAACGTTACCACGTGCCTCCGGCGTCCGGCCGTTCTGATAGACCCGCACGATCGAAGGAACATTCACGGCCTGGGGAGCGGCAAGGAGGTAATCGTAGGACTGGGCCGTGCCGAGTGAGCGGGCAGCGGTGGCGTTGATGGTGAATTCAAAACCGGAAGTGGAGTTTCCATCGCGGATTACGCGCACCGCGGGGGCCTGCTGCAGGGCCGCCGCTGCGGGGTTGTTGGCATTCGGGTTGTTCGGCAGTACAATACCGCCGCCTCCCGGTCCGGGAATAGGAATCACAATGCCGCCACCGCCGGGACCGGGCAAGCCCCCGCCAATGCCGGGCACATTGACGTTCGTCGTGGAGGACAATTGCTGGAGCAGGGTCGTTGTGACGTTGAGCGGCCCGGGCGTGCGGTTGATGTTAGCGATGTCCACGCGGGAAGCGCGCGATTCAGGCACGGAATTACACTGATCCGTAGAGACAACCACGGAGTTGGTTGAGGGCTGGAGGACGGGACTGCGGGCAACTTCACTGACCGGAATGATGGTAAAACCGCTTTCGCTCAGGGCGTAGAGAGTAGAGCCATCGAGGCTTGAAACCATCTTGCCGGCGAGATTCTCGGGCAACTGCAGGGCATCGTAGATGAGGAGATTATCCGCATCATCAATCAACAACTGCGTCACGTTCGCCCGCGCCGGAGGGTTTTGGACCGGGGCGATGTTAAACGCGGCGTAGATGCGGGAGCCATCGGGCGTAAAGCTGCTGCCGCCCTGGTTCTGCTGAAGATTGAACTGTCCGCCGACCTGCGTAAAGCCGGCGGCGGTGACAGTGACCGACAAGGGGAACGGCGCGTTGGCAGCGTTCTGTTGCGCGAGCACCGTGAGCGTTTCGGACTCAAACAGTCGCAGGCCCATCATAAACTTAGTGCCGTCCGGGGAGACGGACAGCACAGTCGAGGTGTCGTTGACAATCCGGCTGCGGACCACGCTACCGGAAGCTGATTCGTAAATAAAGACGACGCGTTGCGTGTTATTGAAGCCGTTGACGCCGATAATGCGGGAGCCATCACGCGTGGCGATCAATTGGCTGCGATTGGCAAGAAAGGCGCGTCCGGCCAGCGGCGGCAGCGTTGGTGGCAGCGGCGGCGGCGTGGCGACCGGCACCGTTTCGAGCGATCGCGCGGTGTCCTTGCCGGAGGGATCGTAAATGAGGAGCGTATTCAGGAGGTTGCCCGCCCCGGAGCCTATCGTGGTGATGAGAACGCGGCCGTCGGCGCCGACCGCCACGCCTTCCGGTTTGGCGGGAAGCGAGACTTTCTGGAGAACGGCGGGCGGATTGGCGCGGGTGTCGATGATATTGAGCGACGAGCCATCGTGACAGGTAACGTAGAGGATATTGCCATCGCGCGACAAGGCCGCAGCAAGCGGCAAAGCGTCAGTCAGAACAGAAGAGAGCACCCGCCGCTGCGTGACTGAGAAGATGTCGATGCGGTTGTACGGCGCCGGACGGACGAGATAAAGCAGCCCGCGGGCATCATCGAAAACCAGGTCGCTGGCGCCGCCGGTGATGTTGATGACAGTACCAAGAGTAGCAGCCTGTCCCGAAAGAACAACAGCGACCAAGGCGAGGAAGACACGGACGAGACGCATGGAATCCTCCACTATAACCCGTGGTCAGGGTGAAAGTTGCACCCCTCAGCGCAGGAGCGCCAGGACGTTTCCGGTTTCGCGGAGCAGGTCAAGGCGGGCACGGTCGAGGGCGTAGCGGGCATCGAACAGCGCCATCCATTTTTCGCTTTCCTGCAGGCGGGCCTCTTCGAGTTGGCGAAACGGGGCACGGCCTTCTTCGTAAAGAGCGAGGAGTTGCGAGACCTGGTCGCGGGCGACCTCCAGATCGAGTTTGGCGACCTCGGCGCTGAGTTGTTGCTGGGCGACAAACTGCCAGGCGCGGCGAGCGCCGACGGCGATGCGACCGCGTGCGGAGGTGACTTGGGTGCGGAGGGCTACGATATCGGCCGAGGCGATATCTTTTTGCGCGCGGCTGGCGAGCGAGGGCACCAGAGGGATGCGGAAGGACATGCCGATCTGGGCGTTGTTGGCAGCGAAGCGGTTGAAAAATTTGTCGTAATTGTTGAACCGGGCAAAGCGGCCGTACTGGGCGATGAGGTCGAAGGTGGGGAGGCGCGCCGCATCGTGGCTCCGGAGTTCGAGGGCTTTGGCCTTCAACTGGGAATCGAGCCGCTGGAGTTCGCGGGAGTTGCGAAGGGCGTTCGTAACAGCGTCAGCCTCGCTATCGATGACAGCCGGGACACTGCGTTCCGGTTCGAGAGGATGGACGCGGTCGGTGGGAGCGAGGCCGACGAGCAGGGCGAGGTCGGTTTCGGCCGACTCCCGGTCGAACTCCAGGCGCTGGAGGCGCTGTTTGGCTTGGGCAAGTTTGAGGCGGGCGCGTTTTTGCTCCAGGGGGACTTCCCTGCCCTCCTCGACGAGGATTGTAGCGTTGTTCAGGAGCAGCTCGAAGTTAGCGATCTGCCGGCTGACGGTCTTGGCGGCTTCGGCGATGCGGCCCGCTTCGACGTAGAGGGCAGCGGCGCGATAGGCGACAGATTCGCGGCGTTCCTCGGTGGAGATTTTTGCCGTTTGCTGATCCTGGCGGCTCTTTTCAATCTGGATGCGCTGGGGGCGGTTGAAGAGGCTGGCGATGGCGCGGGCTTCCACAATGGAAGGGGCCGAACCTTCCATACTCATAGGGAAGCCGCTCGAATACGCCAGACCACTGCCGACGAAGACTTTCGGCGCGAACGGGTCGCGTGCGGCGCGGACATTTTCGGCGGCTTTGCGCTCGTCGAGGCGGGCAAGAGCGAGGTCCGGATTCTGCGCCATGGCCATTTCGACAATGGACTTGAGGGTCATGGGACGGATTTCAGCGCGGGCGGCGGCGACGAACAGCAGGACGGAGAGAAGGCGCATAATCATCTTAGGCTGAGTCCGCCGTCGACGGCCAATACTTGGCCGGTGAGGAAGTCGCTGGCAGAGAGAAAATAGGTGACGGCATCGGCGATTTCGTCGCCTGTGCCGGTACGGGCGGCGGGCGTCGAGCGGATCATGCCGTCAAGGCCCGGAATGGTTTCCCCGAACGGAATGACGCCGGGAGCGACGGAGTTGACGGTTACGCCGGGACCGAAGCTTTTGGCAAGGGATTGGGTGAGCATGATGACACCGGCTTTGGAGGCGCAGTAGTGGGCGTGATCGGCCCACGGGCGAAGGCCACCAAGCGAGCTGATGTTGACGATGCGACCGTGGCCCTGAGCTTTCATGCGGCGACCGGCTTCGCGGCAGCAAAAGAAAGTCGCCTTGAGATTGACATCGTGAATGAAGTCCCAGTCGGCTTCGGTAACGTCGACGGGATCGATACGGGTGAAGCGGGCGGCGTTGTTGACGAGGCCGTCGAGGCGTCCGAAGTGGCGGTCGATGGCGGCAAAGAGGGCCTCTATTTCGGATACGTTTTCGAGGTTGGCGGTAAAGACGGGGGCTCCGCCGCACTCCTGCGCCGTGGATTGGGCTTCGGCGACGGAGGTGTGGCAGTGCAGGGCTACACGGGCGCCCTCGCGCGCGAGGCGCAGAGCGATAGAGCGACCGATACGCCGGGCGGCGCCGGTGACCAGGATGATTTTTCCATTGAGACGCAGCAGCAGGTACTCCGTGAGGAACGACGTGTTCCGCTCACTTTATGGTACGTGGAGACTGGTGGTAAAAAATAGATCTCACGGGTGGATGGGGATATCTGAAGGGGCAAGGGTAAGTTACAGCCATGTTTAGGGAACGATTTCGCTTCTCCTCCACCATGGCTATGGCCCTCATTCCGTTTTAGGAGAGTGAATAATGAGAGTGCTACTTCTGTCCACTGCAGCCGCACTACTGTTGGTTCCGTTTGCTTCGGCTCAGGTACCCTCCAGCGTCGCTTGGGTTCGGGTGGTGCATGCTTCTTCCGATGCTCCGGCCGTCGACGTATTGGCTAACGGCAATCTGGTGTTCCAGGGCATCAAGTACAAGGGTTTTACTGAATACACGCCGGTCCCGCCGGCCACTTATGACTTCAGTGTGAATGTGAGCGGTACGGCCACGACGGTGCTGCGCAGCGGACCGACAACCCTGCGGGGCGGCTCGGCGTACACCTTCTTCGCCTTTGGCAGGGTGCGTGGGGGTACCTTGCAGTTAATGGGCGCGGGCGACGAAGTAGAGGCTCCGGGAATGGGTATGGCGAAGATTCGGGTGGTGCACGGCGCTTCGACGGCCCCGAACGTCGATATTTATGCGACATCGCTGTACGCTCCGTTGATGGGCGCTCCAGCTCTGGCAAACGTCCCGTTTCCGCTGGCCAGTCATTATTTGACAGTCCCGGCGGGAGTTTATCAGGCGCGGGCCACGGTGGCGGGGACGCGGACGGTAGCAATCGACTCCGGGCGGTTTCCGCTGATGAGCAACACGGCGCGCACGGTCATCGCGCTTGACCCGGCGACCGCGGGCGGCGAATTCGAACTGTTGGTTCTGCCGGACGCCAACTAGTGGAGAGTAAGAGGGTGAAGCGTAGGGTCGGGCCATGTCTCGGCCCTACGTTTTGGGCTTGCTAGGCGGTTGGATCTCCGTGCACTTCGAGGTCGTCCACCTCAATGGCGTGGGAACGAAGGGATGGCTCAGGAAGGCGGTTGGTGGCATTGGCCCAGATCCAGTAGAAGGCGGTACACGAGCTGAGGGCACCGCTGGCGATGCCGATCCAACGGGTGTCGATGCGGTCGGAGGCCAAGCCAGCGCCGGTCATGGAGAGCATCATGACGGCCCAGACGAGGGTTTCGAGGGTAGCGAAGACGCGGCCGCGATACTCGTCGCTGACGTGGCGGAGCAAAAAGGTCATGTTCATCACCGAACTAAAGGCAACGGCAACGCGGGACATGGATAGAAAAAACAAGGCCCAGCCGTAGTTGGTCATGAGGCTGAAGACGACGTAGCAGCCGCCGTGGAACAGGTAGGCGAGGGCAATTGTTCGCTTATAGGCGGTAAACGAGAGGCGGGGCATGAGGCGGTGGGCGAAGAAACCGCCGATTACCAGACCGAGACCGGCGACGCCCCAAAGCTCCCCGATGCCGGCCGGACCGCGTTGGAAAACGCGTTCGCCGAACAACGAGAAGAGCACCTGGGCGGCGCCGCCGCCGCTGGCCCAGCCAACACCGACCATCATGACGCCGAAGACGAGGGGGATGGAGCCGATGTAGCGGAGTCCTTCGACGTACTCGTTCCAAGGCCTCATGACCTTGGTTTCGTTGAGCGAGTGGTCACGGCGGGCGGTAAACCCGCCCCTGAGCAAGGAGACGCTCCAGGCCGAGAATAGGAAGGAAACGGCGTTGAGGAAGAAAGCTGCTTCGTAGCCGTAGGCGGCGGCGCTGGCGCCGCCGAGGAAGGACCCGATGGCAGTGGTGGTCCACTGCGTGGTCTGGGTCATGGTGTTGGCGGTATGGAGCTCCTGTTTGCTGGCGATGGCGGGGAGGATGGAGGTGCGTCCGGAGGTGAAGAAGGGCGAGGCGCCCATGAGGAGGGCGCTGAGGAGGTAGACAAGCCAGGTGCGGCCGGCGGGGATGGCCAGCATGAAGAGGATCGAGATGGCGGCGCGGAACAGGTCGCTCCAGAGCATTAGCTTACGGCGGTCGAGCCGGTCGAGGGCAACGCCGGCGAGGGGCCCGGCGAGGAGCATGGGAATGGCGCGGGCGAGCATGACCCCGGAAACGGCGAAGCCGGAGTTGGTGTTGTGGAGGACGAGACTGAAGACGGCGATGGTGTTGAAGTGGTCGCCGACCTCACTGACGACCTGGCCGAACCAGAGGTTGCGGTAGTTGGGGTTCTGGCGGAGGAGTTGGAGGAAGCCAGCCATGACTAGCCCCGCTCCGTGAGGAATACCCCCGCGAGAACGAGGGTGCCGCCGCCCATGACGGCGGCGGTGAGCGGTTCCCCGAGCATGGGAATGGCCAGGAGGGTGGCGACAAAGGGCTGCAAATAGGCGAAGGCCGAGATGCGGGAGGCGGCGAGGCGATGGAGGGCGTAATAAAAGAAGAGGTAGCAGACCGTAGAGGAGACGACGGTCATGTAGAAGAATGCCAACCAAGCCTTGGTGGAGACGGTGCCGAAGTCAAAGGCAGCGACGGCGGAGTAGGTAAACGGCCACATGGTGAGGGCGCCGGCGGCGTAGCTGAAGGCGATGATGGGGATAGCGCCGTGGCGGCGGGTGGCGTGCTTGCCGAAGACGGTATAGACGGCGAAACTGGCGCCGGCGGCGAGCATGAACAGGTCGCCGACCCAGGAGGAGGCGCCGCCCTCGTGGCCTTGCTGGAGAAGAACAACCCCGCCGATGGCGACGGCGAGGCCAACCAGTTTGAACGGGGTGATACGCTCCTGACCGATAGCGGCAGCGAGGAAGAGAACGAGGATGGGGGTAAAGCTGATAACAAGGGCGGCGTGGCCAGCCGACGTCTGGGCGATGCCGATGAGGAAGCAAGCCTGATTAATGGCGATGCCGACCGAGCCGAGGAACAAAAAGATGGGCAGTTCGCGGAGCTTAACGGCGGGGGCACCGCGACGAACGCTCCACCAGTAGACCGGAAGCATGAGGGCGGCGGCCAGCACGGTGCGGAGGCTCGCGGCGACGAGGCCGGGCATCTCGCGGAGGACGATCTTCGAGAAGATAAAGTTAGCGCCCCAGAAAAGGTAGACGCCGACGACGATCAGGTAGAGCTTCCACGTACTTCTACTGCCATCGGTCAACGGACGATCTCCTGGCGGACAGTAACGGAATCAAGGAACGGGAAGTCGATATCGAAGCCGAAGCCAGGGCCGGAGGGGACGGCGATAGTGCCGTGAGGGGTGGCTTCGACGGGCTGGGTAAGCAGTTCCCGCTTCCAGTAGCGCTGCGAGGCGGAGACGTCGCCGGGCAGAACGAAGTTCGGGAGGCTGGCGAGGGCAATATTGTGGGCGCGGCCGATGCCGCTTTCGAGCATGCCGCCGCACCAGACGGGGATATTGTGCTGCTGGCAGATATCGTGGACTTTGATGGCTTCCGAGAAGCCGCCGACGCGGCCAAGCTTGATGTTGATGATGCCGCAGGCGTGGAGGCGGATGGCCTGTTCGGCGTGATGGGCTGAGCGGATACACTCGTCGAGGCAGATGGGGGTTTGGAGTTTGGCCTGGAGTTCGACGTGGTCGATGATCTCGTCGTGGGCGAGGGGCTGCTCGATCATCATGAGGTAGAGTTCGTCGAGGGCCTGGAGGCGGTCGGCGTCTTTGAGGGTGTAGGCCGAGTTGGCGTCGGCCATCATCTTGATGTGGGGAAAGCGTTTGCGGACTTCGCGGAGGTCTTCGATATCGCGACCGGGTTTGATTTTGATCTTGATGCGCTGGTAGCCGGCGGCGAGTTCCTTGTCGATGACGCGGAGGAGGTCGTCGACAGAGTCCTGGATGCCGAGGGAGACGCCGGAGGGAATTTCAGTGCGGGCGCCGCCACCGATGAGCTGATGGAGGGGGATATTCTGGCGGCGGGCTTCGAGGTCCCAAACGGCGGCTTCGAAACCGCCGCGGGCCATGCGGTGGCCGCGGATGTGACCGAGGCGCGGGGCGACATCGCGGGCGGTGTCGAGAGGGTGGTTGAGAACGCGGGGGGCGACATAGTCGCGGACGATCATCCACGCCGAGTCGGTCCACTCCTCGTTATAGAACGGGTTTTCGCCGGAGGTGACTTCGCCCCAGCCGGATTGGCCGTTCGAGACGACCTCGACGAGGACCATGTGGCGTTCGTAGGTGCGACCGAAACTGGTCTCAAAGAAGTGGACCAGGGGCATTTTGACCTGGCGGAGGCGGATTTCGTCGATTTGAAAGCTCATTGGAGGCCGTCCTTGTCGGCGAGGAGATAGGCGCCGTGGGTTTCACCACGTTCGAAGCGGACTACGGTGCGGCTGGCGCGGAAGTGTTCGAGGAACTGCTGGCTGATGCGGGCCTGGACTTCGCGGGTGCGGGCGCCTTCGTAGGGGACTTCGATGCGGGCGGTGATTTCGACTGGGGTCTTCTCTTTATCGAGGAACCACTCGGCGATGCAGCGGTCGGTGGGCAGGCCGGCGTGGAGTTTGCTCGAGGTGTTGCCGTACTGATTGAGGACGTAGCGGCCGACGACGGCGCCGAGGCGTTCGATGTTGAAGTAGGCGTTCTTAGTTTCGAGGGGGTCGAAGGTCCACTCGATGAGGTTGATGCCGGCGGCGAGGGCGAGTTCGCGCTGGCGGAACTTGAGGAGGCGGCCGACGCCAGCGTTGCGGTAGCCGTCGACGACGCCCATCATCTGGCTGTGGAGGAAGGCGCGGCCGCCGGGTTTGGCGCCGGGGATGGCGATGGAGAAGCCGACCATGCGGTCGCCGTCGAAGGCGCCGAGGACCTGGCCGCCGATCTTGGTGGCGACGACGAAGAGGCGGACGGGGAGAAGGTCGAGGTCGGAGAAGCCCCAGATTTCGCGCTGCAGATTGACGGCGGTTACGAGGTCGGGGAGTTCGCCTAACTCACGGATTTCGATCATTCCTGGGCCTTTGCCTCCTGCCAGAGGGCTTCGAGTTGGGAGAGGGGGACGCCGGCGAGCTGGCCATCGAGGCGGTCTTCGAGGTGGGCGAAGCGGCGGCGGAACTTGTCGTTGGTGCGACGGAGGGCTTGTTCGGGGTCGACCTGATAGAAGCGGGCGAGGTTGACGAGGACGAAGAAGAGGTCGCCGATTTCGCCCTCGCGCTCTTCGGGGGTGGCGGCGGCGAGTTCGGCGAGCTCTTCGTGGAGTTTGTCGACGACCTGGGCGGGACTCTCCCAATCGAAGCCGGCTTTGGCGGCGCGTTTGCTGATTTCGCGGGCCTGGAGGAGGGCGGGCATCGCGTTGGGGATGCCGTCGAGGAGGCGCCGGCGTTCGGGCTTTTCGGCGGCCTTGATCTGGTTCCACTGATCGAGGACGGCTTCGGCGGTCTCGGCCCGGGCGTCGCCGAAGATGTGGGGATGGCGGCGGATGAGCTTTTCGTTGATGGCGCGGAGGGCTTGGGCGATATCGAAGAGGCCCTCTTCGGAGGCCATTTGGGCGTAGAAGACGGGCTGGAGCAGGAGATCGCCGAGCTCTTCGCACAGGCCGGGCCAGTCGCGCTGGTCGATGGCGTCGAGGACCTCGTAGGTCTCCTCGAGGGTGTACTTTTTGATGGAGTCGAAGGTCTGTTCCCGATCCCAGGGGCAACCATCGGGGGCACGTAACTTCGCCATGAGGGCGACTAGACGGGAGAACTCTTCTCCGGCTTGCGATGAGGGGTCGGCCACTACCTTCTTAGGGTAGCATAGGGCCGCGGAGCCGCCGATTTTTGCGCCCGGCGGCGCGGCCAATCTGGCTTCGTTCTTCACTTTTTTTGCCGTTGCTGGTGGCTTGACCGGTCAGTTTCGCAAGTAAGTCCCTTTTTTTGAACAATTTCCTCTCCTGGGAGCCGGTTTTAGAGCCAGAAACAGTGGCTTCGTTTGTAGGGGTCCGCTGGTCCTCTGGCAGGCTCGGCTATTGCTTCCCGCATGGTTATCGTGACCCAGGCGGCAGGGGGACGGCGGGCGCGGGCGGCGGCAAAGCTTAGAAAACAGGTGAGATAAAAATCGGGAGGGGGCGGGAACAGCTCCGTTGCGCGGGCGGAAGGCGGAAAATGCGGCGGTGACCCGGGGCTCGAGGCCCCGGGACGCCGCTGCGGGGCTTGGGCTGCCGGTGAGAGAGCCGGCCGGGCGGTGGTGAATCGACGGGTTGGCGGGCGGAAGAATGGCGGGCAGACGGGCGAGTTTCTGAGCGGGATCCGAGCCAGCGCGAGGGCGTCCCGCGGTGCGCCGAGGGTGTTTTTACGCGATTTTTCGCGGCTTTTCGGGGTGCGCGACGGCCGACGGGCGAGGGACGATCAGAGGGTGGGACCCCGGAGAAACGGGGACGCGGGCATGAGAGCGAAGGGCGCGGCGCCGGGTCCGGCGCGGGGGTAGAGGCTGGGTCGGCGGGGCAGAATGGGGCTTCGGCGAGGGGGAGCGATGACGGGAACCGAGGGGTTTTGTGCGCTTGTTTTGGCTTCGTTTGTCATGGCCCTTTGAGGAACAGTTTGCTGCGAATTTGTTTTGGTGAAGAGGCAGGAGTTTTGTCGGGGAGTGGCGCTGCGCGGCGACCGTTTTGCCGAGTGCCCGGAGGCGCCGGCTTCGGGGTGGGAGACGCCGCGGAAGAGCAGCGGGAGGGCGACAGCGAGCCGGTGGCGGGTCCGGGCATGGGCGCAACGGGCCCGACGGCGGGTACGGCGGCGGAAGAGGGGCTGCATGGGTACGGTCGGGGCGGCCCGGGGTCAGAGGGTGTGGTGAGTTGACGGCGCTCGCCGGGCGCGGGACGGCGGTACGGTGGCAAGAGGGCGATCGGGGGAGCAGGTCTCGGCGTGACGGGCACGGCAGGGTTGGCCGGCGCGTGCGGGAACGATGAGTTAACGGCGCTCGTCAGGCCCGAGACAGCAGGACGGTGTAGAGACGGAGATCCGGGGACGCGAGCTTGGGCTTTACTGGCAAGGCGGCCGGTGCCGCACCGGAGGAGCGGCAAGTTGGGCGCGGCAGGTTGGGCCGGGAACGGGAGGGGGCGACGACGGGAGGTGAGGGATTGATTTGGCTTCGTCTGGCTTTGATTTTCGTGGTTTTTTGTCAACGGATTGCTTAGTTTTTTGAGGAAACGAGGGTGTAAAAAAGTCTGTGTAAACGTATTTCTCCGACAATAAAAGAGGAGAAGCTGTCTGGACCGTTTGCGCGAACATAAGCAGGTCCGGTTCCTCTTCCGGCGGCAACGTTGGCGGGAGCTGTTTCCAGCCCGCTTCGACGTGCTGCTCTACGACCTGACCAACAGCAGCTCCGTGGTCCTTTGTTCGAGGGGGTGTTGGACGTAGCGCGGGTCGCGGTGGTCGTAGAAGCAGGTGGCGAGGCAGGAGGTTCAGTTTGATCGGCAACTGCGGGCCGGCTGTGGTGCGCGTGTCGATAGCGACAACGCGCAGTCGATATCCAAGGAGCCGGTGGCCTTGCCGCGCGTGAACCGGATGCGCCTGCCGCGCGCGGCGCCCGCGACGTTATCGGAACACCACAACCGCGATTTGGCCTCCCCATGCCCCGGGGCATCCCGTCGAGACCAGCGCTACCGGCTCCCGTCGTTTTGTGTCAGCAAGGCGGGCATGAGCGGCCGACGCGGCGTACCCACCAGTCACCGCGCGGCACCCGTGATCCTCGCCATCTAGCTCGCCGTTGGGCCGGAACTTCTCACCCTCGCCGGCCAGCGCGCCGGGGTATCGCGCCACTCGCTCTGCTGGCCCCTGGCCCCCGTCTTGTGCCGGACGGTACCGTCGGGGATGTCGAGGAAATTCATCGTGCTGTTTTCCGGATGCGTGATATTCTCCCGGCGGATCGAATGTACTCTAGGAGCAGCATGATGAGCAGACTCTTTTGGTATCTGGCCGCGGCGGTGGCGGCGTGGGGGGAGAGCAATCCACCCCTGAGATCGGCGGAGGTGGTGCGGCTGCTGCCGCCGGGGCCGGGTAATCCGCGCAACACGGAGGGCTCGTTTGTGACCCTGCGGGACGGGCGGGTGCTGTTTGCCTATACGAAGTTCACGGGCGGGGGCGGGGACCATGACGCCGCTTCGATCGTGGGGCGGTTTTCGGCGGACGGGGGGAAGACCTGGAGCACGACCGATGTGCCGATGGTGGAGCGCGAAGGGACCATGAACGCGATGAGCGTTTCGCTGCTGCGCTTCCGGGACGGGCGGATCGGGCTGTTTTATCTGCGCAAAAACAATCTGGTGGATTGCCGGGTGTACCTACGAATTTCGGCTGATGAGGCGAAGACGTGGAGCGAGGCGGCACTGGCGATTCCGGATGAGGGGTATTTTGTCCTGAACAACGACCGCGTGGTGCAGCTGCGGAGCGGGCGGATTCTGCTACCGGTGGCGCAGCACCTGAGTCCCGGGGGGAAGTGGTCCGGACGCGGGATTTCCATGGTGTACTTTTCGGATGACGGGGGAAGGACGTGGCGGCGGAGCAAGAGCCAACTCGAGTGTCCGACCGAGAGCCGGGCGGGGTTTCAGGAACCCGGCGTTGTCGAGCTGAAAGACGGGCGGGTGATGATGTTTATCCGGACGCAGCTGGGCAGCCAGTATGTTGCGTATTCGGCGGATAGCGGGGATAGCTGGAGCGAGCCGAAGCCGTCGGCGCTGGTGGGCCCATTGTCGCCGGCGTCGATCAAGCGGCTGCCGAAGACGGGGCATTTGCTGGCGGTGTGGAACGACCATACGGGGGCAGAGGAGTCCTTCCGGGCCAATGAGAAGAGCGGGGGGAAGCGGACGCCATTGACGGTGGCGATTTCAAAAGATGAAGGACGCACGTGGATCCGGCGGCGGGACGTGCTGGCGGCGCCGGATGGGTGGTACTGCTACATTGCGATTCACTTTGTGGGGTCGCGGGTGCTGCTGGGATTTGTGTCGGGCGGGGAGGGGTTGCCGCATTTGAGCCGGACTTCGCTGGCTGGGTTTGAGACGCGGGATTTGTATCGGGACGAGCGGGTCGGAGGGCGGAAGACGGGGGTATGAGGGCCCGGGTGAAGCCTGCGGGATTCTAACGCGGCTCGGGGTGCGTCTCCGGGTTGTACGAGGCGGCGGGTTCGAGGGGGTAGAGGGGTCGGCGGCGGCGATGATAGGTGAAGTGGTGAGGGTTGTCGCTGGTGACGCCGGGGGTGTCAACGAGGAGGATGTTGGCGCAGACAGGCTCGTAGGCGGCGCGGGGGGCGACGACACCTTTGACGATAAGAATATCTTTGGCAGCGGGCTGGACGCCGGTGCTAAGGACCTGCTGGAGGCTCATGGGGGCCATGCGACGGCTGGTGAGAATGATGGAGTGGCCTTCGGGGGTTTCGACCACGGCGGTGAGGCCTTGGTGGCAGGCGCCCCAGCCGCCGTGGCGCTGTTCGCGTTCGACAAAGTGGCCGTCGGTGAGGGCGCGGACGACGCCTTCGACGGCGAGGGGGGCACCGTGGAGGGAGTCGGTCTTGCCGCCGACGTGGAGACGGACGGTTTGGCCGGGGCCGGCAGCGAGGCAGGCGGCGGCGGATTCCGGATCATAGAGGATGACGAGGGCGTTGGGGACGTTCTGGCGGAGGACTTCGGCAAAGAGGAGAGTGGAGTCGGCGGGGCTGCCGGCGCCGACGTTGTCGCCGATGTCCATGAGGGCGACGGGGCGGCGGGGAGCGCGAGCGGCCTGGGCGACGGCTTCGGCTGCGGTAGGGAGGGCGCCGGAGAACTCATGGCGCAGCTGCCAGGCGCGGGTGGCGAGGTAACGGGCGGCGCGGCGGGCGAGGGCGGGGTCGTTGTCGGTGACGGCAAAGAAGGCGGCGCCCATTTCGGGGACATCGGCGTAGTAGAAGCCGAGGGTGACGCTGGCGGAGAGGACGCCGGGCCAGGTGAGGACGTGGGCGAGATCGTCGTAGAGGGCGCGGGCGGGCAGGACGGCGGTTTGCTGGCGGGAGATGTTGATGAGCAGGGGCGGGGTTTCGAGGACCTGGACGGGGCGGATTTCGCCGCGGAGGGTGCGGAGGAGGAGTTGAGCGGCTTCCTGTCCGCGGGCGCGCTGGTCGAGGTGGGGGTTGGAGCGGTAGGCGACGGTGGCGTTGGCGAGGGCGATCATCTGGGGGGAGACGTTGGCGTGGAGGTCGAGGGTGGTGACGATGGGGAGGTGGGGGCCGGTGGCGAGGCGGACGCGGCGGAGAAGTTCGCCGTCGGCATCGGGGTAGGCTTCGCTGACGGTGGCGCCGTGGAGCGCGAGGAGGAGGCCGTCGAGAGGGCCGGCATTGGCGAGGTCGGCGAGGAGCTCGGCGGCGATGCGTTCGTAGGCGGAGGAGGTGATGGCGCCGCTGGGAATGGCGAAGGTGGCGAGAAGGGGGACGACTTCGACGGGCGCTTTGTTTTCAGCGGGCGGGGATTGCAGGACGTCGAGGAAGCCGCCGAGTTCGTGATGGGCGTGGGCCCAGCGGGCGAGCAGGGCGGGTCCGCGGGTGAGGCTGGCGTTGACGAAGTGTTCGTAGGTGGTGGGGACCGAGAGGAAGGTGTTGGATTCATGAAGGAAGCCGGCGACGGCGATGCGGAGGGGGCGGAGGGAGGTTTGGGTTGGTTCTGGCATGGCGGGCATGGTGCTCGGGGCGTATGGAATTTCAGGAGGATACCATGCGAAGCCGGAGCATGGCGTCACTGGCGGCGAGGGGCCGAAGGAGGAGGGGAAACCAGTATTAATTGAAGTTCATACTACCGCGGCAATTTTTTGATAATCTTTAACACATTCCAGGTGGCGGAATCGCCTCCGATTGCTGTAAGGGGGAAAAACAAATGGGAATGACTTACGCCAAGTTGGCGTTATTTGGCATGCTGATTCCTGCGCTTTACGCGCAGGGGCTCACCGGCTCGATTACCGGTAATGTGACAGACCAATCCGGCGCGGCCGTGCCGGCGGCCGAGGTGGTTCTGACCAACACGGCCAACGGTCAGACGCGTACCGCACAGCCGGACGCCAACGGGGACTTCGTGTTCACACAATTGCTCCCGTCCACTTATAAGGTGGCGGTAAGCGCGAAAGGCTTCCGGCGGTACGAGCAGTCCGACATCATTCTGACGGCGACCGAGCGCGTGGTGTTGAAGCGCGTGGAGTTGCAGCTGGGCGAGTTGACTCAAACCGTCGAGGTGACGGCGGAGACGGCCCGACTGCAGACGCAGTCGGCAGAACGGTCCGGTTTGATTTCACTCGACCAGACGCAGAATGTTCCGCTCAAAGGGCGGGACTACCTGGGTTTGGTGAAACTGCTGCCGGGCGTGATTGATACGGCGAACCGGAACGCGCCGGGATGGAATAATCTGGGCGGCATTACGATCAACGGCAACCGGCAGGGGACGATTAACCTGACGCTTGATGGGATTTCGTCGCTCGACACTGGGTCGATGGGCGGACCATACCTGGCGCCGTCGGTGGACGCGGTGGCGGAGGTGAAGGTGCTGCTGACCAACTATCAGGCGGAGTATGGCCGGTCGTCGGGCGGAACGATCAATACGGTAATCAAGTCAGGGACGCGGGAGTATCACGGGGGCGCTTACTACTTTTTGCGCAATGAGGCGCTGAATGCGAATGAGTTTTTCCGCAACCGGGATGGATTGCGGCGGCCGCTGTACCGGTTTAACTATCCGGGATATTTTGTGGGTGGTCCGGTGCCGTTTTTGAAGTACAACAAGAACCGGGACAAGCTGTTTTTCTTCTGGTCGCAGGAGTTTCTGCCGCGGAACTATCCGACGGATCTGTTCCGCCGCACATTCCCGACGCAGGCGCAGCGCAACGGTGACTACTCGCAAACGTTCGACACCAACCGGGCGCTGATTCCGATCTGGGATCCGCTGAACAACCGAGTTCCCTTCCCCGGTAACATCATTCCGCAGAACCGGATTGACCGCAACGGGCAGACGATTCTGAACCTGTTCCCGCAGCCGAATGCGGTGGACCCGACCAATAACTTCAACGCGTTGATTCAAGGGACGGTGAACCAGCCGCGGCGGGACCAGATCCTGCGCGTGGACTGGAACCTCGGTTCGAAGACACAGTTCTACTGGCGCGGCATTAACGATTACGAGGCGTTCAAGGGCGACTTTGCGTTTGTGCTGGCATCGTCTTCCTGGGGGCAACTGCCGATCAACTACCAGATCCGTTCGGCGGGCATGGTGTCGACGCTGATCCACACGTTTTCGCCGACGCTGGTGAACGAGTTCACGTTTGGCGTGAACCGGGCTAAGCAGACGGTGGACCCGTTGTCGCAAGCGGGACTGGACCGGAACGTGCGGGCGAAGGTGCTGCCGAACCTGCCGCAGTTTTTCCCGCAGGCGAATCCGAGCAACCTGGTGCCGAACGCCAACTTTGGCGGGGTGCCGAACGCCGGGGTGCTGAGCGTCGAGTCGCGGTATCCGTTTTTTGGCACGAATAACATCTGGAACTGGTCGAATAACCTGTCGAAGATCTGGAGCAGCCACAATGTGAAGGTGGGAGTTTATGTGGAGCGGACCACGCGCAACGCGGCGCGGGGATCGGCGTTCAATGGAACGTTCAACTTCAATCGGGACGTGAACAACCCGTTTGATACGAACTGGGCGTACTCGAACGCCTTGATCGGGAGCGTACAGAGCTACTCGGAGGCGACGGCGAAGCTGGATGGACATGCGCGGTACCTGAACGTGGAGTGGTTTGCGCAAGACACGTGGAAGTTAACGCGGCGGTTCACGGTGGACGCGGGGGTGCGGTTCTACTACATTCAGCCGACGTGGAGCGCGGGGGACAAACTGGCGGCGTTTGACCTGGCGGCGTATGACCGGACGAAGCAGCCGCAGCTGATTCAACCGTTCCGGAACGCGGCGGGAGTGCGGGTGGGCCGGGATCCGGTGAGCGGGCAGGAGGTATCGCCGGCGTCGATCGGACAGTTCGCGTCGGGCGTAGCGCCGTTTCAGGGCATGACGGTGTACAACGAGCGGCTGCAGAATACGCCGCCGCTGCAGGTAGCGCCGCGGCTGGGCTTCGCGTGGGATGTGTTCGGGAACGCGCGAACGGCGGTACGCGGCGGCGTGGGCGTGTTTTATGACCGGTTCAACGACGACCAGGTGCTGATTCACCGGGAGCTGCCGCCAAACGTGATTACGCCGACGGCGGTAAACACGACCATGGCGGAGCTGCTGCGGAGTCCGTTCCGGGTGAGCCCGGCGAACGTGACGACGATTCAGCGGGATTTCCGTCCGCCGACAGTGTACAACTGGAGCTTTGGCATTCAGCAGAACGTCGGGTTCGGCACGGTGCTGGACGTGGCGTATGTGGGGAACGTGGGCCGGCGGCTGATGCAGCGGCGGAGCCTGAATGCGCTGCCGTACGGCACGCGGTTCCAACCGTCGAGCATCGACAGCACGACGGGCAACCCGCTGCCGGATAACTTCCTGCGGCCGCAGCCCGGATACGGCGACATCCTCTACATTGAGCTGGCCGGGACGAGTAACTATCATTCGCTGCAGACGCAGGTGAACAAGCGGTTCAGCAAGGGTTTGCAGTTTGGGGTGGCGTGGACGTGGTCGAAGGCGATGACGATCGTCAATGGCAACGGCGACGCGGTGAACCCATACCTGAACTACAGGATGCGGCAGTACGGGCGGGCGAGTTTCGACCGGACGCATAACTTCGTGCTGAATTATCTGTATGACTTGCCGAAGGCGAGCCGGTTGGCAAAGGATAATCCGGTGATGAAGGCGGTATTTGATGACTGGCAGTTGAGCGGCGTGACGACGTTCACGTCGGGGCAGCCGCTGGGTATTGGGTATTCGCTCGTGAGCGGGGCCGACCTGGTGGGGGCGAGCGGCGGGGGTATCGACAGCCGGGTGAACCTGCTGCGCAGCCCGATTCTGCCGAAGGGGCAGCGGACGCCGCTGCGGCACTTTGACACGGAGGCGTTTGCGCCGCCGACGCGGGCGGAGTTTGGCGTGGGGAACGCGCCGAAGGATGTCCTGCGGGGACCGGGGATCAACGTGTTTGACGTGACGTTCATCAAGAACATTCCGATGGGCAAGAGCGATAAGCAGAGGTTGCAACTGCGGTTTGAGTTCTACAACTTCTTCAATCATGTGAGCTTCGTGGGGGTGGACACGACGGCACGTTTCGATGCGCAGAACCGGCAGGTGAGTGGGACGTTCGGACAGTACACGAGCACGCTGGACGCTAGGCGTGTGGTGCTGGGCGCGAAGTTCTACTTCTGAGAACCGCGCACAACGGACTCGCTTCGGCCCGGCAGGAGGGGAGCGTTCCTCGCCCGTTGGTGCCGCGCCGAAGCGGCCTGTGCGCTTCGGAGGAACCGCGTCTCCGAGGCTTTGGAGTCAATGAGTTACGCGGCTGCCCCCAATGGCACCGGTCTGAATATTCGGCCTACTTCCGCTGTCCGAACGTCTCTAGCTTCTCACCGCATCGCAGGCTCGCGAAAGGTTCCTCCACTTTTGGTCCCGGTCGCCCGGGTGCGGAGCTTC
>JAPKZB010000037.1 GCA_026393985.1 Acidobacteriota bacterium
CCGCCTAGCGCAAAACATGGCGGAAAGGAGGACTATCGAAGGACGAAACGCTTCAGCAAATATCGGTCACCGACCGCCCATGCGCCGCTTCTGATGCGCGGGGAGGGAAAGCTTTGCCTCCTGTGCATAATTTGGGTGGAAAGAAGCGGTCGGCCAAGCAGAGCAGCTCCTTGCTGAGAGCTGGAATGACTGTTTCGGCCAGCTTCAATTCATCGACGCTCTAGCGGTCCGCGCAGGCGGCCCACAGCACGTGAGTGCCATTTTCGAGCAAGGCCACGAAACGGATCTTGGGAAAGGCCGTGGCGCCTCGACTGGCGCCCGGCCGGCCGAAGGCTTCCTCGTTTTCTGCAGTATCGGCCACATCCAGCGTGCTTCCATCCAGACTGACGACCCGCCACTGCCGGTACCAGGCGCCTTTGGTTTCCGGCTGGGCGATCGGGGCAACCACCGTCTCATACAGCCTCTTGAGCGGCTCCGCGCCCAAGCGGCTGCGCGCTTGCGATATACCCGACTTGCCCGCCACTTTTACCTTTACCGACGGGTCCAGGAGCCACTGCACGCCCTCGAGCAAACAGCGCAATACCTCCCGGTAGGACGACCGCATGCAAAAAGCGCTAAGGCGATGACGGCAAATCGCGCTCGCGGATGCTGGCCCGATTGGTAGCCTGCAGGATCTCGTGGACCTCTCGAGCGGGGAAAACCTTGGCCACTACACCGAGACTGATGTAGTCGGTGATTCGGCTACCCGCTGGCAAGGAAGCTATCGTTCGCGCCAATCGACGGGCCTCCGCTCCCTCGAACCGAATAGCATAGAAATGTTCTAAGTGAACAGTATTGGGGCTAGTGCTGCTCATCTTTTGATGAGAGTATGCTTCCTTGGGAAAATCCGACAAGACCGCTGCGTGTCGAGTCACAATGGGATTAATCCGCGCAGCGTGAAACGAAAAATGACAATGACCTGTTGCCCCTCGCAAACGGCGGCCAACACAGCGTATGTTGCCCATGATTCGGATCAGAACCTGTTAACTAAACAGTATTGGGGCCAAGAGGCGGGCCAGGCGGAGAGAACCGAGCGGAAGGTTTCGATGCACTGCCGTTCAGCCTGGAGCTTCTGGCGGCAAGCCGGGCAAGCATGGAGGTGGAGCAGGAGTTCGCTCCGGGCTTCGGCCGGCAGACGACGCAGGGCCAGTTGTTCGAGCATTTCCTCGGCGGGGGCTTGGCCATTTCGAATCCCATGGGCAACTCGCGGAAAACCCTCTTCGGATTATTCCTAGCCACGCATGGTCATGCTTGTTTTGTTGATTTCCGCAATCGAGCGTTTGCCGCACTGCTTCATGATGAGGCTGAATTCGGCGCGGAGGAGATCGATGACCCGCTCTACACCGGGTTGGCCGAAAGCAGCCAGGCCCCAAACATAGGGCCGCCCAATGCAGACTGCGTTGGCACCCAGCGCGAGGGCTTTATAGATATCGGTGCCGCGGCGGAAGCCGCCATCGATCAGAATCGTCATCTTGCCGCCCACGGCATCGACGATTTCGGGCAGACACTCGATGGTGCCGCGGCCGGACTCCTCGGCGCGGCCACCGTGGTTGGAGACGACCACGCCGTCGGCGCCGCACTCGAGCGCCAGCCGGGCGTCTTCGTGCGTGACGATGCCCTTGATGAGCAGCTTCATCTTCGTCGACTTCCGCAGTTGGCGGACAAAGTCCCAGGTGAGGGCGGCGTTCGAGGTGGGAACGCCGGCCATGTTGATGCCCGCGAGCATGGGCTTGCGTTTGAAGAAGCCGCCGGGGGCGGGGTCGTGGCAGAGGGTGCACTTGCGGGAGTCGAGGAGTTTGGCGCGGGAGAGGGTTTCGGTATTGCGGCCGGCCTGCGAGTCAACGGTGAGGAGTACGACGGGGCAGCCGGCGTGTTCTGCGCGGCGCCAGAGACGGTCGGCGGCGACGGGGCTGCCGGTGGCGTAGAGCTGGAACCAGACGGGACGACCGGCGTTGGCGTTGATGGTCTCGACGCTCGTGTTGGCGTAGGTAGAAAGGATCTGCGTGGTGTGGGTAGCGGCGGCGGCGCGGGCTACGGGCAGTTCGGCTTCGGCGTGGAAGGCCCCGATGTTGCCGACCGGGGCGAGGAGCAGGGGGAACTCCTGACGGGCGCCGAACAGGGTGACGGAGGTATCGATCTTCGAGATATCGATAAGGCGGCGGGGCCGGAGTTGATAGCGGTCGAAGCCGGTGCGGTTGGCTTGGAGCGTGGCGTCGGCGACCACGCCGGTTTGGAGGTAGCCGAAGTGGGCGGGAGGCAGGATCTGGCGGGCGGCGGCTTCGAAGTCGAAGACGTTGATGGCGTCTTCCGGCTTGGCGATGAGGCCGGCGGCGGACTGGGAGTAGAGGGGGCTGGCGGCGAGGTAGCCGAGGAAGGCGCGGCGGGCGTGGGGGGTCATGGGGGCGAGTATATCGCCAAACTCAGTAGGGGACGAGGTCGGGGTTGAAGCCCTTGCGGATCTGGATGCCCCAATCGATGAGTTTGTCCTTTTCGGCGTGGAAGTGGGAGCAGCGGTCGAGAAAATGGGCGACGGCTTTGCGATGGCCGAGATCGACGAGGGAGCGGGCGAGGTCCATCGGGATGAGGCCATAGGTGAGGCGGTCCGAGCCGGGGGTATTGGTGGAGGCGAGGAGTTCGGCGACGGCGGTTTTAGCGTCGTTGCGGCGGAGGGCGATCTTACCGAGGGTCTGGTGGGCGAGGAAGATGGCGTCGCCGTAGCGGGGGTGGCCGGCGAAGTGGGGGATGATCTTGATGAGTTCGCGGGCGTGGGCCTCGGCGACGTCGAGCTGGTTGGCGGCGTAGGCCTGGCGGAGGGCGGCGGGGAGGGCGAGGAAGCGATCAGCTTCGTCGGGGCTGGTGAGGAGCTCGGCGAGGGGGCGGGCGGCAAGGGCGGCGCGTTCAGCGTCTTCGGCGGCCTGGGCTTTGGGGGGCAGGGGCTGGGGCTGATAGGGCTGGCGGAGGGCGAGTTCGGCCATGGTGGGCTGGCCTTCGCGGGGCGGGCCATCGGTACAAGCGGCGAGCAGGAGGGCGGCGAGCAGAAGGGCGGAGCGGGGCGGGAGCATGATGAGGCGGAGAAGGGCCCGCTCCCGGCGGTTGGTAAGGGCCGGGAGCGGGCGTGGCTGGTTAGAACTGCAGGTTCAGGCCGAGTTTCAGGAAGCGCGGCAGATTGCCCTGTACTGGGTTGAGACGGCCGAAAGCGGCGTTGGTAACGTCGACCGAGGCGATGTTGGTGAACCAGGGCCGATTCAGCGCATTGACGGCTTCAAAGCGGAACTGCAGGCGGAGCCGCTCCTTGATGGGAAACCACTTGGTGATGGAGGCGTCCCAGTTCTGGTAGCCGGGCAGGCGGACATTGCCAAAGCGGAGGGGGAAATCGCGGAGCGTGAACGGTTCCTGGACACTGACGCGGCGGCCGGTGGCGGAATTGTTCCACAGGTCGGTGTTGAACCACTGGCCCATGGTGGGGTTTTCGAGTTTGGCGCTGCCGGGGTTGACTTGGTTGGCGTTGGGATAGGCGATGTTCCAGCCCTTCATGTAGGTGACGTTTGCGTTGAGCTCCCAGCCGCCGATGAGAAGGTCGGCCGCGCGGTTGACGCTATTGGCAAAACGGCGGCCTTTGCCGAAGGGCAGTTCCCACACCCCAGCAAGATTAAACTTGCGCGGAATATCGATCTGGTCGGCCGACTGCTTTTCGAGCTTCGAGCTGCCGGGTTCGGCGAGATTGAAGTCCTGAATGTTGCGGAAGCTGACCTGTTCGAGCGTCTTGGCGCCGGTGTAGCTGGCCAGGAAGGTGAGCCCGCCCGAGAAGCGCTTGGACGCCTTGATCTGCACGGCATCGTAGCGCTGGCGGCCGATGGGGAGATTGGCCACCGTAAGCGGAGTGAACTGCGGGAAGGTGAACAACAGCGTTTGGCGGGTGACCGTAGCACCGTTCAGGGCGGCGTTGTTCGGGATGAGGCCGCGCATGGGGTTGGGCACCTGCGTGTTGTAGTAGGCGTTGTCGATGGCGCCCGCGGGGGTCCGGCGATTCAGTTCATTGGTGGGCACAAAGTTGGCGTTCGAGTTGACGGGCAGCTTGCGGGTGAGGTTGCCAACGTAGGCGACTTCGACGAGCACTCCGCCGGGCAACTCGCGCTGCACGTCGAACGAGTATTGGTGCGAATAGGGCAGGGGGCGCTTCTGCCAGTTTACGGTAAGGCCTTGGCCGAGGAAGCTGGCCGCGCCTTCGGAATTGCCGACGGCGGCCAGCAACCGGCCGCCTACCTGGTTCGTGAAGGCGTTCGTGAGGTTCACGGCGGGGGTGAGGTTATCGACCGTCGTGACGGCGTTGGTGCGCTGGCTGAAGCCTTGCGGCACGCCGGTAGCAGCCTGGCCGAGAACGTAGAGGCCATAGCCGCCGCGGATGACCGTCTTATCGCCGATGCGGTAGGCAAAGCCCGCACGGGGAGCAAAATTGTTCTTGTCTGGGGCGAAGGAGCCGCGCGGAGCGCCGCCAACGTTGGCGAACTGCACGGTCCCTTTGAGATTGAGTCCGGCGGAGCGGGCCGCGATGGGGCTGGCCGCATTGAAATCGAGCGACTGCACCATGCGGTCATAGCGTTCGGTCATGGGCGACTCGTAGTCCCAGCGGAGGCCGAGGTTGAGGGTCAGGCGGTTAGAGACTTTGAAATCGTCCTGGAAAAAGCCCGCGTAGAAGAAGTGGACGTAGGCCGGGTCGATGTTGCGATCGACGAAGCCAGAGGTGGGGTAGCCGAGCAGCATGGTGGCCAGTTCGTTGCCGGAGGTGGCGTCAGCGCGGTTGGAGACGGCTTGCGTCCAGTCTTTGCCGAAGGTGTAGGCGCCGGAGGCGAGGCCGGGGCTCTGCGAGTTGTCGTTATAGCGACGCATTTCGACGCCGAACTTGAGTAAGTGGCGGCCGACGACTTTGTTAAAATTCGGCTGCAGGGTGTAGACGTCGTTGGTGCCGGCGCTCAGCAGGGTGCCCGGTCCGATGGACTGGAAGGCGTTGTTCTGGAAGTCGAAGCGCGGGAAGGCGAGACGCGTGAACTGCGAGACGAGATTGGCATCAAAGCCCAACTGACGCGGATCGTAGCCGGTGCCGAACGAGTTGCCGGAGGACTCCTCCCAGCGGTTGAGACCAAGGCGGAGGTCGAAGGTCGTCGTGGGGTTGAGAGTCGAGGTCCAATTCAAGCCGATGGTGCGGCCGTTGCGGCGGAGGGGTGCGTTCCCGGTAGGTTCGGCCGGATTGGCATCTGAGGGATTTTTCACAAAGACAAGGCCCCGATACTCGCTGAAGGGATTCTGGCCGTAGCGGAAGTTGGTGTTGTTCTTCGAGTTGACCTGGAAGTCGAGCCGGCCGGACCACTGGTCGAGGTCGCCGATCCAGCGCGAGGGGTAGGGATAGTTCTGCACGAAGGCCGGGCCGACGCCCTGCGATGTGGGCGCGGGCAAGAACTTCAGGGCGGCAGCGGCGATGGGGTTGATCCGATTGGCCGGAAGGCGGTTGCCGGGGAAGGGCTGGCGGGTGCCGTTAGTCACCGTAGTGAGCGGATCGTAGACGAGAACGGGCGCGTTCTGCGCGTTGCGAAGGTTCGAGAAGTCGCCGTTGCGCCATTCCATAAGCGGGACGGTCGCCACGCCAGGGTCGGCGGAGCGCTGGCGCATGGCCTCGTAGGCCAGGGTCCAAAAGAGCTTATTGCGGCCGTCGAAAACCTTGGGGATATAGATGGGGCCGGAGAGGAAGAAGCCGTAGGCGTTTATATTGTTCGGGGATTTCTTGATGCCGGCAGAGTTCAGCTCCGTCTGATTGGCGTTGAGCTTGTCGTTCTGGAAGTACTCAAACAGATTGCCGTGGAACTGGTTGGAGCCGGACTTGGTGACGATGGTCACGATGCCGCCGCCGGTGCGGCCGTATTGGGCATCGTAGGTATTCTGGAGGACTTTGAACTCCTGAACCGACTCCATGGTGGGCACGTTCATCACCGTGCGGCTCGAACGGACATTGGACATGCCGTCCATGAGAACTTCGTTCTCGCCGCTACGGCCGCCGTTAACAGAAAAGCCGGTAGTGCCGCCGATATCGAAGGAGCGAAGGTAGCGCCAGCCACCAGTCTTGAAGACGCCGGGCGCCGCCCAGGCGATCTGGAAGGGGTTTCTACCCTGGGTGGGCAGGTTGGCGATGAGTTGATTGGCCAGGGCCGTATCGCGATTCGCCGTTTCGGTCTGCAGCGGCGAGACGGAGGCGTCGACGGTGATCGAGTCGGCCACGGCGCCGACCTGGAGTTGGATATCGAGGCGGGCTTTGTCGAGAGTTTGGAGGACGATGTTTTCGCGGACGACGCGGCGGAAGCCATCGCGAGTGACGCTGAGGGAATAGGCGCCGGGTTCGAGCAGCGGCGTATTGTATAGGCCCACTTCATTCGAGGTGGTGACGACACTGGTGTTCTTTGCGAGGTTCGTGACGGTGATGGTGGCCAAGGGCACCGGGGCGCCCGAAGGATCAGTAATGTTGCCGGAGATGCTCGCGCGGACCTCCTGGGCGGAAGCGGCGGCGGCAAGGGAGAGAGAGAGCAGTGCGAGACGGAGCATGGCTCTTTGAGGATATCCCATACAGTCGATCTCCTGGCGAGTGGCTTGCAACTGACCAAACCCTACCAGCTTCGACTCTTCGGTAAAGGAAGAAAAGAACGATTCTGTCCGCTCTGGCCCCAGACCGCGCAGGTCCTGTCGGCCTTCTGTGAAGAGCGCCAGATCGAATTACGTTCCGACGCCAGAGTGTTTCTGAATCATCGCGGCGCGCCATTAACGCGCTTCGGGGTCCGGTATATTCTTGCCAAGCATGTAGACCGGGCTCGGCTGGAGGTCGCCTCGCTTGAGCGAAAGCGACTCCACCCCCATAGCATGCGACACAGCACTGCAGTGGCGCTGTTAAAGTCCGGAGTAGATCTGTCAACGATCAGCCAGTGGCTCGGCCATTCGAGTCCCACTACGACCAACCGTTACGCCACTATTGATCTCGACATGAAGCGCGAGGCGATCAATCGCGTAAAGCCCGTCGCGAACTCACGCAAAGCTGCCTGGCGGATCAGCGAGACGGTTCTGGAGTGGCTGGAAAGTCTCTGAACTAATGTGCAGTCGCCATCGCCCGTCATCATGCCCGCGCACTTGTACGGCGGCGACTGCACATTACTGATCACTCAACATAAGTCGTAATTTAAGAGACGGATCGTGGTCCCGCTCCGGCTGCGGAAGACAAATACGCAGCCGGAGAAGGGATCTTCGGCGAGCTTCTCCTGACACAGCCGGACTAGGCCGTCGATACCCTTTCGTCCGTCGACGGGTTCGACGGCCACCAGCACGCGCATCTGCGCTGTGATCTGAATCACTGTTCCGTACCGCGCCAAGCGCGCAGTAACGCGGTCCAATCCGGAGCGGTGCTGGCTGGCCAATGGATGCGCATCTTGTCGCCGCGGGTGGATTCGAATTCAATCAGGCACTCTTCATATTTCGCCGGCGGCGGTGCCATGAGTTCGACGAAACCCGGTGTGGACTTACCCGGGCGGCGGCTTGCCACGTCGCCAAGACGTTTCTTCAATCCCATATAGTACTACTGTGTCATTACATATGATACCCTTTAGACGTGGCCCCGCAACCTCCCCCCGCGCCAGGCCCACGCGAGCAGCGTCTTGCCGCCTACCTTCAGGGTCTGGCGCAAGCGGCAGGACACCGAGACCGACATCAGC
>JAPKZB010000086.1 GCA_026393985.1 Acidobacteriota bacterium
AACAGCCCCAGTCGCCAACGACCGAAGCCAACCGGCCGCCGCGCTGCCAGCCTACCCGAAGCCCTTCGGCCTCTCGCTCGACGAGCCCGCCCAACCCAAAACCTTCGCCGCCGGCGCCGGGAGCCTCTACGGAGAACTCGAGCCCGTATAAAATCTCCCCCGCCGCGGCCCGAATCAATACCGAGCGAAATCCCAACTACCAAACAAATCAACCAGTTACCGGCGCAAGCCCGACGACCGAAGCCAACCGGCCGCCCGCCCAACCCCAACCCTTCGCCACCGGAGCCCAAGGAGCCCCCTATGTCGACCTGGAACCCGTTCAATTCGTCCACTGAGCCCGAAACGCCCCGCCATCCCCGGCCCCTGGCCTGCCCAACCGCCCAGGCCAGCCCTCTCCGTCCCCAGCGCACACCCAAACTCTGCCCCGACCCCGACCAGCCCCCCTCCGCCTGGGTCGCCGCCCATCTCGGCTTCACCCCGGACCCCGCTCAGGCCCGCTTCCTCGACGCCACCCAAAAGCGCCTCGCCTTCGTCGGCTCCCGCCAGTCCGGCAAATCCCAAACCGCCGCCGCCAAGGCCCTCTACCTCGCCCTCCGCCACCCCGGCACCGACTATCTCCTGTTCGGCCGCGTCGCCCGCCACGCCACGCTCCTCCTCCAGCGCCTCCGCGCCTTCACCCGCCAACTCGGTCTCCCCACCCCCGCCGAACCCGGCTTCCCCGGCTCCCTCGTCCTTCCCAACGGCTCCCGCTTCTTCCCCTTCCCCGGCCTCCCCGCCAACAACCGCGGACCCGCCGCCGCCGCCGCCGTCATCATCGACGAAGCCGCCTTCGCCCACCCCGACCTGTTCGCCGCCGTCACCCCCATGGTCGCCACCACCCACGGCAGCATCTGGGCCCTCTCCACCCCCTGCGGCCAAACCAACACCTTCTACCAGCTCTGCCACACCCCCAACAACGGCTGGACGGTCCTCCGCGCCCCCGCCTCGGAATGCCCCCGCATCAGCCCCGACTTCCTCGCCGCCGAGCGCCAACTCCACGGCGAAGCCCTCTACTCCCAGGAGTACGAGTGCGCCTTCATCGCCCACGCCGCCCAGTTCCTCGACCGCGCCCTCATCGCCCAGGCGGCCGAGCCCCCTCAGCGCGCCGGCGTCCCCTGCTACGGCTTCACCGAACGCTACATCGGCATCGACCTCGGCAAGCGCCAGGACCACACCGCCATCGTCCTGCTCTCCTGCTCCTTCACCCGCGCCGCCCACCGCGACCCCGCTACCCAGTCCTACCCCATCACCGCCCATCTCGAACTCGTCCACGCCGAAGCCGTCCCGCTCGGCACGGACCACCTCAGCCTGCCCGCCCGGCTCCGCGCCCTGCTCGCCGCCCAGCCCGGTCCCTTCCGCCAGACCCATCTCATCCTCGACGCCACCGGCGAGAGCACCCTCATCGAGCTGCTCCGCCAGGACCGTCACCTCAAGGTAGATACCTTCCAGCCCGTGGCCATCACGGGCGGCTACCAGACCAACCAGCTCCCGGGAGGTTACAAAGGTATTCCCCGGCCCGACCTGTTGACCCGCCTGCGCACCGCCCTCGCCACCCGGAAGCTGACCCTGCCCCCCAGCGTCCCCGGCCTGCCGGACCTGGTCCACGAACTCATCCACTTCCGCAGCGACGGCACCCAGCCCGAACACGACGACCTCGTCTTCGCCCTCGCCCTCGCCATCTGGCAAGCCTTCGCCCACCACAAAGACCACTTCTACCCCGGCGCCTGACCCGGCCCACCGGGCGGGGAACTCGCCCCTCCTGCCCCGGTCCCCGCCGAACCGCCCAACCCAGAGCCAACCCCCTGCGCCATAATGACAGAACCACAACCCAGGAACCCCCATGCGCACCCTCCTCACCCTCCTCCTCGCCGCACCCTGCCTCACCGCCGCCACCCGCTGCACCAACCTCGCCCAACTCACCCTCCCCCACACCCGCATCGCCGCCGCCACCCTCGTTCCCGCCGGCGCCTTCACCCCGCCCAACGGTCGCCCCATCCCCAATCTCCCCGCCTTCTGCCGCATCACCGCCACCCTCACCCCTTCCCCCGATTCCCAAATCCAGGTCGAAGTCTGGCTCCCCACCGCCTGGAACTCCCAGTTCCTCGGCGTCGGCAACGGCGGCTACGCCGGCGCCATCAGCTACGCCGGCCTCGTCGAAGCCGTCCGCCACGGCTACGCCACCGCCTCCACCGACACCGGACACGAAGGCACCGGCATCGACGCCTCCTGGGCCCTCCATCACCCCGAAAAGATCACCGACTTCGGCCACCGCGCGATCCACGAAATGACCGTCCAGGCCAAAGCCCTCCTCACCGCTCACTACGGCGCCCCGCCCCGCCGGTCCTACTTCAGCTCCTGCTCGAACGGCGGCCGCCAGGCCCTCATGGAGGCCCAACGCTACCCCGCCGACTACGACGGTATCCTCGCCGGCGCCCCCGCCAACGCCTGGACCTCCCTCATGACCAACGCCGCCCGCGCCATGCAGGCCACCGCCGCCCCGGCCAACTACATCCCGGCCACGAAACTCCCTGCCATCCAGGCCGCCGTCCTCGCCGCCTGCGACCTCGCCGACGGCGTCAAGGACAACGTCCTTGAAAACCCCGCCGCCTGCCGCTTCGACCCCGCCACCCTCCGCTGCCCCGGCGCCGACGCCGCCAACTGCCTCACCCCGCCTCAGGTCAACGCCCTCAACGCCCTTTACGCCCCGCTCCGCGACCCTCGGGGCAAAACCCTCTTCCCCGGCTACTCGCCCTCCGGCGAAGCCGAAACCGGCGGCTGGGCCGCCTGGATCACCGGCGCTCAGCCCGCCGCCGGTGCCCTCCACGCCTTCTCCTCCAACTTCTTCCGCTACATGGTCTACAGCGACCCCGCCTGGACCATCGATCGCTTCGACCTCGCCCGCGACCTCCCCGCCGCCCGGAAGCTCGCCCCCGTCCTCGATGCCACCAACCCCGACCTCCGCGCCTTCCACGCCCGCGGCGGTAAGCTCATCCTCTACCACGGCTGGTGCGACGCCGCCATCCCCGCCCAGAACGCCATCGACTACTACCAGGCCGTGGTCCGCAAAATGGGCCCCGCCAAGGCCCAACGGTTCGTCCGTCTCTTCCTGGCGCCTGGCGTCCAGCACTGCGGCGGCGGCGCGGGCGCCCACACCTTCGGCCAGGGCGGCGCTCCGCAGGGCGATCCCGCCTCGAACATGGCGGCCGCCCTGGTCCGCTGGGTCGAACAGGGCACGGCCCCGGAGCGGATCGTCGCCACCCGGCCCGGACGCACCCGTCCCCTCTGCGCCTACCCCCAGGTCGCCCGCTACCGCGGCAACGGCTCCACCGACGACGCCGCTAATTTCGACTGCGCCCGCTAGGCCAAAACCTCTTTGAGCACCCGCCCGTGTACCTCGGTCAGCCGCTCGCGCCGCCCCTGGTGCAGGTAGCTCAACCGGTCCTGGTCGAGGCCCATCTGGTGGATCAACGTCGCGTGCAGATCCCGGAAATGCACCGGGTCCACCGTCGCCTTCAGCCCAATCTCGTCCGTCGCCCCGTAGGTCACCCCGCCCCGGAATCCGCCGCCCGCCACCCACATCGTGAAGCCCGTATTGTGGTGGTCGCGCCCGTTGCCGCGCTCGGACTCCGGCGACCGCCCAAACTCACCGCCCCACAGCACGATGGTCGAATCGAGCAGCCCCCGCCGCTTCAGATCCTGAATCAGCGCCGCCGTCGGCTGGTCCGTCAAACCCGCCATCCGCAGATGGTTCTTCTCAATGTCGCTGTGCGCGTCCCACTCGGTCTCCCCGCCGCCGCCGCCCGCCACCACGCAGAGGAACCGCACGCCCTTCTCCACCAGCCGCCGCGCCAGCAGGCACCGCCGTCCGTAGTCGTCCGTCAGCGGCTTGCCCACCCCATACAGATCCAGCGTCTCCTGCGGCTCCTTCGAGACGTCAAAAATCTCCGGGGCCTCCGTCTGCATCCGGAAGGCCGTATCGTAGGCCGAAATCCGCGCTGCAAACTCGGCGTCCTCCCCCGGCAGGTTCGCCTCGTTCAACTGCCGCAGAAACTCCACCGTCTTCCGCCGCCGCTCCATCGAGATGCCCTTCGGTAGCTCCAGGTTCAGCACCGGCCGCTTGCCCGGACGGAACATCGCCGGCTGGTACACCGCCGGTAGAAACCCGTTCGTGTACATCGGCTGCCCCGCCTCCGGCGCCCCGTGCGGGTCCGGCATCACCACGTACGCCGGCAGCGACTCGGACTCCGAACCCAGGCCGTAGGTGAACCAACTCCCCATCGCCGGAAACCCCGGAATCACCCGGCCCGACATCATCTGGTACTGCGCCGCCGAGTGCACCACCATGTCCCCGTGCATCGACCGCAGAATACACAGATCGTCCACCACCTTCGCCTGATGCGGCAGCAGATCGGAGACCTCTATGCCCGACTTGCCGTACCGCGCAAACGTCCGCTTCGTGCCCAGAATTCGCGAATTCTGGTTTACGTTCTGGTACTCTACCTTGCCGAAGCTGTCCGGTCGCTTTTGCCCGTGCAACTGGTTCAGCAGCGGCTTCGGGTCAAACGTCTCGAGGTGCGACGGCCCCCCGGCCTGAAACAGGAAGATGATCGACTTGGCCTTCGCCGCAAAGTGCGGCGCCTTCGCCGCCAGCGGATTCAGCCGCTTGGCCTCCTGCCCCAGCAGCGAGGCATAGCTCATCGCGCCAAACCCGCAAAAACACTGGGTCAGAAACTCGCGGCGGTTACGGGCGTAGCGTATATGTTCCGGCATCGTTAGTCCACGTACAGAAAGGCGTTGGAGTTGAAAAGGCTCAGGGCAAACTCGGTCACCGCGGCCGGGTCCGGGTCGTCCAGGTATCGCTTCGACAGCTGCAGCTCCCGGGCGTTCGGCCCGCGCCCCGTCGCCAGACGGAACGCCTGCTCTACCTTATCCCCGGTCAGGCGTTTGGCAAAGGACACTGCCAGATCATTCGACAGCGTCCCGTTCAACAGCTCGAGCGCCTGCGGCGCGTGCGTCGACTGGTCGCGCCGCGCGCACGACAGCAGCGTGTCCGGCGAGTCAAACACCTGGTTGAACGGCAGAATCAGATTCCGCTTGTAGATCAGATAGATCGTCCGCCGGTCGTGCTCGCGCCGGTCCCGTGTCGTCAGCCAATACTGCGGCCGCTTCAGATCCCGGATCAGCTCCTCGTCAATCTGGACCATCACGCTCGGCCCCCCGGCCTTCGCATTCAGCCGCGCGGAAACCGCCAGCATCGAATCGCGGATCTCCTCGGCCGCCAGCCGCCGCCGGTTCATCCGCCACAGCAGCTTGTTCTCCGGGTCCTTGCCCGCGCCCGCTGTCGGCCCCGCTCCTGGCTGGCTGCTCTGCCGGTAGGTCGCCGAAGTCATCAGCATCCGGTGCAGCGGCTTCATCCGCCACCCGCCCCGCACATACTCATTGGCTAGCCAGTCGAGTAGCTCCGGGTGCGTCGGCTTGAGCCCCATCTTCCCGAAATCGTTCGGCGTACCCACAATCCCCCGGCCAAAGTGATAACCCCAAATCCGGTTCACCATCACCCGCGCCGGCAGCGGATTCGCCGCATCCGTAATCCATTCCGCCAGCCGCTGCCGCGGCTTCCCGGTCGCCAGCGGCAACTCCGGCGTCTCCTCCGCCAGCAGCACCCCCGGAGGACGCATCCCGACCTGCGCGCCCTTGTTCCGGTAGTCGCCCGCCGCCAGCAGATGGATCGGCGTCATCTCCTTCACCTCGTTCCGCACCGCGTACATCGCCGCCGGCGGCGTCGGAATCTGCTCGTCGATCGCCTCGAGCCGGATCAGGATCTTGCCCTTCTCCTCCTCCGAGGCCTGCCGCATCGCCATCCGCAGCTTGCGCATCTCGGCCTCGAGCGGCTCCATCGTCTGCTTGTAACGCGCCTGCTCCTCGGCCGAAGCCACCACGATGTCGTTGGCCTGCGTCTGCGCAAAATAACCCTGCAGACGGTAGTAATCCGACTGCCGGATCGGGTCGAACTTATGGTCGTGACACCGCGCGCAGCCCATCGTCATCCCCAACATCGCCGCCCCGACAATGTTGGTCATCTCCGTCAGCACCTCGGTCCGCGAACTCGCCACGTTCTGGTTGCCCGCGTTCTTCCGCAGCGGCCCCAGCCGGTTAAAGCCGCTCGCAATCAGGTAGGTATTGTTCGCCGGATCCATCTCGTCGCCGGCCAACTGCTCCCGCAAAAACTGATCGTACGGCTTGTCCGCGTTCAAGCTCTCAATCACGTAGTCCCGATAGCGAAACGCATCCGGCCGGTGCGTATCGTACTCGTAGCCATCGGACTCGGCAAACCGCACCACATCGAGCCAATGCCGCGCCCACTGCTCGCCGTAGCGCGGCGACGCCAGCAGCCGGTCCACCAGTCGCTCATAGGCGTCCGGCGCCTTGTCCCTAACGAAGGCCGCGATCTCCTCCGGCGTCGGCGGCAATCCGTGCAGATCGTAAGTCACCCGCCGGATCAATGTCGCCCGGTCGGCCTCCGCCGACGGCTTCAGTCCAGCCTTTTGCAACCCCTCGAGAATAAACGCATCCACCGGGTTGCGGATCCACCCGTCCTGCAGCGCCGGCGGACGCACCTCCTTGCGCGGCTGAAACGCCCAATGCCGCCGCTCGGCCGCCGTATACCGGCCCAACGGGGCGATCTCGTTCGTGTTCGGAGCGGCGAACGAAGCTGCGGCCACAACCAAGGCTAGGATTCGTCTCATAGAGTAACTGAGAAGAATTCTAACCCCTTTCCTCTCCCGGCGGAAGCCGCTGCTCCAGCTTCGCCAGCGCCGCCAGCAGATCGGCCCGGCGATACGGCTTGGCCAGAAACAGGTCCATCCCCGCTTCGAGACACCGCTCTCCATCGCTCGGCAGCGCGAGCGCCGTCAGCGCGATGATCGGGGTCCGTACCCCGGCGGCCCGCTCCCGCTCCCGAATCCGCCGCGCCGCCTCGATCCCGTCCATCACCGGCATCCGGACATCCATCAGCACGGCGTCAAACCGCTGCTCGGCTACCGCCGCCACCGCCCGGCTCCCGTCTTCGACCGCCATCACCCGGTGCCCCGCCTTCACCATCATCCGCTCGAGCAGCGTCCGGCTCACCACATCATCCTCGGCCACCAGCAGGGTCAGCGACCGCCCCGGCGCCTCCTCCAATCCGGTAGAGTTCGCGGCGGGCGCCCCCACCGCCGCCAGCGGAATGGCAAACCGAAACGTGCTCCCCGCGCCCGGCTGGCTCTGCACCCGCATCTCGCCGCCCATCATCCGCACCAGTTCGGCGGCGATCGCCAACCCCAGTCCCGTCCCACCGTAGCGCCGCGCCGTCGAATCTTCTGCCTGGGTAAAGGCCCCGAAGATGTCCCCCTGCCGCTCGGCCGGAATGCCAATCCCCGCGTCGGCCACCGCGAACTCTATCCGCTCGCCCGCCGCGCGGATCCGCAGCACTATCTCGCCCTGCTCGGAGAACTTCGCCGCGTTGCCCAGCAGATTCACGAGAATCTGGTACAACCGGCTCGGGTCGCCCTCCACCCACTCCGGCAGCTCCGCATCCACCTCCTGCCGCAGCCGCAACCCCTTCGCCCGCACCGCCGCCTGCACGGCCTGCACCGCCCGCTCCGCGCTCTCGGCCAGCGAAAACGGCAGACGCTCGAGTCTCAGGCTACCGCTCTCGGCCCGGCTGAAGTCCAGAATGTCGTTGACGATCCGCAGCAGATGCCGCCCGGACTCGTGCGCCGTTTCAAGATACTCGGCCGGCTCGCCGTCCACGCCCGCCAACCGCGCCAGCTCAATCATTCCCAGAATGCCGTTCATCGGAGTCCGAATCTCGTGGCTCATGTTGGCCAGAAACTGCGCCCGCGCCGCCGCGCTCCGCTCGGCCCGCCGCCTGGCGCGCAGCGCCAGGCCCAGTGCCACCAGACTCACCAGCAGCGCCACGGCCAACGCCCCGCATACCGCGCGCCACGACTGCGGCGCCCAATCCATGGTCAGAAGTGCGACTGACAGGCTCACTAATGGCCTTATCGGCCCTTACGGAAAATGTCTTAGGTTGGATAGACCCATGGGGCGCGGTAAGCCCGGCGCAGCAGCGCATTGCCCGCGGCATCCTCGGGACACTGGTTGCCGTCCCACCGGATGCTCCGCCCCAACCGCCACGACACCATGCCCAGCAGCGCCGCGTTCGTCGCCCGGTAGCCGATCTCAATATCCCGCACCGGCTGCCGCTTCTCCCGGATCGCCGTCAGAAAATCCGCCCACAGCTCCTTGATGTTCTGCCCGTCCGGATCGTTCAGCTGCGGCTCCACATGAATCGGCTTCTCGGATTTCTTAGCCGGATAGAACGTCCAGCCGTCGCGCCAGCCCATGTGAAACGTCCCCTCGGTCCCGTAGAAGTACGCCCCGATCAGATGCTGCTCGGCGTTGTTGCCCGCATAGTGGCGCTGCTCCCAGGTCGCCGTGAACGACTCAAACTCGTAGGTCACCACCTGCGTATCCGGCGCGTCGGTCGAATCCTCGCGGATGAACCGGTTCCCAGTCGAATGCACCGATTTGGGGTGCGTCTCGTCGGTCCACCACAGCACCTGATCCATCCAGTGCACACCCCAGTCGCCCAGCGTGCCGTTGGCGAAGTCCAGATACTGACGGAACCCGCGCGGATGAATCGACGGGTTAAAGTTGCGCTTCGGCGCCGGGCCGAGCCACAGATCCCAATCCATCCCCTTCGGCGGTTCGGCATCGGGCGTCTTCACACCCGCCCCGCCCGCCGCGTGGGCGAAGGTGCGGACCATCCCAATCTTGCCCACCTTGCCCGACTTGAGAAACGCCATCCCCGAGACCGGATGCGGTGACACGCGCCGGTGCAGCCCCACCTGAATGCGCCGGTCCGCCTCCCGCGCGGCGCGCACCATCGCCTTGCCCTCGTCAATCGTGTGCGCAATCGGCTTTTCCACGTAGACGTGCGCCCCGGCCTTCACCGCGTCAATCGTCGGCAGCGCGTGCCAGTGGTCGGGCGTGGCGACGATGGCGATATCGGGCCGCTCCTTTTTCAGCATCTCGCGATAGTCCCGGTAGCGCCGCGGTTGGTCCGCGGAGACCTTGGCGATCTCCTGTCCGGCCTTGTCCATCTGATTCGGATCCGGGTCGGCCAACGCCACCGCCGAGCACTCCCCCGAAGCGAGCGCCTCCCGCAGAATGTTCATCCCCCACCAGCCCGCGCCAATCAGCGCGGTCTTGTATTTCCGACCGGGTTGGGCCGAGAGCAGGGGAACGGCGCCAAGGCCGGCCTGAAAAAACGTGCGACGATCCATCGCCGGATGATATCAGGACCCGAAGGCGTACAGCGCGCTGCGCGTCCGCACGTACAGCCGCCCGCCGGCAATCGCAGGGGTTGCGTAGATCTCATCGTCGAGCTCCACCTGCCCGAGCGGTTCCTGCTCGCCCCCGGCTTTGAGCACCGTCACCACACCGCTGCGGCTCGCCAAGAAGACCTTGCCGTCCGAGGCCACCGGCGCCGCGTAGTAGTTGTCCGCCGCGCCGCGAATCCGCCCCTGTTTCAATACTTCGCCCGTCGCGGGCCGCAGCGTCGTCAGAATGCCGCTGTCGGTGATCATGTACAGGACGTCCCGGTAGAGCAGTGTCGAAGGCAGCTGCGGAATGCCCCGGTGGTACTTCCACTTCACGCGCCCCGTGCCGGACTCCACCGCCAGCAGGCCGTTCTCAGCCGAAAGGGTCAGCGTAAACGAGCGCCACTCCTCGGCGTCGAGCGCCTTGTCTTTGTCGAAATCGAGGTAGTCGAAATACTTCCGGCTCCGCGCATCGGTCAGCTCGGCATAGTCCAGCTTGCCGTTGCCGTTGGCGTCCCACTGCCGCAGCGCTTCGGCGTAGGCCGGCAGCTGAATCTGCTTGCCCGGGTCGTTGTCCGGGATGTTGTAGCCGTTGATGTAGATCGTCCCGTCGGCGGCGAGCACGGGGACGGACTTCATCTCGCTGGCCAGGCCCCCCGTGCTCCACACCACGCGGCCATCCTCCTCCGAGTAGGCATCCATGCGAAAGGAGCCGGGCGCCACGATCTGCGCCGGGCCCTGCGCCGGCTGATAGAGCACGGGCGTCGAGTGGCCGGAGAGCGCTTCGGGCCGCGGTGTGCGCCACCGCGGCCGGCCCGTCGCGCGGTCAAAGGCGACGGCGAAGGACTGCCGGTTCTGGTCGCAGATCAGAACCACCTTGTCGCCGGCCAGAATGGGCGACGCGCCCATGCCGTAGGAGTTGTCAAAGGGCCCGAGCGGGACGTTCCACCGGGGCTCGCCGTCGAGCGAGTAGGCCAGCAGCCCGTAGTCCGGGAAGAAGACATAGACGCGTTCGCCATCGCTCACCGGCGAAGGGGAAGCCGGCGAGTTCCGCTTGTCGAGCGGCTCGCGGCGCGGCCGCGGCGCGGGGCGGCGCCACAGCGTCCGGCCGGTCTTCTCGTCAAGGGCGATAGTCAGCAGCTGCTCCTCGCCGCCGGCCCCGGACTCAAAGGCGGTCAGGAAGATGCGGCCGCCGGCGACGATGGGCGAGGAGTGGCCGGGCGGCAGCGGCGTCTTCCACGGGTTGTTTTTGCCGGGGCCGAATTCGGCCGGCAGCGCGCCGGTTTCGGCGACGCCCGTGCCGTTGGGGCCGCGGAAACGGTCCCAGGCGGCCGGCTTCGCGCTCTGGTTGGTGATGCGGTAGAGCTTCGAGAACGTGCGGAGGAACAGGCTGCCGCGGGCGATGGCCGGGGTGGCCATGATCATCTCGTTGAGCGTATTCTTGTGCAGCAGCTCGAAGCTCGCCCCGGCTGTCATGACGAACGTGTCGCCGTCTTCGCTCGCCGCGAAGACCTTGCCGTTGTAGGCCCAGGGCGAGGCGGTGAAGGCGCCGGCGGCCGCGTCGATACGCTGCTTGCTGAACAGTTCGGCGCCGGTGCGGGCGTTGTGCGCGGTAAGAAACCCACGGTCCATCAACGTGTACAGGTTATCGCCATAGACGAGCGGCGAAGGGTTGTACGGCCCGGCCTGCGGGAGGTGCCAGGCGATGTGGGCGTTGGATGTTTCGCCGGGCTTGAGCGAGATGTCGCCCTTGGCTCCGGGCTTGATGACGAAATACGGCCGGGTCTGATCCCCGACGTAGCCCGAGGTGACGTAGAGCAGACCGTGCGCGCTGAAGGGCGTGGGGATCGTGATGGACGACATGCCGCCGAGCTCCCAGAGCAGCTTGCCGTCGAGGTCGTAGGAGCGGACCTTCTTCGTGCCCGGGGTGATGATCTCGGTGCGTTGAGCGTGCTGCCAGATGTAGGGCGTCGCCCAATTGGACTCTTCCGCGCGGTCGACGGTCCAGATGGTCTGGCCGGTCTTTTTATCGAGGGCGGTAAGGTAGGACTTCGTGTCGTTGTCGTTGACGATGTAGAGGCGGTCCTGATGCAGAACCGGCGAGGCGGCCGTGCCCCAGCCGAGGCGCGTCGAGACCGGGTCCCAGGAGCGCTTCCAAAGAATCTTGCCCTTGCGGTCGAGGCAGAACAGGCCGACGTTGCCAAAGTAAGCGTAGAGGTGCTCGCCGTCGGTGACCGGCGTTTCGGTGGCGAAGGTGTTTTTGGCGTGGCGGGCCTGCGGCGGGACGCCGCGGTGCACTTCGCGCTCCCAGACGATTTTGCCGGGGTCGAAATTGAGCGCGTAGGTCGGTGGGCTTGGGCGGCAGCGGGCCGAGGTAGAGGCCCGGTTTGGGCGCGGCGCCGGCGCCGGGGGCGATGGCGGCGGTGAGGAAGACGAGGTTGCCGGCGACGACGGGCGAGGACCAGCCGACGCCGGGGATGGGGATGGCCCAGGCGATGTTTTGCGTGGGGGACCAGGTGGTGGGCAGGCGCGGATCGTCGGCGGCGACGCCGGTGGAGCCGGGGCCGCGGAACTGCGGCCATTCGGGGGCGGCGAACAGGAGCAGAGCAAGGAGGAACGACATGCCTTATTGTGGCTGGTTTTCGGCAGGGCGCGGGGCGGGCGCCAGCGTCTCGATGGGGACGCCGCGGGCGGCGAGTTCGGCGAGCAGCGCGGCCACGGGCGGTGTGGGTGGCCCGGCGACGATGACGGCCCAGGTGAGGTTTTCGCGGAACTCTTTGGTTGAGACCTGCCACGGGCCGTAGGGGTCCGTGGCGCGGATGCCGGAGCCGATCTCGATGAAGGTCCAGCGGCTGGCGAGGCGCCGGGCTTCGCCGGCCGTGGGGCGGGGGCCGCGCACGATGAAATGGTTGTCGGCGACCACGAGCACCCCGACGCTCATGCGACCGGGATCTCCCAGGTGAACGCTTCGGAGACCCCGGGGGCGCGGATGCCGGTGGCGGGCCTTAGGAAGGGGACAGCGGCGATCACCAGCGCGCCAATGCTCATGCGACGGGGATCTCCCGGGCGGGTGCTGCACGAAAGCCGCCGGCCGCGGCTCATCGCTGCAGGCGGCGTTCGAGGTAGTCTACGAAGCGGGCCGTTGGGTCGAAGCCCACCACGTTCACCGCATCGGTCACAAAGTTCGACAGGGCGTTGATGTCGTAGTACGCGATCCGGCCCGTCCGATCGTCCACCAGAAACTCGATGCCGCCCACGTCGAGCTGCGCGGCCTTGGCCAGCGCCAGCGCCCCGGCAATCGCCTCGGCTGAGGGGTCCTCGCGCTCAATGCGAAGCTTCTTCTTGCCGGGCGTGTCCACCGGGCAGGCCGTGATCTCCTCCGGCACCTGGCAGATGTCGGCCGGGCAAAGGTTGAAGCTCGTCAGGTCGGGCCAGATGCGGATGGCATAAAGGAACTCGCCGTCCAGGATCTCGACGCGCACGATGGACTGCCCGCGCGCCGGCAGAAACTCCTGCAGCAGCGCCGTGCCGTCCACGCCGAAGTCGAAGGTGGCGGCGGCGAGCTGGTCGAGCGAGTCGAAGCGGACAATGCCGGCGCCGCTGCCGCCTACGTTGGGCTTGAAGACAATCGGGAACGTCAGCGCGCGGGCGGCTTCAATAACCCGGCTTGCGTGGTTCACCACAATCGCGCGCGGATAGCCCACGCCGCAGCGGCGGAACAGGTCGAGCTGCCACGCCTTCGAGATCTCGACGGCATACGCGGCGCTGCCGTTGACCACCGGGATCCGGTTCTCTTCGAGATGCCGGAGATAGTCCCGCACCAGGAAGATGCCGTTGCCGTGGCCGCGGCGGTGCGAGGAGGGGCTCATGCGGTTCACGACGAGGTCGAGCGCGGGCGGGGCGGCCGGGTCGTAGAGCAGGGCATCGGCCGGGAGCTTAGAAAAAGGCAGGCCCCGCCGGTCTAGTTCTTGGAAAAGGAGCTCAAACCATTCGGGGTGTTCGTAGAGGATACCGATCGGCATGGGGATCTATTGTCCTTGGATGGGAAGAGAAGGGATTTGGGCGCGGATTTCGCGCATGACGAGTTCGGCCGCGTTGGGGGCGGCTTCGAGCGCGGCCGGCGGAATGGGAGGGCCGAAGCGGACGACGAGGCGGTCGGTCTCGTGCATGCCGCAGGGGACGACGGGTAGCCCGAGTTTGGCGAGCGTGACGAAGAGGCGTTCGACGCCGGGGAGCGGCGGGGCCATGCGAAAGGCGGTCCCCGCCACGCCTTCAGGGAAGATGCCCAGCGGCCGGTCGAGGAACTTGGCGTCCTTGAGCAGCGTCCGGTAGCTGCGTGCCGTCAGCGCCGGGTTGGTGCCGGCAAACGAAACCGGGTAGCAGTGCAGGGCGTGGGCGACGCGCGGCAGCAGCCAGTCGCCGGGGGAAGGGAACTGCCAGGGGCCGAGGCGGAGGGGAGGCCAGTTGGCGGTGACCACCCAGCGGATGGGCGGGTCCGGCAGTTGGTAGTGGCGCTGGAGGGCGACCGTGATGACGCTGCAGGGGTGGAGAATCCACAGGCCGGGCCGCTGGTAGTGGTTCGGCGCGAGGACAAAGGCCGGGCTGGCCGGCAGGTGCTCAAGGCCTTCGATGCGCGGCGCGGGCGTGAGGCAGGGAAGGGATTGCTCGGTGAAGGTGCGGACCGAGTAGCGCGTGCGCTGCCAGATGTGCGGCGTCAGGGCGAAGACCTGGCGCCAGGGCGTAGGGTAGTGCTTCACACCGCGCGGTCCTTCCAGATGGCCTTGCGGCCGGTGATTGTCGTGAACATGCCGTTGATGGCGATGGCCTGGAAGCCGTAGATGGCCAGCGGGGCGAGCAGCGCGGCGGCGCTGCGGTACCAGGGGAACAGGGCGACGGTCGGCACGACGGCGAACAGGGCGGCCTGGCGGTAGAGATGGTCGTTCACCAGCCAGACGATGACCGGGATCCAACTGGCGAGCAGCGTCGAGGCCATGACGACCTGCAGGCCGGTGAACGGGTTGATCTGCAGGAAGCGGAAGGAGTTCTTCTGAAAGCCCCGCCAGATGGCTTGAAACGAGTCGTACATGCGGACGTTGCCCATGTGTTCGGCGCGGGTAACGCGAGCGCGGATGCCGCGTTCGGCGGCGAGTTTGGCGAGGGCGACGTCTTCGATGACGGAAGCGGCGACCGCGGCGTGACCGCCCAGGCGCTCGTAGGCGTCGCGGCGAACGAGCAGGCACTGGCCATTGGCGAGCCACTGCGTGGGGCGGCGGGCGTTGACGGCGGCGGCGTTGACGCCGGTGAAGTAGAGGGCGAAGGCGTAGGGCAGGAGGACCTTTTCGGCCAGCGTCTCGCACTGCTGCCGGAGGAAGACGCTCACCATCTGCAGATCGTTCTCGGCGGCGTATTCAACGAGGCAGGGGGCGAAGACGCGGGCGTACCAGGTGTCGGCGTCGATGAACAGCAGCCAGTCGGTGGAAGCGGCGGCGGCGCCGGCCTGGCAGGCGTTGGGTTTGCCGAGGTGGCCGGCGGGAAGCGGCGGGGCGGGCATGACGCGGACGCCGGCTTCGGCCGCGAGGCGGGCCGTGTCGTCGGTGGAGGCGTCATCGACGACGAGGACGGCTTCGGGCGGGAAGGCCTCGACGGCGCGGACGATGTTGGCCGCTTCGTTGCGGGCCGGGACGATGACGGTGAGCGAAGGGAACTCGAGGCCGGAGACGTAGGGGATCTTCGGCAGCCGCGTATAGTTGTGCCACGCCTTGCGCAGGAACAGGACGATGCCGAGGGCGGTGACAATGGCGGCGTAGTAGGAGGTCATACGGAGATTTTGCGCACGGTGGGTCCGGCGACGCCACTCGGGAAGAGTTTGGTCTCTTCGGTGGCCTGCCAGGCGCCGGTGGAGTCCTGGGCGCGGGCTTCGGCATGGGTGGCGCCGGGGGCGGCGAGGGCGATCTGCCAGCGGGTCCAGGTGTAGGGCGAGAGCGGGTTTTCGAGTGTGGCGGCGTGCCAGGGGCCCCCGGCGCCGTCGGCGCCGATCAGGCGGACCTCGACGCGCTGGATGCCGCGGCTGCCGGCGAAGGAGACGCCGACGACTTCGGTGGGGGTGGCTTTATCGATGTAGGAGGCGATGTTGGTTTTGGCCTCCTTCGTGTAGCCCATCTTGGGCCAGGTGCCGTAGTAGGGCTGCGAGACGAAGGCGATTTCGCCGATCCACTTGACGTTCTTGAAGCCGTAGTAGCGGGGGCAGAGCATGCGGATGGGGAAGCCGTGGGCGCGGGTGAGCGATTGGCCATTCATGCCAAGGGCGAGGAAGACTTCCTCGGACAGGGCGTAGTCGAGCGGGAGCGAGTCGCCGTGGCCATCGACGCCGAGGAAGGCTACTTCCTTTATCGTGGGCGGGAGGCTGGAGCCGTCGACGATCTGCCGCAGCGGGAAGCCGGACCATTCGGCGGTACCCATGAGGTCGGACTTGATGGTGTTCGAGATGCAGCGCAGGGTGACGTAGCGCTGCTGGCGCTTGGCCTGCAGGAGTTGGAGGTAGGAGAGCGAGAGGATCTCTTTGCCGTCGACGGTGAAGCGGAGGCGCCAGGTGGCGGGGTCGATGGTGGGGTCGACCGAGTTCTTCGACATCGTGTAGTGCGTGCCGATGGCGGTGATGGCTTTGCGGGCGAGGCGATGGAAGTTGTCGGTCGGCGGGACGAAACGCCAGAGGTCGAAGGGCTTGGCGGCGCGGGCGGCCAGGCGGGCGTCGCGGAGGTAGCCTTCTACGGCGACGGCTAGCGTCGTCGAGCTCATGACGGCGGAGAGCAGGCGGCGGCGGGAGGGCGAGAACTTTTCAACGCGCGGGGCGGCCAGCACGAGGGCAGCGAGGGCGGGCAGCCAGAAGGTAAGGCCGGCCAGCTCGAAGGTAAAGTAGTACACCGCCGCCACGGGGACGATGGCGACGTAGCGCCAGGAGAGTGCGACCAGGGTCATCGCGAAGCCGAGTGCGAACAGGCCGCCCGTGAGTGCGAAGGGTTTGGCCCAGGGGCCCATGGTTTCGAGCAGCAGGACGCTGTAGGTGTTCGGGGTGCGGGCCATGATCCATTCGCCGATGATCTCGGTGAACAGCGGGGCGCCGAACAGGTAGTAGAAGAGATAGTGGACGGCGAGGCCGAGGGCCGTGGCGAGCGAGCCGCGTTCAATGGCGGTTTTCATGATTGGAACTTCCGGCGGGCGAGGGCCCCGGCCGTAATGGCGTACTTCTTCCAGGCCGGGACGACGGCGCGGCGGGCGTAGACGTTATAGTCCATGGTTTCGATGCGGCCCAGAATGTCGCGGTAGACTTTGGCGGCGATTTCAACCGCGAAGCGCCCCTCCGGATTGAGCAGCGGGATGCCGGGAAAGGAGCGTTCATAGTAGCCGCGGGCACGGTCGATTTGAAAGCGCATCAGGGCGTCGAAGGCGGGGCCGCGGCGGCGGGCGAGCAGGTCGGCTTCGGCGTAACCGAAGCGGGCGAGTTCGTCGGCGGGCAGGTAGATACGGCCGCGGTCGGCGTCTTCGCCGAGGTCGCGGAGGATGTTGGTCAACTGCATGGCGATGCCGAGCTCTTCGGCGTAGACGAGGGCATCGCCGCGGAAACCGATGACGTGGCTCATCATGAGGCCGACGACACTGGCGACGCGGTAGCAGAACAGGCGGAGTTCGGTGAAGTTGGCGTAGCGGGCGCGTTCGAGATCCATGCGCATGCCCTCGATGAGTTCGAGGGGATACAGTTCCGGGAAGCCCGTTTGGCGGCGGGTGTGTTCGAACAGCATGAGCACGGGACTGTCGACGGTCTGGCCGTTCATGACGGCGAGGAGCTGCTCGCGCCAGGCTTCGAGCTGGCGGCGGGCGGCTTCCATGTCCGGGTTCTCGTCGACGATGTCGTCGGTCGAGCGGCAGAACCAATAGACGCCGTAGGCAGCCTGGGCCAGATGCGGCGGGAAGAAGCGCGTGGCGAAGTAGAAGCTTTTCGAGCCTTTCGCCGTTGCCTCCGCCGCGCTCTGCTGCCAGGCGGCTAGCTGTTCGGGAACCGCTCGCATATCAGTTTTTCGGCGATGCGCGCCGAACTGAGCACGCCGGGCACGCCCGCACCAGGATGGGTGCCGGCGCCGACGAAGAACAGATTCCTGACGTCCTCGCTTTCGTTGTGCGGCCGGAACCAGGCCGACTGCGTGAAGATGGGCTCGAAGGAGAAGCCGGAACCGCGGTAGGTGTTCAGCGTGGTCTCGAAATCAAGCGGGGTGAAGCAGCGCTCGGTCACGAGGCGGGAGGAGAGACCCGGAAGGTAATGGTCCTCCATGTACTTCATGACGCGGTCGCGGAAGGGCTTGGCTTGCTTGGTCCAGTCGATGCCCGAGAGCTGATTGGGCACCGGGATAAGCGCGTAGAAGCAGTCATGGCCGGGAGGGGCCATGGTGGGGTCGGTCTTCGAGGGGCGGTGGAGATAGATGGAGAAGTCCTCGCCAAGCAACTTCTTATTGAAGATGTCGTCGAGCAGCTCTTCGTAGCGGCGACCGAGCAGGATGGTGTGGTGCTCGATGTTCTCGTAGACGCCCTTGGTGCCGAAGTAGATGACGAACAGGCCCATCGAGTACTTCATGCCGTCGAGCTTCTTGTCGGTCCACTTGGCGCGGGACTTTGCGGGCAACATCTTACGGTAGGTGTTGGCGACGTCGGCGTTTGAGACGACTGCATCGGCGGTGTGCATCTGGCCGACGTCGGTATCGATGCCGGCGGCGACGCCGCCGCGGGTGAGAATGCTGCGGACCGGGGTATTGAGATGGATCTGGCCCCCGAGTTCGACGAAGAGCTTGCCGAGTGCGGCGACGACGGCGCCGGTGCCGCCCATGGCGTAGTGGACGCCCCATTCCCGCTCAAGGTGATGGATGAGGGCGTAGATGGAGGTGGTCTGGAAGGGATTGCCGCCGACCAGCAGGGGATGGAAACTGAAGACGCGCTGCAGCAGCGGGTCTTTGATGTAGCCCTTGACGAACTGGAAGACGGTCTTGTGGCTCTGCAGGCGGATCAGGTCCGGCGCGATCTTGACCATGTCCATGAAGTTCAGGAAGGGCACGTCGGAGAGCTCGACGAAGCCCTTTTGGAAGATGGCTTTCGCTTGGCGGATCATCTCCTGGTAGCCGGCAACGTCGCCGGGGGAGAAAGCCTGGATCTTGCGGATGGTTTCGGTTTCGTCGGCGTTGTAGGAGAAGCTGCGGCCGTCGTGGAACTCGATGTTGTAGAAGGGGTTGACCGGAACGATATTGACGTAGTCTTTGATATCGCGCCCGGCGCCAGAGAACAGCTCTTCGAGCATGAAGGGGGCGGTGATGACGGTGGGGCCGGCGTCGAAGGTGAAGCCGTCCTGCTCGTAGACATACGCCCGGCCGCCGAGCTTATCGCGGGCTTCGAACAGTTCCACTTGAAAGCCGCGGGACTGCAGGCGCACGGCCGTACCGAGGCCGCCGAAACCGCTGCCAATGACAATGACTTTTTTAGGCAATCGACTTGTTTTCCAGATAATCGAGCATTTCGTGGATCGCGGCGGCTTTGGCGCCGAAGGGGTGGAGCAGGGAGCGCGTGTGCGCCAACTGCTGCTCGAACTCGGCGCGCGAGGACGCGTGGCCGTCGTTGACGTCGTCCATCAACTGATAACAGACGCCGAATTCGTGGCCGAAGTGACTGAGCTGGTGGCGTTGCGGCTCGTCGAAGGGCGAGCCGAGGAGCCCGGCGTAGGCGGCGAGCTGGAACAGCGGCGCGGTCTTCAGTTCGGCCAGGCGGCGGGAGGAGGCGCCGGGGGTGGCGAGGTCCATCGCCTGGCCGCCGACGAGCGAGTTGCAGTCGAGAACGCGCAGCAATTTCTGCTGGAAGCAGCTCAGGTGTTCGGCCTCGGCGGGGCAGGTGACGCCTTCGGTGGCATGGCGGGCGGCCAGGGCCACGAGGCTGAAGGCGGCGAGCAGGGCGGTCGCTTCGCCGAACTGGCGGTGGACCGTGGGTTGGCCGCGGCGCATCATTTCGTCGTCCATGCAAGGGAGGTCGTCGACGATGAGCGAGGCGCAGTGGAAGAGTTCGATGGCGACGGCGCCGCGGGTGACAAGCTGGACGTCAGCCTTGGCGAGGCGACCGATGCGCAGGGCGAGAACGGGACGCAGCCGCTGCCCGCCATTGAGGACCGCAAAACGCATGGCAGAGGCTACGGGATTAGGGCCGGAGGTGGAGTGGCCACGGAGGATGGATTCGAGAGCGTCATCGACGAAGTTGCGGTCGGCGACGAGAGTTGGCACAGCTGCCGAGCTCATCATGATACTCCGTGAGATGATTGAGTCACGCTTACCGTTGTACCTTATTTTGGGAGCGCAAGCGGGAGGGAACCATGCGGAAGATAACTATTAGTTTGTCACCTGGATCGATTGGAGTAAAGGCGACGCAGGAGCAGGCGATTGAGTTTGCTCATTATTATGGGTTTGAGGCGGTGGAGCCGTATGGGGAGCCGATGGCGGCGATGGAGCCGGCGCAGATCCGGGAGTTGGCGGCCGGGGTGCGGGCCAAGCGGCTGGTTTGGGGGGCGGCGGGGCTGACGGTGGAGTACCGGAAAGACCAGGCGACGTTCGAGGCGGGGATGGCGCGGTTTCCGGCCGTGGCCAAGGCGCTGGCGACGGCGGGGGTGACGCGGGTTTCGACGTGGCTGATGGCGGCGAGCGACGAGTTGACCTACCTGCAGAACATGCGGCAGCATGCGGCGCGGCTGCGGGCGATTGCGCAGGTTTGCAAAGACAACGGCCAGCGGTTCGGGTTGGAGTACGTTGGGCCGAAGACGCTGTGGACGTCGCGGCGGTATCCGTTCATCCACACCATGGCGGAGGCCAAGGATCTGATTGCCGAGATTGGGACGGGCAACGTGGGGTTCGTGCTCGACTCCTGGCACTGGCAGATGGCCGGGGAGGGCGCGGCGGAGTTGAAGACGCTGCGGAATGAAGACATTGTCTCGATCGACCTGAACGACGCGCCGGCGGGCGTGCCGGCCGATCAGCAGATTGACTCGAAGCGCGAGTTGCCGCTGGCGACCGGCGTTTTGGATGTGAAGACGTTCTTAAATACGCTCAACGGGTTGGGTTGCGATGCGCCGGCGCGGTGTGAACCATTCAACGCGGCGCTGCGGGCGTTGCCACCGGAACAGGCCCTGGCGAAGGTGGCCGATGCGATGAAGCGGGCGATGGCGTTAATTGGCTGATTCGGTTGCAACCAGCGGCAGAGTCCGCGCATCTGATGGAGTGAACACGAAAGGGGAGTAGATCGCTCCCCCGGTCTATCGTCAGGACGGCGTGAGAGCGCCCGGTAGGCCGGCGCACCGGAAACGGTGTGGATCAAGACCTTTTGTGTCAGCCGTGGGGAGGGAATTCCTTGCCGACGGCTGGCACAAGAGGTTTTTTGTATTGTGGAGGAAGCATGAACACAGTTAAGACATACATGTTGCTGGCGGCGCTGACGGCGCTGCTGATTGGGGTGGGCAGCGCGATTGGCGGCCGGAGCGGGCTGATTATGGCCCTGGGGATGGCCGTCGTGATGAACTTCGTGTCGTACTGGTGGTCGGACACGATTGTGCTGAAGATGCACCATGCCGAGGAGATACAGCCCGGTGATGGCCGCGAGTTGTACGCGATGACGCAGGGCTTGGCGCAGAAGGCGGGGATCCCGATGCCGAAGCTGTATCTGATTCCCGACGATTCGCCGAACGCGTTTGCGACCGGGCGGAACCCGAGCAAGGGGACCGTGGCGGTGACCGAAGGTCTGCTGCGGGCGCTGAACCGGGACGAGATTGCCGGGGTGATTGCGCACGAGCTGGCGCACATCGCGCACCGGGATACGCTGGTGATGACGGTGTCGGCGACGATTGCCGGCGCCATCAGTTCGCTGGGGCAGATGGCGATGTGGGCGTCGATGTTCGGCGGCAGCCGGCACGACGATGAGGAGGGCGGCAGCCCGATTGGCGGGTTGGTGGCGATGATTGTCGCGCCGATCGCGGCGGCGTTGATCCAGATGGCGATTTCGCGGTCGCGGGAGTTCATGGCCGACCGGGACGCGGCGGTCTACACGGGCCAGCCGATGGCGCTGGCGAGCGCGCTGCGGAAGATCGAGGGTTGGTCGCAGCGGATTCCGTCGACCGAGGGTTCGCCGGCGATGGCCCACATGTACATCTCGAACCCGTTTAGCGGGGGAGGTCTGGCGAAGCTGTTCTCGACCCATCCGCCGACGGCGGAGCGGGTGGCGGCGCTCGAAGCGATGACGCTGGGCCGCTAGGCGGTCTGGCGCGCGAGCAGGTGGCGGCGGAGCATGGCCCGGCCGCGGTGGAGGCGCTGTTTGGTGGCGTCTTCGCTGAGGCCGAGCAGCTCAGCCGTTTCGTTGGTGGACATCTCTTCGCGGTCGCGGAGCAGGAGCACGGCGCGGTAGGAGTCGGGGATGAGGCGGAGGGCGGCTTCGAGTTCGGCGGTGATCTCGTGCTGGAGTAGCCGGGTTTCGGGATCGGGGTCGGGGGCCGTGAGGGGGAGATCGTCGGCGGGGATTTCGGCGGCGGGGGCGAAGACGCTTTTGCGGCGCCTCATGAGGCAGCAGTTGCGGGCGATCGAGAACATCCAGGGCTTGATGCGCTGGGGGTCCTGCAACTGGCGCCAGTTCTGGGAGACCTTGAGGAGGGTGTCCTGGGCGACCTCTTCGGCGTCCTCGCGCTGGCCGCACATGAGCCAGGTGTATTGAAAGACTTTGCGCTGGATGGTTTCAAGCAGCGGCGCCAAGGCCGATTCGTCGCCGGCGAGGAGGCGTTGGGTGAGTTCGACTTCGGTTGCGCGCACCGAATGTTATGGTAGCGCGGCGGCGAGGGTTTCGACGGTCAACTCGATGGTGGGGGTGAGGAGCAGGGTGTTTTTGACGAGGCACTTTTCGGCGGTGCGGCGGGCTCCTTCGAGGTGGGCGGGGTCGGTGACTTCGGGGATGACGACGCGGATGGTGAAGCGGCCGAGGCGGGCGGGGGCGGTGGCTTTTTCGGCGTCGACGAAGACCTCCATGCCTTGCGCGGGCTGCTGGTTGCGGCGGAGGTAGTCGGCGGCGTAGTACATGGCGCAGGTGCCGAGGGAGGCGAGGAGGAGTTCGGGGGGCGTCATGCCTTCGTCGGTGCCGTGGTTGTCGAGGGGTTGATCGATGATGATCTGGTGGCCGCGGGTTTCGGCGACGCAGCGGGTGTCGGTTTCATAAGTCACTTTGCAGGTCATAACTCACACGATGCAAGTAACGGGGCTTTCGTGACAAGGGAAAAGTTGCGATAGTCTTTAGGGTGATGCGGCTCCTTCTGGTTGGCTTCGTTTCGTCACTGGCGTTTGGCGCGCCCCCGTTTGAGAGCGACGTGCTGCCGATTTTCAAGGCCAAATGTCTGGCCTGCCACGGCGCGGGGGCGGCGCAGGGGAAGCTGGATTTGCGGACGCCGGAGGCGGTGCTGCGGGGCGGGGAATCGGGGCCGGTGGTGCAGCCGGGGATGGCGGCCAAGAGCCTGTTGATGGACAAGATTGTGACCGGGCAGATGCCGCCGGGCAAGAACAAGATGACCGCGGCGGAGATGGACCAGGTGCGGGCGTGGATCGATAAGGGCCTCGAAGCGCCGGCGACGGTGGCGGCGGTGAGCGAGCACGAGGTGCGGGGAATTCTGCAGGCGCGGTGCGTGGTCTGCCACGGCGGCTTACAGAAGATGGGTGGCCTCGACCTGCGGACGGTGGCGAGCCGGCTTCGGGGCGGGAAGTCCGGTCCGGCGCTGGTACCGGGCAAGCCGGAGGAGAGTCTGCTTTACACGAAGATTGTGAAGGGACAGATGCCGCCGGAGAAGGAGTCGAAGGCGCTGGCTGTGGAGTTGCCGACGGACGCCGAGACGGCGAAGATCCGGGCTTGGATCGCGGCCGGGGCGCCGGAAGCCGAGCCGGTGACAAAGACGCCGGATGCGGTGGTGACGGCGCGGGACCGGGAGTTCTGGAGTTTGCGGCCGCCGGTGCGGCCGGCGGTGCCGGCGGGGGCGGCGCACCCGATTGACGCCTTTCTGCTGGCGAAGCTGCGGTCGAAGGGGATGGCTTTTAACAAGAAGGCTGACCGGCTGGCGTTGTTGCGGCGGGCGCAGCTGGATTTGACGGGGACGCCGCCGACGGTGGCGGAGGTGGACGCGTTTTTGAAGGATACGGCGCCGGGGGCGTACGAGCGGATGGTGGACCGGCTGCTGGCCTCGCCTAAGTACGGCGAGCGGTGGGGCCAGCACTGGCTCGACCTGGCCGGCTACGCCGATTCGGAGGGTTTCGGGCAGGATGATGGGGTGCGGCGGTTTGCGTGGCGCTACCGGGACTACGTGATCCGGTCGTTGAACGCGGATAAGCCGTATTCGCTGTTTTTGACCGAGCAGTTGGCGGGCGATGAGATGTCGGACGACTGGAAAAAGGCCAAGGGCGGGGTGGCGTCGGCGGAGACGCTGGACCGGCTGGCGGCGACGGGATTTTTGCGGACGGCGCCGGACCCGACGAATGCGGCCGAGCGGGGGCTGTTGAGTGAGCGGATGAATATTGTGGCTGAGGAGGTGGAGGTGCTGTCGTCGTCGGTGATGGGGCTGACGATGGGGTGCGCCCGGTGCCACAACCACAAATACGACCCGATTCCACAGCGCGACTACTACCGGCTGAGCGCGATTCTGCAGGGGGCGTATGATCCCTACGAGTGGAAGACGCCGAGCAAGCGGGAGTTGGATCTGGCGCTCGAGAGCGAGCGGAAAGAGGTGGAGACGTTTAATGCCCCGCTCAAGGCGGAAGAGGCGAAGTTGAAGGAGTCGCTTGAGAAGGCGACGGCGCCGTACCGGGCCAAGGTGACCGAGAAGCTGAGTGATGCCGAACTGGCCAAGAAGTTTCCGGAGCTGGCGGCGGTGACGCGGCCGATTGACCAGGAGCTGCAGGCGGTGCGGCGGAAGATGAAGCCGAAGCCGCACGTGCGGGTGCTGGTGGACAACGAGGAGCCTTCGCAGGCGTTTCTGCTGCGGCGGGGCGACCCGGTGGGGTTTGCCGATCCGGTGGAGCCGGCGACGCCGATGCTGCTGGATATCCCTGGCTTGAAGCCTTATGAGGTGGAACGGCCGTTTGCGGGGACGAGCGGGCGGCGGCTGGCACTGGCCAAGTGGTTGACGCAGCCGAACCATCCGTTGACGAGCCGGGTGATGGTGAACCAGCTGTGGATGCGGCACTTCGGGCGGGGGATTGTTGCGAGCGTAGCGAATTTTGGGCGGTCCGGGGTGGCGCCGTCGCATCCGGAGCTGCTCGACTGGCTGGCGACGGAGTTTGTTGGGCGGGGCTGGAGCATGAAGCAGATGCACCGGCTGATGATGACCTCGGAGGCCTATCAGCAGAGTTCGGCGGTGGACCCGGCGGTGGTGGCCAAGGACCCGGAGAATGCGCTGGTGAGCCGGATGCCACTGCGGCGGATGGACGCCGAGACGTTGTACGACTCGCTGTTGACGGCGGCGGGGCGGTTGGACGGGGCGGCATTTGGGCCGGCGTCGGAAGTGGAGGTGCGGCCGGATAAGGAAGTGATTGTGCAGCCGACCAAGGCGGGGCTGCGGCGGAGCGTGTACGTTCTGCACCGGCGGCAGACGCCGGTTTCGCTGCTGGACGCTTTTGACCTGCCGGCGATGACACCGAACTGTACGGAGCGGCGGCAATCGAACGTGGCGACGCAGGCGCTGCATTTGATGAACGGTTCGATGGCGTGGGAGTTGGCCAAGTACATGGCCGGGCGGGTGATTGACGAGGCGGACGGGGACCGGGAGCGGCAGGTGGAGCTGGTGTATCTGCGGGCGTACGGGCGGCGGCCGACGGCGGAGGAGAGCAGGACGGGGCGCGAGGCGATTGCGGCGTTCCGGGAGCAGTGGCCGGCGCGGCTGGCGGCGGATAACGGCGAGGCGCCGCGGGCGGCGACGGCGAGCTGGATGGCGCTGGCGAACTACTGCCACGCGATTTTGAACTCGGCCGAGTTCAGTTTTGTTGATTAAGGAAACGGATCATGAGTACACGGCGGGATTTCTTTTCTTCGGTGGCCAACGGCCTGCACGGGGCGGCGCTGGCGGGGTTGCTGGGCCGGGACCTGTATGCCGGTTCGGCGGTTTACGATTTGAAGCCAAAGGCGCCGCACGCGCCGGCCAAGGCCAAGGCGGTGATCCAACTGTTCATGAACGGGGGGCCGAGTCAGGTGGACCTGTTCGACCCGAAACCGACGCTGCAGCGGCTGGCGGGTACGGCGCCGAGCCGGGAGCTGAGCTTTGCGATTTCGAACGGGGATAAACCGGGGGCGCTGATGCCTTCGCCGTTCGCCTTCCGGAAGGCGGGCAAGAGCGGGATGGATATCTCGGAGGTGCTGCCGCACCTGGCCGAGTGCGCCGATGAGATTGCCGTGATCCGGTCGATGTACGGGGAGCATGCCAACCATGAGCCGGCGCTGTTTTTGATGCACTCGGGACGGACGGTGGCGAGCCGGCCGGCGATTGGTTCCTGGGTGGCGTACGGTCTGGGGACGGAGAATCAGAACCTGCCGGCGTATATCGTGCTGGACGATCCGAAGGGGCTGCCGATTAACGGCATCTCCAACTGGCAGTCGGCGTGGCTGCCGCCGATTTATCAGGGGACGCGGTTCCGGACTGAGGGTCCGCCGGTGTTGAACCTGCAGCCGCGGGAGGAGATTCCAACGCCTTTGGTGGAAGCCGAGCGGGCGCTGCTGCGGAAGTTGGACGCGGCGCATTTACGGGCGCGGCCGCATCAGCCGGAGCTGGAGGCGCGGATTTCGAGCTACGAGCTGGCGGCGCGGATGCAGATGGCGGCTTCCGACGCGCTGGACGTAATGAAAGAGAGCGAGGCGACGCGGGAGGCCTACGGGTTGAACGACCCGCTGACGGCGTCCTACGGCAAGCGGTGTCTGATGGCGCGGCGGCTGGTGGAGCGTGGGGTGCGGTATGTGCAGCTCTACATTGAAGGTCAGATTTTTGACTCGCACGGGACGCTCGAGGCGAGTCTGCGGTATGCGTGCGGGAAGACGGACAAGCCGGTGGCGGCGCTGCTGCGGGATCTGAAGCAGCGGGGGCTGCTCGACGAGACGCTGGTGGTGTGGGGCGGGGAGTTTGGCCGGCTGCCGATGTCGCAGGGCGGAATTGGGAAAGAGGCAGGGCGGGACCACGGGCCGCATGGCTTTAGCGTGTGGATGGCGGGGGCCGGGGTGAAAGGCGGGACGGTGCATGGGGCGACGGACGAGATTGGCTTCAAGGCGGTGGAGAACCGGGTGAGCGTGCACGACTTCCACGCGACGATTCTCGACCGGCTGGGATTGAACTACCGGAAGCTCGTTTATGAGCGGCACGGGCTGCAGGAACGGTTGACGGACCAGTTCCCAGCGCGGGTGGTGACGGAGATTTTGAGTTAGCTAATGGAAAAGCCGGGGGGCGCGCTCGCGGCGGGCTCCTCGTGGCATTCGACGCCGCGGACCTCGGCCCAGCGGGGGCCGCGGTGGAGGGCGCCTGCGAACTCGTCGAGCCGGGCGGCGGAGCCCGCGGCGAGGGCTTCGACGCTACCGTCGTCGAGATTGCGGACCCAGCCGCGGAGGCCGAGGCGCACGGCTTCCCGTTGCGCGAAGGAGCGGTAGCCCACGCCCTGGACGCGACCACGGATCAGGTAGCGGCGGCAGAGGGTCAAGGGTTTACGCTTTGGCGGGAGGGGCTTTGGACTCGAGGTAGCGGTTGCGGCTCTCCATGATGGCCTTACGGGCTTCAATGGGCCCGCCCCAGCCGTCCATTTTGGGCATGGAGCCTTGGAGCTCCTTATAGATAGAGAAGAAGTGCTCGATTTCGCGGCGGACGTGGGGGAAGATCTGGTCCATCGTGTGGATCTGATCGTAGCGTGGATTCTTGGTGGGGACGGCGAGGATCTTCTGATCGCCTTCGTTGGCGTCGACCATGTTCAAGAGGCCGACGGGGCGGACTTCGATGAGGCAGCCGGTGAAACTGGGCTCCTGGACGAGGACGAGAACGTCCATCGGGTCGTTGTCTTCGGCGAGGGTGCCGGGGATGAAACCGTAGTCGCCGGGGTAGTGCATGGGCGAGTAGAGGGCGCGGTCGAGTCGGAAGATCCCTAGTGTTCCGTCATATTCAATCTTGTTGGCGGAGTTTTTGGGGATCTCGATGATGGCCCGCACGATCTCGGGACATTCCGGGCCGGGCTCCATGTCGTAGAGACTGATGGTCGGGTACACGTCAACAGGGTAGCAGACCGGGGTGAGGATGGGAAGGCGGATGGCCCAGATTGGGGTGTTTGGGGGGATCGACAACTACAGGTTGTGGGTATTTCGCCGCCTTCGCCTTTTTGTCGCCACAGGGCTCCTGGTTTTTCCGTAAGGCTTTTGGGGACAGCGGTTTACGGGGTGGCGGAGGAGCCGCAGATTCCGTAAAAAGACCCTTGCGTTTTCTCGAATTGGCGGTTACGCTCACTTTAGTGGTTCTGAAGTACCTAGAAAGTACTTCTAAAGCGCTTTGAAGGCCCTGTGACTGACGAAGAACTCAGTTTAAAACAGCTTGAGGCGCCTCCTGGGAGTTTTCCTCTCAAGGCGGACGGGCAGGGTCGTCTGACGATACCGATCGACTGGGTGATCTATTTTGAAGGGACGCTGGGCGAGAGGGATTTTTTCATCACGTTGGACAAGGGTTGGGTAAAGATTTTTCCGAAGCGGATCTGGATGAAACAGAACGCGACGGCGTTTGCGCAGAAGACGGAAGAGGAGTACGAGGACTGGTCGATCACCATGCAGCACTTTGGAACGCTGACCAGTTTCGACAAAGAGAAGCGGCTGACGCCGAGCCAGACGCTGCGGACCGAGTTGAATTTGAAGGGCGCGGAGCTGGTGATGATGAATCATCAGGGTACGCTGCGCGGGAAGTTGAAGAGCGATTATGAAGAGCGAGTGGTGAGCGCCCGGGAGTCGTCTGACGGGCAGGTGTCGCGGCCGGACGGGGCGCGGTTGTTGTAGTGGGGATGTTTTAGCGGGTATTCCGATGCATGCATTATTCAGTCTTATTACCGGAGACGATCGAATGGATGAACATCCATTCGGGGCGGCCGTATGCGGACTTGACGTGCGGCATGGGGGGGCATACGCGGGCGATTGCGGAGCGGGCGGCGCCGGGGCTGGTGTATGCGCTCGACCGGGACGCGTCGGCGCTCGCGATGGCGCGGGAGAATCTGGCGGGCGGACCGAGGAATATCGAGTTTATCCACACGGCGTTTTCGCGGGCGCGGCAGGCGCTGACGGAGCGGGGTGTGGGCAAGTTGGCCGGTTTGACGGCGGACCTGGGGGTATCGCGGGTGCAGTTGACCGGAGACCGGGGATTTTCATTTTCGACCGATGGGCCGTTGGACATGAGGCAGGATACGTCGCGGGGGGTAACCGCGGCCGAGCTGGTGAACCAATTGCCGGAGCGGGAATTAGCGAATTTGTTGTTCAATCTAGCCCAGGAGAGGAGGAGTTACGTCATAGCCAGAGCACTCGTGAGGAACCGTCCGGTGCACACGTCGCTGCAGCTTGCAGAGATCGTGTCGCGGGCGGTCCCCCGCACGGGATCGAAGCTGCATCCGGCGACGTTAACTTTCATGGCTCTTCGGATGGCGGTGAACGAGGAATTAGAGGAAGTTACGGCGTTAATGGAAGCATTGCCGGACTTACTCGAGCCGGGTGGACGGGCGGTGATTATCGCGTTTCATTCGGGCGAAGCCAGGATTGTGAAGACTTATTTTCAACGCCTGCACCGCGAGGGACGGGCTCGGATGTTAACCAAACACGCTGTAAAGCCATCGGATCGTGAGGTCTATGAGAATTCCGCCAGCCGGAGCGCGACGCTTCGGGTGTTGGAGATACTGTAAAGCCGGAAGGCGCCAAGAGCAAGTAACAAGTAAGTAGAAAGGGGAGAGTAGGAGCAATGGCAACCTTCGTTAACGACTTTTTTCGCCGGGTGCTGCCGCGGAGTGCGGCGGGCCGGCGCGGAGCGGTGAATGAGCAGAGCGTCGAACGGTTGGAGCCGGGGACGCTGCGGCCGATGCCAAATGAGCAGATTCACGTTTTCATCAAGCGGATTGACAACCATCCGGTAGTACGCACGGAAGACAAGGCGGCGACGGCGAGCTGTTGGAAGACGATCGGTGTGGCTTGTCTGGCGGCGGTGGCGGTGGTGGGCATGATTGTGCCGATGGCGTACGGTAAGCTGGCGGGTTATCAGATTGAGCGTTCACGGGCCGAGCAGGCGCGTCTTGAGCACGAGATGGCGCAGCTGGAGGCGCTGGAGAATCAGTTGCTGAGTCCGGCGGTGCTGGCGCGTGAGGCCGACAAGCGGAACTTTAGAGAGTCCTCGCCGGAGACGTTGGTCGTGTTGAATCTGGAGCACAACAAGAGCACGGCGCTGGCGATGAATCAGGCGCCTGGTCATCAGGCGCCCAATCAAGCGGTGGTGGTGAAGAAGTAAACAAGTTTTTCCATACCGGGGGCGGCTGTCTTCCAATCCTACTCCCCCGGCGCGAAGGTGACTTTGCGCAACGGCCGCCCCTGGTTCTTTCAATTTTTTTTGCGATTTTCACAAATTCCTCCCCCGAAGGAAGCGCCGCAAGGCCCTTGAAAAGGGGTGGGTGTGCCGGCGGCGCAGTGAGTCAGGCCAGCGGCACGCCTGCCCGGTTTCGAGTGGAGCAACAACGATGGATAGTAACTTGGAGACGACGGCGGAGCCGCAATCGCACAGTCGGTTGATTGTCGTTACCTGGTGCACCCTGATATGGGGATTGATCCTCTTCGGGCGACTGGTGCAGTTGCAGGTAGTCGAGCATGCCTATTGGGCCCGGACGGCGAAGGGGCAACAGACGAAAGATGTGAACGTGGTGGCGATGCGCGGTCAGATCCTGACGCGGGGCCGGGGCATGCTGGCGATGAGTGTGCCGGACCATGCGGTGCACGTGGCGCCGCTTGACATTCCGGATGTGGACTTTGCGACCAGTATGCTGGCTGCGGCGCTCGAGCTGGATCTGCAGGAGTTAGAGCGCAAGATCATGGTGGCGCGGCGGGACGGTCGCGGGGACCTCTGTATCAAAGAGTACGCGACGCTTGAGCAGGTGGACCGGGTGCGTTCGTTCCACCTCGACTACGCTTCGATTCGGGGCACGGGCCGGCGGATCTATCCCAAGCAGACGCTGGCGGCGAACCTGCTGGGTTCGGTGAACGGCGAGGGGGAGGGCGAGGGCGGGCTGGAGCTGGGCTTGAACGAGGAGTTGTCGGGAGTGAACGCGCGGGTGGAGGTGGAGCAGGACTCGCGCAGCCGGGGCTACGAGCGGAATTACATCGATGGTGCGCCGATGGCGGGCGCCAACGTGCGGTTAACGATTGACGAAGGGATTCAGTTTGTGGCGGAGAACGCACTGCGCGAGGTGTTGGAGAAAGAGAAGATCCCTTTCGGCTCGCTGGTGGTTTTGCACGTGAAGACGGGTGAGATACTGGCGATGGCGAGTTGGCCGACGTTTGACCCGAACGAGCGGGTGAGCGGCCAGGGCGAGTTGGCGAGCCGGTTGAACCAGGCGATGACGGTGCCCTTTGAACCGGGTTCGGTGTGCAAGGTGGTGACGATGACGGCGGCGCTGGAGACCACGCGGCTGCGGCCGGACACGCCGATTCCCTGCGGCGGGACGGTGAAGCGGATTTTGGGGCGGGACATCCACGATGAGCATGCCTATGGGGTGCTGCCGATGGATCTGGTGTTGGCGAAATCGTCGAATCTAGGTTCGGTGAGTGTCGGGATGGAGGTGGGAGCGGCGAATCTGCTCCGCTATCTGCGGCTTTTTGGGTTCGGCAAGTCGGTGGATGTGGGACTGCCGGGTGAGTCGTCCGGGGTGTTGTACCCGTTGCGGAAGTGGAAGCCGGATTCGATAGCATCGGTGGCGATTGGCCATGAAATGATGACGACCACGCTGCAGTTGGCGCAGGCGGCGGGGATTATTGCTAACAACGGGGTGTGGGTGAAGCCGCACATGGTGCTGGATCGGCAGTCGCCGGGCGCGGCGCCGGAGCCGGAGGTGGTGCCGCCGCCGGAGCAGCGCATTAGGCCGGAGACGGCGATTATGATGCGGCGGATGATGGAGCGGGTGGTGCTTGAAGGAACGGGTAAGGAGGCCAAACTGCGGGGGTATACCTCGGGCGGCAAGACGGGGACGGGTAAGATCTTCGAGGCGGGAAAGGGTTATCAGCAGATTTATAACTCGACGTTTATGGGGTTTGCGCCGGTGTCGAATCCGGAGATTGTGGTGGTGGTGACGTTGAACCGGACGACGAAGAAGGCGGGCGGCGTGGCGGGTCCGGTGTTTCGGAAGGTGGCGCAGGACGCGCTGCGGATACTGGGTGTGCCGCGGGACGTGCCGGATGCAACGCCGGCGGCGGCGCCGAGTGACCGGCTGGGAGAGGAGCAGGAGGAGGAGGAGCGCGAGATAAACGTGGTGCAGGTCGACCCGAATCTGCTGGCCGGGCCGAAGGTGCCGAACTTCGAGGGCATGACGCTGCGGGCGGTGCTCGAACAGTCGGCGGCGGCGGGGCTTCGGGTGGACGTGGTGGGGTCGGGGATTGCCAAGCGGCAGGAGCCGCCGCCGGGGGCGGTGCTGGATTCGACGCGGCGGATTCGGGTGGTATTTTCCCGATGAGCGTCACGGTACAAGACGCGCTGGCGGCCAGCGGCATGTTGTCGGTGACGGATCCGGCGGTTTTGTTGGCGCCGTGCCGGCAGTTGGCGTATGACTCGCGGCGGGTGAGTCCGGGGACGCTGTTTTTTGCGTTTGTGGGGGCGGTGCAGGATGGCCGGCGGTATGCTCCGGAGGCGATGGAGCGGGGGGCTGTCGGGGTGGTGAGCGACGCGCCGCGGCCGGACGGGCTGACGATGCCGTGGATACAGGTGGCGCACGGGCGGCGGGCCCTGGCGGCGGCGGCCAAGCGCTTCTACGGGGCGCCGGACGAGCGGCTGGGGGTGTCGGGCGTGACGGGCACCAACGGCAAGACGACGTGCACGTACGTGATTGATGCCGTGCTGCGGGCCGCGGGACAAACGACGACGCGGATTGGCACGATTGGATACGATGTGGCGGGGGTGGCCGAGCCGGCGGGTAACACGACGCCGGAGTCGCTCGACCTGTTCGGGCTGCTGGCGCGGACGGTGGAGGCCGGGGGGAGTTACGCCACCATGGAGGTCTCCTCGCATGCGCTGGCGCAGGGGCGGGTGAGCGGGGTGCGTTTTCATACCGCCGTTTTCACGAATCTGACGCAGGACCATCTGGACTTTCACGGGACGATGGAGGCGTATTTCGCGGCCAAGGGCCGCTTGTTTGATGACGAGTATGCGCCGCGGTTTGCGGTGATCAACTCGGATGATGAGTACGGGCGGCGGATCCGGACGGCGGCGGGGACCAAGGTATTGACGTATGGGCTCGGCCCGGGAGCGGCGCTGCGGGCCGAGGCGATGGAGAGCACCTTTTCCGGCTTGCGGTTTGAGGCCATGCACGGCGGGGAGCGTTACGAGGTGCGGTCGGCGCTGATGGGAGAGATCAATGTTTATAACATTCTGGCGGCGCTGGGGACGGGGCTGAGCTACGGGATGAAATGGGAGACGATGTTGCAGGGGATTCAGGAGTGCCCGGGGGTACCGGGGCGGTTTGAGCGGGTCGAGGCGGGGCAGCCGTTTTTGGTGGTGGTGGATTATGCGCATACCGACGATGCCTTGCGGAATACGCTGCGGGTGGCGCGGCGGCTGTTGACAGGAGGCCGGCTGATTACGCTTTTCGGCTGCGGCGGCGACCGGGACCGGACGAAGCGTCCGCGGATGGGCCTGGCGGCGGGCGAGTTGAGTGATTTTGTGTTGTTGACGAACGACAACCCGCGGAGTGAGGATCCGCTGGCGATTTTGAACGATGTGATGGTAGGGCTGCGGCGGACGGATACGCCGCACGCGGTGGAGCCGGACCGGGCGGTGGCGATTGCGGCGGCGGTGCGGCAGGCGCGGCCGGGCGATATTGTGGTGTTGGCCGGCAAGGGGCACGAGACGTACCAGGTGACGAGCACGGGCACGATTGATTTCGATGACCGGGTGGTGGCGCGGGCGGAGCTGGCGCGGCTGGGCTATGCGGGTGGACGCATGACGGTGGACGCATGAAGATGACCTTTGCCGAGATTGCGGCGGCTACCGGCAGCGTGGTGCCGGAGAGGCCGGGGCAGGTGGGGACATGGAGCATCGACAGCCGGACGCTGGGGGGCGAGGCGCCGCTTTACGTGGCGCTGCGGGGCGAGGTGCACGACGGCCATGAGTTTGTGGGGCAGGCGGTGGAGCGGGGGGCGGTAGCGGTGATGGTGGACCGGGAGGTGGGGGGCTGCGGCGTGGCGCAGTTCCGGGTGTGGGATACGCTGGCGGCGCTGCAGGAGCTGGCGCGGCGGGCGCGGCGGCGTCTGGCCGGGACGGTGGTGGGGGTGACGGGCAGCGCGGGCAAGACGACGACGAAGGAGACGATTGCGGCGCTGCTGGCCGGATCGTTCCGGGTGGGCAAGAACGAGGGGAACCTGAACAACCATATCGGCCTGCCGCTTTCGATTCTGCGGCAGAGCGAGATGGGGCAGGTGTTTGTGTTTGAGATGGGGATGAACCATCGGGGGGAGATCCGGTTTCTGGCTTCGCTGGGGCGGCCGCAGATTGGGGTGGTGACGAACGTGGGGACGGCGCACATTGAGAACCTGGGGAGCCGGGAGGCGATTGCGCTGGCCAAGCGGGAGCTGGTGGAGAGTTTGCCGCCGGATGGGTTGGCGGTGTTGAACGCCGATGATGGGCGGGTCCGGCGATTTGGCGAGATACACCCGGGGCGGACGGTGACGTTCGGGTTGGGGGAGGGCGCGGAGTGCCGGGTGGAGTCGCTGGTGATGAACGGGGAGGGGGCACGATTCCGGATTGACGGCGTGGCGTTTGCAACGCTGGTGGCGGGAAAACACTCTGTGTTGAATATTGCGGCAGCGGTGGCCGTGGGCCGCGAACTGGGTGTACCGGTGGCGGAGATGGCCGAGCGGGCGCGGGAACTGCAGCCGGGCAAGATGCGCGGCGAGCGGGAGGAGCAGAACGGAGTGACGATTTTGAATGATTGCTACAACAGCAACCCGGATGCGGCGGAGGCGATGCTGGAGTATGCTGCGCTGCTGCCGGCCGGGCGGCGGATTGCCGTGCTTGGAGAGATGCGGGAGCTGGGGGCGTGGTCGGTGGCGCTGCACCGGGGCGTGGGGGAACGGGCGGCGGCGCTGGGATTTGATCTGGTGATGGGGGTGGCCGGGGACGCGGCGGCGCTGGTGGAGGCGGCGCGGGCGGGCGGGTCCGAGGCGCAGTTTTTCGCCGGTCCGGAGGAGGCCGGGGCGGCGCTAGCGGCGGTGACGCGACCGGGCGATTTGGTGTTTTTCAAGGGTTCGCGCGGGACGCGGATGGAGCTGGCAGTGGAAAGGTATCGGGCCGGATAATGTTTTATTGGCTGCTATTTGAGCAACTTTCGCCGGTTTTTGGACCGGCCCGTCTGTTTGGCTACGTCACGTTCCGGACGGCGTTTGCGAGTTTGACGGCGCTGTTTTTGTCGCTGTTTCTGGGGCCGTGGCTGATCCGGCGGCTGCGCGAGTTCAAGTTTGGGCAGCAGATTCGTGAGGAGGTGACCGCGCATCAGAAAAAGGCGGGGACGCCGACGATGGGCGGTTTGCTGATCATCATCTCGATTGTGGCGCCGACGCTGCTGTGGACGAACCTGCGGAACCCTTATGTCTGGATTGCGCTGTTCGGGCTCGTCAGCTTCGGCACGATTGGTTTTTTCGATGACTATGCCAAGGTGAAGAAGAGGAAGAACCTGGGCTTTTCGGCGCGGCGGAAGTTTTTCTGGCAGGTGGTGGCGAGTTGCGCGATCGGGTGCATGCTGCTGGTGCTGCGGTCGCGGGGGGGATATGACCCGCTGATGAATGTGCCGTTTTTCAAAGACTTCAAGCCGAATCTGTTGATGGATATGTTTTTGGCGAGCCCGTGGACGTATCCGCTGGCGTTTGGCTTTTTCTTTCTTTTTCTGGTGATTGTGCTGGCCGGATCGTCCAACGCGGTGAACCTGACGGATGGGCTGGACGGTTTGGCGATCGGGTTGATGATTATCGCGGCCGGGGCGATGACGATGTTGACTTACGTGAGCGGCCACCGGACATTTGCCGAGTATCTGGACCTGGTGCGGCTACCGGGGGCGAGTGAGTTGACGGTGTTCTGCGGGGCGATGACGGGGGCTTCGCTGGGTTTTCTGTGGTTTAACGCTCATCCGGCGGAGGTGTTCATGGGTGATGTGGGTTCGCTGGCGCTGGGCGGGGCGCTGGGGACGGTGGCGGTGTTAATCAAACAGGAACTGCTTTTGTTGTTTTTGGGCGGGGTGTACATTATCGAGTTGATGAGCGTGGTGTTGCAGGTGGGCAGCTATAAGCTGCGCAAGAAGCGGATCTTCAAGATGGCGCCGCTGCATCATCATTTTGAAATTTTGGGCTGGACGGAGACCAAGATTATCACCCGGTTCTGGATTCTGGGTTTGATCATGGCTTTGTGCGCCTTAACCACGTTGAAACTGCGATAAGCGGAGCACCCTTTGGATTGGATCGGCAAAAAAATACTGGTGGTAGGCCTGGGCAAGAGCGGGGTGGCCGCAGCCCGTTTGGCGCGGCGGTTGGGCGCCACGGTGACGGTTTGCGATGACAAGCCGCTGGCTGAGACGGCGTTTGCCGCGGAGGTGGCGGGTTGGGGTGTTGCGTATGTGGCGCTAGGCGAGGCGCGGGGGGTTGATTTTGATCTGGTGATTCAGTCACCGGGGGTGCCGCTGGAGGCGCCGGTGTTTGCCAACGCGCGGGTGACCGGGGAGCTTGAGTTTGCCGCGCCGGTGCTGCTGGGGCGGAAGATTGGGATTACGGGATCGAACGGGAAGACGACGGTGACGGCGTTGATTGGCCACATTTTGCGCGAGGCGGAGGTGCCGGTGCAAGTTGGGGGCAATATTGGCATTCCGCCGGCGGCGATGGTGAACGATTCGCGGGTGGGGCAGTGGAACGTGCTGGAGCTATCGAGCTTTCAATTGGAGACGGTGGAGAGCTTTGTGGCCGATATTGCGGTGGTTTTAAATATCACGCCCGACCATCTGGACCGTCACCACACGATGGAACGTTACATTGACGCCAAGGCGCGTCTGGTGGAGACGCAGGGGCGTAGTCAGGTGGCGGTGCTGAACGGGGGGAACGCGGCATCAGCGGCGCTGGCTGGCCGGACGCGGGCCAAGGTGGTGTACTTTAACGCGCCGGAGCCCGGCCCGTGGGTGGTGGCGGAAAGGGACGGGGTGATTACGGTGGATGAGCAAATGCTGATGCCGGTGGAGGCGATTCCGTTGCGGGGGCGGCATAACGTGGAAAACGTTATGGCGGCCGCGGCGGCGACTTGGCTGGCCAACGTGTCGCTGGATGCGATTGAGGCGGGGATCCGTTCGTTTCCGGGCGTGGAGCACCGGATTGAGCCGGTGCGGACGCTGGATGGCGTCACCTATTACAACGACTCGAAGGCGACGAACGTGGACGCGACGGAGAAGGCGCTGGATGCCTTTGCGGGGGGCGTGTGGATCATTCTGGGCGGCAAGGACAAGCAGAGCGACTACCGGACGCTGGCCGGGCGGCTGCGAGAGAAGGCCAAGGGGGTGCTGCTGATCGGCGCGGCGGCGGGCGTGATTCGCGGGCAGTTGGCCGAGGTGGAGGCGGGCCTGCCGCTGCGGGACTGCGGGACGATGGCGGCGGCGTTGGCCGTGGCGCGGGCCGAGGCGGCGAGCGGCGATACGGTGTTGCTGGCGCCGGCGTGCGCGAGTTTCGACCAGTTTCAGAGTTATGAGCATCGTGGCCGGGTATTTAAAGAGTTGGTCGGCCAGTTGGAGTAAATCGAGATGGGAAAACGGCTTTACACAGATAAGGTTTTGTTCTTTACGATCGTGGCGCTGGTGACGTTCGGGCTGGTGATGGTTTACTCGGCCAGTTCGATTATTGCCGTTCAGGGCAAATACAACGTGGATGCGCACTACTTTTTTGTGCACCAGTTGATCTGGGCGGTGGTCTCGTTTCTGGTGCTGATGGGGATGAAGCGAATCGACTATCGCTGCTTCAACACGCCGGCGTGGGCATTTGGGAGCATCGGGGTGGTGTTGGTGTTGTTGATGGCGGCGTTTGCCATGGATGGAGCTAAGCACCGGTGGTTGAACCTGGGCGTAGGGCGGCTACAGCCGAGCGAACTGGCTAAGCCGGCGCTGGTGGTTTTTGTGGCGTTTTTCCTTTCGCGCCGCATTCGGGCGGTGAACAACATGCGGTTCACGCTGGGGGGGTGCGGGTTGGTGCTGGGCGCGTTGGCGCTGGCGGTGTCGGTGGCGGACCTGGGGACGGCAGTGGTGCTGGTGGGCGCGACGGGGGTGACGTTTTTTGTGGCGGGATTGGACCTGAAGTACCTGTTGAAGGCCATTCCGGTGGCGGCGCTCCTGCTGCTCGTCGGGATTGCGGCCAAGCCGTACCGGGTGGGGCGTGTGATTGCGATGGTCGATCCGACTCACGCGATCTTGAAGAAAGTTGATCCGAACGACTGGATCCTGACGTATGTGCGGAGTTCTGGCGCGCCGCCGGACGCGGCGTGGCAGGGGCAGCAGGCCAAGATTGCGATTGGGTCCGGCGGGGTGTTCGGGCTCGGGTTGATGGATGGCAAACAGAAGTTGTTCTATCTGCCGGAGCCGCATACGGACTTCATCTACGCTGTCATTGGCGAGGAGTTAGGGCTGTTGGGGTCGGTGACGGTGCTGGTGGGTTTTTTTGTGGTGCTCGCACGGGGGTATCGCACGTTTCTGGTGGCGCCGGATGATTTTGGCCGCTATCTGGCTTTCGGGGTGACCACGATGATTGTTTTGCAGGCGCTGTTCAATCTGACGGTGGTGACCGGCCTGGGGCCGACCAAGGGTATTCCGCTGCCGATGATCAGCTACGGCGGGAGCTCGCTATTGGCGACGTTGTTTTCGGCTGGACTTTTGTTGAGTGTGAGTGAGCGGTCGAACTAAATGGTTTTTCTGATGGCAGGCGGCGGTACAGGCGGCCACGTGATTCCCGGCATTGCGGTGGCGCGGGAGTTGCGGGCGCGCGGCCACGAACCAGTGTTTGTGGGTACGGCGCGGGGCCTCGAAACCAAGTTAGTGCCGGCGGCCGGGTTTCCGCTGGAGTTGATTGAGATTGGCAGTTTGCAGGGTCAGGGGCGGATACGGCAGGTGCAAACGCTGTTCGAACTGCCGGCGAGTGTGGCGCGGTGCGTGGGGCTGATCTGGCGGCGGCGGGTGGCGGGGGTTTTCAGCATGGGCGGGTATGCGGCGGGTCCGGTGGGGGTGGCTGCGGTGTTGTGCCGGCGGCCGCTGCTGCTGATGGAGCCGAACGCGATGCCGGGATTGACGAACCGTTGGATGGGGCGGTTTGCGCGGCGGGCGCTAGTGAGTTTCAACGAGGCCGTACCGTACTTTCCGGCCGGGAGAGCGGAGCTGACGGGGCTGCCGGTGCGGCAGGAGTTCTTCACCCTGCCGCGGAAGGCGCGAGGAGAGCGGCTGGAGATTCTAGTGACGGGCGGGAGCCGGGGTGCCCGGCGATTGAATGAAGCCATCCGTGGCCTGGCGCCGTGGCTGGCCGGGCAGCCGGTGCGAGTGGTGCTGCAGGCCGGGGCCGGGGCGGAGGCGATAGCGGGGGTGACGGTGGTCTCGTTTCTCGAGGATATGCCCGAGGCGTTTGCGGCGGCGGATCTGGTGATCTGCCGGGCGGGGGCGGGGGCGGTGGCCGAGCTGGCGGCGGCGGGCAAGCCGGCGATCCTGGTGCCGTATCCGTTTGCGGCCGACGATCATCAGGCCCGGAATGCCGAAGCGCTCGAACGGAAGGGGGCGGCGCGGATGGTTCGCGATGCCGAATGCACGCCGGAGAGGCTGCGGGCCGAGATTATGGCGCTGCGGGAGCCGGGGGTGCTCGAGCGCATGGGGGCGGCCGCGGGCGGGTTGGCGCGGCCGGGCGCGGCGGCGCGGGCGGCGGACCTGCTTGAGGACTGGGCTGGAGTACTGAAACAATAGTGAGTTAACATGTTTTTTAAGCAACAACACCTGCACTTCACCGGGATTGGCGGCATTGGCATGAGCGGCATTGCGATGGTGCTGCACAATCTCGGCTACACGATTTCCGGTTCGGACCAGAAGTTTTCGGCGACCACGGAGCGGCTGGCGCAGATGGGGATGGCGATTTATGAGGGCCACGCGGCGGCGAACGTGGCCGGGGCGAGGGCGCTGGTGGTGAGCTCGGCGGTGCGGCCGGACAATCCGGAGCTGATGGAGGCGCGGCGGCTGGGGATTCCGGTGATTCCGCGGGGGGAGCTGCTGGCGGAGTTGATGCGGTTGAAGTATGGCATCGCCATTGCGGGCAGCCACGGGAAGACCTCGACGACGTCGATGACAGCGGCGATTCTGGCCTATGCGGGGCTGGACCCGACGGTGGTGGTGGGCGGAAAGGTGGGGACGCTGGGGGGCGATAACGCGCGGCTGGGGCAGAGTGACTTTCTGGTGGTGGAGAGCGATGAGAGCGACGGCTCCTTTCTGAAGCTGGCGCCGATTCTGGCGGTGGTGACCAATATCGACCGGGAGCATCTGGACCATTACCACTCGATTGAGGAGATCCGGGCGGCTTTTCGGGACTTTGTGAACAAAGTGCCGTTTTACGGGGCGGCGGTGCTGTGCCTGGACGATGAGAACGTGCAGCAGATTCTGCCCGAGGTGAAGCGGCGGACGATTACTTACGGGGTGAGCGCGCAGGCGGACCTGCAGATAGCGGAGGCCGAGTGCGGCCATCTGGTGTCGCGGTGGAAGCTGCGGCTGCGGGGCAAGGAGTTGGGAGCGTTTCAGATTCGGGTGCCGGGGATGCACAATGTGTTGAACGCTACGGCGGCGGTGGCGCTGGCGCTGGAGTTGGACGTGCCGGTGGCGGTGATCGCGAGCGGGTTGCTTGAGTACGCTGGGGTGGACCGGCGGTTTCAGTGGCGGGGTACGGCGGGCGGCGTGACGGTGATTGACGACTACGGACATCATCCTACCGAGGTGCGGGCGACGCTGGCGGCGGCGCGATTGTGTGAGTTCGGGCGCCTCCACGTAATTTTTCAGCCGCACCGGTACACGCGGACGCAACATCTGATGGACGACTTTGCGCGGAGCTTCCATCAGGCCGATGCGGTGTATCTGATGGATATCTACGCGGCCTCCGAGCCGCCGATTGCCGGGGTGAGTTCTGAGGCGCTGGTGCAGCGGCTGCAGGATTTTGGCCATCGGGGGGCGCAGTATTGCGGCTCGATGGAAGCGGCGGTGACCGCGGCGGTGGCGGCGGCGGCGCCGGGTGATGTGATTGTGACGATGGGTGCGGGAAGTGTATGGCAGGCCGGCGAGAAGATTCTGGAGCGGTTGCAGTAAGAGGAGATTGAGTATGGCACGCAAGCAAAACAGTACCGCCGCGGACCGGACGACGTCGAAGGATGCGGCGCGGAAGGCGCGATTCCGCCTGGTGTGGCGTGGGCTGATAGGAGCGACGCTGTTTTCGTTGGCGGTGATGGGGCTGCTGATCGGCTGGCAGGAGCTGCAGCGGTATCTGCTGCGGGACGCCCAGTTTCAGGTGGCGGCGCCGCCGGAGGTGGACGAGGAGAGTCCGGCGCTGGAGATCCATGGTTTAAAGAACGCGGCGCGCGAGCCGGTGGCGGCGGTGTTCAGGGCCGACTACGGGCGTAGTCTGTATATGCTGCCGATCCACGACCGGCGCCTGCAGCTGTTGAGCAATCGCTGGATTGCGGAAGCTTCGGTGACGCGGATTTGGCCGAACCGGATTCGGGTGGAGGTGAAGGAGCGGAAGCCGGTGGCCTGGTTGCGGAGTGGCGAACCGGCGGAGGGGGTGGCTCCGACGCTCATCGATGGGGATGGCAACTTTCTGCCCCTGGAGCGGCCGGGCACGTTCCGGGTGCCGGTGTTGTCGGGGGTCAGCGAGCAGCAGGCCCCCGAGGACCGCAAGGTTCGGGTGCACCGTTTTGTAAAGCTGTTGCAGGATGCCGGTCCGCTGGCGGAGAAGATTTCCGAGGTGGATGTGACGGATGCGGGTAATCTAAAGGTGATGCAGGACGAGAATGGGCGAATGGTGATTTTGCACGTGGGCGACCGGCAGTTCCGGCGGCGTCTCGAGAAGTTCCGGTTGCATTACCCGGCGATTCAGAAGCACGAGACGGGTTCGAACATTTTTGATTTGCGGATGGAGGGGAATATTCTCTCCGTGCCCTCCGAAGGCGGAAAGGCGGAGCGGATTTCGTCTTCCGAGGTTCCCAGTGGAGCCTAGCGTTTCGTTGATGCGGGCGGGTCTGGACGCCGGCACGGCGCATACGCGGTGTGTGCTGATTGAATGGGTGAACGGGCGGCCCCGGCTGCGGAGCGCCAGCATTGTGCCGTCGCAGGGATGGGAGCAGGGACGGATTCGGAGTATGGAAGCGCTGGCGGGTGTGGTTTCGGCGGCGGCGATGGCCGCCTCGATCCGGGCCGGAGCAGAGATTGCCACCGTGACCGCGGGCTATGCCGAATCGTTCAATCAGATGGAGGCGTTGAACGCGGCGCTCGAGCGCAGCGGGTTGCGGGTGGCTGATTATGTGGTGGAAGGGGAAGCGGCGCTGCTGGCGACCACGTCGGACTTGATGCGGCAGGGCGGTATCAGCGCGGCCGTGATTGGCGTGGAATCGACCGAGTTGGCCTACAGCGATTTAACCGGGGGCATCCGTACGGTAACCGTGCCGATGGGGGCGCGGGAATTTACCGAAGATGTTGCTTCCTTGCTCGACCTGCCGTTTGCCGAGGCGGAGCACCAGAAAGTGACGGTAGGCAGTATTGCCAGGGTGTCGATGGAACAGAGCGCGACGCCACTGCAGGAGATTCTCGAGGCGCGCGCGGGACAGTATCTGCATATGCTGGAGTTCCACATTGAGGAGTTGGCGGGCCAATTGCCGCCTCCGGGGGGCGTGATTCTGACCGGCGGAGGCGCGTGCCTGCCGGGACTGTGCGACTACGCCGAGGAGTTGTTGCAGTGTCCGGTGCGGTTGGGTCAGGTGGTGGGGGTGGCGGAGTGGCCGCTTGAGTTGTCGGCGCCGAGTTGGGCGGTGGCGGCGGGGCTGGCGTTGCACGGAGGGATCTCGCATGGCTGGTAGCCGGGTGAAGTTGGCGGTGGGGCTTGATGCCGGCAGCGCGCGAACGCGGTGCGTGGTGTGCGTGGTGGAGGAGGGCAAGATTCGGTTTCTCGGTTCCGGAGAGGCGGAGGCCAGGGGCTGGGCGAAGGGGCGCATTGCGGACCGGGCGCAGTTGTCGGAGTCGGTGAAGCTGGCGGCGCGGGAAGCCGAGCGGCAGGCGCAGATTGGTTTTGACGCCGCGGTGGTGGGACTGGGCGGCGATGCGATCAAGGGGGCCAATGCGCGAGGCGTCTATGAGCTGGGCCGGCCGCGGCAGATTGATGAATCGGACATGCGGTACGCGGTGGAACTGGCCTGCCGGGTGCGCTTGGAGGATGACCGGATTCTGCTGCAGGTGCTGCCGCAGGACTTTACTTTGGACGGGCGAACCGGCATTTTGAATCCGCGGGGGTATCGCGGCTCGCGTCTTGAGGCTAACGTCCATGTGGTGACGACGTCGGCGATTGACCATCAGGCTTTGGTGAGTGCGGTGCACCATGCTCATCTGGCGGTGGAGGAGACGGTGTTTGAGGCCATGGCGGCCGGCTATGCCAGTGTGATGCCGGAGGAGCGGGAGAAGGGCGTGGCGGTGGTGGACATCGGGCTGCATTCCACCGATTTGGCAATCTATGATGGCGACGCGATGGTGCTGGCGGCGAGTTTGCGCGTGTCGGCCGACCACTTCAGCCGGGACGTGAGCGCCGGCTTCCATGTGACGCACGAGGACGCCGAACGGCTGAAGATTGAATATGGGTGCGCCATTCTGGGGTTAACGGCGGACAACACGTTTATCGAGGTGCCCTCGGCCGATGGGCGGCCGTCGCGGGAGGCGCCGCGGCGGGAGCTGAACGATATGCTGGAGGCGCGGGCGCAGTTTCTGTTCGAGTACGTTCAGCGGAAGGTGATCGAAGCGGGGATGGACCGCAAGCTGCTCGAAGGGGTTGTGCTGTGCGGCGGGGGGGCGCGGTTGAATGGGATGTGCGACGTCGCCGAGCAGGTGCTGAACTGTCCGGCAAGGAACGGTTTGCCGGTTGGGATTCTCGATTGGCCCAGCCGATTGAATAACCCGAGTTGGACGACGGCCGCGGGGCTGGCGATGTATTCGGGCCGATTGAAACAAGAGGGCGGCGGCCGGAAGCCGCCGCCCCCCTTTCTCAACTTACTGATACGCTGATCGCCGAAGGATTTGCCATGGCAGAGCTTAAATTTCACATTCAAGAAGATACCGATCTCGGGACCCGGATCAAGGTAATCGGCGTTGGCGGCGGTGGCTGCAATGCCGTGGCACGCATGATGAACGCCGGTTTGCAGGGCGTGGAGTTCTACGTCCTGAACACCGATATGCAGGCGCTGCAAGCCTCGCCGGTGCCGAACCGGCTGCCGATTGGAAGCAAGATCACCAACGGCCTCGGAGCGGGGGCCAACCCGGATATCGGGCGGCAGGCCGCCATGGAAGACACCAACCGGATCATCGAGATTCTCGAAGACGCGGATATGGTGTTTATCACCTCCGGATTAGGCGGCGGCACGGGCACTGGGGCGACGCCGATTGTGGCCTCGCTGGCGCGCGAATTGGGCGCGTTGACCGTGGCCGTGGTCACCAAGCCGTTCAGCTTTGAAGGCCCCCGGCGGATGAAGCAGGCCGAAGAGGGGTTGGCCGAGATTGCCAGCGTGGTCGATACCGTGATATCGATCCCCAACGACAAGCTGTTGCGGTTGGCGGGTAAGGGGACCACCTTTCAGCAGGCGCTGCAGATGGCTGACGATGTCCTGCGGCAGGCCGTGCAGGGGATTGCCGATATCATGACAACGCCGGGCGTGATTAACCGAGACTTTTCCGACATCCGCGCCATTATGTCCGGCATGGGGTACGCCATGATGGGGACGGCGACGGCGACGGGCGAGAACGCTGCGATTACGGCGGCCGAGCAGGCGATCAACTCGCCGTTGCTGGAAGAAGGGGGCGTCGAAGGCGCCAAAGGCATTCTGATCAACATCACCGGATCGAGCCAATTGGGCCTGCTGGAGGTGAGCGAGGCGTGCACGCTGGTGCGGGAGGCTACGCATAACGAGGATGTGCAGATCAGCTTTGGCGTGGTGGTGGATGAAACGATGGACGAGACGGTGAAGCTGACCGTCATCGCTACGGGTTTCGAACGCCAGACGCTGCCGCAAATTCTGCGGCGTCAAGCGGCGGCCGCAGTCGGGGAGCCCGCGCTGACGATGCCGATTGTGGAGCTACCGTCGCCGCCTGCGCCGATCAGCGAGCCGGCGGTGCGGGAGCTGTTCGAAGTGGTCTCTACTCCGGTTGACCGTGGAGAGGAGGCTATTGTCGAGACGCCGGCCGAGCCGCCGCAGCCGGCCGATCCGTTTGACGACGTGGATACTCCGGCCTTCCTGCGGCGGGAGCGCCGGCTGTTCCGTTAAGGCCGCGCCTGAGTGTTTCATGGCAGAACCTATATGGAGCCAGTTCATTCATCCGGAGACGATTCTTGAACAGGTGCGCAACACGGTCCCGTTTCTCCGTCTGGGGGCGGTGGAACCGGGACCGCTGATCGGGATGGGTGAGACGCCTGTGGGCTACCTGCGGGTGCTGGGTTCGGCGCAGGCGGTGGAAACCCTGGACGATTACTTCGCGCTCTGCTGCTCGGCCCATCAGGCCACAGTGGCGACGTTTGTGCCGACCGATGTGGACAGCAAGATCCGGGGCGTGTTGTGGAATCAGACGCGGGACCCGGAGATTCTGGGGCGGATGGCGGCGTTTACTCTGCAGATGAAAGGGTGGACGACGGAGGGGATTTCGACGCGGGTGACGGTTGACCCGCAGTGGGGACCGGTCTCCGGGCACAACGGCGAATGGTTTTCGGTGGCGAGCGGCGGTCTGGGGCGGTATCTGCAGTTGGGCTGGGAGGATCCTTTCACCGGGCCGATTGCTGAGGAGCTTGAGCGGGAGGCGCAGGCGTTCGGCAACGCGCTGCGGACGCCGGGCAGGGAACTGGAGACGTTACAATTGGCCGTTTCGATTACCCATAACCTGGGCGACCTGGATCAGGGCATCGGTTATTGGGAAGGCGCGGCGAAGCAGTCGGAGGCCAAGCGGCGCTTTTCCCGGCTGGCGCATGAGAACAAGACGCCTTTTGGCGGGATTTTCGGGCATGTTGCGAATTTGTACCGGGAGTGTTTGAGCGCCGAGGGCCACCGGCACTATCCGCTGCGCGGGGTGAAGGCGCTTCGGCGGTCGCCGGTGCTGTTACTGCCGCTGGGGCCGTTTTTTGACGACTGGGGGGAAGTGATCGGCGGCAGTCCGCTGCTCGATGACGCCGAACGGTCGGAGGTTCTGGACGCGTTGCTGCGGGGATGTAAGAAGATCGACAACCAACTGGGCTACTTCCGGGCGCTGGCGGGCTGGCAGCAGTCGCACGGACGCAGTTTTGAGCGGGCGGTCGAGGGGTTGCCGGCTAGCGGGAAGAAGCTGTTGCGGGAGCCGGAGTTGCGCAAGAAGATCTCGATCCCGCGGCGGAGCTTTGAATCGAGCTACGTTAAGCGGGTGGAGGCTTTACGGGCTAAGCTGCGCTGAGGGCCGAGGGCGGCGCACTCCCGGGGTTCGAGATAGCGCCATTTGCCCACTTCGAGTGACCCGATGCCGAGCGGTCCGATGGCGACACGGACCAGTTTGAGGACGGTGGCGCCGAGGGCTTCGACCATGCGGCGGACCTGGCGGTTACGGCCCTCGGTGAGGGTGATCTCAAAGTGGGTGTACTTTTCGCTGTCGCGGATGCGCGTGACGGTGGCCGGGCGCGTGGGGCCGTCGTCGAGTTCGATACCTTGGCGGAGCCGAGCCAACTCCTCATCGGTCAGCCGGCGATTGGCTTTGACGAGATAGCGCTTGGCGACATGGAAGTCGGGGTTCATGATGCGCTCGGCAAACTGGGTATCGTTGGTGAGCAGGAGCAGGCCACTAGTATCGAGATCGAGGCGTCCGACCGGGACGACGAAGGTGCCGACGTCGCTGAGCAGGTCGTAGACGGTGGGGCGGTTTTCCGGGTCTTTGTAGGTGGTGAGGTAGCCTTTGGGCTTGTAGAGGACGAGGTAGACGTGCTCTTTGCGGACGAGCGGTTTGCCGTCGAACAGCACCTTGTCGCGGTCCATGTCGACCCAGTGGTCGGGGTTGAGGATCACGCGGCGGTTTACGGCGACGCGGCCGGCACCGATCCAGCCGCGGGCTTCGGTGCGGGAGCCCAGGCCCGCCTTTGAAATCACCCGTTCCAAGGTCTTTAGCGGCTTTTTCAACTCTTTAGTGTATCGTTAAGCACATGGGCCGGGAAACGAAAGCGAGGGTGCGGGTGGCGGTGGTGCAGGCGGGATCGGTGCCTTGGGATACGGCGGCGAGTCTGGCGCGGCTGGATTACTGGGCGGGTGAGGCGGCGGCAGCAGGCGCGGAGTTGGTGGTGTTTCCCGAGGCGTTTATCGGGGGCTACCCGAAGGGCCTGGACTTTGGCGTGACGGTGGGCCGGCGCACGGAGGCGGGCCGGCGACTGTTTGCCCGCTACGCGGCCGGGGCAGTGGAGGATGTCGCGGCGCTGGGGGCCGTGGCGGCCGAGCGCGGGGTGTGGCTGGTGGCGGGCGCGATCGAACGGGAGGGCGGAACGCTGTATTGCACCGTGTTCTATTTGCGGCCGGACGGGACGGTGGCGGGCAAGCACCGGAAGGTGATGCCGACGGCCATGGAGCGACTGATCTGGGGCGCGGGGGACGGCAGTACGCTGGGGGTGGTGGAGACGCCGCTGGGGCGCGTGGGAGCAGCGATCTGCTGGGAGAGCTACATGCCGCAGTTGCGGCTGGCGCTCTATGGGCAGGGGGTGGAGTTGTACTGTGCGCCGACGGTGGACGATCGCGAGACCTGGTTGCCGACGATGCGGCATATTGCGATGGAAGGGCGCTGCTTTGTCTTGAGCGCCTGCCAGTGGCAGCGGCCGGGAGAGTGGGGGGAGATTGCGGGAGGGAGCGTGATTGTGGATCCGCTGGGGCAGGTGTTAGCCGGTCCGAAGCGGGATGGCGAAGGGTTGTTGGTGGCTGATTTGGAGATGGGCAAGATCCGGGAGGCCCAGTTCGACTTGGACGTAGTGGGCCATTACGGGAGACCGGACCTGTTCCGGTTGACCGTGAACCGTCAGGTGCAACGGAGCGTTGACGGGGATTAGGGAAAGGGATTAAGCCGGCGGGGTGAGGCCGAGGGCTTCGAGGAGAGCGGGCGGAGCGAACGGTTTCTGGAGCGCCGCGGCGCGGTGGCGGACAGGTGGTGGTAGCAGCTCTGTGGATACGGGGTAGCCGCTTGAGAGCACTCCGATGAGGGCGGTGTCCTGCGCGAGGATTTCGGCGAGCCATTCGGCCCCGGAGCCATCCGGCAGGGTCAGATCGACGACGGCGTGCGAGTGGAGGCCGGGCGCGAACGTGGCGCGTGCCTCGGCCAGCGAAACGGCAAGGTCGGCCGGGACGCCGGCCCGAGCGAGGAAACGCAGGAGGAGACGGCCCAGAGTTGGATCGTCATCGACTACCAGAACCTGGATTGCGGCGGTCCGCTCCTGCATGGAAAGCCGGCCCCGCCTACCGTCCAAGCGGGAATGAGCTTGGCGAGTAGGAGATTCCCATGGTGAAGCGATTTCCGTTCCGGTCCAGGGTCGAGCGCTCTAACTGGAATCTGCGGTGCTCCACGGAGCCGAAAATGCTGATTTCGGTGGTGATCGTCCGAGTGAAACCAGTCTGCGCGAACCATGATTTGAAACCACCAAGCTGGGTGTCTGTAACCTGATTCATGTTGTTGCGGCCTGCGCTGAAGGTCAGGCTCCAGTTGCGAGCGGCGGAATAGACGCCCGAGATGGATGCAAGATCATTCATGGACGTCAGCAAAAGTCCGTTTCCTGGAACGACGGTCCGATCTAGTCGGCCCTCGAAGGAGCTGCGCCGGTAGCGACGGATCACGGCAAAGCTGTATCCGGTCGCCCAGCGGGTAGCGTCGAACGCCTCGCTGCCGGCAGGGGTTCCGAGCAGGGCCGCAATAACGGGATCCAGCTGCACCCGTCGGACGCCAATAGTACGGATCGATTGGCGACCCGCGGAGGCATTAATCTGCCACTCCCGTCCGATCTTCTGGCCGATGTTCAGATTGGCGCCGTGGATGTTCGATTCGCCAAACGCCCGGCCGAAGTCGAAGTGAGAGAACTCGTAGGAGACCCCGATCGAGGTATTCCGATTCAAGCGGTAGAGGACGCCGGAGTTAGCGCCATAAAGGTTGGCGTCGGCCAATGCCTTGGCATTGCGACGAACAACCCCTCCATTTCCACCGCCATTGAGGTGCCACCGGGAACTCAACCGGTAGGACAAGACCATCTGCGACTGCAGGAAATTGATCCGGTTGTCGAAAAGCTCATTCACCGGATTGGAAGGGGTGGCGGCACCCAGGATTGGCTGGTTCAGAGGGTTACCTAAAAGGCGGTTCGTTGAATTACCCATCGTGTTCCAGTTCATATCCAGGCTGCGGCTGATCCGGCGCGAGAAGCCAAGATTCAGCGCCTGGTTGAAACCGCTGAAACCTTGGGTGGATGGGAAATGGTTATAGTTGCCAGAATAGGAGATCCCCAGCAGGGAACGGCGGAATCTCTTTTGTCCTGAAACTTCGAAACCACCCATGACGCCATAGGAACCGCCACCGGGCGCCAGATTCCCCTGGCCATCGGTCTTGAATGCGCCTAGCAGAGTATCGTAAGTTCCGGATGCCGTGAAGTTGAAGCGGATGGGAAGAGGGTCGGCCCCGGATCGACCGACCAGGCTCTCCCCGAGGCCCATCATTTTCGGCCCGTCGTAGGACGACGCACCGCTACCACTGGTCGCTTCCTGAGCGGGGAGCGCGATAGCAACCAGAAAGACTGGAAAGGTGCGGGACAGAAATCTGAACATACACTCGCTATTTAGGAATATCGGCAGACCGAGGGAGATTCTTTACAACAATTGCTGGTTTTCGTTCCGATACTCACCCTACTAAATTAGCAGGAAAGTACTGCCGATAGAGGAATCGAATTGCTGCTTCCCTGAATTCCTGAAACGCGTCATGATCGTAACGAGTCCCACTATGGCGAAACGGAAGACATCTGTCCAAGGAACGGCATCCCGGCGCACTTCCTCTCGTCAAGGAGATCATGTGAAAAATAGTCTTGTTCCCGCGGTACTGGCGGCCACCTCTCTGGTCGCCGCCGAATTGCCCGTCAAGCGAGTCGTCCTCTATAAACATGGGGTCGGATACTTTGAACGCGCCGGCGAGGTGCCGAGCGGGCAAACCGCTCGGCTGGAGTTCAAGCCCAACGATATGAACGACGTTCTCAAGTCGCTGGTGGTTGACGAACAGGGCGGCGGGCGGGTTACCGGGGTTCGCTACGATTCGGCCAACCCGGCACAGAGTTCGCTCAACGTGGAAGCCGGGGTGGCGCTGGCGAAGTTCCTTGACGGGTTGCGCGGGGCCAAGGTGGATGTCGAGTTAGTGGCGGGCAGGATATCCGGGGCGATTGTCAGCGGGCGCGTCGTGCCATCGACGGACCAGAAGGCGCAGCAGGAGTTGCTCGTGCTGCTGACCGATGGCGGCGAGTTACGGACGCTCGACCTGGCCGGCGCGAATACGGTGCGGCTCACCGATCCGCTGCTGCAGTTGAAGCTGCGGGAGTATCTGCAGTCGATGGCGGGGCTGCGGACGCAGGAGCAGCGGGCGGTTTACATCGACGGCGAGTCGACGCGGGCGCGGCAGATTCGGGCCAGCTATCTGCTGCCGACCCCGATCTGGAAGTCGAGCTACCGGCTGATTCTCGGGGCGGCGCCGTTGCTTGAGGGCTGGGCGATCGTGGATAACACCACCGACAGCGACTGGTCCGGGATTACGCTCTCGCTCGTCTCGGGCAAGCCCGTGAGCTTCCAGAGCCGGCTTTATGCTCCGAAGTTTATCGAGCGGCCGTTTGCCGACCTGGCTGAGGAGCGGGCCGTGGCGCCGGAGCTTTACCGGGGAGCGATGGCCGGGAGTCCGCCGCCGGCCGCGATGGTGGCTCCGATGGTCAAGAGTAGGGCCGCGCGCCTGGACACGGCTGCGATGTTTGCCGAAGCGGCGCCGGCGCAGAGCAACGTGGCGGTGGAGACGACCGGCCGCGAACTCGGCGAACTGTTTGAATATGCCTTCGCCACGCCGGTGACGGTGAAAAAGAACGAATCGGCTATGCTGCCGTTTCTCCAGCAGCCGGTGCAGGCCCGCAAGCTGCTGATCTACAGCGACGAAAGCCTGGCCAATCCGCGCACCGCCTCCGAGATCACGAACAACACCGGCAAGACGCTCGATGGTGGGCCGATCACGGTATTCGACAACGGCGCCTACGCGGGCGAGGCGCTCGTGGAAACCGTCAAGGCAGGCGACAGACGGCTGATTTCTTACGGTATCGACCTGGGGACGCGGATTACGACCAACTTCGATAGCGAAGAGCGGCAGGTGCGGGAGATCCGGGCTAGCCGGGGCGTTCTCATGGCCAAGGGGAGCCGGGAGGAGACCAAGACCTACACGATCAAGAACGTCGACCCGCGCGCCAAAACCCTCATCATTCAGCATCCGCTGCGCGCGGGCTACAAGCTGATCGGGGTCACCCCAGTCGAGAAGACCGCCACCGACTACCGTTTCGCGGTGGAGTTGAAGCCGAATGCCGAGCAGACGTTTACCGTCAAGGAGGAGTTCGTGGTCGAGCAGACCTACCTGCTCTCTTCCGATACGGCCGACCAGATTGAGATCTTCCTCCGGAACCCCACGCTGAGCCCGGCCGGCAAACAGGCGCTCGGCAAAATCCAGGCGCTCAAAGCGCAGATCGCCGCCGTCGTCCAGTCGATCCAGGCTAACCAGAGCCAGACCGCCGGTTTGGTGAAAGACCAGGAGCGGCTGCGCGAGAACATCCGGTCTTTGAACTCGGTGACCGGACAGGAGCAGCAGGTGCAGCGCTATGCGCGGGATCTGGCCGAGCGCGAGACGCGGATCGTGGCGCTGCGGGATCAACTGCAGGCTGAACAGCAGAAGAGGGCTGCGTTAGAATCGGAGCTGAATGCCTTCCTGGCAAACGTTACATTCTGAGGCTCGGGAGCTGCCGTGCGCATTGCGCTGATCGGCTACGGCAGCGTTGGCCAGGCGTTCGCGCGGCTGCTCGCCGGGCAGCGAAAACGCTACCCGTTCCGGATCACCGCCATTCAGACGCGGAAGCATACTGCTTACGATCCGCAGGGCTTGCCGCTCGAGCCGGACTGGGGGCCGCCCGCTGCCGTGTCCGAGTTTCTCGACCGGGCCGAACCGGAGGTGGTCATCGAGATCACCTCTCTCAATCCGGTGGACGGCGAGCCGGCCATCAGCCACATCCGGGCGGCGTTCGCCCGCGGCTTGCCGGTTATCACGGCGAACAAAGGGCCGATCGCCCACGCCTATGCCGCGCTCCGCGCCGAGGCGGCCGCCCGCCACATTCTGTTCCGGTTTGAATCGACGGTCATGGACGGCTCCCCCGTCTTCAACCTCGTCCGGAACAATCTGCCCGGGGTGACCATTCACGGCATAAGCGGAGTTTTGAACTCGACGACCAAGGTGGTGCTGGCGGAGATGGCGCGGGGGCGGTCGCTGGCTGAAGGCATCCGGCTGGCCCAACAGATGGGGATCGCCGAGGCTGATCCGGCCTATGACATCGACGGCTGGGATTCGGCGGCGAAGACGGCCGCGCTGGCCAACGTGTTGCTCGACGCCGACGTCACGCCGCAGAGGGTGGACCGCGCCGGCATCGGGTCGATTACGCCCGAGCAGATCCGGGCGGCGCAGGCGGCCGGGTGCGTCATCGCGCTCGTTAGCCGCGCCCGGCGGGAGGCCGACGGGTCCTTGACGCTGACCGCGCGGCCGGAATGGCTGCCGCAGGACGATCTGCTGGCCAACGTACAAGGCACCTCGAATGTCATCCTCCTGCACACCGATCTGATGGGAACGCAAGGCATCGTCTCGGTTAATCCGGGCGTGGAGCAAACCGCCTACGGACTGTTCGCCGATCTGGTCGATATCGCACAACAATTATGAAAGTTCTCCGTTTTCTCCACCAAGGACAGCTGCACGCCGGGGCGCTCACCGATGCCGGGGTGGTCGCTTTCCCTTCGAACGACCTGTTGGGTATGATCCAGTCGGGCCAGTGGCCCGCGATCAGCGGGCCGGCTATTGCGCTGGACGCGGTCACCCCGGTTCTGCCGTACGACGTGCCGCCTAAGATCTGGTGCATCGGGCTGAACTATCACTCGCACGCCGTCGATATCAACGCGGTGCAGCCGGAGGAGCCGGGCAGCTTCATGAAGCCGGCTTCGTGCCTGTTTCCGCCTGAAGGCGAGATTGTGCTGCCGCCGCCGTCGGTGTCGAACGACGTAGACGCCGAAGGGGAGTTGGCGGTCGTGATCGGCAAGCCGGTCAAGGGGCTAGCCTCGCTTGCCGAGGCGCACGCGGCGATCTTCGGCTACACGACGACACTCGATTTGACCGCCCTCGACGTGCTGGCGAAAAACCCGCGCTACCTGACGCGGGCCAAGTCGATGGATACCTTCTTTACGTTCGGCCCGGTGATTGTGACCAAAGACGAGATCGCCGAAGTGGACGACCTCGAAGTGATCACGGAACACAACGGCGCGGTCTGGTCGCGGGACTTCGTGCGGAACATGAAGCACCGTCCGCTTGAACTGGTGCGGTTCCATAGTCAAGCGATGACGCTTTATCCGGGCGACATTATTTCCACGGGCTGCCCGAAGGGCGCGCGCATCAAGTCGGGCGATACCGTGCGGGCGCGGATTGCCGGGGTCGGCACGCTGGGCGCCACGGTTCGCTAAACTTAGCTTCTATGGCCTCGGCATTGCAGCGTTTTATTCTGTGGGACTACCCGCGCGCCTCCTGGCAGTACGATGTGGTGGTTCTGCTGATTGTCGCCTTCATTTTCTTCACGCCGCGTGAGTGGTTCCGGGATCAACCGCGGGCGTCGTCGATTGTGCTGTTGCCGATTGCGGGAGCCGACGAGGTGTTCTATCTCGAACGGCAGCTGCTGGCTGATCTCGACGAGCCCGGCCGACTGGCCAAGGCGGGTGAACTTTTGAGGAACAAGGATGGCAAGAAGTTGGACGTACAGCGGGTAGAGCCTCTGTACAACTCCGAGAAAGAGATTATCGGCTTTGCCGCCTATACCCGTTTCCGCAAGTAGGAAACGGAGGTAACGGTTTATCCGTCCTAGTGAGTAACATGCGACCCTTTCTTCTGCTCTGCCTCGCCGTGGCCGGCCTCAGCGCCGCCGAAACGCTCGATCAGGTCCGCGCACGGATGGATAGCGCGGCGAATGCCTTTGTTTCGCTCACCGCCGATGTCGAGAAGGTCACCTACACTGCCGTGATCCGCGATAGGCAGACCGAATCGGGCACGTTTACCCTCAAAAAGGTAAAGGCCGGGGATCTGCGCGTGCGCATGGAGATCACCAAGCCCAACGTGAAGTCGATTGCGCTCAGCCGCAGCAAGTATGAGATGTACCTGCCGAACATCAAGACCGTGCAGGAGTTTGACCTCGGCAAGTACCGGAGCCTGGTGGATCAGTTTCTGCTGCTGGGCTTTGGCACGCCGACGCGGGAGCTGCTCAAAAGCTACGACATGAAAGTGCTGGGGGCGGAGACGCTCAATGGCAAAGCCACCACTCGAATTGAGCTGGTGCCGAAGGCGGCCGCGGTGCGCGAGCACCTGAAGCGCGTGGAGATGTGGATTCCAGCCAACGACGGCAACCCGGTGCAGCAGAAGTTCTACCAGCCGAGCGGCGACTATTTTTCGTCCGTCTACACGAATGTGAAGGTGAATCCTACCGTCGCGGACGCCGACCTGGCGCTGAATCTGCCCAAGGGCACCAAGCGCGAATTCCCGCAGAAGTAAGCCGCCCCTTGCGGGAGTGCGGCCCGGGAAGGTACCGTTTGATATATGAATCGACGGCGTTTGCTGCAAGCCCTAGCAGCCACCCCAGCGCTGCTGCCGGCGCAGCAGATCAACCCTTCGCCTGACGAAAGCGCAGTCTTGAAGACCGACTCGCCGGATGCGGCGGGCGAACCCGTCCGGCGGTTCTTCACAGCGGCGCAGTTTGCCACGCTGGGGGCGCTGGCTGACCGGATGGCGCCTTCGATGGCGGGCCGACCGGGGGCCAAAGAGGCCGAGACGGCTGCATTTTTAGATTTTCTTCTCGCCAGTTCGCCGCGGAGCCGCCAGACGCTCTACCAGCGGGGCCTCGATGGGCTCGACCGCGCGGCCCGCGCCCGGCATCAGAAGGGTTTTGCGGAGTTGGGCGGCGCCGAGGCCGACGCGCTCCTGGCGCCGCTCAAAACGAAGTGGACCTACGCTCCGCCGGCCGACCCGCAGGCTGCCTTTTTGCGAGCTGCCAAGGCCGATATTCTGCGGGCCACCGCCAACTCGCGCGCCATGGCCGAGGCCAACGCGGCGGGCCGCCGCCGGGCCACCGGCTTGAATCCGTACTGGCATGTGATCGATTAGCGAAACGAACCCAATGGCAAATTTTGACCACGATGTCGTAATTATCGGCTCCGGCGCCTCGGGCGGCATGGCCGCGTATGTGCTGGCGCAGGCCGGGGTGAAGTGCCTGATGCTCGAAGCCGGCCCGATGGTGGACTTCACGCGCCACCGCTCGCTGAAGGCCGTTTATGATCTGCCGTTCCGTGGTTTTGGCGAACCGGGGCGCTTTCCGCACATTACGCAGGCTTCGGAGTTTGACGCCAACCTGTGGATTGACGAGAAGAAGAACCCGTATACGCATCCGGAGAACGATCCCTACTACTGGGTGCGCATTCGCCTCGTAGGCGGCAAGACGCTGCGCTGGGGACGGGCCTCCTGGCGGCTGTCCGACTACGAGTTTAAGTGCAAGGATCACGACGGTTGGGGCGAGAACTGGCCGCTTTCGCTGGCTGATCTGGCGCCGTTCTACGACCGCGTCGAGCCGCTGCTCCGCGTCTCGGGCCGCAATGAGGGCTGGGCGCAGATGCCGGATGGTAAACTGCTCGCCGATGAGTCGGTGGACTCGTTGAGTATTCAGCGCTTCAACGCGAGCGCGAAGAAACTGGGCGTGCCGACGACCAAGCCGCGACGGGCGACCGGGACGCTGGCGAGTTCCGTGAATCTGCTGCTGCCGGTGGCGCAGGCGACCGGCAATCTGAAGATTGTGCCGAACGCCGTTGTGCGGGAGGTGGGCCTGGACCCGAAGACGGGTCTGGTCAACGCGGTCCACTACATTGACCGGCGGTCCAAGCGCGAGTACACGGTGCCGGCCAAGGTGTTGCTGTTGGGTGCTTCGACGCTCGAATCGACCCGGCTGCTGTTGAACAGCAGGAGCCGGCAGTTTCCGGCGGGGCTGGCGAATTCGAGCGGGGTGCTGGGGCGCTATCTTTTCGACCAGTTTTATGTCAAGAACACGGTGACGGCGCTGGTGCCGGAGGCGCGGGGCGGCAAAGGCCCGCGGCATCTGATGGGCGGGGCCGGTTACGTGCCGCGGTTCACTAACCTCAAGCCGGGCAAGCCGGACAAGAAGTATTTGCGGGGTTGGGCGTGGGACTTCGGCAGCGGGGGGACGCCTTCGCCGGAGCTGTTTCCGCAGTGGGGGGCCGAGTTGGCGCAGACGATGGCCGAGGTGCAGGGCGCGGGTTTTGCCATGACCACCATGGGGGAGAGTCTGCCGCGGTTTGAACACCGCATCACCATCCACCCGACCTTGCGGGACGATTGGGGCATTCCGGCGCCGCACATCGAACAGCGCTACACGGAAAACGAACACAACATGGCCAGGGACGCCATGGAGACCGGCGTTGCCTTATGCGAAGGGGCCGGTTTTGAAGTGCTGGCGGCGCACGCGCAGATGGTGCCGCCGGGCGAGTCGATCCATGAGCTCGGCACCTGCCGGATGGGAGCAGACCCGAAGAAGTCCGTGCTGAACGCCTATAATCAGGCGCACGACGTGCGGAACCTGTTTGTGCTCGATGGCAGCGCGTTTCCAAGCGGCGGAGTGCAGAATCCGACCCTGACGATTATGGCGCTGACCATGCGGGCGAGCGAGTACCTCATCGAGCAGAAAAAACAGGGCAAAATATAAAGTATGCGGATTGTTGTCTTCTTCGCCGTTCTGGTGGCGGGTTTTCTACTGGTTGCCCAGGTTCCGGCGCCGGGGACGGCGCCCGTCCAGCCTATCCCCTACAGCCACGCGCTGCACGCCGGAAAATTGCAGTTAAAATGCGGGATGTGCCATGAAAACAAAGACCCGGGCGAGACCATGGGGCTGCCGGCGACGGCTAAGTGCATGACCTGTCACCAGGCGGTGAAGACGGATGCCGAGCCGATTCAAAAGCTGAAAAGCTACTTTGACAGCAAGCGGGACGTGCCCTGGGTGCGGGTGTATCAGATTCCGGGTTATGTCTACTTTTCGCATCGCGCGCATACCGAAGCGGGAGCGACCTGCCAGGAGTGTCATGGAACGGTGGCGACGAGTGAAGTTTTAAAGCGAGAAACCGATATATCTATGGGGGGCTGTATGACCTGCCACCGGCAGAAGAAAGCGCCTCTGAACTGTACTTTTTGTCACGACCATCAAAATTGAGTTCACCTTCAGGCTCCGGTTCTCATGATTCCTACTTCTTCCACTTTTGTTCTCGCCTCGCTCGCCATCTCCCTGCTCTGTTGGGGGACGTGGGCCAATACCCAGAAAGCTGCCGGGAAATGGCGCTTTGAACTGTATTATCTGGATTTCGCGCTGGGGACGCTGCTCGCGGCGTTATTGGGGGCGTTTACACTTGGTTCGATGGGCGACGGTTTTTCGTTTGAAGACAATCTGGCCATTACCGGCAAGCGGCAGATGGTGCTGGCGGCGGTCAGTGGGGTGATCTTCAACCTGGGAAACATGCTGCTGGCGGCCTCGGTGAGTCTGGCGGGGTTGGCCGTGGGTTTTCCTTTGGCGCTCGGGATGGCCATGATCGTCAGTGTGACCTGGGCTCTGGTGGTGAGTCCGGCGGGTTCGGTGGGTCTGCAGGCGGGCGGCTTGGGCGTTATCTTCGCCTCCGTGCTTCTGGTGGCCTTGGCCCACCGGGGTCAGCGTCTGGAGGCGAGGGCGGGGAAGCGGCCAGACTCCGGATTGAAGGCGACCCTGCTGGCCGTTTTCGGGGGGACTCTGCTGGGCCTTTACCAGCCCACGCTATCCCAGAGCCGGACAGGCGATTTAGGCTTGGCGGCTTATGGCGCCACGGTATTTTTCTCCGTCGGCGTGCTGCTCAGCACGCTTTTGTTTAGCCTGTATTTTATGAACCTGCCGGTGCAGGGCGAGGCCGTGCCGCTCCGGCATTACTGGAAGAAACCGCACGGCCAGCACGTTTGGGGGCTGGCGGGCGGTGCGTTGTGGGCTTTCGGGGCGTTAGCCTTGGCCATTGCGGGAAGCGCGGCGCCCGAATTCAAAGCCGGACCGGCCGTGACGCTCGCGATCCAGTACGGTAGTGGTTTGGTGGCCGCGCTTTGCGGGCTGCTGATCTGGAAAGAGTTTGCGGTGGCGTCGGGTGCGGTGCGGGTGCGCCTGATCCTGGGTTTGGTACTCTTTCTGGGCGGGGTACTATTGACTGCCTTTGGCCGCCAGACGGCGTAGTCCCGGTCGACGGGGGCAATGGTACACTCAAGAAGATCGCCTCCTCGTTCACTTTTTGATTTGGAGGCTCCCTGGCGTTAACGGGCACTAGGAAAAACCAATGGATAAACTGGCGCAAAACATACAAGAAGCATTTCTAAACAACGCGCGCAAAGATAAGACCTTTCTCACCATCTACTTAATGAGTGGCGTAAAGCTCTCCGGCCGCATCAAGAGCTTTGACAAGTACTCGGTGGTGCTCGAATCGAACAATCAGGAACAGCTGATTTTTAAGCACGCCATCTCCACGGTTGTCGTGTCCCGGCCCATGCATTCCCATAGTGCGGTGGCTGCCCTGTCCACTTCCCCCGGCCCGGGAGGCTTCCCTGGTATGCCCGCAGAGTCAGCCGAAGTTTGAGTCGAAATTTAGAAACGACGCAGTCCGGTCCGGAGAAGACGATTCTTGTAGGCGTCGAACTGCGCCGCCGGACCCAGCGGGGTTTCACGGCCGAAGAGTCGCTCGACGAGCTGCGCACGCTCACGGCGAGCGCGGGAGCGGAGATTGTGGACGTGTATACGCAGGTCCGCGATATGGCCGATCCCGCGCACCTGATTGGGGAAGGGAAGCTGGAGGAGTTGGCGGCTGCCGTGGCGGCCACGCAGGCGGATCTGGTTGTTTTTGACAACGAACTGACGCCAACGCAGCTGCGGAACATCGAAAAGCGGTTGGACACGCGCGTCGTGGACCGGACGCAGCTGATTCTGGACATTTTCGCCAAACGGGCTCGGACGCGCGAAGGCCAACTGCAGGTGGAACTTGCGCAGTTGCGGTACCTGCTGCCGCGGTTGACGGGTAAGGGAGTGGCGATGTCGCGCCTTGGCGGCGGCATCGGGACGCGGGGACCGGGCGAGACGAAACTCGAAGTGGACCGCCGCAAGATTGGGCTGCGCATCTCCAAGATTGAGAAGAGTCTGGAGACGGTACGGGGAACTCGGTTGATTCCACGCAGCCAGCGGCAGAGCGTGCCGCTGGCGACCGTAGCGCTGGTGGGCTATACCAACGCGGGTAAGTCCACGCTTTTCAACCGGTTGACGCAGGCTGGGGTGATTGCCGATGCGCGGATGTTCGCCACGCTCGATCCCACGGTGCGGGCCGTGCAGTTGCCCTCGCGCCGGAAGGTGCTGCTGAGCGATACGGTCGGTTTTATTCGGAATCTGCCCACGACTCTGGTCCGGGCCTTCCGGGCCACTCTCGAAGAGGTCGTAGAAGCCGCACTGCTCGTGCATGTGGTGGACTCGACGGCCGAGGCGGCGCAGCAGCAGATGGCCCACGTGCAGGCCGTGCTCGAAGAGATTAAAGCGCACGAGACCCCGCAGATTCTGGTCTGGAATAAGCAAGACCGCGAAGGTTCGGCGCAACTGCCCGAGGGAGCGGTGGGGGTTTCGGCGGTGACCGGCGCCGGGGTGGGGCAGTTGCTCGACCGGATTGATGCGGCGCTGACGCTGGACCCGGTGGCGCCGTGCGTGCTGCGGATTCCGGCCTCGGACGGCAGTGCCTTGCACCTGTTGCATGAGACCAGCCGCGTGCTCTCGAAAACCTACGACGGCGATACGCTGGTGATTGAGGCCGTGGCCCCAGAGTCGGCCCGCCGCCGCTTGGCTGGTTACGTAGCCGGGTAGCGTATCCCCGGCCGGGCTATAGTGGTTAGAACGGGATGAATCTTCCCAACCTGCTGACGATTCTTCGCATCTTTTTCGTGCCGCTGCTGGTCGCGGCACTGGTGCAGGAGGACCTGCGCATCCATTTTTTCGGCCTCCCGGTGGCCCAGGAATACCTGGCGCTGGCGACATTTCTGGCTGCGGCGCTGACCGATCTGCTGGACGGTTACCTCGCCCGCCGGTGGAAACAGGTAACGACGGTGGGGACGCTGCTCGACCCGGTAGCCGATAAGCTGCTGATTTCCGCCGCGCTGATTTCGCTCGTGCAGATCCGGCTGATTCCCGGCTGGCTGGCGATTCTGATTATTGCTCGCGAGTTTGCCGTGTCCGGTCTGCGGTCGATCGCCTCGGCTGAAGGCTACACGATTCAGGCCTCCGATCTGGGCAAAACGAAGATGGCGACGCAGGTGATTGCGATCTCGCTGATGCTGGTCTCGATCCGGTACAAGGAGTGGTACGGCTTTGCGATGCTGTGGATGTACGGCGTTGTCTTCTTCGCGCTGGTGAGCGCCATTCAGTATTTCGTCAAGTTCTGGCAGCATGTTGACGGGCAGACCAAGCAGCGGCGCCGGCGCGAATTGATTACGCTTGAGCGTCACGAGAAGGTTGAGCGGCGGCGGCAGCGGCGGCAGAGCCGGATTAAGGCGCCAGATAGTCCGTCCGGCCCCCATCGACCGCCAACACCTGCCCGGTAAGAAAGCCGGCCTGTTCGCTTGCCAGAAAGGCAATCGCATGGGCGATATCGTCCGGCGTGCCCACGCGGCGGACCATGGCCTTGGCGGCCATCGTGGCCAGAAGTTGTTCGGCCTCGGCGGGGGTGCGTCCCGCGTGGACCATGTCGGTACTGATGAAGCCGGGCGCGACGGCGTTGACGGTGATACCGTGCGGGCCGAGGTCAAGGGCAAAGCGTTTGGTGAGCGCGATGACGGCCGCCTTGGTGGCGGCGTAAAACGTGGTGCCGGGCATTGCGGTGCCGAAGGCTGCAATGGAGGTGAGATTGATGATGCGGCCGAAGCCGCCGGCCTGCATGCCGGGGACAATGGCGCGGGTGACGTGGACGAGGCCATCGACGTTGACGCGGCGCATGGGCTCCATCCGCGTGAAGTCAAAGTCGGCGAGGTCGCCGCGGTGCAGAATACCGGCGTTGTTGACGAGGATGGTAACCGGTCCGAGGCGGGCGTTGATTTCGGCTGCCATCGCCGGGGCGCAGGCAGGATCGCCAATGTCGCCCTGCACGGCAATTGCCCGGCCGCCGGCGCGGACAATCTCCTCCACGGCTTGTCTGGCCGCCTCAGCGTTTTCGCGGTAGTTGAGCGCCACGGCATTCCCGTCAAGCGCCAGGCGCAGGGCGGTCGCCCGGCCGATGCCCCGGGATGCGCCGGTGACGAGAGCGACGGCCAAGGCTACTCGGCTCCGTGGGTGGCCGGTTCGACCACGGCGGTCATCGAGCCCTTCGAGATGGCCATCCGCGGGTCGGCGCCGTAGCCGTGGATCATCTCCCGGGCGACGGTGGCCTCTTCGATCTCGCCGGTCAAAACGATGGTGCGGCCGAGGGTGTCTACCTCAACAGTGTGGCGCACGGCACGGGCTTCGCTTAACGAAAACAGGCGCATCAGCATCTCGATGACGTAGTCGTAGGTATGCTCGTCGTCATCGAGCAGTACAACGTTATAGAGCTTGGCGTGTTCCGCGCCGGTCTCCTCTCCCGTCTCCCATTCGGTGAAGGTTTTCGTGGCTGTGGACATAGAAAATGCGCTGCCGCTACTAGCCGTGACCGAGTTTCATGAGCCAGCCCAGGCCGAAGATGGTGCCGATGAAACGGGCAAAGCAGAGCACGCCGTACTGAAGGCGCTCTTTGTCGGTCTTCCTGGTTACCACGCCCAGCACTACAGAGATAAGCAACGCCATGAGAATGGCTGTTTCGAGATGGGAAAGCGCAATTTTCGGCATGCGATTCAGTCCTTCTTGCCCGTGGCAATCTCGTAGGCGTCGACCAGCGCGAGCACGTTCAACAATCCGGCACCGGCCAGGAATTTGGTCCCGTAATCGTGAACGTGTCCGGCGACGTCGGTTTGATCGTAGCCCAGCCAAGTAGCAAGAAAGTAGGGAAGCCCGACCATTTTGTTGGCAAAGTTGCCGCCGGTGTAAATCAGAGTCGTGAGCAGGTCGCCGGTTTGCGGTTCAAAGAACGCTCCCCGCATCATCAGTCCGACCACGAAGCAGATGAGGATAGAGACCCCTAGCAGCAGGCCCCGCTGTTTGCGGCCCAGGTAGACGTGCCCGGCGCCGGGGATGAGCCAGCCCACCAGAACCGGGGCGACCCACTGCATCAGCGGAACTTTTTTTTGCGGATTGAGGGCGGCGGCTACGGTCTTATCTGCCATGGAAGATATCCCTTAATTCTGACATATCCGAAACGTAGCCGCGCCGGCGGACTACTTCTGTTTGGCGATGATCTTGTCTTTGATCTTGTCGTAAACGCCCTGGGGGACCCCGGCTTTCTTGACGATCTCGTCTTTGCCCTTATAAGGACGGTTGGCGATGATCTTCGCCGAGTAGGCGTCGCCAATACCGGGGATGGACTTGAGGGTGGCGGCATCGGCCGAATTGATGTCAATCAGTCCGGCGGCTTCGGCCTTGGCGGAGGCGGCCTTGGCGGAGGCGGCCTTCTTGGCCGGGGCCTGGCCGAAGCTGGGAGCGATGGCGACGCACAGGGCGATCACCGTCAGGAGAAGAGATTTTCTGAGAACCATAGGGCGTATTGTACGGGAAGTTGCCGGTTAGTTCACGAAAGATTCTTAACCCGCGCAGCCGCTACACTGAAGTCATGGCGCTGCTTGCGTTGTTTCTGCTGCTGCAATCGGATCCGACGTCCCTGGGGATGAAAGCCCTCGATGAGAGCAAGTTGGAACAGGCGCTCGTTCACTTCGGCGCCGCCCTCCAGGTCGATGCCGAAGACGTTTCGGCCAACTTCTACTACGGACTGACGCTCAGTCTGGTCAATCGCCAGGCCGAGTCGATTCCGTTCTATCAAAAAGTGCTAGCGAAGCAGCCGGAGCTGTTTGAAGCGCAGTTGAACCTGGGCGTTGTGCTGGTGCGCACGGGGCGCACCGCCGAGGGGTTGTCGCTCCTTGAAAAGGCGCAGGCGCAGCAGCCCAAACAGTTCCGTCCGAACTACTATCTCGGCGAGGCGCATGTCACCCTCGAACACTGGGAGGCGGCAGAGACCGCTCTGCAGGCGGCACTGGGGGCCGAATCGACGAGCGCCCCGGCCATGGCTTTGCTCGGGAAGGCGCTGGCCAAGCAGGGCCGTGTGAAGGAGTCGGCCATCTGGTACCAGAGCGCAGCCAAGGCCGACCCGGCGTATAAAGATGCCCTGCTCGAACTGGCAGGGTTCCACGAAGCCGCGGGCCAGAAGGCCGAGGCGGCGTCGCTCTACCGGCTTTTCCCGGACAACGGGGCGGCCCGCGAGCGCCTGGGCGTGCTGCTGATTGAGCAGGGTGAGGCGGCCGATGCCGTCGCCCAGCTCGAAAAAGCCGTGGCCGAATCGCCCACCACGGCCAATCGCCTGGCGCTGGCGACCGCCTACCTGAAGGCTAAACAAAACGCCAAGGCTGCCCCGCTGCTCACCCAGGCCGTAGCAGCCGAACCAGGCAACGCCGAACTGCGGCTCACGCTGGGCCGCATCTATCGCGAAGACAAGCGCATGCCCGAGGCGGCCCGCGAGTTTCTGGCCGCCGCGCAGCTCGACCCGAAACTGAAGCCGGCCTGGAGTGAGTTGGGCGCCACGCTGTTTCTACTCGGCGACTATCCGCAGACATTGAAGGCCTTTGCCCGGCTGAAGGCGCTCGGCGAGGAGCAGAACGCCGCGGTGCTCTATCTCGAGGCCCTTTGCTACGACCGCCAGCAGATGTATAAAGAAGCTGTGCCGGCCTATGAAAAGTTTTTGGCCGCGGCTGGGGGGAAGATGCCCGAAGAAGAGTTCAAAGGCCGGCAGCGGCTGCGGATTGTGAGCCGCATGGCGAACAAGCGATGAGGCGGCTTCTGCTGGCAGGGCTGTGGACGGCGGTGGTGGCCGCCGCCGGTGCCTCCGACGGCCGTCTGAATGCCGTGAAGACCGAGCCGAATCTGGAGCGCCGGAGCGAGTTGGCGCTGGTCTACGCCGGCGAGGTGCTGACGAGGCTGCGGCCGGAGCTCGAAACCAAGACCTGGGCGGCGGTGGCGCCGGAGGTGGAGGAGTTTCGGGCGGCGGTGGATCTGTCGGTCGCCTCGCTGAAGGCTACGGGCAAGGACGCCCGCCGCAGTCCGAAGTACTTCAAGCGGGCGGAGTTGAAACTGCGGGAGTTGAGCCGGCGGCTCAAGGGATTGCAGGCTCTGCTGGGCGTTGAGGATCGCCCGCGGATGGACGAGGTGATCGCCTACGTCGAGCGGCTGCAGGATGAGCTGGTCGACATGACCATGGGGGTGCGCCGGTGAGGCTGGCCGTGTTGTTGCTTTGTGCGCTGCTGCCGCTTGCGGCGCAGAAGGATTTTCTGACGGCCGATGAGGTCGACCAGGTACGGCTGGTGCAGGAGCCGAACGCCCGGCTCCGCCTCTACATGCTTTTCGCCAAGCAGCGGATGGATCAGGTGGACAGCCTGCTGAAGCGCGAGAAGCCGGGCCGTAGCGCGCTGCTGCATGACCTGCTCGATGAGTTCACCAAGATTATCGAGGCGGCCGACACCGTGGCCGATGATGCCATCAAGCGCAAGGTGGCGCTCGATGAGGGACTGATGGCGGTGATCAAGGCCGAGCGGGACTTCGCCGAGCGCTTGACGAAGATTAAAGAAGCGCCGCCCAAAGACTTCGCCCGCTACGAACTGGTGCTTGATACGGCGCTCGAGACGACGAACGACTCGATTGAGATTGCCCAATCCGACATCAACGAGCGCGGCGGCCAACTCGCGGCGCGGGAGCAGAAAGAGCGCAAGGAGCGCGAGGCGCTGCTGGGGGAAAAAGAGTTGGGCGAGAAGAAGGCGGCCGAGAAAAAAGAGGCCGCGGTGGAGTCCAAACGGAAGGCGCCGACTCTGAAACGGAAGGGAGAGACGGCGCCGCCGAAGTAGAGCTGCCCGGCTACGGAGGGCTCAGAAGTGTCGAGTAAGTCCCCTCGTCGAAGCCGACGAGCAGCGTCTTGCCGACACGGAGCGCCGGGGCGCGGAGGTTGCCGCTGGGGCCAACCACGAGCGCGGCGATCTCGTCGTCGGACGGGTTCGTTTTCATCTCGAGCCGCAAAACGTTCTTGCCTTTGGTTGCGTAAACGGTTGCTGCCTGGCGGGCCAGCGCGATCGCTCCGGCGCGATCGATCGCCTGTTTTTTAGCGTCCACTTGAACGGCCGTGGACAGGCCGGCGTGCGCAAGAAACTCCTGCGTTTTGCCACAGGTTTTTCAACCGGGGCGGTGATAGCTCCAATCAATACGGGAAGTTGCCATACTTTAAAGATATGCCAGAGCAGTGGAAGACCGCTATTGATGCCCAGGGGCGGATGCCGCTGCCGGCCGCGTTGGGCGCCGGTGGTCTCTACAGTGTGATTGTCGCGCCGCGCAGCGGCGGCGGGGTTTGGGTGGTGACCCGGGAAGGCGAGCGGGATCTGCCGCTGCCGATTCGCGTGATCTCGCGGCGGGTGGCGGTGGATAAAGACGGTGCCATCCGGGTGCCGGCCGAGATGAACGCCTGGAAGGGCAAGCGGGTGGCGATTCGCGCCGAAAAGCCCGGGATGTGGGTGGCGTTGCAGGCCTAAGCAGGGATCATGACGCGCCGGTTGCTGCTGGGGACGTTGCCGCTGGGGCTGGTCGATGGTCTGGAGGCGGCGCCGCCATCGTCCCGGCACCGGGTTCGTTTCGACGGGGTGGGGCGGCTGCGGATCGGCATGGGTGAGGCGGAGTTGCGCCAACAGGTGGGGCCGGCGCTGCGGATTACGGTGCGCGACTCCGGGGTGTATGCCGGATGGGGCGATCCGTATCTGGGTCTGCTGCTTGAGGCGGGGTGCCTGGTGCGGATTGACGTGGCTGGGGGGCCGTGGCGGACGGTGGGTGGTGGGCGGGTGGGGAGCCTGGAGGTGGAGATTCGGGCGATTTTCAAGAACCGCGTGGAGGTGATGCCCCACAGCTACGACCCGCGCGGCCGCGTGCTGGTGGTGGGCGGGCGGCAGCATGCGCTGGCGTTTGAAACCGATGGTGACGTGGTGACGGCGCTGCGGGCGGGGGTGCGTGAGAAGCTGCTGGGGTAGGGGCCATTGGTGTATCGTGGTCGGGTGCGAAAACTGTTCGGAGTCGCCCTGCTGGCCGTGACGGGGCTGCGGGGCCAGGATTGGACGCTGCACGGCGCGGCGCCGTGGCAGCCGCGCGATTCGCAGGGCGAATTCGTGCACGGCCGGCACTTGTGGATTCTTGGCGGGTGGTTCGATTCGTTTTCGGCGCCGCCTCGTGATGTCTGGCGTTCGGGCGATGGAAAGCAATGGGAGCGCGTGACGGCGGCCGCGCCGTGGCTGCATAGCGATTTGCCGATGTCTCTGAGCTTTGGCGGCCGCATGTGGATGATGGGCGGCTGGTATAACGGGCGGCTGCCCGGGCATTCGGCCAGTAATGCTGTCTGGTGGTCGCGGGATGGCAAACAGTGGGAGCAGGCCACGGGGTCGGCGGGGTGGTCGCCGCGGCTGGCGGCGGCGGTGGTCGCCTTCCGGGGGCGGATGTGGATGCTGGGGGGGACGGAGAACTACTACTTTGGCGACGCCAAGAGCTTGAAGAACGACGTGTGGTCGAGCGCCGACGGCAAGACTTGGCGGCTTGAAACGGCGGCTGCGCCGTGGGCGCCGCGGGCCTACCATCAGGCTGTGGTGCTGGGCGGGCGGATCTATGTGATGGGGGGTGGCAACTATGTGCCCGAGTACGCCGCTTACAACGACGTCTGGTCGTCGGCCGATGGGAAGAACTGGCGTCAGGAGACGGCCGGGGCGCCGTGGCACCCGCGGCTGTGGTTTGGGGCGGCGGTCTATCGCGGGACGATGTGGGTGCTGGGCGGGTGGTCCAAGGTCCTGGATGGGAGGGTGCCGGATCAGAATTGGGGCGACGTGTGGACCTCGCGCGATGGGAAGAGCTGGACTGAGGTGAAGTCGGGGCGCATTTGGAAGGCGCGGCATGAGCACTCTGTGTTTGTGTTCGATGATCAACTATGGGTGGCCGGGGGACACGCCAAGCCGCTGAGCAGCGAGGTGTGGAGCCTGCGGCTGCCGAAGGAGTAAGACCATGGTGGCGATTCCGCAGGGCAGAGCAGAGCAGTGGGCGGCGCTGGCGGAACGGCTGCGCGCGATCGGGTTGACGAGCGAGTGGGTGGAACGGCACGAGAGCGCCGTTGGCCGCTTTCCGGCGGCGTTTGCCGCGGACTGGCTGCGGGTGCAGTACGCCGTCAGCGAGGAGCCGGCGGCGCTGGCGCTGCGCCTGTTGGCGCGGGATGAGCCGGTGAGCCGGGCGGAGGCCCTGGCGGCGCTGGGGGAGGAGTGTTTTGCGTTTGCCGTCGGCAGCGGACTGATTGAAGAGACGGCGCGGGGATGGCGCAGCCTGCTGCGGCTGTTTCTGCTGGATAGTCTCTATCTTCTGGGGGACCGGCCGGAGCAGACCACGGATACCGTGATGGGCGTGGGTACGACGACGGCCCTGTTGGCGCGGGCGAGCTATCCCGGGGAGCGCGTCGGGAGTGCGCTCGACCTGGGTTGCGGCGGCGGGGCTCTGGCGCTGCTGCTGGCGCGGGCGGCCGACCGGGTGGTGGGCGCCGATTTGAATGTGCGCGCCATCGCGTTTGCCCGCATCAATGCGATGCTGAACGGGATAACCAACGTCGAGTTCCGGGTGGGCGACTGGTATGCGCCGGTCGAGGGAGAGCGCTTTGACCTGGTTGTGTCGCAGCCGCCGTTTCTTCCGTTGCGCGACGATCAGGAAAAAATTGTCTATTTGCACGGCGGCCGCCGGGGCGACGAGATGGCGCATCTGGTGGTAAGCCGGATGCCGGAGTATCTGACGGCGAACGGGATCGGTTTTGTGTTGGCCGATCTGGTGACGGTTCCCGTGGGGGTGACGGCGCTGGTGAGTGCCGAGGTGGTGGATCTGGAGGTGGACGCGGCGATCTACTGTGCGCAGGCCGAGCGGCAGCGGGACCGGCGGTGGTGGGAGGAGGCGCACCGTACGGTGGAGCATCTGCGGCGGTGCGGCGTGAAGGAGGTCCGGCTGACTCTGCTGCTGGTGGGCGCCGGAGGCGGCGAACAGTTGACGGTGGCGGGGGACCGGTGGGCGGGCATGGACCGGGCCGGTATTGATGCCTTGTGGGTGGCTGGCGCCGCGGGGGATTGGCTGGAGCAGAGGGCGCGCATCGTGGCCGGGACGACGATGGAGGGCGAGTGTCCGCTGGGCGAAAAAGTACGGCTCTGGACGCTGCGCAGCGGACGGGGCAGCCTGCGGGCTTACCCGCAGGTGGGCGACGGGATACTAGACCTGATCCGCTGGGTGACGCGCGGTGAAACCCTCGGGGCTTCGCTGGGCGGGCTATCGGCGGGCGACCGGGAGAAGGCCCTGGGAGTCATCGACGAGCTGGTGCGGCACGGAGTTCTCGAGATGGTCTAGGCGCGGCCGCCGAACTCGCGGGTTTCCGTGGAGACCTTCACCTTTTCGCCTTCCTTGATGAAGAGGGGGACTTTGATTTCGAGGCCTGTTTCCAGGCGCGCCAGTTTGGTGACGCTGCCGCTGGAGGTATCGCCGCGGACGCCGGGTTCGGTGTAGGCGACGGCGAGTTCGACGGTGGGCGGCAGCTCGAGGCCGATGGGGTTGCCGTTGAATTTGAGCAGATCGATCATGCTTCCTTCGATGAGGAAGTCAAGGGCGTTGCCGAGGATGGCGTCCGGGAGATTGATGGTCTCAAAGCTCTCCTGGTCGAGGAAGTAGGCGCCTTCGTTGTCGCGGTAGAGGTAGGAGGCCTGCACGGTTTGCAGGTCGGGTTCCTTGAACTTCTCGCCGGCTTTAAAAGTTTTATCGAAGACGCCGTTCGTGATCAGGTTGCGCATCTTCAGCCGGACGAGGGTCTGGCCGCCGCGGGCGGTCGGGGTGCTGACTTCAGCCTCCAGGCAGAGATAGGGAATGTTGTCGAGTTCGAAAAAGGTACGGCGCTTGACGTCGAGCGCCTCGATTAGTGCAGCCACCTTTTAAGTATAGTGAGATCTACCGCTTGCCGTAGTTGCCGAGCACGGCTTGGCCGGGGAAGACGTTGGGTACGGTCTTGCCGTCGCGGACGACGGGGACGCCGTTGACGAGCACGTGGTCGATGCCGGTGGAGAAGCTGAGGCCTTTTTCAAACGTGGCGGTGTCGATGACGGTGGCCGGGTCGAAGACGGTGATGTCGGCATCGGCGCCGATGCGGAGGCGGCCTTTGTTCTTCATCAGTGGAACCATGGGTTCGAGGCGGCGCGCGGGCAGGATGGTCATTTTGCCGAGAGCGTCCATGAGCGAGAGCACTTTCTGTTCACGGACGTAGCGGCCGAGGACGCGGGCGAAGGTGCCGGCGCTGCGGGGATGGGCGCCGGGGGCGAAGGGCATGCCGTCAGAGGCGACGATGACGAAGGGCGAGGCCATGGCGCGCTTGATCCATTCCGGCTTCATGAAGTGCATGATTACGGCGCCGCCTTCTTTGCGGTACTGGTGGAAGGTTTTTTCGGTGAGGCGTTCACCGGTTTTGACCCACTGCAGGCCGTCGTAGGAGATGCCGAGGCGCTGCTGCCAGCCGTCATCGAACATGGTGGTTTCAAGGAACGTGGAGGCGGCGGTGTAGGGATAGGCTTCCGTGGTGATGTCGATGCCGCGCTGGTTGGCGGATTCGATCAGATCGAGCACGAGCGGCAGTTCGCCCAGGCTCATCGAGTTAACGTGGACAATGTGAAGGGGGACGCCCGTGGCGGCGGCGTTGGCGATGACCTCCTGCATGGCGTCGGCGCCCATGGAGCGGACGTGGGTATAGATGGGCACCTTCCAGCGACGGGCCATTTGGAAGACGCGGAAGATTTCATCGCGCGTGGCGCCGGGGTAGTACTGGTGGGCGATGCCGACGCCGATGCCGCCTTCGCGGAGGCCGCGTTCGAGCGTGGCGCCGAGCGCGGTCAACTCCTCAGGGTTGGTGATGGACTTGTAGCGGCCCTTCATCATGAGCTCGCGCCAACTGTCGGGCGAGTTGAGCCAGCCCGGCGCCTCGGCGGCGAACTCGCGCAGGGCCATGGTGCGCGTGGCGCCGTGTGAAGCCGTGGCGCCGTGGTTGAGAATGGCGCGGCCTGCCCGCTGCTGGAGCCAGGCGCCCACGTTGGGCACGCCGACTTCGAGTTCGAGGGCGGTGGTGACGCCGTCGTGGGCCTGATACTCGTTGGCCTCGTTGGTGTGGCCGTGGGAGTGGAGGTCGATGAAGCCCGGAGCGACCACGCGACCGGCGGCCGGGAGAGTAACTTTGCCGGTGAGCGGCTGCGCGGAGATCGCGGCGATCTTGCCGTTGCGGATGCCGATGTGGCGCGGCGCGTCAAGGCGGGACTCGGGGTCCATGACGCGCCCGCCGACGATTACCAGATCATAGGGCGGTTGCCCGTGCAGCAGCGAGAGCGAGAAAACTAGCGACAGATACCGGCAGGACATGATTCGGCGAGTATAGCGGAGTGCGGGGCCGGGGGGAGCGGCCCGCCTGCCTTCTCTTGCTCCGTTTGGGCCGCCTGCGTGCGGAAGCCGACGATCGTGGCGGGGGTCAGCCCGGCGACGACGAGGAACAGCGCGATGGCCGCCAGCACCCAGCGCTCCCGCGGCACGGCGTCGGTGACGCCGAAGACGGCCCCGGCGCGGTCGCCGAGAAAGATCTTCGAGAACAGCCGGAACAGGCTGACGGCGTTCATCGCCGTTGCCACCGGCAGCAGCAGGCCGATCTGGGGATGGCTGACGAGCGTGCCGTGAATGAGCAGGTCCTCCGAACAGAAGCCGAGCGTACCGGGCAGGCCAACCAGCGCCAGGCCGCACACGGCGAACAGGACGCCGAGGCGGGGCGTATAGCGGGCCAGGCCCAGATAGTGGGACGTGGTGAACGACCGGCCAAACCGGACCTCCATCAGCCGCAGCACGGAGAACAGACCAGTGGTTGCCACCGCGACGACCATGCAGTGCACGAGCGCCCCGGTGATGCCTTCGGGCGTAGCGCTTTCAAGCCCGGCCAGAATGCAGGCCGACTGGCTGAGGACAAGCAATGCGAGGATGCGACGCGCGCTCGATTCGGCAACCGCCCGCACGGCGGCGTAAAGCGCCGTGAACAGGGCGAGGTCGGAGAGGATGGGAAAGGCGCCCTGGGCCGAGAGCGGGAACTCGGGAATGACTACCCGCGCCAGCACAAACGCTCCCAGGTGGCCATTGAGGAACAGGCAGAACGGCAGGACGGGTCCGGCTTCGGCGGCGTCCTCAATCCAGGCGTGCGCCGGGAAGATCCCTTTCCGGAACACAATCGCCGTGATCAACAGCCCGAAGGCCGCCGAGCCGCCGTAGTTGTGCCCCTGCAGCGCGGCGAGAGAATAGGGCTGCGTGGCGCCGTCGGCCATGGCCGCCCTGGCGATGGCGCCCAGTGCTCCCAACAGCGCCAGGCAGGAGAGCGCCAGACCCACCCGCGGCCGCCACGTGCCATGAAACGGCCCGAGAATGAACGGCAGCGCCGAGACCAGCCAGCCCAGGGCCAGGACGATGGCGTTATCGGCGGCGTAGGCAGCCAGCGTGGCGGCCAGCACCAGCAGCGTTCCGGCGTTGATGGTGGCCGTCGTGTCCCGGCGCGGCGCCAGGGCGATGATGCCGAGGGTGAGGAGCGAGTAGAGCAAAAGGAACGTGGCGTTCAGCGGGTCGGCCGTAAAGAGGCTCAGCCCCCACGGCTCGGCCAGGCGTGCTCCGCCCGATTGGTGTACGGCGACAAAGGCCGCCAGTGAGCACAGGGTGGCGCCGGCGGCGGCCAGCACCCCCACGAGCCGGGCCCGGGCGCCGTTCAGCGCGGCCACCGCCGCACCGGCCAGGGGCGCTGCTACCGCGGCGCTGAGATAGGGGAAAGCGAGATCAGCCATGCAAAACTCCCGGTTTGACCAGCGGTTCTGTTACGCCCACGGCGCTCGGCGGCGCCGCCGGGGCGCTACCCGGCAGACCGATGCGGTCGAAGCGGGCGAGCAGCAGGGAAAGCCCCGTCAGCGGCCGGACGATCAGCCATTCGAGCAGGGTGTCGAGATGGCCCCGGTCGATGGCGCAGCGGTAGAGCCATAGCTGCAGCTTGGGCGGGACAACCCGTTCGAGGTGCTTGCCGGTGGGCGCCAACTGTCCGCCGGAGGCGGCGTGCATCTGGTGGAAATCCCGCAGCGTGGAGGGAGCGCGCAGGAACTGCAGGGTGCGCACGGTAGCGTGACCGAGAATGTGCAGGACCGGAAGCAGCTGCAGGCCGGCGCCGATTTCGACGAAGATGACCCCGACCTGCGCCAGCGAAGCGTAGGCCAGCGAGGTCTTGGCGTCCGTGCTGGCCCGCCCGACCACGGTGCCGAGCACGGCGGTGAGCACTCCGGTGGTGATTACCGCGGCGCAGGCCAGCGGCGATGCGAGCAGAATCGGCTGGGTTCGGAGCAGCAGGTAGGCGCCGGCGTGGACGGAGATGGCGCCGTAGAAGATGGCGCTTGAAGGCGTCGGGCCCTCCATCGCGCGGGGCAGCCAGCCGGAGAAGGGCACTTGGGCCGACTTGCCGGCGGCCGATAGGAGCAGCAGCAGACCGACCAGGGTCGCGGCGCCACCCGCGACCGGCGGCATGCCGCCGGCAAACGAGGAGACGTGCCCGACGTGATGCAGCAGGAAGGCTGCCGTGATTAATCCGAGGTCGCAAGCGCGGTAGACGACAAAGACCCGCCAGGCATTGTCCACCGGACCGGAGCGGAAGTGGAAGAAGGAGATCAGCAGCACCGAGGTGATGCCGACCAACTCCCAGCCGCCGATGATCAGGTCGAACGAGCCGGCCGAAAAGATCAGCAGGGCGCCGAAGGCGAACAGGTGCAGCAGGAGGAAGAAGCGCGCAAAGCCGGGGTCGCGGTGCAGGTAGGTGGACGAGAACTGGCCGATGACGCCCACCAGCACGACCGTCAGGGCCAGAAACGGCAGCGAGAGCGCATCGCCGAGCAGGACGAGCGGGAACTGATAGTCGTGCACGGCAAACCAGTCGCCGAGCGAGACGACCACCGCCGGTTCGCCTCTGGCCGCCACGAGCCAGACGAGCCAGCCGACCGCGGCGGTCGCCGCCGCATAGACCAGCCCGGTGACCCGGCTGAGGAATCGTTCCGGCGCGTTCCAGCCGAGCAGCCAAAGCAGCGATAAGACGAAGAAGACGACTCCCGGGGTGAAGACCACGAAGAGTAGCGTTGCCTGTTGCGCGGTCATGCGCCTCCTTTGATCACGGCCAGCGGCAGATGATCGAGGTGCTTATGGTACCAGTCATGGGAGGTCGGGGCCTCCGGCAGCGGCGGCGGGGCGCCGTGCAGGTCTTCGTAGCCACAGTCGCGGCGGATTTGAATCCGGCCCGTCTCCGGATCCATGAGGGCGACCCGGATCCAGCGGTTGGTCACGAATTCGTTCACCGTGGGATTGGCCGCCAGTACTTTTTCAAGCAGCGCGGGGATGGTTTCAATGACGAACAGGATGCGGACCGGCTCGTGGATCTCGACCATCTGCAGGGGCAGGCCCGTGCGCAGGTCGCTGCCCTGGCCGTCCATGACCCCGATGAGGCCGGTGACGTTGTGGGGGAGTTTCGAGCCGCAGCCGTACCGTTCGTTGTCTACCGAAGAGAAGTAGTATTCGAGGTTGATGCCTCCGCAGACAGGGACCACGGCACCGAGCAACCGGGCGAGGTTTTCGGCTTCGGCGTCGCGCGTGGGGTCGTAGGAGACGAGGAAGGCTCGACGGTCGAGGAACAGGTTGCGGGTAATCTGCCGGCGGCCCACTACGCAGACGGCGTTGGTGGCGTGTCCGCACTCCTGCCGGGGTTGGGCGAGGTGTTCGGAGCGTTCTTCGACGTGGTGCAGGGCCTGCGCCGCCGACACATCCACCGGACAGGACTCAAAGCGGCGCACCCGCTCCCGGGCGTTGGCGGCGCGGGCCAGATCGAGCGAGTTCCGCAGCGCGGCGAGGTCGGCCTGATGCGTGGGCGGAGCCTCGTCGAGGTCGAACAGCGTGATGGCGTCGCTGCAGGTATCATGATCGCCACCGATAAACCAGGTGGTCTTCGGGATGACGATGCCCCGGGCGGACAGCGCGGCGCGGATGGCGGGCCGGTTGGCCATCTGGGCGAAGATCCGGGCGTTGGGGCCGCCGCGGCGTCCGCCGCAGGCTCCGCAGTCATAGGCCGATTCGTGGGGATTATTGAGGGAAGTGGAGCCATGGCCGAGGAGCACCACCAGCCGGGCAAAGTCGCGCGTCAGGCCGACCGGGCCCAGCACCCCGGCCACGCGGTCGGCCTTTTCGGCTTCCGAGAAGCCGAGGAACATCCCTTCGACCGCCTCCTCGAAACGCGCGTCGTCCCGCATCAGCACGAGCTCGGTGCGGGGTTCGGGCAGAAAGGCGCGGTTCAGAGCGTCCCGTAGTTTGCCGTACTGGCGCGGCGCCAGCACGCGGGTGATCAGGGGAACGGCCGACAGGGTGCCGAGCGCCGCGGTAGAGAGCGCGCCGCGGACAAGGGAGCGGGAGCCGATCGACAGGCTGCGCGCCAGGCGCGCCCAGACGCGCCGGCGTCCTTCGCGCCGTTGGTGGAGGAGTTCGTCCCCGCTTGCCGGGTGCTCCCGCACGGCGTGCTGCGGTTTGACGACAACGGGGCAGAGCGGAACGCTGCCGGCATCGTCAATGCCTTTGTAGTCGACGGCGACGCCGAAAAAGCCCGCGGCGCCGAAGGTTTCAACGCGCGGATCGACCTCTTCGAGGGCGCGGCGCATGGACTCCTCGCGCTCGTCGATGCAGAAAAAAACCTGCGCGGCCGGAGGCACCCGCGGCGCGGCGAACGAGACCTGGCGGCGGTGCGCGGCCAGGCCCTGCAAGACGTGTTGTTCGTGCCAGCGTTCGTAGGCCAAATGATAGATGCGCCGGCGTTCGAGCGGCCCGAAGGAATCCACTTCGGCCTCGAAGCGGCGCCAGAGGGTCTCCGGCCAGCTCTGGATGGTGGCGGCGTTCAGACGCACGAGCCGCGCCGCGTCATACAGCGTCGCCGCGCGGGCCAGCCGGTGGCCGGCCGCGTCCGGTTCGGGTTCGGGCGGCTGCGCCTGCTGGTGGGTTGCCGCTCCGTTAGCCATCGTCAGGCGGACGGCTAGGAAGTCGATGAGGGTGCAGGGAACCGGGTTGTGGGCAAACAGCGCGGGCTCGTGTTCGAGGCGGGAGAACAGTCCGGCCCAGCCGGGCAGCGCCAGGAGTTCCTCGCGCAGCGTCGCCTCCCAGCGAGAAGCATCGGGGCCGAGCAACTCGGTGACCACGGCGCGCGCGTCCAGGTTGCGGGCCTGTTGGGAGCGGAAGGCCTGGTCGAGCCCGGACAGGGCGGGCGGCAGGAAGGCGGCCGGGAGAATCAACAGTTCGCGGACGGCGCGGTAGAAGCCCAGCTCCCGGCAGGGCATCGGCCAGTAGGACAGGCCCTGGTCGAGATAGGCGGCCGACAGACGGATCAGCCAAGGGTGAATGATGGCGTCGACCGGCCGCGGGGCCGGTCGTTGGGGGCCGGCAACGGGCGTGGTCCGCTGGTCGACGGCGTCAAACAGGGCGCGGTTCTGCGGTTGGGCGAAATCGGCGGCCACATCGCCATCTTCGAGGCGCCAGGCCATGCTGGCGGCGTCAAAAGTGCGTATGCCCGGCAACAGCCAGGCAAAACGCAGCTCCCGCCGGTCGAGGCCGGGCGCCACGTCTACGTTCGGTTCGTTGGCGAGTACGGCGTAAAGATCCTCGGCCCGGATCCGCTTCCGGCGGATAGCTTCGCGGTACTGCTCTTCGGCCAGGTAGGGTTCGGTCTGATAGAGCGCCGCTGCTTCGCAAACGGCGGTCTCAAACGGCAGGTGCTGAAAGGCGTGCAGGGTGTTGTGGTGGATGAACACCCCGATCGGCCCCTGGGCCGGCAGTAGATGGGCGAGGTGGTCGAGCAGGTGGTGGAGCGGATCCTGGGACATCAGGCCGCTCCCACGGGCCGGGGGCGGCGCCGGGCGGCCAGTTCATGGTTCGAGCTCGCCTCGTGGCCATTGAGGCCCACGAGAACCAGGCGGCGGTTGGACCAACTCCGCTCCATGGTGTGGAGCTTTTCGAGCACCGTATGGTCCACCACCCAGGCGTTCTCGAAGTCAACGACCACCGATTCCACCGTTTCGTCCAGGTTCTGCAGACGGCGTTTGATGCCGAGAAAATTCGTATAAATCGCCGCTTCCTGCACCCGTAGCGTGAGCTCTTTGCCGTTGCGCTCTTCCTCAATGACCGCCTTGAAGAGGTTGCCCAGCCGGGCGCCGTTCTTGAGGTGAAGGACGATTTTGAGCAGCATGCCGACCCCCACGCCAACCAGCAGGTCCGTGGCGAGGGTCACGAGCATGGTGATGGTAAAGAGCGCGAGCTGTTCGGGGCCGATTTTGTAGGCGTGTGCGAACTCCTTGGGCGAGGCCAGGCGGAAGCCCGTGTAGATGAGCATGCCGGCCAGGGCGGCCAGCGGAATCTCCTGCAGCAGGTTCGGAATCAGGGCGAGGGAAAGCAGCAGGAACATGCCGTGAAAGAAGTTCGACCAGTGGCTGCGTGCGCCGTTGTCGATGTTCGCCTTGCTGCGGACAATCTCCGAGATCATGGGCAAACCGCCGAGCGCGCCGGCGAGGGTATTGCCGATGCCGGTGGCTAGCAGGTCTTTGTTCATGTCGCTCGCCCGCCGTTCGGGGTCGAGGGAGTCTACCGCCGAGACGCTCAGCAGCGATTCAATGCTACCCACCAGAGAGAACATCACGATGTACTTGATGGAGATGGCCGAGAAGATGGCCGAAAAGTCAGGGAAGGTGATCGTGCTCGCGAGGGATCCCGGCAGCCGGATCAGGAAGGACGGACCGACATGGAAGATGTGGTTCGAGAGCACGTAGTTGTGCTCGTGCTCGAGGTCAAAGAACAGGCCCAGCGGGACGGCCGTCAACAGCACCAGCATCGGTCCCGGGACCTGCCGGACCCATTTCCACTTGAGCAGCGGGAGGCCGAACAGGATGAGCAGGGAGAGGAAGCCGATGAAGCAAACCTCCGGATTCAGGTTCAGCAAGCTGTGGGGAATCTCCGCCAGCAGGTGCAGCGGCTCCTTGCCGTGCGGGACGACACCGAGCGCCACGTGGGTTTGTTTCGAAATAATGATGACGCCGATGGCCGCCAGCATGCCGTGCACCACCGAAGGCGGCATCAGGTCACCCACGGCGCCGGCTTTGAACAAGGCAAACAGGATCTGGATTACGCCCGCGACCATGATCGCGGCGATAGCGCGCTTGTAACCGGCCACGTTATCGCCGGCTCCTAACTCGGTCACGGCGCCGAGGGCGATGACGATCAGACCGGCGGCGGGTCCTTTAATCGTCAACCGCGCGCTGCCCAGAAACGAGACCAGCAGGCCGCCGATGACCGCGGTCAGAATGCCCGCCGTCGGGGGGAAGCCGCTCGCCATCGAAATGCCAAGACAAAGGGGCAGGGCAATCAGAAAGACTAAAAATCCAGAGCCGAGATCGGCCTTCCATGTGCTAGGGAACATGCGTAAACTCTCCGTGCTACCAGCTTGCGGCGATTCGGAAGAAACTCCCATCCCCTCGAAGGGGCATCGTGGGTGCCGATTCTGGGGGATGGCGAAAACCGGAGGAGTTGGCTGGCGCCGGGGGCGAGCGGACAGGGGAAGACGTTTTTGCGCGGTTTTCGTTGGGTTTCCGCTGTAGACTGAAGCCATGGCGCAGAGTTGGCTCACTCAGCAGAACGTGTTGCGGATTCTGGCGCTGGGTTTCACAATTGTCGTGTCGCTGGTCATTGCGGCCGCCTACGTCGGCTACCAGGGTTCGCGGTCGATTCATGAAAACGCCCAGGAACTGGTGCGCGGGCACTTTGTCAGCTCCGGCCGCGGGGCGGAGCTCGAAAGCCAGATCGAAGAGCAGTCCCAGCGCCTGCTCGACGAGTTGGAGATCGTGCTGGGGATCTGCCTGGTGATGGCGGCCGCCTGCGCGGCGGTGACCGTTTCGGCAACGCGCCGGGCGTTCCGCCGCATGGAGTGGCAGGCCGAGGAGTTGGAACAGGTCTCCTGGCAGATGCTGCAGGACCAGGAGGTGGTGGCGCGCCGCTTCTCCCACGAGATGCACGATGAGTTGGGCCAGTCGCTCACCGGATTGAAGAGCATGTTGAAGCGGATGGACGGGCCCGGCTTTGAAGCCAGCCGCGCCGAATGCGTTGGCATTCTCGAAGAGGCTCTGGCCGGCGTCCGAGAGCTTTCGCAGCTGCTGCGGCCGGTGATTCTGGATGACTTCGGGCTCGACGCCGGCTTGCGCTGGCTCACCGAGCGGTTTGCCGACCGGACCCGGATTCAGGTGAGCTACACGTCGCACTGCCCGCGGCGGCTCGACGAGGACCAGGAGACGCATCTGTTCCGGATTGCGCAGGAGGCGCTGACGAATGTCGCCCGTCACTCCGGCGCCACCTCCGTGCAGGTACAGTTAGAAGTAAAGGGCGAGCAGGCGCGCCTACGGATTATCGACAATGGCCAAGGCATGAACGAAGCGGTACAGAAGAAGCTGAGTATGGGGCTGGTGGGCATGCGGGCGCGCGCGCGCCACATCGGGGGCGATCTGGCGTTTGCGGGCGCGCCCGGCGGAGGGCTGCAGGTGGAAGTGAAGGCGCCGGCTCGTTACGGCGAACAGGGGTGACCGTGGCCGGCAAAAAGATTCGCATTCTGCTGGTGGACGACCATACCGTTGTGCGGCGCGGCATTCGGATGATCCTGAGCGCACAGCCCGACATGGAGGTCGTGGCCGAAGGCAAGAACGGCCTGGAGGCGATCGAGGAGGCCGGCAAGACCAAGCCCGATGTGGTCCTCATGGACGTCAACATGGAGGGGATGAACGGGATTGAGGGGGCGCGCCGGATCGTCGAGACCCTGCCGCGCTGCCGCGTGCTCGCGCTGAGCATGCATCGCGACGCCGTCTACGTCCGTGAGATGCTCAAAGCCGGCGCCAAAGGATATCTGGTGAAAGATGCCGACGACGATGCGCTGCTCGACGCGGTCCGTGCCGTGGCGCGGGGCGACGCCTACTTAAGCCCCTCGGTCGCCGATGCCGTCCTGACGGACTACCGGCGGCATGTCACCAATTCGATGGACCTGCTGACGGCCCGGGAGCGGGAGGTGCTGCAACTGATCGCCGAGGGCAAGACGAACAAGGATATTGCCAATCAACTCAACTTGAGCGTCTACACCGTGGAGGCGCACCGGGGGCGTCTGATGGAAAAACTCAACCTGCACTCGACCGGAGATTTGGTCCGCTTTGCCATGCGGAACGGGTTTATCAGCTAGAGAGCTACTTCTGTTTGGCCAATACCCTGGCGAGCGTACCGCTGAAAATGTTCTCCTGCGAGGCCGGCGCCACGCCGCAGGTGGTCAGCAGCTTCCGGTAGAGTTCGAGCTCCCGGTCGAATTCAGCGATCTCGCCGCCGAAGACATCGGAGCCGAAAACCAGCTTTTCAAACGCGCTGACGTTGGTTTTCGGCGTGTGCGGACTGACGACATTGTCCCACCAGAAGATGGACTTGAAGAAGGTCAGGTCGGCCTGCTTCTTGTAGAGCGTGGAACCGGAGACATCGAACAGCAGGTTCGGGTTCCAGCGGCCGATCTCGGCCGCCCATTCGTAATCGGGATTGCCGAGATGAGCGGCAATCAAGGTGAGCTTGGGAAATCGGCGGGCAATCAGGTCGAGCGTGGAGACGCGCATACGGTCCGAGGAGACGTTCATGGGCTCGGCGAAGTTCCGGCGGTTGACGATGCCGGTGTGAAACAGCAGGATCATGCCGTACTTTTCGGCGCGCTCGTAGATCGGCCAGTAGCGGCGGTCGTCAAAGGAGTATTCGGGGCCGGTGAGTTCGCCGAGACCGCGGAAGCCGGCGTTGTGGAACTCGTCGACGAGTTTGAGGGCGTCGGGATGGTCGAGCGACATCTGCCCCAGGCCGTGGAACCGGCCAGGGTGCGCGGCGGTGAACTCTTTGATGGCGGGGATGTCTTTCGGCGGCGCGATCAGCAGGGCCTGGCCGTCCACGGACTCGAGTTTGGCGAGGAACCTGGTGAGGAAGACCGGGTCGCCATTGTAGTGCACATGGGCGTCGATAAGCCTTGGGCGGCCGGAATCGGCGGCCTGAATGCTGAAGCTGGCCAGTCCTGCCAGGAAGATAAGGAGTCGCATGACCGAACAGGAATTATATCGCGGCCTGCGGTAGAATGCCCCGGATGATCACGCTCTCCCGTCGCGATCTGCTGCGCGGTTCTCTCGCCGCCCCCGCGGCCCGTGCGCAGGCCGCCCCCCGCCCCAACATTCTCTTCATCCTGGCCGACGACATGGGCTGGGGCGACCCGAGTTGCTACGGCAACCCGCGCATCAAAACTCCCCACCTCGACCGCCTCGCTGCCGGCGGCACGCTGTTCACGCAGTTCTACGTCAACGGTTCGGTCTGCAGCCCCACCCGGTCGGCGTTTATGACCGGCATGTTCCCGGCCCGCAACCGCATGCACGGCCACCTGGCGACCGAAGAGCAAAACAAGAAGCGGGCCATGCCGAACTTCCTCGACCCCGCCCGCCCCACCATCGCCGCGGCGCTGCAGACGGCCGGATACCGCACCGCCCACTTCGGCAAATGGCACCTCGGCCACGGTCCCGGCGCCCAACTGCCCGACCGCTACGGCTTCACGGAATACAAGTCGGTGACCTCCAACGAAACCCGCTTCGTGGAAAACGCCCCCGGCTTCCGCGCCAGGTCTTCGGAGTGGATCGTCGATCACGCCATTGAATTCATCCGCTCTACCCCGGCCGAGCAACCCTTCTACGCCCAACTGTGGACGCTACTGCCCCACGCGCCGCTGGCTCCCACGCCCGAACAACTGGCGCCCTTCCAAAACCAACAGCCCGGCCCGGGCGTCCCGTGGCCCGGCGCGCAGCAGATCTACAACGCCTCGCTCCGCGACCTCGACACGCAAATCGGCCGTCTTCTCGCCGCGCTCGAAAAAGACGGCCGGGCGCAGAGCACCCTGATTCTTTTCTCCTCCGACAATGGGCCCGAGGACATCCACATCACCAACGCCAGCCACTCCGCCTTCGGTTCGCCCGGGCCGTTCCGCGGACGCAAACGCAGCTTGTACGAAGGCGGGGTGCGCGTGCCGGGCATTGTGCGCTGGCCCGGGCACGTCCCGGCGGGCCGCGTCGAATCGCGCGCTTTGGTCTCTGCTGTCGACTGGCTCCCGACGCTCGCGAAACTTACTGGTGCCCCGATTCCATCGAGTGCCTCGCTTGATGGCGAAGATGTCAGCGACATCCTGCTCGGCGCCTCGCGTCCCCGCCGCAAACCCCTGTACTGGGAGTGGCGCTTTCAAGTGGCCGGCTACGCCGTGAATCGCAGCCCGATTCTTTCCATGCGCGACGGGGATTGGAAGCTCCTCATGAATCCGGACCGCAGCCGTGTCGAGCTCTACCGGATTCCGGACGACCCGATGGAGATGACGAATCTCGCCCCTGCCAATCCGGGCATCGTCAAGCGGATGAGCGAAAAGATGCTCGCCTGGCAAAAAACGCTACCTGCCGGGCCCATGGACTCCACGGCCGGCCAGAACGGCTGGATCTGGCCAGCCGGCCGGTAAGTCGCTGTTATTTGCCGCGCACTCTTGCATTGATCCGCGAAATCGCCTATTCTTTTGGAAACCCGTCCCTCCAATTAGCCTGGTGTGCTGACTGGATTGAATGTTCCTTGTAGATACAAGAGCGCTTCAACTCGTCAACTAGGGGGAATTGTGATGTCTTTTCGCAACGCCAGGTTAACTCTGGCTGCATGTGCTTTTTTACTAGGCGGTTCCGGAGTCGGTTATGCGCAATCGATTTATGGCGGATTGCGCGGCCTAATCATCGATCAGGGCGGCGGCGCCGTTGCCAACGTCAAGGTGACGCTTACCGATGAGAGTACGAATCTGCAGCGGTCTACCGTGACCACTGCCGACGGCCAGTACAACTTCGCTTCGGTCACTCCAGCCGCGTACACGGTTTCGGCCGAGGCTCCCGGCTTCAAGAAGCTGGAGCGGAAAGGCGTTGCCGTGGCCACGCAGCAGTTTGTCACCGTCGACCTCAAGCTCGAAGTCGGCCAAGTGACCGAATCCGTTCTGGTTACCGAAGAGGTACCGCTGATTGAAACCTCCAACGCCAGCCAAGGGCAGGTGATTGACCGGCAGAAGCTGATCGACCTGCCAAATCTCGGCCGCAATCCCTACATGTTTTCCCGCATCGCGCCCAACGTGCAGCAGGTCGGCAACCCCGGCTACGCGCGCATGCAGGACCAATCCGGGTCCTCGCAGATCTCCATCGCGGGCGGCCCGGTGCGCGGCAATAACTATCTGCTCGACGGCGTCGCCATCACCGACATGGCCAACCGCGCCATCATCATCGCCTCGCTCGAAGCCGTGCAGGAGATGAAGGTGCAGGCCAACACCTACGACGCCGAAATCGGCCGCTCCGGCGGCGGCATGTTCAACGGATTCCTGAAGTCAGGCGGCAACGAATATCACGGTGCGCTCGGCGGCTACATGCGGCAAACCGAGTGGCTGGCCAATCAGTTTTTCAATCGCCGCGCGGGCCGGCCCATCACCCCGCAGCCCTTCCGGAACTACTACGGCAGCTTCGGCGGCGCCATCCGCATTCCCAAGGTTTATGACGGCAAGAACCGGAGCTTCTTCTGGGCGACTTTTGAAGGCTACCGCGACACGCAGGCTAACTCCGGAACCACCGCCGTACCCTCGGCGCTCGAACGCAACGGAGACTTTTCGCAGTCGTTTGTCAGCTCGACCAACCGTAGCGTGCGGACGGTCTTCGATCCCGCCACTTCGCTGGCCAATGGCACGCGTCAGCCCTTCCCGGGCAACATCATTCCCACCAACCGGTTGAATCCCGTCGGTCGCGCGATTGCGGCAACCTTCCCGGCGCCGATCAACGCGCCCCGCTTCTACGGCGACCCCAACAGCATGCCCTACTCCGCGCAGCTGCCCTCGAAGGCCGACCAGAAGACAATCAAGTTCGATCACCGCTTCAGCGACATGTGGAGCGTCAATCTCTCCTATCTCCGCTATAACTCCATCGAGCCCGGCGAAACCTGGTTCCCCTCGACGCCCTCTTCGCCGCAGCAGTGGCGCCTCGACCGCCGCGTCGATTCAACGCAGTTCAATAACACCGTGACGCTGAATCCCACCACCACCCTCGCCCTGCGCTACGGCTACAACCGGTTCCCGAACTACGGCTTCCAGGCCAGCCAGGGATTCAACCCGGAGTCGCTCGGCTTCAATGGCAGCTTCGTCCGGTCCATCCCCTCGAAGACCTTTCCGAGTGTCAGCTTCCAGAACTTCTATGCCGGCGACAACATGGGAACCAACAACAACTTCCTGGTTGTACCGAACTCGAAGAACCTGCACGGCATGCTCGCCAAGTTCCTTGGCCGGCACAATCTGAAGTTTGGCGCCGACTACCGGCTCATCCGCCTGTCGGGCGCCGACTTCGGCAACTCCTCCGGGCAGTTCAGCTTCAGCGACCAGTTCACGCGGCGCGATTTCACCACCGGCGACGGCGGGGCCACCGGGTCCGATCTGGCCAGCCTGCTGCTTGGTGCGCCCGCCGGCGTGACCGGATTTGTTCCCACCGTAATGCACCAGTTCGTTCGCTACACCTCGGCCTTCGCGCAGGACGACATCCGGCTCAACTCCAAGCTGACGGTGACCCTGGGCGTGCGCTGGGAGTATGAGACCGGCTTGATGGAGCGCAACAACAATCTCATCGTCGGCTTCAACCGCGATGCGCTGAACTCCATCAGCCAGCAGTCCGGCGTGCCGACGCGCGGGGCGGTGATGTTCGCCGGACTCGATGGCAACCGCCGCTACGTTGGTGATCCGACCCGCAATAAGATGTCGCCCCGCCTCGGCGTGGTCTATCAGCTAAACGCCAAAACCACGCTCCGCGGCGGCTACGGCATCTTCTGGGCGCCGCAGATCGCGCTCGGCAATCCCCATTTGCCCGAGGGCTTCACGGCGACCACCCAGCCGCTGACCTCGGCGGACGGCGGCCTTACCCCGAACGCGGTTACGAACCTGAGCAATGTTTTCGGCAGCGGGCTCAATCAACCGGCCGGCGCCGGCCTCGGTGACCGCACGGGCATTGGCAAGTCGCTCTCGATCTTCGAGCCCACCGCCAAGTCACCCTACGTGCAACAGTACTCGATTGACGTCCAGCGCGAGCTGCCCTTCAGCATGGCGCTCTCGCTCGCCTACGTGGGCTCCCGGTCCACCAACCTCACCATCAACACGGCCGGCTACAACATCAACCAGGTGGAGTCCCGGCACTTCCCGCTGGGCCGCGCGGCGCTGGCCGCGCCCGTCACCAATCCCTACTTCCAGCGGGGCGGCACCGACGGCCTTGCTTCGGCGAACGTGTCGCAGGCGCAGTTGCTGCGGCCCTTCCCGGCCTTCGGCACCCTGACCTATATCTTCGGCGATTATGGGCGCGCGCAGTATGATTCGATGGCTCTGCGCGTGCAGAAGCGGATGTCGGCCGGTCTCAACTTCCTGTACGCCTGGACGTGGTCGAAGAACCTCGACAACATTGCCGGCGGCGCCGGAAACAATCTGAACGGCGGCAACGTCGGTCCGCAGGATTCCTTCAACCTGGGCGCCGAGTGGGGCCTGTCGAACATCGACGCGACGCACCGTCACTCGCTGGCGGCGTCCTACGACCTGCCGTTCGGCCGCGGCCGTTCCTTCGGCGGACAGATGAACCGTTGGGCCGATATGGTCGTCGGCGGCTGGACGCTCAATGCCGTCAGTGTCATCAACAGCGGGTTCCCGCTGCAGATCCGCATGAACGACAACAACAACTCGGTGATCTTCGCCTCGAGCCAGCGGCCGAATGCCACCGGGCAGAATCCGTTGGTCGGCGGCGCGCTCGCGCAGTGGACCGAAGGCAACGGCTACCTCAATCCGGGCGCCTTCAGCGCCGCCCCGGCGCTGACTTTCGGCAATGTGAGCCGCACCATCAACTCGCGCTTCCTGAAGCAGGTGAACTGGGATATCTCGTTGTTCAAGACCTTCAGCGTGACCGAACGGTTCAAGGCGCAGTTCCGCGCCGAAGCGCTAAATGCGATGAACACCCCGATGTTCCGGGCGCCGCTGACGGCTTGGGGCAACGCATCGTTTGGCCGGATCACCAGCCAGGCGAACTTCAACCGGATGATGCAGTTGGGTCTCCGCGTCTACTTCTGATATGAAACGACCTGTCAATACCCTCAACGGTTGCTGACGGTTTTTCGTTTGGTTGTTTCAAGTGCCTCCCGCCCACCAGGGCGGAAGGCACTTGTTTTTGTGGCGGCAGTTTTGGACAGCGGGGCCGAAGGCAGCAGGGAAGATTACGCGACGATGGATCACTCTGATATACGCGGGTCGAGGCCGCAGGGTCATGATTCGTCGGGAGCTGCCTCGGACTAAGCGCGCGGATTGGAGCCGTGGCTCGTACCGCATAGAAGCTAACGAGGATTCTCCTTTTCGTGGAATCCACGCTGCCTTCGACGCCGCTGTCCAGAGTGAAGTCATCTGTTGAAAGGTTCTTGGATTGTTTTTCTCGACTAGGTTCTCGCCGGACCGGAGCCAGTCAAGGCTGCGCGGAGCGCACCCGCAGGGCTTGGCCTTGACGGGCGAGGATCCGGCCCCACGCTGGAGTGATGGGTGGCATGGGTTTTATCCATGCCACCCTGCCCAGCGGCGAGCGTCTTGTTTTCGGTCTGCATCGCGATGGCCCAGATGAACCCCAGCAGTTCTCGCGCCACAGCGGTCACCACCTGGTTCTTGTTTTTCCCCTTGGCCGTCAGCGTCTTGTAGCGCTTGTTCAACCGGTGTTGCGCCTTCCAGGCAATGGCTTTCACCTCATCGCTCAGGGCAAGATTCTTTTGCCGCCGCAAAAGAAAGCCCGTCACATTGGGCCGGTGATGATACGACCAACTGGCCTCCACCAGCACCCGCCGCAGATGCGCATTGCCCGACTTGGTAATCGCCCCACGTTGCACTTTGCCACCAGAGGAATGTTCGCTCGCCACCAGGCCGCTGTAGCCCATTAACTGCCTTGGACTGGCAAAGCGGGTCAGCGATCCCAACTCCGAGACGATCGTCGCTGCCGTGGTCTGCGCCACCCCCCGCAACGCCTGCAAGGCTTCGATCACCGCACGCAACGCCGCTGGGGCTTCCCGCACCGCCTCGTCAATAGCCGTCTCCAACTGCACGATGCGCTTGGCCACGTGTTCCACCTCGTGTAGATAGTTCAGCAGAGTCACCTCCAGCGCTTTGAGTGCGAAGTGGACGTTGATCTTGATCCATTCCAGGTACTGTTTGGTCCAGGCCTTGATACCGTCCGGTTTGCGTCCATGACGCAGCAGGAACTTGCCTAGACGGTGTCGCGCCTTGAGTTGATCCTTCTTGGCGGCTTCGCGCGCCCGCACCAGATCGCGCAACGCTTCCTGCTCTGGGCTCGGTACGGCTACGGCGGTTAGCTCTCCGGCGCGATGGCAGCGAGCGAGCTTCTCGGCGTCGCGGCGGTCGGTCTTGATACGCTCGCTGGCTTTGATAGGAATCAGACTGGGGGCGATGACTTGGCACGCCACTTCCATTTGCGTCAGTTGCCAATACAGGCAATAGCCGGTGGGGCCGGCCTCGTAGCAGGCCCGGACCTCGCCCTGCTCCCGCAGCTTCTTCACCAGCTTGCGGATCGCCTCGATCCGATTGGCGATTGTGCCCAAACTGCGGACTTCGCCGCTTCGCCCACCCTCGGCTACCGCAACGGCAATCGTCTCCGCGTGGACATCCAGGCCCAAGTACAGTACCTTTTTCAAAGACCAACTCCTTTGACCTTTGCGGCTCTGCGCCGCTTTTGGTTTTCCTAACCTGTCAGCGTAACCCGCGGCTCAGGTCAGGGGTTGGTCGTTTCATCTTGACCGCACGCGAGTTTACCGTCACCGGGTGTTACTGCCCGGTGACGGTAAACTCCTTCATCCCCGGCCCGGCGGTGATCTGAAAGGTGGTCGTGCCCGCGGCCGGGCGGACGTGCACGGCGTAGATGCCGGGAAAGACCGCGTTCTGGGAAAAAACTTCGACCACGGTCCCCGCTCCGGATTTTACACTCACCTGCGGTTTGGCGTTCTCCACCGGCAGCCCCGCCGCATCCGTCAACCGGAACTGCGCGGCAAAGTACAGGGTTTCGCCCACCTTCCCCGTCGTCTGCGATAGAACAATTCGCACCGCCTCCACGCTCCCTTTCGTCACCCCGTGCCAGTAGGGGATGGACAGCGGATACTCGGCCCCTTCGCAACTGACTCGCAGGTGGCCCTCATACTGGCCCGGCGCCCAGTTGGTTCCCTGCCATTGGAGCGTGAACCAGCCGTTGGCTCCCGCCGCCAGGTTGACGCGCTGCGGCTCTACTAGCGGCGCGGTCCCGTGGCGCGGTTCGGCCATGACGTCGCAGGCCGTATCCATGCTGGCGAGGTTCGTCAGCCGGACGCTCTTTTCGAGGGTGAAGTCGCCGGTGCTCGAGCCGAGGTGGAGCGAGGTGGGATATGCCGTCACCGTGGAGGCGAGCGCGGCGTCGACGTGTAGGCGCCCCGCGCCCTGCTTCATCACCGGCAGGGGTATGCCATCGGCATCGGCAATGGGGGTGGCGGTGTTGATGAGCAGCGAGCGGAGGTGGCGCGGGTCGAGTCCCGGCCGTTGAGAGAGCAAGGTGGCCATGGCGCCGGTCACGAACGGGGTGGAGAGGCTGGTGCCGGACATCGTCGAAAAGCCGCCGGCGGCGCGAGCCGTCCAGACGTTCTCCCCGGTGGCCACGAGATCGGGCTTGATGCCCAGCGTGGAGGGTCCGGGGCCATTGCTGGAGGAGTCGGCGATGGCATCGGGAGAGATGTTCTCCGGCTGCCAGCTGAGTGGGATGGTGGCCGTTGCGGTGCCCTGGGTGAGCCGGGCCCGCAGCGCCTGCCCGCTGGCGTAGGAGACCATGAAGCCCGGCAGCGTCTCTGCGCCCATACCCATGACCGTTGGCGTCGGAGCGTTGGCCAGGGCCAGCACCACCATGGCGGTCGCGCCAGCCCGGCGCAGGTTTTCTCCCTTGACGCCGAACGTGCATACGCCGCGGTCCACCAGCGCGATGCGGCCCTTGAGCGAATCGGCGGGCAGCGGAGAGCAGCCCCAGGTATCGCGCGCCACGCGCTGCACGTCGGCCAACTCACCGGAGAGGGATCCGCCCGCATCGAGGTTCACGCTACCGCCAGGTACAGCGAAGAACTCGCCGCCGTCGGCCAGCCTGACTTTGGTTCCCAGTACGCGGGCATTCTGATGGCTGCCGACGAGGATGCCCCACTCGCCCAGGTGGGGACTCGTGATGGTGGACCAGTCCGGTCCTTCGTTGCCCATGGACCGGACGACCATGACGCCGCTAGTCACCATGCGCTCGCAGATATCGGTGAGGATGTCGTCCTCCGGGCGGAGGAGGAACACGCGCCGCTGCATGCTCATGTTGACAACGTCCATACCATCGGCGACGGCGTCTTCGAGGGCGAGGATGAGGGCGTCATCGGTCCCCATCGGGCTGGGGTCGTTGGTCAGGACCTTGTAGCTGGCCAGGTAGGCGCCGGGCGCGACGCCGCTGACGGGTCCGAGCATGGTTTCGCTGCGGCCTCCGGCGATGACCGCGGCGACGCCGGTGCCATGGCCGGCGTCGTCGTTGGCATGGGCCGTGGGTCCGGCCGGCACGTAGCCCCGGGCGACAATCACCTTGCTGTTGGTGTTCTCCAGGTCCGCCGCGCGGTTGCCGCGCGGAAAGCCGGCCAGGGGGGGCATGTCGGCCCCGGCGAAGGCCGGATGGGCGGCCCGGATCCCGGTGTCCATGATGCCGACCTTGATGCCGGCGCCCGCGTTGCTCTCCCCGCCAATCCGCTGCCATGCTTTCCAGACGAAGTGGGTGGCCAGCGCGGAATCGAGCGTGGGCGCCAGTTCGCTAACGGGCTGCACGCGTTTGATTCCGGCCAGCGACCGCAGGCTGGCGGCCACCTCCGGCGGGGCTTCGACGAAGAGGACGTTGGCCACCAGGTCGGCCGATCCGTAGACGCGTCCGCCCAGCCTTTCGAGCACGGGCCGCAGGGCCGCCTGACCGGGGCGAACGCGCTGGCGCGCCTGCCGCAGCGCGCTCTCCCGCGCCTCGCCTTTCTGCCCTTGCCACCGCCGGAACTGGCTGGCGGCCGGCGGCGCGGCGAGTTCGACAATCCAGCGCGGCGCGCGCGCCGGCCCCGTCGCCGTGGGCGGCGCAAAGGGGATTTGCTCACCGCCGGCCGCGCTGCCGCTAGCGGCGGCGAGCGGCGCCGGCGGGGCCGGATCGAAGGTGGCAAAAAAAGCATCGGTCTGTCCTTGGCCAACGCCGCCCTCCGCCAGCCACTCCGCCGATTCGGTGGCCCCGACCGCAGCCACCAGGGAGCCGGCCACGCGGATGCCATACACCCGGTCGCGCCCCTGTCCCCCGAGCCGGAACGTCCGCACCTCACCCTCGCCGCTGCCGGGTACGATGGCGGCGAAGCCGTCTTCGCTCCCCGCGAGTTCGCCGAGCCAGCCGGCCGAGCGGGAGGATCCGCCGACGACAATCGACTCGTCCGGGGCGAGGTCCAGGGCGGTGACGAACTCCTCCCGGCTGCCGCCGAAGCGGCGCGTCCATTCGACGGCGGCGCCATCGGCGGCGAACCGGGCTACAAAGCCGTCCTGCAGGCCCGCCGGCGCTCCCGGCGCCCCCGGCAGGTCCTCCGAGCGGCTCTCCCCGGCGATGACCACGCGTCCCGAGCGATCGACCGCCAGGGCGCTCACGCGCTCCGATTCCCCGCCACCAAAGTACGTCCCCCAGACGAGTGCCTTGCCGTCCGGCTGTAGCCGGAGCGCGAAGGCATCGAGGCTACCGGCCGCCGGCTGGTTCTGGAACGCCTGGGCCGAAACCGGAAAATCGGTAGAGGCCGTCTCTCCGGCCACGAAAATCGATCCGTCTCCGTATACGGCCACCGCGCGCGGAAGATCGTGGCCCGATCCGCACAGATAGGTTCCGTAGAGCAGACCCGTGCCGGTGGCGTTGAACCGGGCGAGGAAGCCGTCGTAGCCGAAGCCGGCGCACACGGTGGGACGCAGGCTGCCCGCTGTCGTCGGCAGATTGTCGGAGTAAGTCTGGCCGACGATCACCGCCTGCCCCGCCTCGTCCACCGCCACTGCGTTGGCCTCGTCGCCTTCATTCCCGCCGTAGAAGGTGGAGTAGAGCGGTCCGCCGCCGGACGGCGTCAACTTGAACAGAAAAGCATCGCCCGCCAGGCCGTTGGGATTGCCGATGGTGCGGCGATAGGTGGCGCCGGTGATCGGGAAATCGGGCGAGTAGGTGATGCCGGTGACGTAGACGGCGCCATCCCTATCTACGGCCAGACTCGTCGCGCGGTCCGTATAGGAGCCGCCGAGGATGGCGCGCCAGAGGATCCTGCCGCCGGCGTCCATCTTTTGGACGAACACATCGCCGGGATAGTGGGCTTTGGCGGGCCGGATCAAAATGCCACCGCCGGCAGCGGCCAGGTCGGGCGAGTGCGTCGTTCCCACTACGTAGAAAGAACCCTCCGGGCCCCGCGCCACCGCGGTGGCCTCGTCGAGAGAGTTGCCGCCCCACCAACTGCCGGCTACCAGCACTCCCAAGATCAAGTCGTTAAAGAAAATCATTTTGTCTCCAGTGGTTGTGTCCAAACTGGCTCGAAATCCGGCCGAGTGTCGCGATGTGATACGCTTTCGAGGATCTTTTTACGGCTGTTAAGGAGTCCTCGGATGCGTTGTTTGATGTGTTTGGTGGCAGCAGTGTTACCGGTGATGGTTTTGGCGCAGGATACGCGCGGCATTATTTCGGGTGCGGTGACCGACCCGCAGGGGGCGAGCGTTACGGGTGCGAACGTAACCGTCATCAACACCGGGACGACCACGGCCACGCGGCTGATCACGAACGAAAACGGCTACTACGAAGCGCCACTGTTGCTGCCCGGAATCTATTCGGTTTCGGTGGAAGCCAAGGGCTTTAAGAAGGCCGTGCAATCGCGCGTGACGCTCGGACTAGGCGAACAGATCCGAATTAATGTACAACTCGAAGTGGGCGGCGTCACCGAGTCGGTGACGATTTCGGCCGAAGCGCCGATGCTCGATACGAGCACCGTGCACACGGGGCGCAGCATTACGAACCGGGAGGTGATGGACCTGCCGGTGATCGGCAACAACATCATGGCGCTGGCGCGCATGTCGCCGGGCGTACAGGTGCCGGGGACGACGCAGTTTCTGGTGCAGGGTCAGGTCGGCGGCGGTTCGGCGTACAACACGCCGGGCTCGGTGGGCGGTAATGAATGGTCCATCGATGGCGCGTCGACCAACGGCACGGACCGGCGGGCGTCGGTGATGCCGAGCCCGGACGTGATTGACGAGTTTAAGATTGAAACGTCGAACTTTGATGCTTCGTTTGGCCACGCGACCGGCCTTGGCATTTCGATGTCGACCAAGTCGGGCGCCAATCAGTTTCACGGCACGAGCACGCTGCAGTTTATCAATCAGCGCTGGAACGCGGCCTCGTTCTTTGTCAAACAGGCGCGCTGGGCGCAGGTAGCCGCGTTGAATGCTGCGGGCAATAGGACGGCAGCGGACGCTTTGGCAGCGCGGCCGATGTTGAACTCGGGCAAGACGCTGAACTACCAGGCGACGATCAGCGGTCCCATCTATATTCCGAAGGTCGTTGATGGACGGAACAAGCTGTTCTTCTTTCTGGGCTTCTCGGAGTTGAAGAACCGGCAGTCGGCACGGCCGAGTGAGATCAACTACACGGTACCGACGCTGGCGATGCGCGCCGGGGACTACTCGGACCTGCTGCGCGTGGACCCGGTACGCTACCAGGTGTACGACCCGGTTTCGACCCGCGTGGACCCGGCGCGCCCCGGCCACTGGGTGCGCACGCCGTTTGCCGGCAACATTCTGCCGCAGTCGCGAATCCGCAACGCGATGTACGATTTCTACGCCAAGCGTATGCCGCTGCCGAACGTGGATACGACCGGGCGGGACCCGATCAACAACTATCTGGCGACGGGGATGCCAAACAACGTCGACTACCGGTCGTGGAACAACCGCGTGGACTATCAGGCGAGCGATAAGCACCGGTTTTTCGTCCGCTGGTTCAAGAGCGACTTTCTTGAGGGCGCACAAGACTTCACATACGAGACCGAACCGGGGCTGATGAACTGGGACGAGAAGCGGCCGGCGGCGAGCGCGGCGGCCGACTGGACGTACACGGCGAGCGCCTCGACCATTTTCAACGTGATGGTGGACACCAACTGGTTTCTCTTGCAGAACCAGCGGCTGGGAACGCGGAAGTACAAGCCGAGTGACGCCGGCTTGCCGACCTATATGGATGCCAAATGCGCGGCCAGCTGTGTAATGCCGCGCGTGCTGTTCCCTGGCATGTCGCACTGGAATGGCGACATGTTCATGGGCGTGACCGTCGACCCGGGCACGAAGGGCCGGCAGCAGGCGGCTAAGTTCAACTGGACCCACATCCGCGGACCACACTCGATCCGGGCGGGCGTCGATGTGCGGCAGCACTTCCGGACGCAGCTGCAGAACGGCGGCTTCACGTCGGGCTCGTTCAGCTTTGCTAACAACTTCGTGCGGAAAGATGAAGATGGGTTCGTCCCGGCGGCGGGTTTGGGGCTGGGTTGGGCGTCCTTCCAGTTGGGGATTCCCACGCAGGTCTTCGTGGACACCAACGATAACTTTGCACTGATGAGCCCGTATTACGCCTGGTACGGGCAGGATACGTGGCGGATCAACCGGAAACTTACGGTGACGCTGGGCCTGCGCATGGAGTACGAACAGGGGCCGACGGAGCGCTATGACCGGGCGCAGACCTACTTTGATCCGAATCTGGAACTGCCAATAGCGGCGGCGGCGCGGGCGGCGTACGCGCGCAATCCGCTGCCGGAGTTGCCGGTGAGCCAGTTTAACGTGCGTGGCGGCAGCGTGTACGCCGGCAAGAACGGCGCCCCGCGGAACTTGTGGCGGAGCGAGTTGATGTGGCTGCCACGGCTTTCGGCCGCGTGGCAGTTAAGCGACCGAATGATTGTCCGGGGCGGCTTCGGCACCTACTTCGACACCTTGAACGTGATGAACCAGGGCGCTGATCAGTACGGCTTCGCGCGGGCGACGGTGACCAACCTGACGAACGATTTTGGCACCACCTGGAACGCCGGGAACCCGGTGGCGGGCATTTCGCCGCTGTCGGATCCGTTTCCGGTGCGGGCGGACGGGACGCGGTTTGATGCCCCGCTGCGGGATGGCCTCGGCGCGATGGCGCGCGTCGGGCAGGGCTTCACCTATACCGACTTCAACCGTCAGCATCCGCGGGTGCAGCGCTGGCGCATCGGCGTGCAGCGGGAGATTGCCTCGAACATGATGATCGAGGTGGCGTACTGGGGCCAGTTCGGCGACCGCGTCGGGGTGACGACCCGCCTCGACTACCTCGCCGAGAGTAACTGGAACAACACGACGACTCGAAACAATGCGCTGGCAAACGAACTGAACCGGAACGTGACGAATCCCTTCTTCATCGGCAACTTCCAGGACCTGCGGACGTCGAACCCGACGCTGTTCCAGCACCTGTCGACGCTCGGCCGATTCACGAGTCCGACGATTCCGAAGAACCAGCTGCTGCGCGAGTTTCCGCACATGAACGGGCTGAACAACAATGCCGTTCCCAGCGGGAAGGCGAGCACCCATTCGCTTGAGATCAACTTCCAGCGCCGCTTTTCGAAGGGTTTCAATCTGAACGCCGCTTACGGAGCGACGCGGCAGATGCGCTGGGATATTCTCGAGAATGAGTTCAACCAGGCGCCCACCGTGTGGTGGCCGAGCGACACGGCGCGTCCGCACCGGTTTACGGCGACCGGCATTTATGAGCTGCCCTTCGGCAAGGGACGAGCCTATCTGCAGAGCGGGATCGGGAACCATCTGCTCGGCGGCTGGCAGATCGCGGGTACCTACGAGTTCCAGAACGGACCGCAACTGGCCTGGGGGAACCTCTTCTACCGGGGCAACCTGGACAACTTCGAGAGCGAGGCTTCTTTGGGCGGCAATAAGACGCTGAACCAGTGGTTCAACACGAGTCTGCCGTTTGAGCGTGTGGCGAACAACCAACCGGCGGCGTTCCAGACGCGGGTATTTCCCCGGTTCCTGAACGGTTTGCGGGCAGATGGCTTGAACCAGTGGAACGTGAACGTGCTGCGGGAGTTCCGGCTGGGTGAGCGGGCGCGGGTGCAACTGCGGGGAGATGCGATCAATCTCGCGAACCGTTCGCAAATGAATCCGCCGGACTTGAACCCGGTATCGACGAACTTTGGCCGGGTGGTCAGCCAGACTTCGTCGCTCAACCGGATGTATCAGGTGCAGGCGCGGTTCGTTTTCTAGCACGGGTAACCGCTGCCGGTGTCAGACGGGTTCCGACCCACCATGGGGGCCCCGTATGCGCCGGCGGCGAAGATTTTGGGTTTGGCGGCGGGTTGGCTTCGGTCGTTGGCGGCCTGGGGTTGTTTCCTGAGCGTTTGCAACGGGTTGCGGGCCTTCGGAAGTTTCCGGCGCTTCGAAGGGTCGGCCGAAGATGCTCTGTTTTTTGCCGGTGTATTCGAGGCGGGGGGATACCGGGTGGGGTGACCGACGGGTTGAGCATGCGGACGGTTAGCCGCCCGTGGCAAAAGTCCCCATTTTCCGGAATCCCGTCTCAAGCTGCCAGCAGCAGTGGCCGATGCTTCGCAAAGTGCCTTTCCGGACCAAGGCATCCCTCAGGCCGAAGTCAAGCCATTTGTGCGTGAAACATGCCATGAAAGTTTCGTACCAAGCGCAGATATCGCTGATAACAAGGCTCTTCCGCCCCTGGAACCCCCGGGGCGTTCCGACCTGGAACAGGCCCCGCAATACCAGACTCAAATTGAACGCACTGGCGTGAATCAGAATCCGCTTCCGGATGTTATCCCGCCCTCGGAGGCGCCCGTCTCCAAATTGCTTCTGTCAACTCCATTTGGCCCACCCTGGGGGGTTAGTAATGCTCCGTGGGGCCTGCCTCCGCCCGGCCCTGCGGCGCCCGGAGGGCGACGCGTTTAGGGCGGGGCGGAGGCGGGCCCCACGGAGGGCAATCGTCAGAATGAGGGCGGCGG
>JAPKZB010000062.1 GCA_026393985.1 Acidobacteriota bacterium
AAAGGCCGGCAGCTCTTCGTCGTGGACGTCGATGAATTTGCCGACGGCGATGGCATTCATGGAGCTGCGGTGTTTGCCTTCGGCGGTGACGGGACCTTTGCTTTTGCTGCCGTTTTGGCGGGCGATTTCGGCGCGTTTTTGAAAGTAGGGGGCGGGATGGAGGAACCGGATCGCGGGGAGGGCGGGGCGGGCTGGAAGTATATGATAAAAAGCGAGTTGTGAGTTGAAAAGATTTTCTAACGGGTGGTGACCGGATCCGTTGTCAGCGTCAGTTCTCCTTGGGGTGGCGAGAGGTTGGAGAAGGGGCGTTTAGCCACTCCGCAGGTTGCGGCGACCGGGTGACGCCCTGTTCGCTGGGCGCGTTTAGCGTATTTGAACCCCTTTAGAACAGCGAGAAAGGATCGGCCGAGAGGTTTTGCACCAAGAGCATCCACACCAAGAGCATCCAGCAGAGAATTTTTCGTAACAGATGGATCGCTGGAAAACATGTTGGGGCAAGCGCGCTCGTCTGCCCCGCCACTCACTTCGGCGGCAGCCGGCGATACGGATTAGCGGGCGCCGAGAAGCGCTTCGAACGACTCGGTACGATGGGCGCGCAAGGTCCACTGGCGGATTACTTCGCGATCCGCCGAGCGAACGCGATCCAACACCCAAACCGGCAGGGGGCCGAAATGGTCTACGAGCACGTCGAAGAGAATGGAACGCATCCCCTCCAACTCGCCTTCCTGACGGCCCTGCTCCAGACCCTGCTCCAGACCCTGCTCCAATCCCTGCTCCAGACCCTGCTCCAATCCCTTTGCCAATCCCTGGGCGAGTCCCTGCTCCAGGCCCTGCTCCAGGCCCTGCTCCAGGCCCTGCGCCAGACCTTGGCGAATTACTGGCCCAAGAACCTTATTTTCCATCAGGTCGATCATGTCGTTCTCCAGCCTCTGGGCGATCAACTCTTCCATTCCTATTATGCCCGACAGGATCACAAACGTCTGTGCGGCATCGGCCTGTTCCTGACCCTCCAGGCGGCGTAACTGCCGCTCCACCGCCGACACCACTTTCTCCTTGTCCGACTGCGCCAACAGGGCGAGGACATTGTCCCCCCAATCATCGCTTTCAAGCAGCGGCAGGCCATCCATCTGCGCCAGGTCCAGAATAGTGAACTCGAAGTGCATCGACGGCGACCGGAAGCGAGGCGCCATCGCCAACGTCTCCCGGCCGGCATAGAGCACTACCTGCGTGACGTGCTCGTTGAACAGCCGCCAGAAGCCCAGATAATATTCGGCGGTTCGCCGGGGCAGCCTGGCATCGTTGCCGGACTGCAGTTCGACGTGTCGAAGTTCGCCGGTGCTCATGCGGGCCACCAGATCCACGCGGGGATTGCGCACCTCGGGAAGTTCCACGTTGATCCACTCCGAGATTTCGCCCCCACCAAAGAGCGCCCGCGCGATGATGCCGCGGGAGTAGCGGAAGAGGATTTTCAGACTGACGTCGAATCGTTGAGCCAATTTGCATCATAACGCCGGGCAGGGCGCGGACCCAGCCCGGGGTCGGGATGGCACGGTTCAGAAACCGGCTGGGAATGGCGGCACGGTTCCGACGGTAAGTTTTGGACATCGCGTTGGCGGCTTGGCGCTTCGGCGATGGGGAGCTACCTGGCTTTGTAGCCCTGCCAGATGTATTCAAGCGCCAAGGGGTAGGTGGCGAGCTTCACTGCGCGGTCGCAGTGGCCGGAGTTTTTGGTGAAGACGAACTGGTAGGGGTAGCCCTTCTTCGCCAGGACGTTCGCCATGCGCTCGTTGGCGAGGACCCAGTCGTGGTAGGCGTCGCGGGTGATGAGGTTGTCGCGATCGCTGACATGCATCCAGATGCGGAGTGGCTTTTTCGGGCTTTTGGGAATGAGGGTTTCGTGGTAATCCCAGGCTCCGTGCGGCGTTTCCGCGTTGTAGGGCCATTGTTGGTAGACGAAGGTGCCAGAGTAGCTGACGACGCGACGGTATTGATCGGGGTGGTACCAGGCCATGGACATGGCGGCGGAAGCGCCGGAGCTGCAGCCCATGGTGGCGCGGCCGTCGGGGTCCTTGGTGAGCTTGACGGCGTACTTCTGCTCGACGATCGGCAGCACCTCTTTTTCGACGAATTCGGCGTAGAGGCCGGACATGGTGTCGTACTCAAGGCCGCGCTGGCTGCCCTGGGCGTCGCCGCTGCCATTACCGATGGAGATGGCGATCATGGTGGGGACTTTGCCGGCGGCGATGAGGTGGTCGAGGGCCTGGAAGAGGAGGCGGTCCGGACCGTCAGCGCCGACGATAAAGGGGGCGACGGTACCGGGCACGTACTGCTTGGGGATGTAGACGGCGACTTTGCGGTTGTACGGCTTGGGTCCGCTGACGACGATGAGTTTCGAAGGATCACTCGGGTCGGAGCGCAGGAAGCCATCGCGGGCGATGCCGGGGTAGATTTTAGAGTCTTTGGACTCCAGGGTGAACTCGTGGACTTTGCCCTGGAGGTCTTCCGGCTTCCCGGACATGCCTTCGGCGGGTTTATAGGTGGGGCCGATGATGAAGTTGCCGTTTTTGGTGGGAGACGGGAGTGCGCCGTCGGCGAGTTCTTTGGCTTTGACGTAGCCGGGGGAATGCGGATCGCGGGTAGGAGGCGGCGTGCGCTGGGGCTTGGCCGGCGGGGTGGGGGGCGGCGCGGGAGTTTGCCCGGAGGCCGCGGTGGCCAGGAGGGCGAGGAGCAGGAGGGAGAGGCAATGGGATCGAAGCATGTAGGCTTTGATCTTATACCTGGAGGCTGGTGTGTGTCAGTCGGCAGGGTTCAGCATTCGGCGAGAGGTTGGGGACCCGATGGGTCCGGATGCGACCGGTTAAAGTCCGTTGGGGGAAGGCTGGTGAAGCTGGCCCGTTGATCGACTTCGTGGATAACCGGCGCGGCGAGGGAGTCGGCTGAGTGGGCGAAGTTGGGGGCTTCGGGCAGGCTCTGTATTGGGCCGGTTCCGATGATTTTGGTTCCTCGGAGTGTCCACGTCCGTGCGAAAACGTCAAGGATTTGAACAGGTGTTAAAGGGGATAAATCCGCTCGTTCGAGACAACCGACGGCAATCCTTTGAAAAAGCGAGGGACGACAGATCTGGCCGCTGTTGAGCGGCTGATTTGGGGATTCGTGGGTCAGAGTGAAGGAGCGCCGGTTAAGAGATGACACGCCTCCGGTACGCCTCGGTTTCATCAAGAAGTCCGAGGGATCGGTACGAGTAGTCGAAGTGCTCTGGCGTTGTCCCCTGCTGTGAGACACGAGTCTAGACACAGCTGTCTATCCGGCCCAAAAAGCGCTGGACAGTACGTTTTAGGTTTAGCAGAATCGCAATAGCTGGGGAAACAGAAGCGAGCTCTGCTGGAGAGCAACTCGTGGAGGGATACCCAGTCGAAGACTCGTCAAGACGAGATCGCTCGGTTCGCACCTCCCGGTGGACCGATGGGGCTGGGCTCGAAGCCGACCAACGGGAGGCGGCCATCGACCCGGTTCTTCGCGCAACGCACCTCGGATTGTCAGATCTTCCGATGCCTTGAAAACTCATGCCGGAACCTTCGCGTTTTCCGCCAAGCCATCGAATTCCGCCGGCGGCCGGAAGCCCAATGCCGAATGCAGCCGCCGCTGGTTGTACGTCCGCTCCAGGAAAGTCCACATTCCCCGCCGAACGTCGGCCAGGTCCTTGTACTCAACCCGGTGTACCTCCTCGTACTTCAGCGTCCTCATGAAGCTCTCGGCCTTAGCATTGTCTTGTGTCGTCAACTGCGCCCGATGCGGACGTTAAAGATTTCGAAGGCCCCCTGCTCGTCGGCCTGGATCTCCGTCGTCACCCCGGTCCCGGTATTTCTAAGGATGATCTTCGCTCCGGAGATGCCACCCTGGGTGGTGTCCCGGATCGAACCCAGCACCGTCGCGGTCTCGAATTGTGCGGCCAGCGGCAGGGCCGGCAGGAACGTCGCCACGGGAAGGAGGCAGCTTCGATCAGAGTTCAAGGGCCTCTTTGGCGATGTTACGTTCTCGTGGTTTCATGCCGATGAACGCGCGAACAATATTGAGACAAGAGGTTTCTGGTCATTTGGTTTAGGGGACCAGGTAGCCTTCCCCCCAGGACATCACGACGAATGGGTACGCTGTCCCGAATAGGTGATTGTAGGTTTGCGTGTAGTCTTCCCGGTGGTCCACGGTGTGCGACATCTCGTTCTCGTGGCCGGTAAGGATTAGCTTCGGGTTCACGCCGCGGGCCATGCGCTGGATGTCCGTCGTCCAGCAGTTCGGCAGCAGGACGTCGACCTTGTGTTGAAATCCGACACTGCTAATCCACGCGAAGTCCGACCAGTCGTTGTCATCCGAAGACTGGTCCCCGGTGTGCATAACGGTGAAGGACTCGGGCGTGATGACCAGATGATTGTTGTTGATGGGTGCTTTGCCCTGATGGCCGGGATAGGCGACGTAGCGGATCTTCGGCCCGCCTTCACGCACGGTTAGGTGGTGCACCGTATCGGCGCTGCGCTGGGGATAGATCAGGCGTCCGGCAAACTCCGGGTCGTCCTTCCATAGGCCCTCGGAGGCCACCACCTTCTTGCCCTGTTGCAGGAACATCCGGGCGACGGCTTTGTTGGCGTGGTCGGAGTGGAGGTGGCTGATAAACAGGACGTCCGACTGGCGAACGAGGCGCTCGAGAACCGCGGGGGGCAGAGCGAAGCCTTCATTGCGGGGCGGGCCGGGGACAAGGTCAAACGCGACGGTGACCGACGGTGTGCGGACGATCCAGCTATGGCTATAGATCTTCCAAAGGCGAGCGCCCCGGGTGAGCGTTGTCTTCTCGATCTCCTCCACACCGCGGGTGACCTGCGCGTGGAAGAACCGCTGGACGATGGGCTTGTCCGGGGCTGTCTGGATATGAAGGATGTCGTCGAGCCGGACCAATGCCGCGCGGCGGGCCGGATGCTCCGGGACGGCAGGCGGGTAGGTGCGAAACATGTCATCCGCCCAGGCAAAGGAGCGGGCGATCCATTCTTCCGGCGCGTCCTTGAGTTCCGGCGCCGTGAAGGCGCGGCGGGGCGAGGAGAGATATGGCTTGGCTGGTTGAGCGAATACCGGCGTGACAAGAAGAATGAATAAGAGGAATCGCATGGGAGTGGACTATCAGAAGAGAAGTTTGAGGCCAAGTTGGAGATTGCGTTCACCAAACTTGCTGGTGATGCGGCTGAAGTCTCCCGAGCGCGGGGTGGTGTTGGGGTTGCTCAGGAGAGGATGGTTGAGGAAGTTGAACGCCTCGGCCCGGATCTGCGCCCCGATGCGTTCGGAGAACCGGATATTCTTGAAGAGTGCCAAGTCCCAGTTCTGAAAGCCGGGACCGCGGAGGATATTGAGACCGGCATTGCCAAAGGTTCCGGCGCGGGGGACGGAGAAGGCAGCGGGGTTGAACCAGGATCGTCCTACGCCGGTCTCGCCAGGGGCGGCGGTAGAGCCGGAGACGTTCCAGGGTTGGGAGGCGCTACCGGGGCCGACTCCCGCGGTGTCCGTCGAGTCGACGACGGAGAAGGGGCTGCCGCTGCGGAAGAAAGTGACGCCAGAGATCTGCCAGTTTCCGAAGACGTTGCCGGCGAGGCTGCGGGAGTTGCGGAGGAAGGGGAGTTGGTAGATGTAGTTGACTGACAGCACGTGGGGGCGGTCGTTGCCAGAGAGAGCTCGCACGATGCTGTAAGCGTCATAGGGCGTCGTGACGTTATCGATGTTCTTTGAGTGTGTATAGGCGAGGCCGAAGCCGAGGCCATTCTGGAAGCGACGGTCCAAGCTGAGTTGGAAGGAGTTGTAGCTCGACCGGCCGCTCTGCTCGCTATAGTTGATCGCGGCGAGGCCGTAGTAGGGGCGCAGCGCATTGACGTTGATACCCGGGTTGGCCTGAACGGTACCGGGCAAGAGCTGGTTGACGTTGCGTACCCGGTAGAGGTCTACGGCGGTTTTGCCAACATAAGCGGCGTCCATCACCAACTTGAACGGCAACTCGCGCTGGAGGGAGAAGCTGTACTGGTAGGCCGTGGGGTAGTTGTACTCCAGGGCCAGAGCACCGAGGGAAAACGGGAACTGGGAACCGCCGCGGCCGCCTGGGGCATCGACGACGCCGTTGACGACATCGACGCGGTCCTGGTTGGGTGCGTTGCGGAAGAGGGAGCCGTTGTTCAGGAAGTCGCGCGCCTTGAACGAACCGCCGCCGGCGCGGAGGACGGTTTTGGCGTCAAGCCGCCAGGCGAGGCCGAGGCGGGGAGAGAAGTTTGCGTAGTATTTGTTGACGAAGCCTTCGGGGACGCCGCGGAAGAGGCGCTGGACGTTGGGGACCGAGGCGCCGAGGGCGCGGCCGGCCGCCGAGGAGGGATAGTTCGTGCCGCCCTGCACGATGCCGTTATAGGGGTCGCCGCCAATGATGGCGCCGGTGCGGGGGTCGAGGACGGCGCGGTTGGCGACGGTGAAGTAGCGGGGATCGAAGTTGGAAATATCGTTCCACTTCGCGGTCCAGGGGGCGAAATAGGAGTAGCGGAGGCCGAGTTCCAGGGTGAGGTTGGGACGGAGGCGCCAGGTATCCTGCGCGAAGAATTCGTAGGCGTTCGAGCGCACGTGGGTATCGGCGGCGGTACCGATTTCAAAGTATGTATCGAAGTTACCGAGGGCCGCGTTGGCGATGGCGCTTCCACTGCTCGCGGGGTTGCCCGCGTCGCGGAAGGTGAACCAGCCGTTCTGATTGAAGGCGATCTGGTCGGCGTTGATCTGCGTGTCGCGACCGAAGAAGGCGCCGAACTTGAGGGTATGGCCGGAGTTGAGGACCCAGGTAAAGTTGTCCGAGAACGAGACCATGGGACCGGAACTACTGCCGGGCTTCGAGGAGCCATCGAGGGAAGTGAAGCCGGTGATGTCGATGGTGGGGATGCGGTCCTCAATGCGCTTGGGACCGGGGATGAGATAACCGAAGTTCATCCCGTAGCGGGAGCGTTCGTAGCGGTTGATTCCGTCAAACGGGTAGAGCGTCATCTGCACAACGTCGTTGGCGGCGGTGGCCGTGAACTCGTTGACCTTGTTGGGGGAGAGGGTAGAGGAAACGCTGAAGGCGCCAGTACGGTTGGGGCGGCGCCAGCGGGTGTTGGCGACGGTGAAGCTGCCGCGAAAGGGATCGTCTTCGGCGAAATAGAAGTTGGTGCCGGTGAAGGAGAAACGGCTGGATCCGAGCATGTAGTCGATGCGGGCCGTGTCTTTGCGGATATCGCGGGGGTTGGGCTGGGAGTCGATCCAGTTCGCAGCACCTTGCTGGAAGCCGGCAGTGGGAAGAGGGAAGGCGCGGAGGAGGCCCATACCGTTGGGGCTGAGACGGTTGGTGGGGATGATGTTGCCGGGGAAGGGGGTGTTGTTCAATGGATCCCGGACGGTGACGGCGCGGCGGAAGAACGGATTAGCGGGGTTGAGCAGTTCACTAAAATTACCGGTGCGCATCGCGGCGGAGGGGACGATAGCGGATCCGGTCTTTTCCTGGCGGAAGGTGATCCATTCTTCGGCGACGAAGAAGAAGAGCTTTTCGCGCTTCGCGTTGAGCTTACCGGGGATGAAAACGGGGCCACCGAGCGAGAAGCCGGGCTGGTTGAAGCGAAAGGGAGCAGGACGCGTGGCATCGAAGGTGTTGGAGGCGTTGCGGACCCAGCTATTGGCGTCGAGGGCGGAGTTGCGGACGAAGTACCAGGCGGTGCCATGGAAGTCACGGGAGCCGCTTTTGGTGACGAAGCGGATCTGCCCGTCGGAGGCGCGGCCGTACTCGGCAGGGTAGGAGGAGGTGAGGATTTGGACCTCCTGGAGAGCGTCGGCGTTGAAGACGCCGAGGAGGGCGGGGCTGCTTTGGCCGTCGCCGCGGGTGCGAACGGCGCTGACGCCATCCATGGTGACGTTATTGCCGTCGAGTTGGCCGCCGTTGATGGAGAGGCCGGTGCCGAAGCTGGTGGGGTTGAATGCGTTGAAGTTGCTGCCGACGACGCCGGCCTTGATGAGGGCCAGGTTGATGGGGTTGCGCCCGTTCAGGGCGAGATCGGAGATCTGTTTGGCTTCGACGACGCGGCCGAGCTGGGCGGAGGAGTCCTGGACGGGCTGGACTTCGTCGGTGACGGTGATGGTGTCGGTGGTGGCGCCGATGGTGAGTTGGGCGTCGACGGTCGAGCGGGTGGCGGTATCGACCTTGACGCTTTCGCGGATGAACTTGCGGAAGCCCGGGGCTTCGACTTCGACGGCGTAGAAGCCGATGGGGAGATTGGGGACGACGTAAGCGCCGGTGGGGCCGGAGGTGGCGGTGACGCGGCGGCCAGTCTGCCGGCTGACGATGGTGATCTGGGCACCACCGATGGTTTCACGCGACGGATCCGTGACGGTGCCTGCGATTTGGCCCTGGTCGAGTTGGGCGAAAACAAGGCTGGTGAGCAGAATAAAGACAACGAGGAGAGGGAGGTGCCTAGTCATATCGGCTTGAAGGTAACAGCCGCACATTTCCAGACGATGACAACATGCTGAAATAATGTTCACGGGGTCTAAGGATTGCGCGTGGCGGCTTAGGAGGTGTCGTCCCCGCTACAGATTCCTTGTATCCACGCGATGTGCCACTGAGGCGATCCACTTGACGCTGTTAGGGCTTTGCCTGAGGGAAGCCAATCTAGTAGGACCGCGATCGGTCAGGGTCGGTTCGAGAGAGGCGTTTGAGAGCAAAGGCGTTCTCAGGGACGATTTCTCTGCCGACGGGACCAAGCGAGCAGGATTCTGAATGTCGTCGACAGCCGCCACTACGATTCGTTGGTCGTCAGCACTGAGGCGCCCCGTCTCTACGAGGTATTGGATTTCCACCGTCGTGATAGCGGAGACAAATATGGGGTCTCCGGCGGCTGTTGCACTGTCCAAAGCGGCGGTCGCAGAGCGCGAGATGCGAGGGACGGCGGTTAGATACGAGAGGATAGCGTGTGTGTCGGCGAGCACTGCCGCCATTAAATGTCTTCCCTTGGGAAGTTCTTCCACATCTCGCGTCTGGCTTCGTCAATGTCCTCTGCTGAAACGGAGATCCCTCGGCTGGCAAGAATACCCTTGATACTTTGGAACGGCAGCTTCGGTGTAGCCTCGTGGCGGAGGCGGGTGACAGGGTTTCAGATCTCTTGTTGTTTGTCGAAGGGAAGTGTTGTACCGCTTCCAGAATGGCTTGTTCAACCGACATCTCGACCTCTTTCCTGTTATCACGATTTCTGCGGGTAACCTCTAGGCTATGGGGTCAGCGGCCGGCGATTACTCACGAAAGATGCAATCCTTCTGCTCAAGCTTTGTCTCTGCAAAAGACGACTGCCGCCCGCTCACGCTCAGCGAGGCAAACAGTCCGACCAAGCGGAAGGCACTAGAACGACCACGGATAGTTCACAATTGTGGACATTTGCATGAAACCTGGGGTGGATCGGTCGGGACCGCTCGTTGCGAATGAACCAGCCATCCATTTATCGGAAGTCTGCAATTACCGGTAGGTGATCGCTGAGGGCCACCGATTGTGGATCCTCCGGATTCGTCCGGAAACCGCCCTCAAATAGTGACCGCGCCTCCACCAGCCGGGCAGCCAGCGGCCCGTGAACCCAGATGTAGTCGATCCGCGCTTTTGGTGCAATCGGACTCGAAGTGAACGCTTGCCCCACACCTTTGGCAGCAAACGTATCCACCAGGCCGGCTCGTTGCCATCGCTCATACTCCGGTGCCTCGGGCCGGTGATTCAGGTCACCCTGAAACAGAATCGACCGCCCCGACTTCTGGTCCTTTTCCATCACCCGCAGCATCCCGTCGATTTCCTTCATTCGGATTTCGCTCTTATGAGGATTCAGGTGCCCCGTGTGGACCACGATCTCTTCGCTTTCGGTCTGGATCACAGCCCGGCCCCAATGTCTGGTGTAAAGTTCGGGGTCCGTGCTGCCAGGCGCGTTCTGTGATTCGAGGATCTTATGCCGTGTCAAAACGGTCCCCGGAAAACCGATCGGATAACCTTTGAAAGAAGGCACGCCCGGGGGGAACCACGCCACGTTCATTGCCATCGCGGCGCCAATTTTATCGGCAGTCCCCTGAAGCACCGATTCCGAGAATGTGACAAGATCCGGCCGGTAGAGCAAAAGCTCCTGGGCCATCCGCAATGGCTGCTGCGGCGCCATCGATCGGAAACGCTCCCGATTCTTTTCGGTTTGCGGAAACCCCAAGCAGGCCAGGATGTTATAGCTTATGGTCCGCAGCCCACTTTGGGTTTGCGCCTGCGCTGCTAAGGCCCCGCCGACTACGAACGTCCGCCGCCGCATCAAAACAATAACCTCGCGCCCATCTGAATTTCTCTCGGGCCATTCGAGGTCCTCGTCACGCGTCCAAAGTCCGGAGAAGTAAACGTCCGCTCCGGAGCCGCAAAGCGCGGGGTGTTTAGGAAGTTCGTAAACACCGCTCTATACTCCAGCTTTACCCGTTCGGCCCAGATTGGAAACACCTTTAAGAGCGTGAAATCCCAGTTCCGCGTGGTATCCGTCCGAACGTCCGATAAGCTTCGCCCGACATTGCCAAGCGTAAATGGAGCCGGATTCGTGAACTGCGCTGTGTCGAACCACTTATTCAGCCTGGATTGTGGCGACCCTTCCAGTTTCGCGCTGATACCCGTGCTGTTCGGCCGTTGGGTGCCCGCGCCGAACGAATGGTATGGTGTCCCGCCTACAATCTGAATCGGGTTGCCCGAGGCGAATATCACGATGCTTGACATCTGCCAGCCCCCCAGCACGGCGTTCGTCACGCCGCCCTGATTCAGAAACGCTTTTCCCTGGCCTACTGGCAATTCGTACATCACGGCCGCTGTCACGCGGTGCGAGAAGTCTTCTTCGTTCACCGCCCATTCCCGCTTAAAGTCAAACCTGGTCCGCTCGCGCGCCGGCGCCGCTCCCAGCCAGGTTGGTATTCCGGAATAGTCGTCCATCGTCTTTGACTTTGTCACGTTGCCTAGCAGCGTCAACCCCTGCGAGAACCGCTTCTCTACTCGGACGTGTCCTCCGTGGTAGCTGGCGTTGGCGCCGTTGTAGTCCCAAATTTCAAAGCGGGTGAACTGAGGATACGGGCGCAGCAGTTGGCCGCGCTGCACCGTCGGCCGCGCCAGCACTGAATTCCCAGCCACTTCGGGTAAACCGAAGAACGGATTCGGTACCAGTTGGTTGAGGCTGTTTCCCAAGCCGACGAACTCCGGCTCGAGCTCGTTTAGATCAATTGGTGGCCGGTTGAACTGCCGCGAGATGTTCCCGCTGTAGCCAATCTCCACGAGCGTCGTCGCGTTTAACTGGCGTTGGATGTTCACGTTCCACTGCGTCACATAGGGCACTTTGTTGCTATTGGTGCCCATGATTCCCGACGCAGTCAGCCCGACATTCGTCAATAGCCCCTGCGTGCCCCGCCGTGGCTCCACGAGCGACCCGCCCGGGAACGGATCCCGCAGGTAGTTCGTCGGCCGCGCACCGTCGGCCGACGAAATCATCGTATTCGTCAGCGAGAACGACTCGCGTGGCGGCGGCACTGCCTCACCAATCTGAGTCTTGTATAACAAGCCGGCGCCTCCCCGAATGACCGTCTTCGAGTTCAACTGGTACGCAATTCCGAGGCGGGGAGCGATATTATTCCAATCCACCGGGATCGTGTTCTCCACATCTTTCAAGTTCCCTTGCCCGGGGAACTCGAGTCCACCAAGAATCGTCGTCCGCATGCCCGGTTGCATCATCGTCCGGTCGATCCGTGAATTCAACGGGCTCTCCACCGTCGGATTGAGGAACGACATCTGCCCGAACTTGTCCCACATCGGGCGCGACACGTCATAGCGCACTCCCAGATTTAACGTGAGGCGGGAGGAGACTTTGAAATCATCCTGCAGAAAGAAGGCCAGATAGTTGCTCTTGACATCGGACACGGACACCCGCGAGATTGTTCCAGAAGTCGGAGTCCCGAGTAGAAAATCAGCGAACGGATTGCCTTCGGCTAAAGGGTTGGCGCGGTTGTTGATCCGCCGGGTAAATTGGTCCGAAAAGCTGAATTGTCCGGCACGATCCGACCCACCACCCCGAATGTAATGCTGACGGCGGCCGTCGAATCCTATCTTCAGTACATGCTTGCCGGTCACTTTCGTCCACGTCGCCTGGAGGGCAATGGTGTCCGGACCCCAGTACTGTTGATTCCCTGAGCCGATTGCCTGGTAGCCGCCCGTAAAGGCTATAGCCGGGAACGCAGTGGCGTCGGAGTACTGGCGGATGTAATCCGGCAAGCCAGCATCGGTCGGGCTAAACGGCGTCGTGCAGGAGTTGAACTGTGTCAGGCAGCCAGACCGCCACGCCTGAACGTTGGTATAGCGGGTATATCCCGCGCGAAAGTCAAAAATGCTCGACGGACTCACCGTCCAGGTGTAGCCGGTCACATACTGATAGCTCCTCCGCGGCCCGCGCCACAAGCCGACGTCGGCCACATTCGGCTTCTGCCATGTGCTCCCCGGAAGGGTCGGCGGTAAATCACGATCGATCAGCCAGCGCGAACTCCGCGCCATCCAATGGTGACTCTGGCTTATGTTGTGGTCGACTTTGACGTCCCATTGGGTCTCATCGTAAGGTGTCGAAACCTGGTAGGTGTTATTGCCTAGCGCCGTGAACGGATCTCCCGCTGATCGCCGTTGTTTGGGCACGAAGCTCCAAATCTTCAGTGCCGCCGGATCCATCCGGGCCACCGGAATTTGGTTGCCCGGAAAGGCCGTCCTCGGCTCGCCTGGCCCAGCCGTCAGGGGGTCGTAAATGGTAATCAACTCGTTGCGCGTGTTTCTGAGATTCGAAAAGTCGCCCGCACCCATCTCTGTTGTGGGCAGACTGGAGCGGGTCGGCTGTCCCGTCGAACGCTGCCGGAACGACTGATAGTCCGCGAAAAAGAAGGTCCGATTCTTCACGATTGGCCCGCCCAGCGCTCCGCCGAACGTGTTCTGCCTCAATGCGCCCTTCTTGAATCCCGCCGCGTTGCTGAAGAATGGTGTCGCGTCGAGCTTGTCATTGCGAAAGAATTCGAAAGCTGAGCCCCGAAACTGGTTCGTCCCGATTTTCATCGTCAGCGTCACTACTCCGCCACCCGACTTGCCATATTCGGCTGAAAACGTATTGTTTAGAACTTTAACTTCCTCGGTGGCCTCAAGTGACGGGTAGTATACAATGCCCGCCGTGCCCGAACCGCCGCTGCCGCCTTCGGGAATGTTGGCTGAAAGCCCGTCTACGATCATTTCGTTGGTCACACCCCGGGATCCGTTGATCGAGAAGTTTGAGGTCGAATTCGTGCCCGGTCGCGAGCGGTTGTCGTTATTTCCTTGCGGGCTCACTCCCGGCGCAAGATAGACGAGGCTTAGTGGAGAGAGGTTCGGCAGTGGCAGCATCTGCACCTGCCGGTTGGAAATGAACTGCCCCGGTGTCGCATTTGACGTCTCAAGCAGGGGCACCGTCTCGCGCACTTCAACCGTCTCGCTGATACTGCCCACCGTCAACCGCAAGTCCACCTGCGCCCTCTGGTCGATTACCAGAGTGATTCCGTCCCGCCGCAACTTTTGAAACCCCGCCGCTTCGACTTCTATTCTGTAGTCACCAAACTGCAGCAAACGCGGGAAATCGTACCCACCGTTTTCGTCCGTCACAAAATTGTAGGCGGTCCCGGTCGCCAAGTGCGTCGCGCGTACTTTGGCGTTCGGCACCGGCGAATTCTGCGGATCCAGTACGAGTCCATATAACGAGGCGCGGATGGTCTGACTGGTCAATGGCTGCGCAGCAACCATCAGCATCAGGAAGATCAAAAAATGCATACGCGCCTGACTCTAACCACTTAGGGTTACGGAAGCATGACGCCGAGACTACCGTTTCAAGAATTTTCGCGCTATGTCCAGGTTCCGCCGCGCCTCCGCATTTCCGGGCTGTAGACGCACCACTTCTGCAAAGGCGCGGGCCGCCTTTTCAAACAGCTCCAGCTCGCCGTAGGCCACGCCTAGCGCCATCTGCGCCTCCGCTAGGCCTGCATTCAACCTCACCGCAGCCTCCAAGTGGGGCAGGGCCCTCCTGTCCTCATCCACCTCCTGCAGCAGGCGTCCCAGGTTGTAGTGCGCTTCCGCATACTCCGGGTCTGCCTTCAATGCTCGGTCAAAGTATGGAATCGCCGCCGTGTGCCGTCCCTGTTGTGCTTCCAACCTCCCATAATTGTTGTAGGCTGGCGCAAACTCCGGGTCCGCCGCCAGTGCGCGTTCAAAGTAACTCCGCGCTTTGGTGAGGTCTCCAGCTGCTTGTGCAAGCACGCCCAAATTGTTCAGCGGCTCGGGGAGATACGGCTGCGCTGCATGGGCCCTTTCCAAGTAGGCCTTCGCCTCCGCCTTGGGCAGCAGAATAGCCCCAAGGCTGTTCAAAGCCTCGGCGTACCCCGGTTCGGCCGCGATGACCTTACGCAACTCCGCAGCACTCCCCTTGGCAAGCGCGTAGTTGTACCGCACTTGCGTCATTCCCGGATTCAGGCTCAACGCCCGTTCAAACCACGGCAGTGCTAAACGGGTCTGCCCGTCTGCCACATAGGCGGATGCCAGTTCTACCATCCCTTCCACTTCCGGCTTTTGGGCCAACGCTCGCGCCAATAGGCGGATTCCCCGAGGCCGGTCCGCCCCGTGCATGGCGAGTGCCTGCCCTAAGTAGAGGTCCAGTTCCACCGGTGACGATTCAATCGACCGGTAAAAGCTCAGATCGCCACGGTATATCGCCGACGCCTCGTTCCGAGGGACCAGTAGCGCCGCACGGTCTGCCGGCGGCTTCTGAATCTTGTGGTCCGTCAGCACCACGTTCACTGCATCCTCTGCCCGGCGCCGGGGCATGTGGCAAGTAGCGCAATCTCCACCCGGGTCATGCGCTGCCGCATGGCATCCTTGGCAAGCGGCCTTCGTTTTTGGGGCGGCGGCTGGAGCATGGGCGTTATGGCAGGTCGCACACGCCATCTTCCCGCTCTTTACGAAACATGCTGATTGCAACATCCGGTATCCGGCACTATTGATCTCAAATTTATCCTCGTGCCCGCTGCCCGCCGGATGGTCAAAATGGACTACGTAGTCGCTTAATCGGTCTCCGGGACGAAACGAAGCGATTCCCCGTCCGGCACGCCGCACCGCATGAGGCAGCTTCGCACTTGTCGTTTCCAGATGACACTGGAGACATACATCGAGCCCCCGTTCTCTCGGCAGTTTGCTTGGATTTACGATGTTGTCGACCTTGGGCGCCGCAGCATGGGCCGTTCCGTCGCCGTGGCATCGTTCGCATCCGATACCCAGCGGCAGATCAGCCTCGTAGCGATTCACCTGTCCAAAGGAAGCGGCTTTCTGGGGGAACGAATTGTGGCAGAACAAGCAACCAGGGTCAATCTGGCGAGCGAATCCGGCATGGCGCTTCTGATCATACCCAGGGCTCATCGCCCACTGCCGTATCTGGGAGTACCAGGTTAATGGCAACTGCGTTAGGGTGCCGTTCGGCTCGGCATGTAGGAAGCTGCGCGCGTGATTGCCGCTGCCGATCGCGTAGGTCGCTTCCCGTTCAAAGGTCCGTGCTGGAGCGTCTTGGGGCCAGCGTTGCTGAGTGATCTTTCCGTTGGTAAGAGTCACGGCAAACTGCTGGCCGGAGGCAACGTGCTGAAACGCTCCTGGGGTTTCCGATCCTGCACTGGCGCGAGCAAACGTCCGGCTCATCCCAGACGTGCTGTACAGTCGCGCCACCTCCGGGTGGCACCGTTCGCAGCCCCCGGCAAACATCAGGGTCGGAGCTAGAAACCAGGATAGCCACCGCATGACTGATTAGCGTAGCACCCCCTAGAGCCTTATCAGTTTCGGCTGGTCAGCCACCGACCCACCCCAACGGTCCAACCGAGAATGACGTCGGTCTCCCTCCGAGGATCCGACTCAATCCTACGCCGACGAGTCGCGTCGCGGAGGGCGGCGGAGGGAACCTTTTTCGGTCTTCTACCTCTGTCAAATCGGTGTTCACAGGGTGTTCTTCACTACTACCTGAACAGGTCTTGAACAGGTTGAAAGTGCGAATTCGTTCTTAACGAGTGCACTTCTTTGGAGCCAAAGGACTTACAGTCGGTCGCCTAGTTTTGAGCGGCTGATTGGCTATTAGCAGGTGACCCATGCGCCCGCGTCAATCCGCGTGGGGTTCCGGTGGCTTTGGACAGCGGGCCGCTTGAACAATCCAGGCCCTATCGAGGGCAACGCTGAATCTCAACCGCATGGACCCGGAGTAGGAAGCGGATCGTTTGCCGAAGGACGGGGAAACTAAATGGCGAGATTGATAGGAGTTCCTCAATCGTGATCCCGGCGTCACCCTCAGGTATCAACTGCCACAAAATCTCACGCCGCGAACCCGGATCGAAATTGACCCTGTGTTCGCGCCGGATAACAATGTCGAGTTGGCTACAACGGACCCTACGTTTGGGTTCTGGCCGTTCAACCAAAGGCACGACGGCCCGAGGCTTCAACGTCGCCTCGGGATTCTTCGCCCGGTTCTCCTCAATCGCCCGTTCTTCTTCCGCCGTGAGCACTATCGCGCCGGTACACGCCGGGCAGTGAGCATCACAGTAGAAGCCATAGGCGACTTCGCAAAGATGGACGCGCCCGGCGACCACCGCGCCACACGTCCGGCATTCCGCCGTCAAGTCGCCGGACGAACGGCGACAGCGGCATGTGATGTCGCGGAATGTGAGCGGGCTGCAAAATTCCACATCCATCATTCAGCGCCCTTACCCGATGCCCTCAATCTTGAGCATTGCCTTTACTGTGGCTTGGACCCGCGCCGCAACCGCTGTCGGGTCCGCCGTCTCTCCGGGTAGCGGGCCGGAATCCCGATACTGATGACGAATTTTGAGCAAGAACATCGCTGCGCTTGCGTTCCCACTCATGGCCTGATCAAAGAGGACGCTGATGAGTTTCGAGTGCTCAATGCCCTTCGATTCCTCATACGCCCGGCGAATGTCGTCGTGATCCCTCAGCCAGCGGTCGAACACAGAAATGTCAATGTCGAAGTGATTCGCCAAGAGTTCTTTGGTGCTGCCGTAAGTCGCGACGCAATGCGCAATGCGTTCCGCCGCGTCACGCGGTGGCTTGATGATATGAACCTCTTGGTTCCGCTTGCGCAGCTTGCCCTCGGGATCGGCCCATTGCTTCCGGGCCTTCTCCGCCAGCTTGCGGCGCTCTTCTGCCGATAGCTTCCGCCCTGGCCGTTTCTTCTTCTCCGGTTCTGGTGTCGGTTTCTTGCGCATACGCCCTTACGATATCCTGCGCCCCATCGACGGCACTACAGCGGATAAGTTCTTGTACAAACACGCCGGACACAAGGCACTAGTAATTCAAAAACAAGGGCAGCTATAGTAGAGGCGTCTTGAGAACTGAGTGCTCTCTGTGAACCTCCATTCCGAGCATTCCTTCCATTTGGGCGCGTTCGGGACGCCAAATCCAACGCACGCGCCCTATTTTTCGGCCTTTCGCCCTCGATAACGCCTGGATCGCCGCGCCCGCGTCACGCCCAACTACATCCGCGCCACAACCGGCACGGACGCGCATGGAGACGGACCCGCTAACTAGGGATTAGCCGGGCTGTGACGCGGGCCGTCCTTTGTACAAACGGAATTTTTCTTGTACTAATCCAAAAATCTTTCATCGTAAGATCCCGATTAGCGGTTCTCGAAAGAGCTAACTGAAGACCGGGCGTCAAGGGACCCTCGGGAAGTCCAAAGGTGGACGATACGCGCCTTTCACATGGCGGTTCGTCAACGGTGACGGATAGGGTTCCTTGACTCCTCAAAACGAATGGGAGTCAAAGTACATGCAACTGAATCTGATCGCTCTGAAGCCCCAACTGGAACGTTGGCATCGGCCTGAGCTTCTGACCCAAAACCTCCTGACGCCAGCGCGACAGAAGGAAACCACAATCCTCACGATGGTCCGGCGCGACGAAAAGCGCATTGCGGGCGTCCGCGAAACGGTGGCCAGCCTGTTCGGCAATGGTCAAGAAGTAACGCCCACTGGTGGCGTTCGAGCCAGCGCAGCCAATCAACCCATCCTCGCAATCGACAAGATCCGGCGCGAATTCCGTGCCGAGGCAGACCCGATCATCTCGGACCTTCACACGTTGGCGGAAGGCGCGGCGGAAATCGCCAAGCGCCATTGGGATATTCATTCCATCCTTCGCCGCGCCACCACCGGCACCGGCAGCACCATCGGCGTATCGGACGCCCTCACCCGCCGCGCCAACTATCACTCGATTCTCCAAAGCGCCGGGAAGTCCGAGTTGGCGAACTGGGCGCAGATGGCGATTGACGATATGGACTTGGTTCTTGCGGACGCCTGCGTCAGGGCGAATGACCGGCGCGAACGCAATGAGCGGGCCTTCTCCAGTGGTGACTTCCTCGACACGATTGGCGAGAACCTCACGGAGTTCCGCTTGGCGCGGGCCATTCTGAACGAGACGATCCTGACAGCGGAACGGGCCGGCATCGCGTTCGCCAAATTCGAGAACCCGAACGGTGGTGCATCAATCGCCCGCATCATCATGGGCCTGCGCCTGATGGAGCATGCTGACTATACGGTGGACGAACAGGGCGGTATTCTGCTCTCCCCCAGCAACGCCAACTACCTTCGGTCGAAGGCCATCGGAACCGAGTTGAAGACCCGCGCCCGCACGGGTGGCAACGCCATTGAACGCGCCAAGGCGGGCCTTGCGGCCGCAACGGCGCAGCGGGCGCAGATGACCGGGCAACGGGAGGGATAGCCAGATGCCAGAGATCAGCCCTGCCAATCCGTCTTTGGTCTTGCTGGCGAGTGCGGCGCGGACCGCCTCAACGGCTTCTCCCCAATTCAGCCAGTCCGGCTACAAGGGCATCCGCATCTGGCTCACCGTCACCGTGGCCAGCGGCACGGGCGGACTTCGCGTGTTGCTTCGGATGAAGAACCCAATTGACGGCGCGATGCAGGAGATCAACGCGGGCGGCACCAACGTCACCACAACGGTTACCCGCATCTATGACTTCTACCCCAACATTGGCGCTGCGGCCGGATTCGTTCAGGAGAGCCTCGGGCGTCAACTCGGTCAGCAGTTCGATATCCAGGTTGTTCACGCGGACGCCTCCAGCTACACCTACAGCGTTCAAGCGGAGTTGCTGCTGTGATGAAGATCAATCCAAAATCACTGAAAGGCGGAATCGTTCGCGGATTGACGGCGCGGATGCCCAAGCGGTTCTCCGCTTCCGCCGTCATCACCGAAGTTGGCTCAGCCACAGGGAACCCGCCCGTCAACTTCCGCCGTGCCCTCGGGCGGACGGGTTCCTTGCCGCTCATAGTGGCAATGAAGATGAAGGGAGGAAAGCAATGACCGCCGCAACCGCTGCCGCACCCTACAGAATGACGTTGTTCGAGCGAGTGAGCTTGACGCTCGCCATCGGTGTCGTTGGCGTTCGGGCGCTCGATTCGATCCTCTTCAAAATGAGGGCGGGCGAGAAACCCAAGAAGGCGGACACGCTGAAGTTCGCCCGCGCCCTCCATCGGAACAAGATTGTTGACTTCGGCGACTGGCCCGAGTTCCAACCGTCGCCAGCGCCATCGCTCGACTACATCCCCAAGGGCCGCATTGGGGGTGGGAACCTCTCCAAGGGTTGCTACACATTCTGGGAGGTTTTTGGTCTCGCGGCGGAAGACATCGCCAAGACCGGCAGGGGCAGCTTCGTTCGCGCCCAACTCGCCCGAGGACGGACGGCCCGCGATGTGATCCGGGACCTGTACGGCGTGGCGCTGCCTGATCCGGGACCCTCCGGCTACGGCCATCGGCCCGAGTTGGAGACGCGAACGCTACGGCGCTCGATTCAAGAGGCTGAGGCGAAGGTCTACAAAGGCCCGCGCCCGTCACGTTGAACCAGTTTGGCGTTGAGCGGGCCGCTATGCTGCAATTGAGGCATGTCGAGTTTGCCCGGAAGCGTGACGGAAGTTGCGCACGTGATCCGGTCCGCCATCGTCCACCATCGTTCAATTCAGGCCGTCTACGGTGACCGCGAACGTTTGCTGTGTCCTCACATGCTGGGCCGCAACAAGGACGGGCAATTGAGGGTCTTGTGTCTACAAATTGGCGGTGACAGCGCCCGAGGCTTAACCCATCGGGACGGCCCTGGTGATTGGCGATGCATGGCGCTTGAGCGCTTTACCCATGCCGTCTACTCCACCGCGCCGTGGGTGAACGCGACGGACAACATGAAGCGCCCGGCCTGCATTGATGATGTCGAACTTGAGGCTTGAGGCCAGAGGCGTACAACCAGTGCCAAAGCTTATACTTAAGGCTCTGGAGATTATGCCGCAAGCTTCTGGCACCCAAATCGCCCGCGCAAAATCGGGCAAAAACCGGCGAACATCTGCCGAAGAGAGTAGTGTGCCAGTGGCCACGCCCGTCGATACCAAAACAGACCTTGAACCGCTGGCGCTCGACTATCAGCACTTCAGCGTTGGGCGCTCGATGATCGTCCACGCGGATTGCTTCGAGTACCTTAGCCGGATTCCTGCGAACAGCATCCACGCCGTGGTGACGGACCCGCCCTATGGCGTCAAGGAATACGACTTCGATCAATTGGAGAAACGCTCCAACGGCAACGGCGGCATCTGGCGCATCCCGCCGTCCTTCGATGGGCACGAGCGTGCGCCACTGCCACGCTTCACCGCATTGAACGACAAGGAGCGGGAACACCTGCGGCGGTTCTTCATCGAGTGGGCCAAGGTTGTTCTCCATGCGTTGCGGCCGGGCGGGCACGTATTCGTTGCCAGCAACGCCTTCTTGTCGCAGCTTGTCTTCACGGCCCTGATTGACGGCGGGCTAGAGTTCCGCACACAACTGGTCCGCATCGTGCGCACGCTCCGAGGCGGTGACCGGCCCAAGAACGCAGAAGAAGAGTTTCCGGGCGTCTGCTCGTTGCCGCGTGGTTGCTACGAACCGTGGGGGATCTTCCGCAAGCCGATGCCCTCGGGCATGAAGGTCAGCGACTGCCTACGGGAGTATCAGACGGGCGGGCTACGGAGGACGGCGGATGATTCGCCGTTCGAGGATGTCATCAACAGCGAACGCACGCCACGCCGGGAACGCGACATTGCGGACCACCCGAGCTTGAAGCCGCAATCGCTCCTGCGTCAGATCGTCCACGCGGCCCTACCACTCGGTGAGGGCATCATCATTGATCCGTTCAGCGGGTCCGGCTCAACCGTTGCTGCTGCCGAGGCAACCGGACTCCTGTGCATCGGGACGGAACGCCATGTGGACTACTACGAAATGAGCAAGCAGTCCGCGCCCGGACTCGCTTGCATCAAGACGCCGATGACGGGCGCGGGCCAGTTGAGCCTGCTGTAATCGCCCGCGTCAATCTGCAACCGGAACCGGCGCACCGGCCCGCAACGCAGCATCCTTATAGATCCAGTTGTTCATCATCTTCTGAAGCCCGGAATTGGTGATGCTGGCCGTTATGGTTCGCCTGCTGGTTTCGGACCGCCCGGCGAACAACCAATCATCCTTCGTCAGTTCCGCGCCAACCACCATGCGGAAGCTGAACGGCTTCAGCGGAACGCCCTTGCCCTCATCGACGGGCCGGTTGCTATCGAACACAAACACCATCAGCCACGTGTCCTCCGGGTTGTGTCCCTGCCAGGCCTTGAGGTAGCGCGAACCCTTGATCTCAATGCCGTCGCTTCCGTGCTGACACATGTCGCCGTCGAACCGTTTGGACGGGATCAGGTCCGGGTGGCCGTTGTGGTATCGGTTCTTGACAAGTCCGGCGCAATGCTTCGGAATCGTGGAACTCATGAACTCGCCAACGATGCTGCTGAAGTTTGCGGGCATCAGCATCGTTTCAAGGCGCGGAAGTTTCCGCGTGTTCATTTGCCCGTTAAGGAACCCAAGGAAGTCGGTGAACTCCTGCATGGCCGATTGGATGTGCTTCACCGTACAGCCGAACGGAATCACAGCATTTTGGTTGAAGCCTGCCGGGTCAAGAGGAAGCGGCGTGCAGGCGGTTTTCTCGGTGAAGGGCATTTGAACGTTGAATGTTCATGATGCCACACGCCTCGGTCCGCTTGACACCGGGCGAACCTCGATCAACCTATACGGTCCTATTTTCGTGCAGGAAACCCTCGATAGACCCTCGATAGAAGCGAAAAGGGCGATTCAGCCTATTGCCGAATCGCCCGTAAACTCTTGAAAACTCTGGAGCCACCCGCCAGGATCGAACTGGCGACCTGCTGATTACGAATCAGCCGCTCTACCAACTGAGCTAGGGTGGCTCTCCAACCACTCATCTATCAGTATACACAGGTCTCCATGCTAGAGTGAAAAACGGCGCATGTCCAAGCCTCGCCTCGTCATTCTCGGTTCCGGCGGCCACGCGAAAGTCGTCGCGGAAATTTTCGAAGAGTGCTCTTCGTTTGAAATCGCGGGCTTCACCGCACTCTCGCCCACGGAGACCCTGTTTCATTACCCCTACCTCGGCAACGACAGCCAACTCGCGCAGCTGCTCGCCGGCGGAATCACCCATGCCTTCCCTGCGATCGGCAGCAATCGAGTCCGCCTCCGCATGCTTGCCGACCTCCACCAACTTGGTTTCACCCTTCCCAACGCCATCAGCCGCTACGCCATCCTCTCCCCCCGCACCAAGTTAGGGGTTGCCATCGCTATCATGCCAGGAGCCGTCGTCAATACTTGCTCCACCATCGAAGATGGCGCCATCCTTAATACCAGCTCCTCGATCGACCACGATAACCACATCGGCGCCTGCGCCCATATCGCGCCCGGGTGCCACCTCGCCGGCAACGTGACCGTCGGCGAAGGGGCCTTCCTCGCCGCCGGTTCGGCGGCGATTCCCGGCGTCACTATCGGCCCCTGGGCCACCGTCGGGGCGGGCGGCGTAGTCATCCGCGATATCACAGCCGGGATGACCGTAGTCGGCGTCCCAGCTACGCGGCTGCTCCGATGAAGAACTCCATCACGAGCACCGCGGTCCCGTTTCCCTACGGTGGGTACACGGCCACCGTAGGCTACGCTTGCCGAGGTACTCGTCAAGGCGGCCCCTGAGGTCGAATTCCCTTAATCCTCCGTTTCCCTGCATTACGACGACTGTCTCGAACAGGTGGGCGTGCTGCGGGTGCCCGACCTGATTGAGCGCGGCAACCGGCTCATCATCGGGGCGGCTGTGACCTGTGGGGAGCTGGCTACCGGGACATCCCGCTGACGTCCGAAGGGACCCGGATTCCCGACTTCGACCTGGCGTTGCTCGGTAAGGAGTTGCAGCCGGTCGATAAGGCGATTGTGCCGAGGTTGCCCTTGGGGCGGCGGCGAACGCGGTGGGTATGGAGGGGATCGGGACGTTGGGCTGCTTGAGGCGGCGCGGGCGGCATGCTGCCAGACCAGCGGTACTGGTTTCGGATGATCGGCCACGAAACGGTCGGATGACCAATATGCGGCCCGCGCCGGGGCTGGCGCCTTCGGAGCAAATTGAGCAGTAGATGGCCCGTTGCCGGAGAGGGCGGACTGGTCCGCCGAGCTCTTATGCGGTGGTGCAGGCTCGGGAGGTAAGGCTGGGGCCAGATTACGTGAGGGGGCTGGCTCAAGGGGTCCTTTTACTTCGCAGGTTTGGTAGCCGTTGCGTCTCGTTGGGTTTTTCGTTGGATGGGCTGGGTAATTTGTCCGCAGACGGGTAGCATTTGAAAGAGTTTCGGTAGGAGTAGCGGGGCTTCGGATTGGCGGTGAGTAGCCTGTTGGGCGGCCGGGGATGCGGTGAGTGGTGGTTGAGATGGTATGTAAGCGATGGATCCAGGTTGCGAGGCGGTTCCCCGGAGGCTTTGCTTGGGCTGGGGGTTGCGGCGGGGCGTGAGGCGAATGGGGGCCGATTCGAAGGTGGTGCCAAGCGTGGCGGACCGGATCGCGGGAGAGCGGAAGCGGATGCGCGGGGCGGAGGGGGCGATTTCGATACGGTGCGTCCAATGGTGGACGGTCTGGTTCGCAGCTAAGGCGCGGGGTCGAGGCGGCGGATGCGGAGGTTACGGAACCAGACGACGGAGTTGTGGTTTTGCAGCGATAGGAACGATTCTTTGGGCGGGGAGGCGAGCGGATAGGTGAGGATGCGTTCTCCGTCGAGCCAGTGCTCGACGTGGTCGGGGAGGACGAGGATGCGGGATTCGTGGAAGACGCCGGGTGCGGGATAGGTCCGGAGTTCTGGGGCATGGACGGTGTAGAGGGCACCGGTGCGTTGTTGGGGCGGGGCCTGAGGATCGTCGAGGAGCTGGTATTCGGGCCCGCGGGCGCGCGCTTGGTAGCCGGATTCGCTGGGACGCTGCCAGCGGTCGGTTTTTTCGATCCGGTATTTTACGCCGGAGTTGCCGCCAGGGGCGAGTTTCCACTCGAAGCGAAACTCAAAATAGCGAAACGAAGCCACAGTCCTTAAGTCCTGCATATTCTGCGGGTTAGGTACGGTTTTGAGGCAGCCGTCCTCAATGGTCCAGGAGGGCGGAAAGGTGGCGCCGGTCACTTCGAGCCAGCCTTTAGAGGTGGCGCCATCAAAAAGATTCTCCCAGGACTGGGCGCTGGCGAGGGAGGCGACCAAGAGGCCGAAGACAAATTTCATGGCGGGAAGCCGTGAAAGGAATGGAGCGGGAGACGAGATTCGAACTCGCGACATCAACCTTGGCAAGGTTGCACTCTACCAGCTGAGTTACTCCCGCTTAGTGCGACGAGAATCAGTGTCTCACGCGGCAGCCATGGTGTCAAGATGTGGCGGGCGGTGAGTGCGTTGGGAAAAAAGGAGGGTCGGACGGGTACGGGAGGGCGCTGTTGGGGGTAAGGGTAGTCCTGCGGTTGGGGGGAGTAGGGTGGGGGGATGGATGGTAGAGGTTCTAGAACCATCGGAGGGATGGGGAGCGGAGGCGGAGGCGGAAAATGGGGTGCCGTAGTTGACCACGCAGCGCTATACAGCATTTGTCGTAGACGGGGTATGGTGTTTTCTTCAGGCCTACGCCAGAGGTTGGGCCGAGGGTCTGATGGCACCACCAGATGTTGTGGGAATACCCTAGTTGGGTGATGGAATTGGGGTAGTTAAAAAATGAAAACAAAAGGATTTTGAATTGTCTTGTTGTTGATTTTAAAGGATTTATTTGTTCATAAAACGCTTGTCTTGGGAGCGGATCGCTGTGTTATTCTGAGGTTCCGCTTAGCATTTGAATGGTTCTTGCCACGCTGCCGGGACAGGTCCCTCCAAGCGTTTTTCAACGCTACTGCAAGTCTTTGGTGTAGTTTTCCACAGGATGTGGGAAACGTGTGGGAAACGTGCATCTGTGCGTTTGGGCGCTTGAGAGAGAGACAGTACTATGACGGTTTGGGATCAGATTAAGGATCAGCTCGCCAACAGGTTGAGTGTCGAGAGTTTCCAGAATTGGCTGGCGCCGACGCAGCAGCAGGGACAGGTAGGTAGCCGGCTGGTTGTACGGGTAGCAAGCGAGGCAACCAAGGTTTGGATGGAGCAGGAGTATGCCGAGCATGTTGCGGTGGCAATTCAAGCTCTGGGGTTGGATATCAGCCGGGTTGAGTATGAGGTGGCGGGGGCGGGGCCGGCGGTGGGGGCGGTGCAGGGAGGCGCGGCGGAAGGATCGGTGAGTGCGCTGAACCCGAAGTATAGCTTTTCAAGTTTTGTAGTGGGGAGTTGTAATCAGTTTGCGCATGCCGCGGCTAAGGCGGTAGCGGACAATCCGGCGGAGCGGTACAACCCATTGTTCATTTATGGCGGGGTCGGGATGGGCAAGACCCATCTGATGCACGCGATCGGTCGGACGCTGGCGGAACGCCACGCTTCGATGAAGATCATTTACACGTCGAGCGAGAAGTTCATGAACGAGATGATCGACTGTATCAAGACGGACCGCATGTCAACGTTCCATCAGCACTACCGGACGGCGGATATTCTGCTGGTGGATGATGTTCAGATTTTGGCGAATAAAGAGCGGACGCAGGAGGAGTTTTTCCATACCTTCAATGCGCTGCACGAGAACGGGAAGCAGATTGTACTGAGTTCGGACCAGCCGCCGAAGCAAACGCAGGGATTGACTGACCGATTGCGGAGTCGGTTTGAGTGGGGGCTCATGGTGGACGTGCAGCCGCCGGATCTGGAAACGAAGATGGCGATTCTGGACAAGAAGGCCGAGGCGGAGGGGATTCAGCTGCCCGAGGACGCGCGGATCTATATCGCGACGAAGACGAAGTCGAACGTACGGGAGCTGGAGGGCGCGCTGGTGAAGCTGGTGGCTTACAGTTCGGTGATGGATTCGCCGATTACGCTGGGGATGGCGCAGCAGGTTTTGAAGCAACTTTCCGGGGGCGGGGAGCGACGGGTGACCATTGACTTAATAGTGCGGGCGGTAGCCGAGCGGTTCAATCTGCAGCCTGGCCAGTTGAAGCTGAAGACGAATGTGCAGAACATTGCCTACCCTCGGCAGGTGGCGATGTACCTGGCCAAGGAGATGACGCCGTCTTCGTTGCCGGAGATTGGACGCTACTTTGGGGGCAAGCACCATACGACGGTGTTGCATTCGGTGCAAAAGATTGAGAAATTGCGGCAGCGGGACGGAGATTTGAACAGGCTGCTCCACAGCTTAACTGATACGATTTAAAGATATTTACGATAGTTTTCCACAGATGGGGGGGAGAATATCCGGTGGAAGGCTGTGGGAGTTGGGGGCGGGGGTGGGTTATCCAGGTTTCTCCTCTGGGCAATCCACTGGTTAGCTGAGCAGGAAGCAGTTTAATTTTGTACAATTTAGAAAGGATTCCACATTTCCACAGCGCCTACGAATCCGGTTATAGAAATAACGGTCTAATTTATGGAATTCACAGTCAGCAAAGCCGATCTGGTCCGGGAACTGGGCCTGTCACAGGGTGTGGTGGAAAAGAAGTCCACTATTCCGATTCTGTCGAACGTGTTGCTCGAGGCTGAGGGCGACCGGTTGTCCTTGACGGCGACGGATTTGGAGTTGGGGATCCGGTGCGGGTGTCCGGCGAAGGTGAAGAAGGCGGGTACGGGTACGATTCCGGCCAAAAAGTTGTTGGACTACGTACGGCTGCTACCGGACGGTGAGATTGCGATCAAGTTTGGCGACAACCAGTGGGCTTCGATAACGGCTGGCCGGTCGAAGACGCGGATGGCGGGAATGAGCCGGGAGAGCTATCCTGAGCTGCCGGAGATGCCGCAGTTGCTGGCGGAGTTGCCAGTGAAGCGGCTGGCGGCGATGATTGCGCGGACGATTTTCGCGATTTCGGCCGAGGAGAGCCGGTTTACGCTGAACGGTGCGTTGTTGGTCGTCAAGGCGCAGGGATTGACGATGGTATCGACGGACAGCCATAGGCTGGCCATGGTGGAGTGCCCGATGGAGATTGAGGGCTTTGCGCCGGATCAATCGTTCCGGGCGCTACTGCCGCGCAAGGCGATGGGTGAGCTGGCGCGCCTGGCGGCCGAGGCGAGTGATGACGCCAAGCTGCTGTTTGCCGGCGATGAGAACCATCTGTTCTTCCAGATTGGGGACCGGCTGCTGCTGAGCCGTAAGCTGACGGGCAACTTCCCGGACTTTGAGCGGGTACTGCCGAAGGATCATCCGCAGAACGTGACATTGAGCCGCGACGAGCTGAAGGCGTCGCTGGAGCGGGTGATGCAGTTTTCCGATGAGCGGTCGCGGGCGATAAAGGTGGGCGCGTTCCCGGGCGAATTAAAGTTGCACTCTTCCTTGTCGGATACGGGCGAGAGTGAGGAGACGCTGACGGCGACCTATGAGGGCCCGAACGTCGAGATTGGTTTTAACGCTGCCTATATGCTCGATTTCCTGCGGGCGAGCAGCGAGGATAACGTTCAATTTTTGTTCAAGGACTCGGCTAGCGCCGGAGAATTGCGGCCGGTGAGCGATGGGACGTTGAACTATCGCTACATTGTGATGCCCATGAGGATTTGATGAGCTCTAACCCCAACCCCAACTCGAACGACTACGGCGCCAGCAGCATTAAGGTTTTGGAGGGACTCGAGGCGGTACGCCTGCGTCCGGCGATGTACGTCGGTTCCACCGGCGAGCAGGGTCTGCATCACCTGGTCTACGAGGTAGTGGATAACTCAGTGGACGAGGCGTTGGCCGGGTATTGCGACACGATTGACGTCGTCATCCGCAGTGATAACTCGATTTCGGTCCAGGATAACGGACGCGGGATCCCGGTGGGGATTCATGCCGAAGAGGGTGTGTCGGCCGCGCAGGTGGTTTTGACGAAGCTGCATGCGGGCGGCAAGTTCGACTCGAACACGTATAAGGTTTCGGGCGGGTTGCACGGCGTGGGCGTGAGCTGCGTAAACGCATTGTCGGAGCGGTTTGAGCTTGAGGTTTGGCGCGAAGGGCACGTCTGGACGCAGGAGTATGAGAAAGGGATTCCGCTGGCACCGCTGAGGCAGGGCGGCAAGGTGCCGCTGAAGCGGACCGGCACGAAGGTGACGTTTAAGCCGGACACGACCATCATGGACGTGACGACGTACAACTTCGACACGCTAGCGGCGCGGCTGCGGCAGCTCGCCTTTTTGAATAAGGGCATTACGATTAACCTGTCGGACGAGCGGCAGGATCCGGTGCACGCCCAGCAGTTCCACTACGAGGGTGGCATTGCCGAGTTCATTAAGCATTTGAACAAGTCGAAGGCGGTACTGCACGATAAGCCGATCTACTTTGAAGGCGACCGCGACCTGCCAAACGGCGGGAAGCTGACCGTGGAGGTGGCGCTGCAGTATAACGACGCCTATACGGAGACGGTTTTCAGCTTCGCGAACAACATCAACACGGTGGATGGAGGCACGCACCTGAGTGGATTTCGTAGCGCGCTGACGCGGACGATTAACGCAGCGGGCCAGGCGGCGGGGCTATTTAAGGACGTCAAAGAGAACCTGAGCGGGGACGACGTGCGCGAAGGGTTGACGGCGGTGGTGAGCGTGAAGCTGCCACAGCCGCAATTTGAAGGGCAGACCAAGGGCAAGCTGAATAGTGATGTTTCGGGATTTGTCACGGGCTTGATCAACGAGAAGCTGGGGGAGTATTTCGATAAAAACCTGGCGGTGATGAAGCGCATTGTTTCGAAGGCTATTGACGCGCAGCGGGCGCGCGAGGCGGCCCGGAAGGCGCGGGACCTGACACGGCGCAAGGGTGCTCTGGACTCGGGTGGATTGCCGGGTAAGCTTTCTGACTGTCAGGAGAAGGATCCGGAGCGGTGCGAGATCTACCTGGTTGAGGGGGAGTCAGCCGGCGGCACCGCAAAGAGCGGACGGGACCGGAAGTTCCAGGCGATTTTGCCGTTGAAGGGTAAGATTCTGAACGTGGAGAAGGCCCGGTACGACAAGATGCTGGGCCACGACGAAATCCGGCACATGATTACGGCGATCGGGACCGGGATTGGGGCGGCGGATTTTGACATCGCGCGGCTACGGTACCACAAGATCATCATCATGACGGACGCGGACGTGGATGGTTCGCATATCCGGACGCTGCTGCTGACATTCTTCTTCCGGCATATGCAGGAGTTGATTACGCGGGGCCACGTTTTCGTGGCGCAGCCGCCGTTGTACCGGATCAAGAAAGGCAAGAACGAGAAGTACATCAAAGACGATAAAGAGTTCACCAAAGAGATTTTGCGCCGGGCTACCGAGAACATGACGGTGGAGTACGGTTCCGACAAGCTTGAAGGGGCGGAGCTGCGGAACTTTCTGATGTCGCTTGATGAGCATCAGCAGTTGTTCAAGCGGTTGGAGCGGCGCGTGCGGGATCCGCGGGTGGTGGAGATTCTGGCGCGGCCGGAGCTACCGCTTGATACGAAGGCGGACTACCAGGACAAGGCCAATGTGGAGGGTTTGTACAACCCGATGGTCGAGGCGAAGATTCCTGGTGTGCAACTGCGGCAGGACGAGGTACATGCCTCTTGGAGCGTGAGTTTCTTTGATCCGACCAATGCGGAGCGGGAAGTTGGCGTTGACTTGGCCGTGATTCCGGAGTATCGGCGGCTGCGGACGGTGGCGAAGCTGCTGGCGAAGTATAACCAGCCGCCGTTTAACGTGAGCAAGGGGGAGCGGCGGGAGATCAAGACAAACTGGGCGGATCTGCTGGATTATCTGAAGGCGGAAGGTATGCGAGATGCGGCGGTGACTCGCTACAAGGGCTTGGGTGAGATGAACGCCGAGCAGTTGTGGGAGACGACAATGAATCCCGAGGCGCGGACGCTGCTGCGGGTGGATTTGGCGGACCTGGTGGAGACGGATCAGATCTTCTCGACGCTGATGGGTGAAGATGTGGAGCAGCGGCGCAAGTTTATTGAAGATAATGCGCTGGACGTGCGGAACCTGGATATTTAACGGGGCAGCAGGCGGCGCAGTGCCGCGGGGTCGTCGGTGAGGATGCCATCGACCCCGAGTTCGATCAGCCGGCGCCATTGGGCGGGGTCGTCGGTAGTGCCCGAGTAGACAGGGATGCCGGCATCTTTGAGAGTTTTGACGATGGCGGCGTCGATGATGGTGACGTTGACCATCTGAATGGCCTTGGGGCCGAGGGCGCGGGCGGGGGTGATGTAGTCGGGGAGCTTCTGGCGGGGGTTGAGCAGCACCAGGGGCATCTTTGGGGCGAGCTTGTGCAGCGCGTGGAGGGTGCGGTGATCGAAGCTTTGGACGATTACCTGGTTGGTGACGCCGTGCTGCGTGAGGTGGTGATGGAGGGCGGCGGCGAACCATTGGGGGTCGATGGCCGGGTCGACTTTGGTTTCGATCATGAGGCGGGCTTGGCGCTGTTTGGCGAAGGTGAGAACTTCGGGGAGCGTGGGGATGCGTTCGCCGGGGATTAGTTTTTGGCGCGGGAAGTTGGGGCTGGGGGTGGCGCCGCGGTCGAAGGCACGGACTTCGGCGAGGGTGAGGGTGTGGACGGGGCGGCCGTTCAGCTCCAGGTCGTGGTGAACAACGAGTTGATTGTCCTGGGTGACGACGACATCGAGTTCGAGGATGTCGGCGCCGACGGCGAGGGCGTATTCGAAGGCGGCGAGGGTGTTTTCGGGGCGGAGTGCGCGGCAACCGCGGTGACCGAGGACGAGGGTTTCGGCGGCGAGGGGTAGGGCGAGGAGGAGGAGAACGCAGCGACGCATCTTGGCAGTTTACACTGGGGACTTGAATCCTGCTTTGTTTCGGGTGGTTTTGGCGAGTCCGCGCAATCCTTTGAACATTGGGGCGGTGGCGCGGGCGATGAGTAATTTCGGGTTGACGGACTTGCGATTGGTAGATGCCTACCGGGTGGCGGTGGAGGAGGCGAAGTCGGCAACGCACGCTGGGGAGGTGTTGGCGGGGGCGCGGGAGTACGGGAGTTTGGCGGAAGCGGTGGGGGATGGGACGTTGGTGGTGGGAACGTCGTCGGTAGAGAAGCGGGAGATGCAGCTGCCGCTGTACCGGTTGGAGGACGCGGCACGGCGAATTCGGAGGCACGGGGGGCCGACGGTGCTGCTGTTTGGGTCGGAGAAGTTCGGGTTGTCGAATGAGGAGATGAGCTACTGCCATTTTCTGACGCGGATTCCGACCCGGGAGCCGCACGGGTCGATGAATCTGGGACAGGCGGTGGCGGTGACGTTGTATGAGTTGGTGCGGGACGGGGGCTGGAAGGAGGTTGGGGGGCGGGAGCAGCGGGCGGCTTCGATGGCGGAGGTGGACCGGTTGACGGGCTTGTTGCGGGCGGCGCTTGAGGAGAGCGGGTACGTGCAGGAGCGGGTGGCGGAGTCGACGGATTTGAAGCTGCGGCGGCTGGTGCGGCGGATGGGGTTGGGGCAGCGGGATGCGGTGCAGTGGCAGGGGATGGTTCGTCAGATATTGTGGAAGGTGAGGAGCGGATCATGAAGGTCTGGCTGTTGAGTCTAGTGCTGCTGGCGGGTTGTGGGCGGGGTCCGGAAAAGCCGAAGGTGGTGACTTCGCCGGATTCGCCGGCTTATGACGCGACGTTCTGGAAGACGTGGGGCGATGGGCAGGCGGAGTTGACGAGCTACGAGTTGACCTATCCGCGCTATGGGGTGCCGCGGAAGGGGACGGCGGTGGCGATTACGGTGGCCGAGACGTTTGCCAATTCGGCGCGGGTGAAGAGCGACCCCGGGGTGCGGCCGAGGAACGACGAGTTTCCGGTGATGAAGCTGAATCTCGTCGAAGATTTTCAGACCGGGATTTATGATTACAATCTGCAGCTTTCGGCGTTTGTGGCGCTCGTGCCGGCGAACGGGCGGCCGGCCGGGGCGCCTACGAAGGTGACGTGGTCGAGCCAGGAGTGGTGCGGGAACCTGTTTAAGTCGGCGATCTTCAACGAATCGGCGGTTCGCGTTGAGAGCCACAGCTACTTCGACGGGGAGGGGGACCAGGAGGTGCTGGTGCGGTATCCGGAGCTGGGGATCAGCGAAGATACCTTGATGCTGTGGGCGCGCGGGATGGCGCGGCCGGTGATGAAGCCTGGCGAGGTGCGGAAGGCGTCGATGATGCTGGCGCTGCAGGTTTCGCGGTTTAGGGAGGGCCCGGCGCGGTGGGAAGAGGTGGAGTTGACGCGGCGGGAGGGGGGCGAGGGGCTCGAAGAGTACCGGATGACGGTGGGCAAGCGGTGGCGGGCGTACTGGGTGGAGAAGGCCGCGCCACGGCGGGTGGTCCGCTACGAGACGAGCGAGGGAGTGAAGGCCGTTATGCTGGCGAGTGAGCGGATGAAGTATTGGGAGCTGAATACGCCGGAGGGCGAGAGGGCGCTCGAGAAGCTGAAGCTACACGGGATAGGGCCAGTGGGGCTTGGCAAATAGGCCGCCATCGACGTAAAGGGTCTGGCCGGTGACGAAGTCGGCGAGGTCGCTTACAAAGAAGAGCACGGCGCGTGCGACATCTTCCGGGGTGCCGACGCGGGCGAGCGGGGTGACGGCAGCCCAGGTGCCGGCGTAGTCTCCGGCTTCTTCCTTGGTGCGTTCGACTTCGATGGCGCCGGGTGCGACGCAGTTGACGGTGATGCCGAACTTGCCGAGTTCGACGGCGGCGACCTTGGTGAACTGTTCAATGCCGCCTTTGCTGGCGGTGTAGTTGACGAGATGGGGGAAGGCGACTTTGTTGCAACCGGAGCCGATGTGGAGGATACGGCCGGCGCCTTGGTTCTTCATGAGGGCGGCGGCGCGTTGGGTGCAGAGGAAGGTGCCTTTGAGATTGGTATCGAGGACGTGGTCCCAGTCGGCTTCGGTGAGGTCGAGGAGGGCTTTCCAGGTTTGGACGCCGGCGTTGTTGACGAGGATGTCGAGGCGGCCGTAGGTTTCGGTGATCTGGTCGAACATGCGGTCGATTTGGGGGGCGGAGGCGACGCTGGCCTGGAGGATGAGGCCGCGGCCGCCGGCGGCTTCGATGGCGCTGAGGGTTTCTCGGGCGCCGGGTTCGTCGGAGTTGTAGTTGACGACGACGGTGGCGCCGTGACGGGCGAGGGCGAGGGCGATGCCGCGTCCGACACCTTTGCTCGCGCCGGTGACGAGGGCGACTTTTCCGGAGAGTTGAATAGGCATCCTTTATTTGTAACGAAAAACCGCTTGCCCCATCCGTGTTAATAGTCGGACACTGAAACTTTGCGAGGGAACTCTACTATTGAACCTGAATATGAGTGACGGCCCGAAGAGAAAAGATGCCACCGAACGGTGGACGACAACGGACGCGGCGGAGATGTATGACGTGGCGGCGTGGGGAAAAGGGTATTTTTCCGTCGGGGCCAACGGGCATGTTTTTGTCCATCCGAACAAGGAAGCGGGCCGGAGGGTGGACCTGAAAGAGTTGGTGGACACGCTGGTGATGCGGGGCATCAACCCACCGATTCTGATTCGTTTTGGCGAGATTCTGCAGAACCGGCTGGCGGATTTGCATACGGCGTTCCGGACGGCGATCAGCGAGCACAGCTACAAAGGCGACTACCGGTGCGTGTTTCCGATTAAGGTGAATCAGCAGCGGCAGGTGGTGGAGGAGGTTTTCGAGTACGGCCGGCCGTTTGGTTATGGCCTCGAGGCGGGTTCGAAGCCGGAGTTGATGGCCGTTATTGCGATTGCGGATAATCAAACGCCGATTTTGTGCAACGGGTTCAAGGACGATGAGTACATTGAACTGGCGATGATGGCGCGGAAGATTGGCCGCAACATCACGCCGGTGGTGGAGAAGTACACTGAGCTGAACCTGATTTTGAAGCACGCCAAGCTGTTGGGGGTGCGGCCGTCGATCGGGATCCGGCTGAAGCTGGCGAGCCGGGGGAGCGGGCGTTGGAAGAGTTCGGGCGGGTACCGGTCGAAGTTCGGGTTGACGGTGTCGGAGGCGCTGCGGGCGCTGGAGCAGTTGCGGGGCGAGGGTATGGAAGACTGCCTGAAGCTGGTGCACTTCCATCTGGGCAGCCAGATTACGAACATCCGGCAGATTAAGGGCGCTGTAATTGAAGCCGCGCGGATTTACACCGAGATGGTGAAGAGCGGAGCGGGGCTCGAGTATATTGACGTCGGCGGCGGGCTGGGGATCGACTACGACGGGTCGCAGACGGACTTTGAGTCGAGCGTGAACTACACGCTGCAGGAGTACGCCAACGACGTCGTTTATCACATTCAGAACGTCTGCGATGAGGCCGATGTGGCGCATCCGACGATCATCAGTGAGAGCGGGCGGGCCGTGGCGGCCTACCATTCGATGCTGATCTTCAATGTGTTGGGGGTGAGTGGCTTTGGCGAAGAGGCGATTCCGAACGAGATTTCCGAGGAGAGTGAGCAACCGCTGATCGACCTGCATCAGACGTTTCGGAATATTTCGGCCAAGAATCTGCTGGAATCGTTCCATGATGCGCAGGGGGCGCTGGATTCGGCGCTGAATCTGTTCAGCCTGGGGTATCTGCCGCTGGCGCAGCGGAGCTTGGCGGAGAACCTGTATTGGGCGATCTGCCGGCGGATTCTGAAGCTGTCGAAGGAGCTCGAGTATTTGCCGGAGGAGTTAGAGGGGCTGGAGAGCATGCTTTCCGATACCTATTTCTGCAACTTCTCGCTGTTTCAGAGCATGCCGGACAGCTGGGCGATCAAGCAGCTTTTTCCGGTGATGCCGATTCATCGGTTGGAGCAGAACCCGACGCATCACGGGGTGCTGGGGGATATTTCTTGCGACTCGGACGGGAAGATTGACCGCTTCATTGACCGGCGCGATGTGAAGAACACGCTGCCGTTGCATGAGTTCCATGGCGGGGCGACGTACTACCTGGGAGCGTTTCTGGTGGGGGCGTACCAGGAGATTCTGGGCGACCTGCATAACCTGTTGGGCGATACGAATGCCGTGCACGTGCAGTTGAGCGAGACGGGGGAGATTATTCTCGATCACGTTATTAACGGCGATACGGTGCGCGAGGTGCTCGACTACGTGCAGTTTAGCGCCAAGGCGTTGATTGAAGCCTTCCGGAAGGATGTAGAGAAGGCGGTGCGCGAGGGCAAGCTGGGGTATGAAGAGGCCGGGCGGATGCTGCGGTTCTATGAGGACGGCATTCACGGGTATACGTATCTCGAGTCGGTGGAATAGTGAAGCTGCTGGTTTTCTCCGATATCCATAACGACAAGCGGGCGCTGGAGCGGTTGATGGCGACCGAGGCGGACGCGTATGTGTGTGCGGGGGATCTGGTGAGTTGGGCTCGGGGCTTGGATGTGATGGGCGAGATCCTGAAGCCGCGAGCCGAGCGGATGTACGTGCTGCCGGGGAACCATGAGTCGGAGGCCGACATTGCGGGTTTCTGTGCGCGGTTTGGCTTTACGGCGCTGCACGGGCGGGTGGTGGAGATGGGCGGGGTGCGGGTGGCGGGGTTGGGGTATTCGAACCGGACGCCGTTCAACACGCCGGGCGAGTATAGCGAACAGGAGTTGAGCCAGCGGCTGGAGGCCTTTGCGGGGCTGCAGCCGCTGGTTTTGATCTGCCACTGTCCGCCGAAGGATACGCCGCTTGATGGGGTGAAGGAAGGGGCGCATTTCGGGAGCCCGGCGGTAAGGGAGTTTATTGAGAAGCACGGCCCGAAGCGGTTTTTTAGTGGGCATATCCACGAGACTGAGGGCGTGGAGTGCACGGTGGGCCGCACTCGCGGCGTGAACGCCGGCAAGCGCGGCTATCTGCTGGACCTGGCCGAGTTGACCGCTTAGAAGCGGAAGGTGGCGGCGAGGCCCGTGGAGGTGGGCATGTCCGCGGCGGGGACGACGACGACGTGGCCCCCGCGCTGGAGGACGAGTTCGGCGAGGTCGTCGAGCAGATCGTCGCCGTTCGGGCCGGGGATGAGACGGTCGGCTTCGACGAGGAGGGTATCGACGCGAGAGGCAGCGGCGGCGTCGGCGGCGTATTGGTAGTCGTCGGAGCCGAGGGCGCGGGCGTGGGCGGCGCCGTAGGCTTCGGCGTGTTTTTTGAGGCGGACACGGAATTCGGGTTCGATGACCTTCCAGGCCCGCTGGCAGAGTTCGGCGGTGGTGAGGGCCCAGGGATCGGCCTCGATGCCGTGGGCGTGGAGGAAGGGGTTGTGGCTGACGTCGCGGAACGGGGTGTGGTACTGGGTGAGGGCGGCGAGGATGAGGGGCACGCCGGCGGGACGGGAGTGGTGTTCGAGGATGGCGCGGTCGACGGCGCGGAAGAAGCGCTTTTCGTCGATGTCGGCTTCGTCGGCTTTGGTGCCCTGGGTGTGGCGCATGTGGGAGCCGAGGGCGGCGCCGCCGTAGGAGGCGACGGTTTCGTGGGGTTCGGTGTGTTCGTCGCCGAGGGCTTCTTTGATGTTGGCGGGGACGCCGGGGGCAAGGGCAACTTCGTCGAGCTGGTCGCGGTTGCCGTCAAAGAGGCGGATTTCGCGGCGGCTGAGGGCGAGGATTTGGTAGCGTTCGGCTGATTGCTGGATGCGGAGCAGGGGTTTGAGATGGAAGCTGGTGGCCACGGTGGCGACGGCGGGCACGGGGCGTTGAAGCTTGATGGTGCGGAATCCGGCGGCGTTGCCGAGGACGGCGAGGCCATCCCAGGAGTGGGTCCAGAAGGGGGCCTCGTGGGTGAGGGCGAGGAAGGGGGCGAGGAGGCTGGCGGCGTTCGCGTTGGGGTAGTGGGTGGAGAGAGTGGTCTCGAGTTGCTTGACGAGGTTCTTGTAGCGGATGGGGTCCTGCTGATTTTCGGGGTGGCGGCGGTGAGTGGCCAGATAGACCGAAAGGCAGGGCCCGACTTGGGGCTGGAGAAGCTCGTGGATCTGGTTGGGGGTGATGGTTGCGTTCATAATGGTTCCCTTTGGTTCAAGCAATTGAGGGGCCAGGCCCGTTGGCAGGCGAGGGGCGGGGCGCGATAGGGTGTGACGGAGTGCTATGAAACGAATTGCGCAGCCGATGTTCCTGTTGCTGCCTGGTATTGTTTTCGACTGGCGACCGTCGCGGAGTGGCGTCACTTGCGGATGCCCCCGGGGGAGTCTGGTCGCTTTTTGAGGCTGCCATGTTTGCGTAATGGCTGGGACGGGATGGCTGCCGTGGTTGGTGTTGTGTCTGTTGCGGGCGGTGCGGGGGAAGCGGCCGGTGTTCAGCGCGGCGCTTGCGGGGGCTTTGGTGGGGTTGGCGGCGCCTCGGCCGCGTGTGTATATTGCCCCATTTGTGGGGCTTTTGGGTTTTTCGTTGGCGGTTTTGGGGCTGGTTGCGGGGTGGCGGACGGGAATTTGGTGTACGGTTTGTTGGATGCCGTGGCGCCGGTGTTGACGGTGGGGGCGATGATGCAGTGGGGCGGCGTGTTTCAGGTGGGGATGGCGAATCGCTCGAGCCGGCAGAACGTCCCGAGGCGTCTTGATTCGCTGTACCATCACGGCGACATTGCGAGTTTTCTGCGGTCGCAGAAGGGGCCGATGCGGGCTGGGGTTTCTGACGCGGAGATCTCGTACGATTTCGGGGACTGGCCCGGGATACGGACGGAGCCGGGATTCTCGGGGAGCGTGAGGACGAGTTTGCTTGAGCTGGACACGTGGCGGCCGCGGATGCGGGATCTACCGGGGCTAAAGTTTTATGTCGGCGCGCAGGCGGCGCGGGGGGAGGTCAGGCTGGAGCGGTCGTACGAGTCTACTTCCGTGGGGAGTAGGGCGAAGTTGGGTGCGGGGTGTGTTGCAGCGGCTGGAGATGGTGTATCGGCTGGGGACGGAGTAGAGGGCTAGTGATTTGGGCTTGGCGCTGGTCTCAATAAGGTTTTTGGCCGATTTACGTGTGACCACGACGCGGCCATGATAGGGGAATGGTGAGAGTTCTGGGCCTGTGCGGCCTGTTGGCGCTGGGCGCGGCGGGCGGGGAGGTGTCGTCGAGTGTGCTGGTGTTGAAGAACGGGCAGCGGATTGGCTATGAGAGTCTGGTGCGGGAGGGCGAAACGCTGTTTTTGCGGGTGGGTGGGAATTCGTTGGTAATTGACGCATCGGAGGTGGCCCTGGCGCCGGTGGCGGCGGGCGGGGAATTTGTGCCCGGCAAAGAGGTGCCGGAGCCCGTGGCCCGTTTGATTGGCCCCAACGCCGGGAGGCATAACCTGCGGCCGGAGCTGATTCAGGCGGTGATGGAGGTGGAGTCGGGCTACCAGGTGCGGGCGCGGAGCCGGGTGGGGGCGATTGGGTTAATGCAGTTGATGCCGCAGACGGCGCGGCATTTGGGAGTCAATGCGCATGATCCGGCGCAGAACGTGGAGGGTGGAGCGCGGCTGCTGGATATGCTGGTGACGAAGTACGAGGGTAGGCCCAACGGGTTAGCGCTGGCGTTGGCGGCGTATAACGCGGGGGCGGGGGCGGTGGACCGGTACGGCGGGATTCCACCGTACCGGGAGACGCGGGGTTATGTGAAGAAGGTGCTGCGGCGGTTTCGGGAGCTGGTGAACGAATAGGCGCTAGTTGTTTTGCGTTTTGTCGATTTTGGCCCAGGAGTCGCGGAGTTTTACGGTGCGGTTGAAGACGGGCCGCTCGGGGGTAGAATCCCGGTCGACGCAGAAGTAGCCGACGCGTTCGAATTGATACTTGGTTCCGGGAGTGGCGCCGGCGACGCTGGGTTCGACCTTGGCCAGGGGCGGGATGACGAGTGAGGCGGGATTTAGCTGTGCGGTGAAGTCGGAGGCGGCGGACTCTTCGCCGGTGGTTTCGAGCATCAGCTGGTCGTAGAGGCGGGCTTCGCAGTCGATAGCGTGGGCGGCGGATACCCAATGGATGGTGGATTTCACCTTGCGGCCATCGGGGGAGTTGCCGCCTTTGGAGGCGGGGTCGTAGGTGCAGTGGACTTCGACCACTTCGCCGGCCTGATTTTTGATGACGTCGGTGCAGCGGATGAAATAGGCGTAACGGAGGCGGACTTCGGTGCCGGGCGAGAGGCGGTAGTACTTCTTTGGGGGCACTTCGCGGAAGTCTTCCTGTTCAATATAGAGGACCTTCGAGAAGGCGACCTGGCGGACGCCGGCGGAGTCGTCTTCGGGGTTGTTGATGGCTTCGAGGTACTCGACCTGGTCTTCGGGGTAGTTGGTGATGACGACTTTGAGCGGCTCGAGGACGGCCATGGCGCGGAGGGCGCGACGGTTGAGGTCTTCGCGCAGGAAGTGTTCGAGGAGGCCGAATTCGATGACGCCGTTGGTTTTTGAGACCCCGATGTTGGCGCAGAAGTTGCGGATGGCTTCCGGGGTGTAGCCGCGGCGGCGCATGCCGGAGAGGGTGGGCATGCGGGGGTCGTCCCAGCCCGAGACGTAGCCTTTCTGGACGAGGAGGAGAAGTTTGCGCTTGCTGAGAAGGGTGTTGGTGAGGTTGAGGCGGTCGAACTCGATCTGCTGAGGATGGTGGATCCCGAGGTTTTCGACGTACCAATCATAGAGGGGGCGGTGGTCTTCGAATTCGAGGGTGCAAATGGAGTGCGTGATGCCTTCGATGGAGTCGCTTTCCCCGTGGGTGTAGTCGTACATCGGGTAGAGGCACCACTTGTCGCCGGTACGGTGGTGTTCGGCGTGGAGGATGCGGTACATGACCGGGTCGCGCATGTTGAAGTTGGGCGAGGCCATGTCGATTTTGGTGCGGAGGGTGCGGGCGCCATCGGGAAACTCGCCGGCGCGCATGCGTTCGAACAGGTCAAGGTTTTCTTCGACGGAGCGGTCGCGGTACGGGCTGGGGGTGCCGGGTTCAGTGGTGGTGCCGCGGGTGGCGCGGACTTCTTCGGGGGTCAGGTCGCAGACGTAGGCTTTGCCGTCTTTGATGAGTTGCACGGCCCAGGCGTAGAGCTGGTCGAAGTAGTCCGAGGCGTAGAAGAGCGCATCCCACTCAAAGCCCATCCAGCGGACGTCTTCCATGATGGAGTTGACGTATTCGGTTTCTTCTTTGGCGGGGTTGGTATCGTCGAAGCGCAGGTTGCACTTGCCGTTGAACTCGCGGGCGAGGCCGAAGTTGAGGCAGATGGATTTGGCGTGGCCGATGTGGAGGTAGCCGTTTGGTTCCGGAGGGAAACGGGTATGGACACGGCCGCCGTTTTTGCCGTTTTTCAGGTCCTCAATGATGATGTCGCGGATGAAGTTGGATGGCCGGGCGGCCTCGGGGGAACCCTCGGAAGACATCCCTTAATTATCCGTGATTCGGGCGGCGGCTGGCGAGGGGATGGGTTGTGGCAGAATTGCGGTATGCGGACGATAGTGCTGTTTTTGGCGGCGGTGGGGTTGGGTTGCGCGCAGGATTGTGATCTTTTCGGGGCAGCCGACGGCGGAGGCGCTGGCGGGTTACGCGGCGGCGGGCGTGAAGGTGGTGGTGAATCTGCGGACGTCCGAGGAGATGCAGAAGCTGGGGTTGGATGAGCGGGCGATTGTGGAGAAGGCGGGGATGCGCTACGTGCAGGTGCCGTTCGGGGCGACGCCGCCGAAGGATGAGGAGCTGGCCGGGGTGATGAAGCTATTGGGCGAGGCCAAGCCGAACGGCAGGGTGCTGCTGCATTGCGCGTCGTCGAACCGGGTGGGCTATGTTTGGGGACTGTATCAGGCCCAAAAGAAGGGTCTGGCGGTGGAGAGCGCCGTGGCCGAGGCGAAGAAGGCGGGAATGAAGAATCCGGGTCTGGAGTCGGGGCTGCGGGAAAGGCTAAAATAGGCCTTGATGACCCTAGAGGAATTAGAACGGGAGTATAACCCGCTCCGCCAGCAGGCTTCTGCTGTGCGGAGCTATCTTTGACGCTCCAGCGAAGCGGAAGCAGTTGGAGTCGACCGAGGAGCAGATTGCCGATCCGGGGTTTTGGAACTCTCAGGAGACGAGCCAGCGGGTGATGCAGGAGCGGAAGCGGCTGGAAAAGGCCGTGGCCGAAGACGCGGAGGTTCTCGGGCTGACCGAAGAGATCGAGACGCTGTTTGAGTTGGGCCGCGAGGGGGAGTCGGTAGCCGCCGAGATTGCGCAGGAGCTGAAGAAGCTGGGTGCGCGGTTGGAGGTGCTCGAAACCGGCATGCTGCTGAGCGGGGAGAACGACCACCGGAGCGCGATTTTAACCGTGCATCCGGGGGCGGGTGGGACCGAGAGCCAGGACTGGGCCGAGATGCTGCTGCGGATGTTTCTGCGGTGGGCGGAGCGGAACAGTTTCCGGTGCGAGGTGACCGACCGGCTGGAAGGCGAGGGCGCCGGGATCAAGTCGGCGACCGTGGAGATTGAGGGCGAGAACGTTTACGGGCTGCTGCAGAGCGAGATTGGGGTGCACCGGCTGGTGCGGATCTCCCCCTTCGATTCGGCGGCGCGGCGGCACACGTCGTTCGCCAGCGTGTTTGTGATTCCGCTGGTGGACGACGATATCAACATTGACGTGAAGCCGGATGATCTGAAGGTGGACGTGTTCCGGGCGAGCGGGGCGGGCGGGCAGCACGTGAACCGGACCGAATCGGCCGTGCGGATGACGCATCTTCCGACCGGGATCGTGGTGCAGTGCCAGAACGAACGGAGCCAACACAAGAACCGGGCGAGCGCCTTGAAGCAGATGAAGGCTCGGTTGTACGAATATGAGTTGGCCAAGCGGCGCGTCGAGGAGCGGAAGCTCGAAGACACGAAGATGGAGATCAATTTCGGCAGCCAGATTCGGAGCTACGTGATGGCGCCTTACCGGATGATCAAAGACCATCGGACGAAGAAGGCGATTGGGGACGTGGATCGGGTGCTCGATGGCGACATTGGGGAGTTGATTCACGCTTTTCTCGTTTGGAAGCGGACGGGCAAGACGGCCGGTGCGGATGATGAATCCGATGATTGATTACGACCGGGCTGCGGCGCTGCTGCGGGCCGGCCGGCTGGTGGCGTTTCCGACCGAGACCGTCTACGGGTTAGGCGCCAATGCGCTGGACGCGGCGGCGGTGCGGCGGGTTTACGAGGCGAAGGGGCGGCCGTCCACTTCGCCTTTGATCGTCCACGTGGCTGATGTGGCGATGGCGAAGACGGTGGCGGCGGAGTGGCCGGAGGTGGCGGAGCGGTTGGCGGCGCGGTTTTGGCCGGGTCCGTTGACGTTGGTGTTGCCGAAGCGGGTGGTGATTCCCGATGAGGTGACGGCGGGGTTGGGGACCGTGGGGGTGAGGCAGCCAGCGCATCCGGTGGCGTTGGAGTTGATCCGTCGGGCGGGCGTGCCGCTCGCCGGGCCGAGCGCGAACCGGTTTATGGGTCTGTCGCCGACGACGGCGGAGCATGTGCGGGCGTCGTTGGGCGAGGCGGTGGATTTGGTGGTGGATGGCGGGAGCTGTCCGGTTGGAATTGAGTCGACGGTGCTGTCGTTGTACGGGGGGCGGGCGGTGTTGCTGCGGCCGGGCATGGTTTCGCGGGGGAGCATTGAGGCGGTGATTGGGCCCGTGGAGTTGGCGGGTGAGGTGGCCGACGGGGTGGCGCACGCGTCACCGGGGATGCACGCGCGGCACTACGCGCCGGCGACTCCGTTGCGGGTGGGGGCGCCGGGGCGGGAGAGCGGGTACCTTTGGCATACGAGGCGGGCTGAGGCGGCGAGCGCGGTGCGGCTGCCGGCCGATGCCGAGGGGTACGCGGCGGGCTTATACGAAGCGCTGCACCGGTTGGATGCGGCGGGTTTGCCGGAGCTTGTGGTGGAACCGGTGCCGGCGGGTGGGGAGTGGGCCGGGATTCGGGATCGGCTTTCGCGCGCCTGCGAGCGGTAGGCGCTGTTGTTATGATTGCCTGATGCCTCCAACCCGGGTCCGCTGGTGGATCCTCAGTTTGTTGTTTCTTGCGACTACGATTAATTATCTCGATCGGATTGCGTTCGGGATTCTGGTTCCCGAGATTCGGAAGGACATGTTGATTGATGATCCGACGTATGGGCGGTTGACGCTGGCGTTCGAGATGACTTACATGATCGGTTTTTTGATCATGGGTAAGTTTGTGGAACGGTTCGGGAGCCGGCTGGGTTACGCGGTGGCGGCTCTTTGGTGGTCGGTGGCGGCGGTGTTGCATGGGTTGGCGAAGACACCGCTCGATCTGGGTTTCTGGCGGGGGATGTTGGGGTTAGGCGAGGCAGGGAACTTCCCGGCGGCGATACGGAGCGTGGCGGAGTGGTTTCCGAAGAGGGATCGCGCGTTTGCGACCGGGATTTTCAATGCTGGTTCGAACGTGGCTTCGATGGTGGGTCCTCCGGTTTTTGCCTACATGGTGGCGGGCTTCGGGTGGCAGGGTTGTTTTCTGGTGACGGGGTCGTTGGGCCTGGCGTGGGCGGTGTTGTGGTGGTTTAGCTACCGGTTGCCGGGTGAACATGCGCGGGTAAATGCGGCGGAGCTGGCTTACATTGTTTCGGATGTTTCCGAGGCGGGTAATGAGCCGGTGGTGGGTTGGTTTGAGGCGCTGCGGCAGCGAGAGACCTGGGGTTATGCGCTGGGTAAGTTTCTGAGTGACCCGGTGTGGAGGTTCTATAGCTATTGGTTGCCGATTTATCTGTACGACGTTCGTGGGTTTGATATGAAAAAAGTCGGGTGGGTGCTGCCGGTGATTTATCTGATGGCGGATATAGGCAGTGTGGGTGGGGGTTGGTTGTCCGGGTATTTCCTGCGTCGAGGGATGGCGTTGGGCCGGGCGCGGAAGCTGGCGATGCTGGTATGCGCGGCATGTATGCCGCTGGCGGTGTGCAGCGTGCTGGCGGATAGTCCGATTCTGGCGATTGCGTTGATGAGTTTAGCGACGGCGTCGCACCAGGGGTTTTCGGCGAATTTGTATACGGTGGTGAGCGATGTATTCCCGCGGCCAGCGGTGGCGAGCGTGACGGGGATAGGGGGGTTCGCGGGAAGTTTGGGGGGAGTGATGTTTGCCACGTGGTTGCCGGGAATATTGGTGCCGGTGGTTGGTTATAAGCCGATTTTCCTGGTCTTTGGTCTGTTCCACTTGAGTGGCTTGTTGTGTTTACATCTGTTGATGGGTAAATTCCGGCCGGTTTCGACGGGTACGAGCCCCCCGCGCTAGGGGGGACTGTTGGCAGGTAACTCTGGCAGTGGGGTGGGGCTTTTCTGTGTTCCGTATTGGTAGTCTTTAGCGGACACTAAAAAGGCTCTGGTATGAAACACAATTCGGGTCCGGTACCGACAGGCCAAATGGCGCTGTGGGATAACCGTCTTCAAACGGAACTTCGGCAGGCGGCCGCCTTTGGCGCGCGGGGGAGAGCTGTGTCGGGGGTGGTGCCGAGCGGCTCGATTGCGGTGGATGCCGCGCTGGGAATTGGTGGGTTGCCACGTGGGCGGATGGTGGAGTTGTTTGGTCCGGCGGGCGTGGGCAAGTCGACGTTGGCGTTGCAGGTGATTGCGGCGGCGCAGGGCGAGGGGCAGACGGCGGCGCTGGTGGATGTGGAGTGCACGTTTGATGCGGCCTATGCCGTCAAGTTGGGGGTGCAGCTGGAGCGGCTGGTGCTGCTGCGCGCGGACAATGGCGAGCACGCGCTGCGTATGGTGGAGCGGCTGGTGGTGAGCCAGGGTGTGGATTTGGTGGTGGTGGATTCGGTGGCGGCTCTGGCGCCGGCCGAGGAGCTGGCCGGGGGCATGATGGAGGGTTCGGCGTTTGCCCATGGCGAGCTGGTGGCGAACGGGTTGCGGCGGATTAGCCGGGTGATGGCGCAGTCGCCGGCGTGTGTTTTGCTGCTGAATCAGGTGCGGGCTTACTTTGGCTTTGGGTACACGGAGACTTCGACGGGGGGCTGGGGTTTGAAGCTGCACGCGGCGGTACGGGCGGACCTGCAGGAGGTGGGGCAGGAGCGCGAAGGCCGTCGGGTGGCGATGAAGGTGGTGAAGAATCAATTGGCGGCGCCGGGGCAGGCGGAGTTGACGTTTGTCGAGGGCGAGGGGTGGTCGGCGGAGTTGGAGATGGTGGAGCTAGGGCTGCGGCATGGGGTATTGAGCAAGACGGGGTCGGCGGTGTGGTTTGGCGGGCAGTTGTGCGGTGTGGCGGAGCTGAGGGCTGATGTAGAGTTGTGTGTGCGGCTGAATTCGGCGGTACGGGCGGTGATGGGTCTGCCGCAACGGAAACCGGTGGGGCGGGCGATGGGTGTGGCGGGGGCGGGTCGGCGGGTCGTGGGGGGCTAGCGGGTCCCGGAGCTGGCGATTTTGAGGGTGCGGCGAAGTTCTTCGAGCACGGGTCGGTCTTCCGGGGGGAGCTGGTTGGCTTTGTTGAGGGCCTCGAGGTGGACGTTGGCTTGAGTGAGGTGGGGTAGGGCGGGGGCGGCTTTGGTGGTGAGCAGATGGAGGCCGAGCTGGAAGTTGGCGAGGGCGCGGTCGCGCCGGAGGAGGTAGGAGGCGGGATCTTGGCTCTGGGCGTCGTCGAGGAGGTTGACGGCGCGGCGGAGGTTGTCGAGGGCGCCGTTGGGGTCGGCGAGGAGGGGGAGGGTTTGGCCGAGTTTGCGGTGCGCTGCCGCCAGCATTTGGGTATCGGGGAGGTTGCCGGGCTCGGTGGCGTGGCAACGCTGGGCGTGCCGGACGAAGCGGCGGTAGTGGTCGGCGGCTTGGAGGGGCTGGTTGCTGGCGACGAGCAGGTCGCCGAGTCGTTGGTTGGCGAGGGCGGCGTCGCGCTCCGCCGTTGGATTGTTGGGCTGGCTGGATAGATGGCGGTTGAAGAGGCTGAGGGCTTCGCGGGCGGCGGGGAGGTCGTGTTGTTGGAGGAGTGTGTAGGCGAGGTCGCGTTGGGCTTGGAGGTTGTGGGGGTCTGCGGCGGCGAGGGTGCGGCGGAGGGCGAGGGATCGTTGGAGGTGGGTGGCGGCGTGGGTGGTGTTCTGGGCGCGGTGGAGGCCGGCTACGGCTTCGAGGATGAGGGAGAGGTCCCGTTGGTGGAGGGCGGTTGGCGTCGTTTCGTAATTTTGCTCCGCCATGCGGAGGGCGGCTTCGAGGTGGGTGGTGGCCTGGGGGTAGAGGCCAAGTTGGGTTTCGATGGTGCCGAGTTGGGCGGCGGTTTGGGCGAGGAGGCGGGGGATGGCGGTGTGGGCGGCGAGGTCGTGGGCTTGGCGCGCGAGCGGGAGGGCCTCATGGTGACGGCCTGTGGCGGCGAGGGTAGCGGCGAGGTGTTGGTAGTTTTCGGCGCGGGTTGCGGGTGCGGCGCCGGCGGTGTCGTGGAGTTGGCGCGCGGCGGCGTAGTGTTCGCGGGCGCGTTGCGGTTCGCCGGTGGTGGCTTCGAGGTCGGCGAGTCCTGTGAGTGCGGCAGCGAGGTTCAGGGGGCTGGTTTGGGGTAGGGCGCTGAGTAGTTGGTGGGCGTTGCGGTAACTTTGCCGAGCGCTGGCGAGGTCGCCGAGGTTGGGATGGTTTGGATTGCCCTGAAGGTTGCCAAGGCGGATCCAGGCGGCGGCGAGTTCGGTGCGGAGGGAGGGGTCGCGGGGTTGTTCGCGGGAAAGGTTAGACAGATATTGGACGGCTTTGGCGGCGAGGAGGCGGCGCGCGGGGGGGGCGCCGGGCAGGTTGTCGATGGCGTCGTGGACTTCGAACAGGAAGGAGTTGGCGACGTGGCGGACCTCTTCGAAGCGGCGGGCGGCGAGGTCGGCCTGAAGGCGGGCGGTGCGGGCCTGCCAGGCCGCTAGGAGGGCGAATAGGAGGACGAGGCTGAGGGCGGCGGCGACGGTCGCGGCGAGGGCGCGGTGGCGGGCGAGAAAGAGGCGGAGACGGTGGGCCGGGCGGTCTGGCAGGGCGGTGACGGGTTGGCGAGCGAGGTAGCGGCGGATGTCGTCGGCGAGTTGGGCGGCGGACTGGTAGCGATCTTGGGGGTTGCGGCGAAGGGCTTTGAGGATGACGGCGTCGAGGTCGCCCTGGAGTTTCCGTCTGAGTGCGGCTGGGGAGGGCTCGCGGGTGGAGCTGATGATCGTCGGGTTTTTGGTGATTCGGCGGGTCCCGTCGGGGTTGGGGGATTCGATGATGCGGGAGAGGGCGGCTGAGGGTGGTTCGGGTTCGGTGGAGTTCATCGAGAGGAGGAGATCGAGGGTGAGTCGCTCTTTCGGGGGATAGGGGCGGTGGCCGGTGAGGATCTCGTAGAGGATGATGCCGAGGAGGTAGACGTCGGAGACGGTGGTGACGGGCTCACCGCGGAGTTGTTCGGGGCTGGCGTATTGGGGCGTCATGAGACGCAGGGAGGTGGCGGTGTGTTCGGTGGGGGCGGTGGGATCGGCGGCGAGGATCTTGGCGATGCCGAAGTCGAGGAGTTTAGGGGTGCCGTCGGCTTTGACGAGGATGTTTCCCGGTTTGAGGTCGCGGTGGACGACGAGGTTTTGGTGGGCGTAGTGGACGGCCGCGCAGACGTCGCAGAGGATACGGAGGCGATTTTCGGTGGAAAGTTTTTGCTGGTCGCAGAAGGTGTCGATGGCGTGGCCTTCGACGTATTCCATGACGAAGTACGGACGGCCATCCGCGGCGGCGCCGCCATCGAGGAGCCGGGCGATGTTGGGGTGGTCGAGGGAGGCGACGATTTGTCGTTCGCGGCGGAAGCGTTGGATGATGCGTTCTTGCTCCATGCCGAGGCGGATGACTTTGAGGGCGACGAGCTTGGAGTAGTGCTGGTCGGCGCGGGAGGCGAGATAGACGGTTCCCATGCCTCCGGCGCCGAGTTGGCGTTGGATGGCATAAGGGCCGATGTAGGCGGGGTTGGGTTCTTCGGGTTGGCGGTTTGCTTCTTCGAGGAGTTGGGAGACGGGGGTGATGGCGGGATGGGAGAGAAAGTCGGGCGAGGAGGAGTCGGATTGAAGAAGATTTATGACCTCGAGGTAGAGTTGGCGATCCGCGCCGCATGCTTTTTCGAGGAATGGCTGGCGTTGGGGTGCGGGTTGGTCGAGGACGAGTTGGAAGAGGCTTTTGACTTGGGTGTAGCGTTGCGGTGTCACACGGTTGGAATGATGGTAGCAGGAATAGGCGAAAGCGGGTGTGGGGGGTCGTTTGCGCCCGGCGGTTGGTTCTCCGAATAACATGGGTTTGGGAAACCGAGTGGTTTATTGCGAGAAGGGGGGCCGAAAGCCATCAGGTTTTGCGATGGGGCCGGGTAGCGGTGAGTTGATTATGGAGCCAGGCTTTGGCCATTCGCCATTCCCGTTCGATGGTGGCGGTGGACAGACCGATGACTTCGGACACCTCTTCGACGGTGAGGCCGCCAAAGAAGCGGAGTTCGATGATTTTGGCTTGGTTGGGGTCGAGCTCGTGGAGGCGATTAAGGGCCTCGTCGAGTTCGTCGAAGGCGACGGGTGGTCCGGCGGCGAGGCCGACCGAGTCGTCGAGGGAGATCTTTTGGGCGTCGCCGCCTCGTTTGAGGGCATTTTGGGAGCGAGCGTGATCGACGAGGATGCGGCGCATGAGTTGGGCGGCGACGCCGAAGAAATGGGCGCGGTTTTGCCAGGTGACGCGGGTTTGATCGACGAGCTGCATGTAGGCCTCGTGGACGAGGGCGGTGGCCTGCAGGGTATGGTCGGTTCTCTCTCGGCGCATGTAGTTGGCTGCGATTTTCCGTAACTCGTTGTAAACAATCGGAAAAAGCTGTTCGTGGGCTTGGTGCTGGCCCTTACGGAGATTGGCTAGCAGTTGGGTGACTTCGCTGTTGTTCGGTGTGTCCACTGCGGTATGTGTCCGTAGGGGTGTCAATCGTGACAGTTACGAAGAGGGCTGGTGGGAACGGGCAGATTCGAACTGCCGGCCTGCCGCTTAGGAGGCGGCCGCTCTATCCATCTGAGCTACGTCCCCATCTCGCTTTCGATTTTACCAGCGCTTTAAGCCTTTGTGGCCAATATCTTTGCGGAAGTGCATGCCGTCGAATTGAATTGCGGTGGCGGCGGCGTAGGCTTTTTCGATGGCGGCGGGTAGGGTTGGTGCGGAGGCGGTAACGGCGAGGACGCGGCCTCCGGCGGTGACTACTTCGCGGCCGACGCGTTTGGTGCCAGCGTGGAAGACTTTGGCTCCGGCGGCTTCGGCTTGGGGGATACCCGCGATGCGGTCTCCGGTACGAACGGTGCCTGGGTAGCCGTGGGCGGCGAGGATGACGCAGAGGGAGGGTTCAGGGCTCCACTGGAGAGTGGTGTTTTCGAGTTTGCCTTCGGCGGCATTTTCGAGGACTTCGGCGAGGTCTGACTGGAGGGCCATCATGAGGGCCTGGGTTTCGGGGTCGCCGAGGCGGACGTTGTATTCGAGGATTTTGGGGCCTTCGGGAGTCAGGATCAGGCCGGCATAGAGGAAGCCGGTGAAGGTATTGCCCTCGGCCTTCATCCCATCGATGGTGGGGCGGAGGATTTTGGTCATGATTTCGTCGTGCTGGGCGGGGGTGAGGATGCGGTCATCGACGTAGGCCCCCATGCCGCCGGTGTTGGGACCTTGGTCTCCGTCGAAGATGGCTTTATGGTCTTGGGCGGGTTTGAGGGGGAGGATGGTGGTCCCGTCGGTAATGGCGATGTAGGAGACCTCTTCGCCGGTGAGGAACTCTTCGATCACGAGGCGGGTGCCAGCTTCACCGACCAGGGTGCCGTTGAGCAGTTGGGCGGCTGCTTCGTTGGCTTGTTCCTTCGTCGGGACGATGAGGACGCCTTTGCCGGCGGCGAGGCCATCGGCTTTGAGGACATAGGGAGGGTGGAAGGATGCGATGGCGGCTTCGGCTTCGGCCGGGGTAGTGGCCGTGGCGTAGCGGGCGGTGGGGATGCCGTGGCGGGCGAAGAAGTTTTTTGCGAAGACCTTGGAGCCTTCGAGTTGGGCGGCGGCGGCAGTGGGTCCGAAGATTTTGCGGCCGGCGGCGCGGAAGGCATCGACGATGCCTTCGATAAGGGGGACCTCTGGTCCGACGATGGTGAGATGGGCGTTATGTTTCTCGGCGACGGCGAGATAGTGTGCGGGGCTGGTTCCGTGGGCGGGTACGCAGAGGGCGACTTGGGCGATGCCTGGGTTTCCCGGCGTCGCGATGATGCCGGTAACGAATGCGCTCTGGGCGAGCCTCCAAACGAGGGCATGTTCGCGGCCACCGCCGCCGATGACAAGTATTATCAAGGCAAATGCTCCTCCAGTTAGAATAAAACAGTTGAGGTGTCCCCCTATGGCTTTGGTGTTGAAACCGTTGCATTATGACGTGATTGTGATTGGCGGCGGCCATGCCGGTTGCGAAGCGGCGCGGGCGAGTGCCCGGATGGGTTTGCGGACAGCGATGATTGCCATGAATATCGACCTGATCGCGCAGCTTTCCTGCAATCCGGCGGTGGGCGGCATTGCCAAAGGGCACCTGGTGCGGGAGATTGATGCACTGGGGGGGATTATGGGCCAGGTGGCGGATGCGGTGGGCATTCAATTCCGGCTTCTGAACACGAGCCGTGGTCCGGCGGTGTGGTCGCCGCGGGCGCAGTGCGACAAGAGGCAGTATCGGGTGATGATGCGGGAGGTTTTGGAGCGGGAGCCCAATCTGCGTCTGGTTCAGGCTGAAGTTGTGGAGTTGGTGATTGCGGGGGAGGGGGAGTCGCGGCGGGTGCGTGGGGTGCGGTTGCGGGATGGTAGGACGGCGTGGTGCGAGGCCGTGGTGGTGACGACCGGTACGTTTTTGAACGGTTTGGCACATGTGGGCGAATCGAAGACCGTTTGTGGGCGGAACGGGGAGTCGGCGTCGAACCTGTTGGGCGAGCAGTTGCGCACGCTGGGTTTGGGATGGACACGTTTGAAGACGGGGACTCCGCCGCGGTTGGATGGACGGAGCCTGGACTGGTCGCGGTTTGAACCACAGGACGGGGATGCCGAACCGACTCCGTTCTCCTTTTTGACGGGTAGGATTGAGCGGGAGCAGATCCGTTGCTATGTCGCATACACGTCGGAGACTACCCACGCGCTATTGCGGGGGAGCTTGGACCGGTCTCCCCTGTACTCCGGGGTAATTGAAGGAGTTGGTCCGCGCTACTGTCCGTCGATTGAAGATAAGGTGGTGAAATTTCCTGACCGGACGCGGCATCAGTTGTTTCTTGAGCCTGAGGGTCTCGACACGAATGAGGTGTATGTGAACGGGATGTCGACCTCAATGCCGGTGGACGTTCAGGTGGCGATGCTGGCTTCGGTTCCTGGCTTGGAGGATGCCGAGATGATTCGGCCGGGATACGCGATTGAATATGACGCAATTGATGCTCGGGAGTTGAGGCATAGCTTGGAGTGCAAGAAGGTTCGGGGGCTTTTTCTGGCTGGTCAGGTGAATGGGACCTCTGGATATGAGGAGGCGGCGGCGCAGGGGCTAATTGCCGGTATCAACGCGGCTCGGGGCTGTGGTTCGCTAGATCCGCTGCATGTGGGTCGGACCGATGGATACATTGGAATTCTAGTGGACGATTTGATCAACAAGGGGGCGGACGAACCCTATCGAATGTTCACATCGCGTGCGGAGTTTCGTTTGCATCTGCGGATAGACAACGCCGATTCCCGGTTAACACCGCTGGGTCGGGAGGTGGGATTGGTAGATGATGACCGGTGGACGCGGTTTGAGCGAAAGCGGGAGCAGTTTGCGACTTTAATTCCGCTCCTGGAGCAGGTTCGCTGGTCTGCCCGGCAGTTTCCGCACATTGCGGTGGCTGGCGGCGAGAAGCCGCCGTTGGCAACTTGGTTGAAGCGCCCTGAGGCTTCCATCCGGCAGCTTATGGACTGGGTTGTGGAGCACGTTGGGGTGCCGGAGCATGGTTTGCTTGCTGCTATCGAGACCCATTTGAAGTATGCCGGGTACCTCCGGCAGGAGGAGCGGCAGGTTGCTCGACTGCTGGCGTCGGAGTCTCGGGTGATTCCGGCTTCCCTGGACTACCGCTCGATTCCTGGCCTTTCGCGGGAGATGGTGGATAAGCTCGAGCGTGTGCGTCCGGTTACGCTAGGGCAGGTGAGCCGAATCCCCGGGGTGACTCCCGCTGCTGTGTCTGTGTTGGACATATTCCTGTCCTAATGTGTTCCACGTGGAACACACCCACTGACCGTTCCACGTGAAACATTGCCACGCGTGATAGGATGGCACCAGGAGCCAAAATCCTTGGCAAAAACCATCGCGATAGCCAACCAGAAGGGCGGAGTAGGGAAGACTACTACCGCCATTAACCTAGCGGCCTCCCTTGCCGCAAACGAGCTCAGGGTTTTGCTAGTGGACGCCGATCCGCAAGGCAATTCAACCACCGGCCTTGGAGTAGCCAAGGATCCTGAGAACTTCCTCACGCTCTACCAGGTGCTCATCGGCGAAAAAAAAGCTTCTGATGCCGTTGTGCCGACGGAATGCGACGGCCTCGCCCTTTTGCCGGCGGACCGGAACCTAGTCGGGATCAACCTGGAGCTCGTCAGTCGTCCTAATCGGGAACTCTCTCTGCGGAACGCCCTCGAAGAGATGCAGGACCGCTTTGATTACATCCTGATCGATTGCCCCCCCGCCCTTGACCTTCTTACCCTCAACGCCCTCGTCGCCGCAAATTCGGTCCTCGTCCCCATTCAATGTGAGTTCTTCGCCCTTGAGGGCATCTCGCAGCTCATGGACACCGTAGAGGGCATTAAGGAGTCGTTCTCTCACAACCTCCGTACCGAAGGAATCCTCCTTACCATGTATGACGACCGGACGAATCTCACCCGGCAAGTCGCCCAGGATTTAAAGGACTTCTTCCAGGACGAGGTCTTCCAAACCGTCATCCCCCGCAGCGTTAAACTCGCCGAGGCCCCTAGCCACGGAAAGCCCATCCTGCTCTACGACATCCGCTCCAAGGGCGCGGAGTGCTATATCGAACTCGCGAAGGAGATCCTGGCAAATGACCAACGCGCCAGACAACAGCTCACGCAAAGCGCTGGGTAAAGGACTCTCGTCCCTCCTCCCCAGCCGCGCCGCTGCGCCGGTGGCCGCTCCCCAACCCGCCGCCCCGGCCGAACCCCCGGCTGTCAACCGACTGCCCATCGACCAGATCGAGCCGAATCCCAATCAACCACGAACCGTCTTCGACCCGGCTCGCCTCCAAGACCTCGCCGCCTCCATCCAAGCCAACGGCATCATCCAACCTCTGATCGTTCGCAAGATCGGCGACAAGTATCACCTCATCGCCGGCGAGCGCCGCTGGCGCGCCTCCCGCTTGGCTGGACTCAAAGACGTCCCAATCGTCATCGCCGACATCCATGACGACCGACTCCTCGAAGTCGCCCTGATCGAAAATATCCAGCGGGAGGACCTCAATCCCATCGAAGTGGCAGTTGCCTTCGAAAAGCTGTCGAACGATCTCGGCCTCAGCCATGAAGAGATCGGGAAACGGACGGGTAAGGACCGCACTACCATTACCAACATGCTGCGCCTTCTCCGCCTACCGGGCGACGTGCAGCTCCTCCTTGCCGAAAAACGCCTCTCCATGGGACACGCCCGCGCCATCCTCGGACTCCCCACCGAAGAGCTACAGCGCGAGGTAGCCGAAAAGGCCGCCGCTCAGGGCCTCTCCGTTCGCCAGGTCGAACAGATGGTCCACAACATGACCAAGGCGCGCGAGGTTAAAAAAGCCGACACCCCCGAACCCGTTGACCCCAACGTCAAAGCCGCCATCAGTGAACTGGAAGCCGCCCTTGGCACCCGGGTCCGCATCGTCGAAAAAGCGCCCGGCAAAGGAAAAATCGAAATCGACTACTATTCGCAGGACGACTTAGACCGCATCTACGCGGTCATCACGGGAGAGGGCTTCGACTAAACAGTTGGTGCCGCCGGTAGGACTCGAACCTACGACCTACGGATTATGAGACCGTCGCTCTAACCACCTGAGCTACAGCGGCATCCATTCCTAGCGTAGAGAACCGGCAGACCATTGTCAATAGACCCCCGCCTGACAATGCTATATAGCAAATCATGAACCTGATTGATTTTCAAGGGGTTTCCAAGAGTTACCCCGTCTACGAGACCCCCGGCCAGCGCTTCAAAGAGCTGGCCACCTTCAACCGCGTCTCCTTCCACCGCGACTTCTGGGCACTCCGCGACGTCTCCTTCTCCGTCCAACGCGGCGAAACCTTCTGCATCATCGGCGAAAACGGCTCCGGCAAATCCACCCTCCTGCAAATCATCGCCGGCATCCTCCAACCCACCGTCGGCAAAGCCGCCGTCCAAGGCCGCGTCTCGGCGCTCCTCGAACTCGGCTCCGGCTTCAACCCGGAGTTTTCTGGGAAAGAGAACGTCTACCTCAACGCCGCCATCCTCGGCCTTACCAACGCCGAGATCGAAGCCCGCTACCCCGCCATCGAAGCCTTCGCCGAAATCGGCGACTTCATCAATCAGCCCGTCAAAACCTACTCCAGCGGCATGGCCGTCCGCCTCGCCTTTTCCGTCGCCATCCACGTCGACCCCGACATCCTCCTCGTCGATGAAGCCCTCGCCGTCGGCGACATTTATTTCCGCCAGCGCTGTATGCGCAAGGTCCACGAACTCCGCCAGAAAGGCGTCACAATCCTCTTCGTCTCACACGCCATCGGCGACGTCAAAGCCATCGGTGACCGCACCCTCTGGCTCGACAACGGCGCCGTCCGCGCCATCGGCGACACCGAAAACGTCGTCGCCCAGTACCTCGCCTACATGGTCGAAAAGGACTCCCGCTTCCTCGAACTCGGCTCCCGCAACCACCACCAACCCGCCGCCGCCTCTCTCGCCCCCGAAACGGTCACCTCCATCCCCAACATCGATCACCGCTACGGCGACGCCCGCGCCGAAATCATCGGCATCGCCGTCCTCAATCCGCAAGGACAGAAACTGCACCTCCTCGAACCCGGCCAACCCATCGTCGTCCGCATCAGCGCCTGTGCCAAGGAAGCCGTCCTGAACCCCAACATCGGCTTCATGATGCGCAACCACCTCGGTGTCGATTTCGCCGGCACCAACACCCTCCGCGAAGGCCACCAACTCGCCGAACTCTGGCCCGGCGACACCGTCACCGTCGACTTCCACCTCACCCTCCCCGAACTCTACCCCGCCTCCTTCTCTTTCTCCCCCGCCATCGCCGATGGTAGCCTGACCGAATACAAGATGTGCGACTGGATCGACAACGCCCTCTCCCTCCAAATGGGCCACGGCGAAGGCCAAATCTACGGCTACCTCCGCCTGCCCTGCAAAGTCGAAGTCAACTCCCGCCTCGGCGCCTCGGAGACCCCCGCCCATGAGCACTGAGTTCACCGGCGAACGTGTCATCCCAGGCCTGGTCGACGTCGACCTCTGGAACGAGCACTTCTCCCGCTACAGCTTCGCCGCCCGCCTCGCCCGCCGCAAGCGCGTCCTCGACGTCGGTTGCGGCGCCGGCTACGGCACCCACGAACTCGCCCTCACCGCCCGCGAAGCCACCGGCATCGACTGCAGCGCCGAAGCCATCGCCTACGCCCGCCAACACTACACGAAGGAAAACCTCCGCTTCGAAACCGCCTCCGCCACCGAACTCCCCTTCCCCGACCAAAGCTTCGACCTCGTCGTCGCCTTCGAAGTCATCGAACACCTCACCGAGTGGCTCACCCTCCTCACCGAAGCCCGCCGCGTCCTCGCCCCCGGCGGCCAGCTCGTCATCTCCACCCCCAACAAACTCTATTACGCCGAATCGCGCCAGCAATCCGGCCCCAACCCCTTCCACACCCACGAATTCGAACTCGAAGAGTTCCGCGCCGCCCTCGCCGCAGTCTTTCCTCACGTCTCGATGTTCCTCGAAAACCACGCCGAGAGCATCCTCTTCCAACCCGAATCCGGCGGCCACGGCACCGAAGTGCGCCTCGAACCGCGCTCCGGCGCCGCCACCGAATCCCACTTCTTCCTCGCCGTCTGCGCCAACGAACTCCAGACCGGCGCCCCGGCCTATCTCTACATCCCCTCCTCGGCCAACGTCCTCCGCGAACGGGAACAGCACATCCAACGCCTCACCGCCGAACTCGCCACCAAAGACGCCTGGCTCGCGCAGGAACAAACCGCCCATCAATCGCTCCTCCGCGTTCACGATCAAACTATCGCGGAACTCAAAGCCGCCAACACCTGGGCGCAAACCTCGAACGAAAGCCTGCAGGCCTCCCAGCAGCGGGTCGTCGCACTCCAGGACGAACTCGAGGCCGAACAAACCGCCGGCAAACAGGTCGCCGCCTCCTACGAGGCCGAACTCCAACGCCTCGAGGCCGAAAAGGCCGCCGCCGTCGCCTGGGCCGAAAGCAAAGACCGCGAATGGAGCGCCGCCATCGCCGCCGCCCAAGCCGAACTCCGCCAGTGCCTCGAAAAACTGCACGAAGCCGAAGCCCTGGTCGAAGAGCGCACCCTTTGGGCCCAGGGTCTCGACCGCGAAGTAGCCGCCCTCCGCGAACAGCTCGCCTTGGCCGGCGCCTCGAAATGGCTCCGCCTCGGCCGTCGCCTCGGCGTGGGGCCGGTCCTCTAAACAATGGCTTTCTGGCAGCGCCTCGGGCGCAATCTTCCGCTCCTCGTCCTCTCGCCGGCTTTTGTCGGCATCCCCGCCGTCGCCCTCGCCGGCACCGACCTCTGGCTCCGCCTCCGCGGTCGCAAACCCCTCCCCCCGGACACCCGGCCCGTCACCACCGCCGCCAGCATCGTCATCCCCAACTGGAACGGCCGCGATCTCCTCGAAAAATACCTCCCCAGCGTCCTCGCCGCCGCCGGCCCCGCCAACGAAGTCATCGTCGTCGACGACGCCAGCACCGATGGCTCCGCCGACTTCGTTGCCGTCCAATTTCCCAGTGTCCGCCTCATCCGCAACGCCACCAACCTCGGCTTCGGCGGCGGCTCCAACGCCGGCTTCCGCGCCGCCCGCCACGATATCGTCGTCCTTCTCAATAGCGACATGCGCGTCGAGCCGGACTTCCTCGCCCCCCTCCTCGCCGGCTTCACCGACGAAAAGGTCTTCGCCGTCTCCTGCCAGATTTTCTTCAGCGATCCCCAAAAGGTTCGCGAAGAGACCGGCCTCACCCAGGCCTGGTGGGAAAACGGCGGCCTCCGTGTCCGCCACCGCATCGATGAACACGTCGATCGCCTCTTCCCCTGCTTCTACGGCGGCGGCGGCTCCTGCGCCTTCGACCGCCGCAAGTTCCTCGCTCTCGGCGGCTTTGACGAACTCCTCAAGCCCTTCTATCTCGAAGATACCGACCTCGGCATGATGGCCTGGAAACGTGGCTGGAAGGTGCTCTATCAACCCGCCAGCCGCGTCTTCCACGAACACCGCGGCACCATCGGCAAGAAGTTTTCCCCCGGCTACATCCAGTCCATTCTCAAGAAGAACTTCCTGCTCTTCTGCTGGAAAAACATCCACGAAAGCCGCCGCCTCGCCGCCCACTTCGCCTACGCCTGGGCCGGCGCGCTGCTCAGCCTCGTCATAGGCGACTCCTTCGAACGGCCCAACCTCGCCGCCCTCTGCCGTGCCTTTCTCCAACTGCCCCACGCCATGCGCGCCCGCGCCCGCGCTTATCACCTCGCCGCCGTCTCCGACACCGAAGCCTTCCGCCGTCCCCTGCCCGGCTACTTCTTCGATCGCTTCGAAAAGCTCGACCCCGCCCCCGCCCAGCCCCGCACCCTCTTCCTATCGCCCTATCCCATTCTCCCGCCCATTCACGGCGGAGCGGTCTTCATGTCGCAGACCCTCACCGAACTCGTCAAACACGTCCCCGTCCACCTCATCGTCCTCCTCGACGAAGAGTGGCAGCGCGCCGCCCACGAACCACTCGCCGAACTCTGCGCCACCACCGAATACTTCGTCCGCCTCGAAGGCCGCCCCAAAGGCTTCGGCTCCCTCACCCCCTACGCCGTCCGCGAGTTCGCCAACGACGACCTCCGCTGGGCCATCCACCGCACCATCCTCCTCCACCGCATCGACGTCCTCCAGATCGAGTACACCAACATGGGCCAGTACGCCGAAGAGTTCCGGCAGGTCGTCAACATCCTCTTCGAACACGACGTCTATTTCCAGTCCATCGGCCGCAGCCTCGCCAAGCCCGGCAATCTCCTCCGCAAAATTCCGGCGACCTACGAATACCTCCGCGCCCTCCGCTACGAACTCACCATGCTCCCCCGCATGGACCGCATCCAGATGTGCAGCCGCGCCAATGAATCGTACCTCGCCGAATTCGCCCCCGCCCTGCGCCCCAAGATGCAGTCCGGCCTCCGCGCGGGTATCGATACGAAACGGTATCGATATCAAACCGAAGGCCGCGAGCCGGACACCCTTCTCTTCTTGGGTTCGTTTCGTCACGTGCCCAACAGCGAGGCTCTCAACTGGTTTCTCCAACACGTCTGGCCCCTCCTGGTCGACGCCCGCCCCACTGTCCAGCTCATCATCATCGGAAGCGACCCACCGCCCCGCCATTCGCTGCCCAACCTCGGCCACATCGAACTCATCGGCTTTGTCGACGATGTCCGCGACGCCCTCGCCCGCTACGCTCTCTTCATCTGCCCCATCCTCACCGGCTCCGGCGTGCGCGTCAAGCTCCTCGAAGCCTACGCCGCCGGCATGCCCGTCGTCTCCACCACCGTCGGCGCCGAAGGCCTCGCCCACCACGATGGCGACACCTGCGCCCTCGCCGATGAACCCCCAGCCTTCGCCGAACGCATCCTCCGCCTGCTCGCCGACCCCGCCCAAGCCGCTGCCCTCGCCGAACGGGCCCGCGCCGAAGTGGTCGCGCACTGGGACATGGCCACCATCACCCGCCAACTCGCCGAAACGTATCGCGAAGCCGTCCGCGAAAAACGGGCACCCCTGGCAAGCCCCCGCCCAACTGTGAAATGATCAAGGCCATGCTGGCACGTGGCACTCTCTCGGCTCTCCTGTGCCTGGGCGCCGCCGCTGCCCAGACGCCCGCCCTCGATCACTTCGAAGCGAAAATCCGCCCCGTCCTCGCCGCCCGCTGCTACGGCTGCCATAGCGCCGCCGCCGCCGCGCCCCAGGGCGGCCTCCGGCTCGACTCCCCCGCTGGCCTCGCCGCGGGAGGCAACTCCGGCCCCCTCCTCACCGCCGGCAACCCCGACGCGAGCCTCCTCCTCCGCGCCCTCCGCCGCACCGACAAGTCGCTGCAAATGCCCCCCGGCCCGGCTCTGCCGAAAGACGTCGTCGCCGACTTTGAACGCTGGATCAAAGACGGCGCCCCCATGCCCGGCCAAGCCGCCAAGCGCCCCGCCGCCCAGGAGCTGTGGTCCCTCAAGAAGCCAGCCCGCGCCCCGGGCACCATCGACAGCCTGCTCTCCCAACGCCTCGCCGCCAAAAGCCTCACGTTCTCCCCGCCCGCCGACCGCCGCACCCTCATCCGCCGCGTCAGCCTCGACCTCACCGGTCTCGCCCCCACCGCCGCCGAAATCGAAGCCTTCGCCGCCGACCCCTCTCCCGACGCCTACCCCAAACTCATCGACCGCCTCCTCGCCTCCCCCCACTACGGCGAACGCTGGGGCCGCCACTGGCTCGACCTCGCCCGCTACGCCGACTCCGTCAACGACTCCGTCAACGCCGCCCAGCGCTACGCCTGGTCCTACACCTACCGCGATTGGGTCATCGCCGCCCTCAACGCCGACCTCCCCTACAACCAATTCGTCCTCTACCAGCTCGCCGCCGACCGCCTCCCCCAAATCGACCGCCAGCATGTGGCCGCCCTCGGCTTCATCCGCCTCGGCCGCGAGTTCCCCAACAGCATCGCCGAAACCATCGACGACCGCATCGACGCCGCCACCCGCGCCCTCCTCGGCCTCACCGTCTCCTGCGCCCGCTGCCACGACCACAAGTTCGACCCCATCCCCACCAAAGACTACTACTCCCTCTACTCCATCTTCTCGAACCTCCGCGAACCGGCCCAGCTTCCGCTCCTCGGCGCGGCCGCGCCCCAGCCCGTCTACGAACAGCGCCTCCAGCGCATCCGCCAGGCCCAGGCCGAATACCGCCAGCGCCGCCACGCCGAAATGGTCGCCTTCTTCCGCTCCCAGGAAGCCGACTACCGCAAAGCCGCCGCCGACTCGCAGGCCATGTCCAACCCCGAGCTCGAAGAGCTCGTCCGCCAGCGCCAGCTCAATCTCCACGTCCTCCGCCGCTGGCGACAGGGCCTCGCCGACCCCGCCGCCGTCCCCCTCGCTGAGTTCGAAAAGATCTACACCGAAGGCGACAGCAACAACACCCGCGCCCTCCGCGTCCGCTACAACACCATGCTCGCCCAGGCCGCCTACGACGGCGCCCCGCCCCGCGCCATGGCCGTCGAAGACCTGCCGGCCCCGGAACCCGCCCACGTCTTCCTCCGCGGCAACCCCAACAACCCCGGCGCACTCACCCCGCCCCGCACCCTTACCTGCCTCGGCGGCAGCGACCAGCAGCCCTTTACCAACGGCGCCGGCCGCCTCGAATTCGCCCAATCCCTCATCGACCCGAACAACCCACTCACCGCTCGCGTCCTCGTTAACCGCGTCTGGATGCACCACTTCGGCACCGGCCTCGTCGCCACCCCCAGCGACTTCGGCTTCCGCGGCGATCTGCCCTCCCATCCCGAACTCCTCGATACCCTCGCCGTCGACTTCGTCGCCTCCGGCTGGTCGCTCAAGAAACTCCATCGCCGCATCCTCCTCTCCACCGCCTACCAGCAGTCCGCCGCCGACAAACCCGCCGCCCGCGCCATTGACCCGGAGAACCGCCTCCTCTGGCGCGCCAACCGCCGCCGCCTCGATATCGAAACCCTGCGCGACAACATGCTCCTCGCCGCCGGCCGGCTCGACCGCTCGATAGGCGGCCTCCCCGTCTCCCTCACGGCGCAACCTGCCGCCAAGCGCCGCACCGTCTACGGCTTCGTCGAACGCGGCAAGGTGCCCGGTATTCTGAACGCGTTCGATTTCGCTTCCCCCGACCAGCACGCGCCCCTCCGCTACGTCACCACCGTCCCGCAGCAGGCGCTCTTCTTCCTGAACAGCCCCGTCGTGCTCGAACAAGCGGCCGCTACTGCCGCCGCGGTCACCGCACCCGCCCCCACCCAACAGGTCCGCGACCTCTACCGCCGCATCCTCGGCCGCGACCCCGCCCCCGCCGAGTCCGCCGCCGCCCTCGCCTTCCTGACGGCAAATTACGATACGAAGCCAACGCCCGACCCCACCGCCTGGCAGTACGGCGTCCTCCGCGGCGGCCAGTTCCACCCCTTCCCCATCTTCAACGGAGACCGCTGGCAGGGCGGCTACGCCCTCCCCGCCGGCCTCTTCAGCAAAGCGGTCCTCCGGCCCACGGGCGGAGAGCCGGGCGATGAGACCGCCGTCGTCCGCCGCTGGGTCAGCCCCGTCACGGCTGCCGTCAGCATCGAAGGCCTCCTGCGCCACAACCAGGGCGCCGTGCCCTACGGCGATGGCGTCCGCGCCCGCCTCGTCTCCTCGCGCCAGGGCGAACTCGCCGCCTGGGTCGCCAACGGCTTCTCGGCCGAAACGCGCCTCACCGGCCTCAAGGTCCAAGCCGGCGAAATCCTCGACTTCGCCGTCGATCCCCGCCAGGACCCCGAAAACGACTACTTCACCTGGGCCCCCATCGTCAAAGCCGGCAGCCAGACATGGAACGCCAAGGACGATTTCGCCGGGCCCGCTCCGGCTCGTCCCTCCGTGCTCGCCCGCCTCGCGCACGTCCTGCTGCAAACCAACGAATTTGCCTTTGTCGAATGAAGTCCCGCATGCCGTCCAAAGATCTCTTCCTCACCCGTCGTGACATGCTCACCCGCTGCGGCTTGGGCCTGGGCGCGCTCGCCCTCTCCGCCCAACTGCAGGGCGCGGCGAAGAAGCCGCCGCTGCCCGCCAAGGCCAAACGCGTCCTCCACCTGTTCATGAACGGCGGCTGCTCCCACGTCGACACCTTCGACCCCAAGCCCGCCCTCACCCGCTTCCACGGCAAGCCCATTCCCATCACGCTCAAGACCGAACGCCGCACCGGCGCCGCCTTCGGTTCGCCCTTCGCCTTCAAACGCCACGGTCAGAGCGGCATCGAAGTCAGCGAGATCTTTTCAAACGTCGGCCAGTGCGTCGACGAGCTCTGCATCATCCGCTCGATGCACACCGACATCCCCAACCATGAGCCCTCGCTCATGATGCTCAACTGCGGCGACGTCCGGCAGGTGCGCCCCAGCTTCGGCTCCTGGGTCACCTACGGCCTCGGCACCGAAAACGAAAACCTGCCCGGCTTCATCGTCCTCTGTCCCGACGGCCTGCCCACGCAGGGCAACCAGAACTGGCGCAGCGCCTTCCTGCCCGGCGCCTACCAGGCCACGCACATCGACACCCGCGAAGTGCAGATCGAAAAGCTCATCGAGAATATCCGTAACACCGCCACCACCCCGAAAGAGCAGCGCCGCCAGCTCGACCTGCTGCAGCAGCTCAACCGCGGCTTTGAAGAGCGCCGGCAGAACGACGCGCTGCTCGAAGCCCGCGTGCAGTCCTTCGAACTCGCCTACCGCATGCAGATGGAGGCCGACGACGCCTTCGATCTCTCGAAAGAACCCGCCCACATCCACAAGCTCTACGGCGAAGGCCTACAGGCCCGGCAGATGATGATCGCCCGCCGGCTGCTCGAACGCGGCGTCCGCTTCGTCCAAGTCTGGCACGGCGCCGGACAGCCCTGGGACAGCCACGACGACATCAAAACCAACCACGGCCGCCTTGCCCGCGAGTGCGACCAGCCCATCGCCGCGCTGCTCAAAGACTTGAAGCAACGCGGCCTGCTCGAAGATACGCTCGTGCTCTGGGGCGGGGAGTTCGGCCGCACCCCCACCGTCGAGCTGCCCGACCTTGGCGCCAACTCCGGCATGGTGAACGGCCGCGACCACAACCCCTACGGCTTCTCCATGTGGCTCGCCGGCGGCGGCGTGAAGAAGGGCCTCGCCTATGGCGCCACCGACGAGTTCGGCTTTGCTGCCGCGCACAACAAAGTCCACGTCCACGACCTGCACGCCACCATGCTGCACCTGCTGGGCTTCAATCACGAAACATTCACTTATCGCTACGCGGGCCGCGACTTCCGGCTCACCGATGTCCACGGCCGCGTCGTGCAGGACCTGTTGGCTTAAAGGAGAAAACTAAAGATGGCAATCGATCGCCGATCACTCTTGCGGGGGGCGGGCGTACTCGGCCTCGACGCCCTGTTCACCGCGCCGCGCTCTGACGCGGCCGCTATCGGCCCCAACGACACGATCAAGGTAACGAAGATTGAAACCTTCGTCCTCAAGAACTCGTGGGTGTTTGTGAAGCTCTCCACCGACGCCGGCGTCACCGGCTGGGGCGAGATGCTGAAGGACGACGCTAAGGCCTGCGCCGCCGGCGCGCTGGAGGTTGGCAACTACCTCATCGGCCAGGACCCCTGCCGCGTCGCCTTCCACTGGCAGGCCATCCATCGCGGCGCCTTCTACCGCGGCGGCCCCATCAAGACCGCCATCTCGAGCGGCATCGACCAGGCGCTCTGGGACATCAAGGGCAAGGTCTACGGTGTACCTGTCTACAAGCTCCTCGGCGGCCCCACCCGCGATAAGGTCCGCGTCTACGGCGTGCTCAGCGAGAAGACCGGCGTCAACGCCATCAAAGTCGGCCTCCGCGGCAACAAGCGCGCCGCGTTCAAGTACAACGAAGGCCAGATGTTTGTCGACGAAGTCGTCGAACGCTTCAAGGCGCTCCGCGAGAAGGTCGGCAAGGGCGTCGACATCGGCGTCGAGTTCCACGGCGCCGTGCAGCCGCCCACGGCGATGGTGATGATGAAGGCGCTCGAGCCCTACGGCCCCTGGTTCTACGAAGAGGTGGTGCAGGCGCTCAACGTGGACGTCATGGCCGAACTCGCCAAGAAAACCAGCGTCCCGCTCGCCACCGGCGAACGCATCTTCACGAAGTGGGGCTTCCGCGAGATCCTCGAAAAGAAGGCCGCCATGATCCTCCAGCCCGACATCTGCTACGCCGGCGGCATCACGGAATTGAAGGTGATCGCGGGCATGGCCGAGGCCTACTATCTGCCCATCGCGCCGCACAATCCGCAGGGTCCCTGTTCGCTGGCGGCGAGCTTGCAGATTGCCGGCTCCGTGCCCAACTTCCTGATTCAGGAGCGTGGCGACAACGAGTACGCCGACCTGCTCAAGAAGCCGCTGCCGCCGGTCGTCGGCGGCTACCGCCCGCTGCCCACCGGCCCCGGCCTCGGCATTGAGATCGACGAGGACAAGCTGAAGGCGCAGGTGGGCGAACCCCGGCCATACCTCACCCAGTTCGATCCGGACGACGGTTCCGTCATCGACTGGTAGGCCGTATACTAACGCCAGAGGAGTTCTCCATGCGCTTCGCCTTCACCGCCCTTATCGCCGCTCTCGCACTGCCCCTGTTCGCGCAGGATCGTTCGCCCCGGAAACTGATTCCGGAGATGGACGGCAAGAGCCTGTTTCAGGCCTACTGCGCCTCCTGCCACGGCATGGACGGCAAGGGCAAGGGCCCGGTGGCGGCGGCCTTGAAGGAGAAGGTCCCTGACCTGACTACGCTATCGTTTCGCCGCGGCGGGAAGTTCCCCGCCGCGGAGCTCGAGAAGATGATCCTGGGCGAAGGCGATGCGCGGGCGGCGCACGGCAATCGCGAAATGCCCGTGTGGGGTCCGCTCTTCCGGCAGGTGCAGAACGATCGCGATCTGGGCCTGGTCCGGGTACGCAGCGTGGTCGACTACATCGCCCAGTGGCAAAAGCCTAAGCCGTAACGGCCACGGCTTTGGCCAGAAACGCCGGGTCGATCTCGACGCCCAACCCCGGCCCGGTCGGCACGGTCAGCATACCGCCTTCGCTCTTCAGCGAACTGGTGGCCGACGAGACCGGCAGCAGATCGTCCTCGCCCTTGTATTCCTGATGGGCCCCAGGGTTGGCGATCGCCGAAGCGAAGTGGGCGACGTAGAGAAAGCCCAGGCCGCCGCCCGACATGTGCGCCGTGCAGTCGAGCCCGGCCACCTCGGCCATGCGCGCCACCTTCACCGAACGGATCAGCCCGCCGAAGTAGAGCAGGTCGGGCTGGATCACCCGCGCAATGCCCTGCTCGATAATGCGGCGCATGCCGCGCAAGCTGGCTTCTTCCTCGCCGAGCGCGATGCGGATCCGCAGCGCCGCGGCAACCTGCCGCGTCTCGTCGTAGTAGTCAAACGGCACCGGCTCCTCGTAGAAGCCGAACCGGTGCTCCTCCATCAGCTTGCCGATGCGGATGGCCTGCGGGACATCGTAGGAGCCGTTGGCGTCGGCGTAGATGGCCATGCGGCCGCCGAAGGTCTTCCGCGTCAGTGGGATCAGCGCCCGGTCCCGCGTCGTCGAGGCCTCGTCGTAGCGCATCCGCGCCCCCAGCCGGAACTTGATCGCCCCGGCGCCGGTCTCGCTCACCATCCGTTGCAGGTATTCGATCTCGGCCTCGGGCGCGTTGCCGCGGTTGCCGCTGGCGCGGTAGACGGGAATCTTCCGCCGCCGCACCTGACCGATCAGCGCCCCGAGCGGCTCACCGGACACCTGGCCGAGCAGATCGAGAATCGCAATCTCCACCACCGCCACGCTCACCCAAAATGGCAGCCCCTGCCACTTGTAGTTTGAGCTTGCCAGATAGACGCCCCTCAGCAGCGCCTCCAGCTCCCGCGCGTCCTTACCGACGAAAAACGGCGCGACCTTCTTGAGCAGAATCGGATACGCCGCACTCATCACGCTGCTGTGGGCGTCCGCATAGCCGGTGGCGCCGCTCGTCGAACGCACGCGCACCACGTAGCTTCCCCCGTTGCGCAGCAACTCCACCGAGGCGATCTTGACCGCCTCGCGCAGCAGTTCCGCGCGCAGCACGGGCGACTCCATCGCCGCCGCCAGCTTTTGGCCCAAAGCCGGCGCCGCCCCCAGTGCAGCCAGTAACGCCCGGCGCGTCACTGCTGAGGAATCCCCAATAAACGGCAGTCTTCAGCCACCATCTCGCGCACCAGAACCCCAAAGTCAGTCGTCGCCTCCCAACCCAGCACGCGCCTGGCCTTGGCCGGATTCCCGCACAGCGGAATCCTCTCCGCCGGCCGGTAGAAGCTCTGATCCACCACCACGTACCGCTCCCAGTCCAGGCCCACGCTCGCAAACGCGATCCCGACAAACTCCTGGACCGAATGCAGCCGCCCCGTCGCAATCACGTAATCGTCCGGACGCTCCTGCTGCAGCATTAGCCACATCGCCTCGACATACTGCCGGGCGTCACCCCAATCTCTCAGCGGCTCCAGATTGCCCAGCCGGAGCTCGGAGGACTGCCCGGCCAAAATCCGGGCCACCGTGCTCGTAATCTTCCGCGTCACAAACTCAAAGCCGCGCCGCGGCGATTCGTGATTGAACAGAATGCCGCTTGAAGCGTGCACGCCGTACCGCTCCCGGTAGTTCCGCGTCAGCTCAAAACCGGCCACCTTGCTGATGCCGTAGATCGACCGCGGGCGGAAGCGCGTGGCCTCATCCTGCGGCGAACTCTCGGCGGCCCCGAACATCTCGGAGGTGCCGGCGAAGTAGAAGCGGCACTGCGGCGCCAGGTCCTTGAGCGAGGCGAGCAGATAGTGGGTTCCGTTGATGTTGGTCGTTAGCGTGGAGAACTCGTCGTCAAACTCGTAGCTCACAAAGCTGGCCGCCGCCAAGTGATAGCACTCGTCCGGCCGGATCTTGGCGATGGCCTGGTAAAGCGCGGCGTAGTTCTCAAGCGAGGCCGGATGCAGCTTGATCTTATCCCGCAGGCCTACCACGCGTTCCAGGCGCCTTTCCGGCGCCTCCAAACCCACCCGCCGCACCAGGCCATGCACCTCGTAACCCTTCCGTAGTAAGAGTTCGGCCAGATAAGACCCGTCCTGCCCGTTCACGCCTGTAATGAGAGCTTTTTTCCCTACCATTAGCGAATCTGCATTCCCGTCCGTCGCGCAATCCAGCTGGCGTTCCACCGCCGCACAAAGGCCGCCGGGCTCATCACGCCGCACCACTCGCGCGCAAAGCGCACCGGATGCCGCCAGTTGACCCACAATCCCATCGCCAGGCTAACCAAATACTTGGGGAACGACGGCAGCAGCGGCTCAAAGAACTGGTCTCGCCGGTCCAGCAGAAACGAGCTGTAACCGTGGATCCACTGAAACGGCACATAGCCTTGGTGCCGCCGCACACAGCCAATCGCCTCGCGGAACACCGTTTCGCGGCCGCTGAGGGTCTTGTTGCCCGCATGCATCCGGGAGTTGGCCAGCAGCACGTCAATCTGGAGCAGCGTATACCGCTGCGCCAGCCGCAGCCAGAGGTCATAGTCAAACGCCGAATGCAGGCTCTGGTCGAAGCCACCCACCGCCCGGATCGCCGCCGCGCGCACAAAACAGGCCGGTTGGCAAATAAAGCACTCCCGGCCGAGCAGCGCCGCGTCAAAGGCCTTCGTCGGATAGGCGCCCAGCAGGCTTCCGTCCTTATCGATCCAACAGGCTTTGCCGTAAATTCCGGCCACCGCCGGTTCGTCGGCGAGGTGGGACACCGCCATGCCGATTGCACCGGGGAAATAAGTGTCGTCGGCGTTCAAATAGGCGAAGATGTCGCCCCGCGCCATCTGAAATCCTTTTGCAATCGCCTCCGAGGCGCCGCTGTCCGGCTCGGAGACATATCGCATCTTGTCCGGGTAAGCGGCCGCATAGCGCTCCAACAGAGCAATCGTCCCGTCCGTTGAGCCGCCGTCAATCACCAGAAACTCGAAATTCGGGTAATCCTGCTGCAGCACACTCTGCAGTGTGTACTCAAGAAACTGCGCCGCGTTCAAACACGGAGTCACAATCGTCACAGCCGGTACGTCAGGAGTCATCGTCAATTGGCTAGCCGCGGACGGGGGATTCCCATCCGAGTTTAACATCTCACCCCCTGGGGTAATGCCGTAGATCCTGCAGTGGAACGAGGGAAAACGCACGGTTGACACCGAACCCCGCGGGTCCTATCCTGGGATAGCAATGCAACTCAGTTTCAAGAACGGTGCCGTGCAAACGCTGGCGCAACTCCCCGCGGGTGCGCAAGCCTACCTGCAGCGTTTGGACCTGCCAGAGGAGATTTCGCAGCGTTTGATGGAGTTGGGTTTCCTGCCCGGCGCCGCAGTCGTCGCGGCGGGCAGCGCGCCCGGCGGCGATCCGCGTATCTTCCGCGTGGACGGTTCTGAAATTGCGTTGCGGCGGGACACCGCCAGCCACCTCTATATCTCCTCACAGCCCCTTCCGGAATCGGATCAGCTATGAGCGATAGCGGGAGCTGCCACGGGGCTGCACCGCAAACGGGGAACCGGAAGGCTGGCCACTACGTTGCACTGGTCGGGCCCCCCAACGCCGGCAAGTCCACGCTCTTCAATCGCCTGACGGGGCTGCGGCAAAAGGTCGCCAATTTCCCCGGCGTCACCGTCGAACATCACGTCGGCCGCGTTAAGGACGCCGCCGGCCGCGACCTCTTTGTCATCGACCTGCCGGGTATCTACAGCCTGACGCCCCGCTCGGAGGACGAACAGGTCACCCACAACGTCCTCACCGGCGTCGAGCCCTCGCTTGGCCTCCCCGACGGCGTCATTTTAATCCTCGATTCCACCAACCTGCAGCGCCATCTGGTCCTCGCCGCGCCGGTACTGGCCCTCGGGTTGCCCACGCTTGTGGTCCTGAACATGGCCGACGATCTCGCCGCTCGCGGCGGCAAAGTCGACCCCGCGGCTCTCGCTCGGGAGATTGGCGCCCCGGTTGCTTTGATCTCCGCCGCTACCGGCGATGGCGTTGAACGCGTTGTGCAGTTTCTCCACGGCACCGGAGCGCGGCCTGTGGCTCCGCAGCCGCGCGTCGAACTCCCCGTGCTGCCCAACCTCCCCGCCCGGCGCCGTTGGGCCGGAAAAGTCGGCCTGCAAGCGGGCTACACCGCTCCCGCCCCGCCCGAATGGACCCGCCGGCTCGACGCCCTCTTCCTGCACCCCGTTTGCGGGCCGCTCGTCTTCCTCCTCGTCGTCCTGGCGGTCTTTCAAGGAATCTTCACCGGCGCCCAGCCCCTCATGGACGCCGTCGAGGCCCTCGTCGCCGGGTCCGGCGAACAGATCGGCCAACTGCTGCCCGTGGGCATGCTCCGGAGTCTGGTCGTCGAAGGCGTCTGGGGCGGCGTCGGCAGCGTCGTGGTGTTCCTGCCCCAAATTCTCCTGTTGTTTCTGTTCCTCGGCATTCTCGAAGACTCGGGCTATCTCGCTCGCGCGGCGGTGATTGCGGACCGCACCATGTCTCGCGTCGGGCTGCAGGGCAAGGCGTTCATCCCGCTGCTGTCGGCCTACGCCTGCGCCGTCCCGGCGATCATGGCCACGCGGACCATCGAAGACAAGCGCGACCGCCTCGCCACGGTGCTCATCGCCCCCTTCATGACCTGCTCGGCGCGCCTGCCGGTCTACACCCTGCTCATCGCCGCGTTTGTGCCCAACACGCCGCTGCTCGGGCAGTTCCTCGGCCTGCAGGCGGCGGTGCTGCTTGGCCTCTATCTGCTCGGATTCGCCGCCGCGGTGGGCACGGCGCTCCTGCTGCGCTCCTCCGTCCTGCGCCACGCCAAAACCACCTTTGTCATGGAGCTGCCAGCTTACCGCCGCCCCTCCCTGCGTTCGCTCCTGCTCCGGTTGATCGACCGGGCCGTTGTCTTTTTGCAGCGCGCCGGTACGGTGATCCTGCTCGTCAGCGTCCTCCTCTGGATCCTCGCTCACCTGCCCTACAAAGACGGCAAGGCCCCGCCCCTTGAGGAGAGCATCGCCGGGCAGATCGGGCGCGCCGTCGAGCCGGCCATTCAGCCGCTCGGTTTCAACTGGAAGATCGGCATCGGCCTGATCACCTCATTAGCCGCCCGCGAGGTGATCGTCGGTACCCTCGGCACGATCTACGGCATTGAGAACGCCGAGCAGGACTCCCCGCCCCTGATCGAATCGCTGCGCAAAGATCTGACCCCGGGCGGCGCCTTCGCGCTGATGATCTTCTTTGCCTTCGCCATGCAATGCTTTTCCACGGTGGCGATAGTCCGGCGGGAGCTCGGCAGTTGGATCTGGCCCGCCGCGCAATTTGTCTATATGGGGGGCCTGGCCTATCTCGGTGCTTTAGCCGCCAATCAGATCTGGCTCCGCCTCCGCTAGGGCGCTAGGCCGGCTGAAATCACTCCTGCGATGAAAACAAGGGGATTGCGGCCGGCTCTGCCCACTTGACGCAAGAGCAGGACCCGGATAGGTAAACCTCCCTGCTGTATCTCTAAGTACCCCAAGGCCATTCCTCCGTAAAGGGCGGGCTTTCATCCTTGAAACAGAACTTCAGCTCTCGCCCCTCGTCTTACCCGCGGCGGCATGCACAGCGCCTTCTTTCTCCTCCACCGCACCAACGGAAGTCTTTGTTAGTGACCTGGATCTACGCTATGTAGGCGCCGCCGTTCTGTACAGCGCGACCTCCTTTTTCACCTCGACAACGTGTGCCAAGGACGACATCACCGGCGCCATCCCCGATTCGGCCATCCCCGCAACTGGCACCTGGGCGATGCGCGGTGGCGGTTTGGTGGCCCTCGGCTTCCTGCGCCGTCGACAGCAGTGTGCGGCACGTCATCAAAAACCCACTAGCGGCAACCCCTCTCTGGTATTGCCTGGCCTCAGGGGCTCCGTACCCTGCCGAGCTCTTACACGGAAGGTCGACATGAAGCTCCTTCAAGTTTCCTTCCTGGCGCTGCCCTCTCCCGCACTGCCGACCTTCCCGAGCAAATTTACCGACAAGACGCATGCGCAAGCTCCAAACGACGTTATCTGAGACCCACCGAATCTCGACATCACCCAATTGAGCTTCACCGCCTTCAACGCAGCCAACAAAACCTTCACGGCCAAGATAGGTTTCAACTACGGCGGAGGCGTGTCGCTTGGACCTTTCCATGGTGGCACCCTGTCCGTTGGTGATCTGCTGATCAGCAACCGCACAAATCGGTACCTTGTGCCCCTCGTCACCCGCGGAACCTTGGACGCGGGAGACCTCTACAGCGCTACCTCCTACTTGACCGCGCAGACCGTTCATGGCTCCGGCTCGGGCCGCCCAACCGAAAACGTATGGGGTAAAACCACTGGCTCTGTGCGTCTGGGCACCGGTACCGTCTCCTCGGTCTCCGTAGGCGGCTCCACCATTCCCAATAAGCTGGAGTTGACTTTGAATTTCGTTGGCAATGACGCTTCCATCACCAATTTCGCCAACTCTGCCGTGTCGTTTGCCGCCGCCACTTGTGCCAAAGACATCATCACCGGAGTCGTTCCCGCCAATACCCCCGTGCCCTAACCCGCCACCTGGGCCATGCTGGGCGCCGGCCTGGCCGCCGTCGCCGTCAGGCCTCAAGCGACATAATGATACCCTGAGGGATTGGAGCCACCACGGCTCCAATCCCTTCTCCATTTCTTATGCGTAACGTCGTCATCATCGGTTCCGGCTGCGCCGGAAACACCGCCGCCGTCTATACCGGCCGCGCGTCGCTGTCTCCCCTGGTCGTCTCCGGCCACGAACCCGGCGGCCAGCTTTCCATCACCTCCGAGGTCGAAAACTTCCCCGGTTTCCCCGACGGCGTCATGGGCCCCCAACTCGTCGAGAACATGAAGCAGCAGGCGATTCGCTTCGGCGCCGAGTACATGCACGGCACCGTCGAAGATGCCGACCTCTCCCAACGGCCTTTCAAACTGAAGATCGACGGCGCCTGGATCGAAACCCGGACGCTCATCATCGCCTCCGGCGCCTCGGCCCGCTGGCTCGGCCTGCCGAACGAATATAAGCTCATCGGCCACGGCGTCAGCTCCTGCGCCACCTGCGACGGCTTCTTCTACCGCGAAAAAGAGATCATGGTCATCGGCGGCGGCGATACCGCTATGGAAGAAGCCAACTTCCTCACCCGCTTCGGCCGTCGCGTTACCCTCGTCCACCGGCGCGACGAGTTCCGCGCCTCCAAAATCATGGTCGACCGCACCCGCGCCAACCCGAAGATCGAAATCCTCACCAATACCGTCGTCGATGATATTTACGATGTCGAAAAGGGCTACGTCACCGGCGCGAAACTCCGCAACCTCGTCACCGGCGAAACCTGGGACCGCGACGTCGACGGCTTCTTCGTCGCCATCGGGCATATCCCCAACACCAAGTTCCTCCGCGGCCAGATCGATACCGACGAAGAGGGCTACATCCTCTCGCACGGCGGCGCCCGCACCAACATCGCCGGCGTCTTCCACGCGGGCGACGTGCAGGACCGGGTCTACCGCCAAGCCATCACCGCCGCCGGCGCCGGCTGCATGGCCGCTATCGAAGCCGAACGGTTCTTAGAAGCCGAAGGCCACTAGAAAGCCGGTTTAGCGCGCTTGAAGGGCTCCTTGAGATACTTGGCCGCCTCCTCCTGCGCGTTCTGCGTGTTGTCCTTGGTCCGGATCGCGAGGTTGTACTCGTTCACGGCACGCTCCCGCTGACCGGTAATGTCGAAGATCTTGCCCAGGTTGATGTGGCCCCACACCTCCGTCCACTTGGGCTCCAGATCTCCGTTCAACGACTCCCGGAACACATTGGCCGCCGATTGATAGTTGTTCTGCAGAAAGAACACCTCGCCCACCCGGTAGTGCGCCAGCGAACTGTTCCGCGCCACGTCGAGCGCCTTGGTGTACTCCTTCAGCGCCTCGCCGTACTCCCCGATCTCGGCGAACATCTCACCCTTGCGGATCGAAACCGCTACCCGCATCGTCCGGCTCATCCGCAGTAGCTTGTTGTTCACGTCAATGTCGACCCGCTTCGGCTTGCCGAAGGTCTCAATGAGAAACTCGGATGAGGTCCCGGAGACGTCGATCACTTTCTCTTCCGGGTTGCCTTCGGTTTCGATCTTCAGACTCACCGGCATGCGGAACGTGTCCAGGTCCTGGGAGATCTTGCCCATAATGCGGAATCCCTTCTTCGTCCGGTAGACCGTGTACTCGAGCTTGAACTCCGGCGCCCCGCTCGATTCAATCCACTGAATGAAAAAGTAGCCCAGGTCCTGCCCCGCTAGCTGGCTCGCCACGTCTTTCAGGTTCTCGGTCGTGATGCCCCGGCCGGCAAACCGGTCCGGCACGGTCTTCAAAAGTTCTTTGAACTTCTCTTCGCCGATAACGCTGCGCAGCATGTGGTACACGGCTGCGCCCTTGCCGGCTGTCGTCGCCCAGTACTCCGGAGAGTAGTCTTCAAACCGTGACGCCTGAATCAGCGGCGGGTTATCCACCGTCATCGCCTCGACGTAGGTATCCCGCACCTCGCCTTCGAGGGCGCCCGGACCCTGCGACTGCTCTACCCACAGCAGCTCCGCGTAGCGCGCCATGCCGTTGGTGATCCACAGATGGTTCCGCGTCGCGGGCGAGGCTTGCAGCCCCCACCACTGCCGCGCCAACTGATTCACCAGCAGCCGCGGATTGGCTTGGCTGCCGATGGCACGCGGATTCAGAAATAGCAGGCCCGGCGCGGCGTAGCCGTTCGGGGCGCCCTCTTCGGTCTCGATCAGTCCAATGGCCGAGTACGGCGCGAGCCCATACATCCCCGTCAGAAAACCGAGCACCTTGCCCGTCTCCTCGCCCCAGCTCTGCGCCGCGCCCGCCGCTTCGCCGCGGAAGTAAGTCAGCGCCGTCACCCCTCCGGACGACACCGTCTTCGGAGCCTCCCGCACGATGCCAAGCGAACCCGCCAGGCTGGGCTTGGCGAAGTTGCAAACCGTTGTCTTCTTGCCGGCCGGCGCCGGACCCGAGGTCTCAATGCCGCCGGTCACCACCGTGAAGCCCTCCGGCACCGTCACCGCCAGCTCCGCCGTGTAGCGGTCCGCCGTGTACTCGTTGACGGGAAACCACCGGGCGGGGTACAACAAGAAGCCATAGTCCGGCTTGATGGCCGCGAACTTCACGCCATACACCGGCGACTCCTCCTGCCCGCTCAGCCGCCCCTCGTAACTGACCACCACCTCCTGCTCCGTGCCCTTGGACAAAATATCCGGGAAGGCGATGTGCAGCTGGTACTCCTGCAGATTCCGCGTCGGCGTCAGCGCCCGGCCCTGCCCGTCCATCACCGAGGTAACGTTCAGGCTGTTGTGCAGGTCGAGCGCGATCGTGGTAATCCGGTCGTCCACCGGCTGAAACCTGATCCGGGCCGTCGCCTTCAGCGTCTGCGTGCGCGGATCGACGTCGGCTTGAATGCGATAGTTGATCACGTCGATCCGGGATCGGCCCCGCGCCTCCTGGCCGCAGACGAGCGAGGCAAACAGAGTGACGGTGACGAGGCTCCAAACTAGCTTCATGATTAGGTTTCCTTCAGATACCGGTCTGCCAGAACTCTGGCCGCTTCGGCAAGGGGGTCGGTTTCCCGGCGGAGTGTGTGGCGGATGCCGGCTAACTCGGCACGCATCGTAGCGAGGGCTCCCGGGGTTTCGAGCAAATGCAGAGCGGCACGGGCCAGGTTGGCGCCCGTCAACTCGGTCTGCATGAGTTCCGGGACCACGCAACGCCCCGCCACCAGATTCACCATGGTGTAAAACGGAACAGACACTAACAATTTACCCAGAAGCCAGCTGATGGCGGTGACCCGGTAGAAGCTCACCATGGCCGTACCGAGCATGGCTGCCTCCATAGTCACCGTGCCGCTGGCGGCCAGGGCGAGGTCGGCGTAGGCGATTGCATCCCACGTTTCTCCCTCAATCGTATGGATGGACAGCGCGGAAATGCGTTCCCGAAAAGTTGTAAACGAACCGCTGCCGCGCGCTAAAAATCCCACCGGTGTAGCCCAGACAAACTGCCTATACCCGTGCGACCGCAGTATCTCCACCGCATCGAGCGCCGCAGGCAGATGCCGCCGCGCTTCGCCCACCCGGCTGCCGGGCAGCAGGACCAGAATTGGCTTCGTTTCGTCAAGTCCATGCCGCGAACAGAATTCACACCGCGTCCCCCGCGGCGCGGCGCTCCACGCGAGCGGGTGGCCGATGAAATCCACCGCCACCCCGCGTTCGGCAAACCAAGCTTTTTCAAAAGGGAAAATCGACAGGATCCCCGCCAGATCGCGCCGCATCTGCTTCACCCGCCCCGACCGCCACGCCCAAACCTGCGGCGCCACCAGGTAGATCACGGGAATGCCCAGCCGTTTCAGCTTCTTCGCCACGCGCAGGTTGAAGTCCGGGCTGTCGGTCAAAATCGCCAGCGCCGGCCGCCGCCGCTCCGCCGCCGCCACCAGCTTCCGAAACTCGCCATAAATCCGCGGGATGTGGCCCACCACTTCGACCAGGCCCACCACCGCCAGCGCTTCAGCATCCACCACTGGCTCTACGCCCGCCGCCCGCATCTGCGGTCCCGCGCACCCGTAAAACCGCAGCCCCGGCGCCAACTTGCGCAGCTCTTCGACCAGGCGCGAGGCATACATGTCCCCGGAAGCCTCACCGGCCGATACTAGGATGTCCACAGGTGGCAAAATCCCAGTCTAGCGCGAGCCTCTGTTACACTGAAGATTCTGTCGATGCCGTCTCCCTCCGACCTGGCCCTTGAGTCCGCGGCAAAACTCCACCTGGGTGAATTCGCCGCGCGGTTCCAGCCCGAGAGTCTGCCGCTGGGTGATCGCTTCAGCTACCTCGCCGCGGCCGTGCCAGTCGGGGAAGACGACCTGCGCGAATACCTCGTCGAACCCGTTGCCGCTCTACCCGCCCTTGTGCGTGCTGCGTTGCCGCCCCTGTTTGTACTTCTGGTGCCCTATCTGGAGCGCCCCGTCGCGTCCGGCAAGCATAAAGCCACCCGGCAAACCTTTCTGCCGCAGGATTCGCTCGTCGTCATGGACCCGCCAGACGAAAAAGTCCGCCTGACCCTCGCCTACGTTCCGCCGTCCGGCGACGGCCAGCCCGGCATCCTCGCCTTCGCCGTCAAGGACGTCGACATGAGCGAGTATCATTTCCATCTCTTTAACGCCCTCTCCCGCGCCGCCTTCGACCGGCTGCCCGAAACGGCTTTCAGCGGCTTCATGGACCTGCTACGCGGTGAGTTGAAGGGCCGCGTCCACGGCGAAGTCGACCAGTTGAGCTGGGCCGCTAAGCAAAATCTGCTGAACAAACAGGCATCGTTCCGCGGCGAAACCAAACTCTTCCGCGAATACGCCCGCGAATCTTTCTTCGATACCCTGACGCTCTACCTCCACGGTCTGTGCTGCGATATCGATGTCGAGCCGGGACCGCGGCAGATTGCCAGCCGCCACCTCCGCAAACGGCTCGAATACCTCCGGGGACAGTTTCCGCCGCCCGAAGGCTATGCGGTATTCCCCGAAGAGCTTAAGAATTAACTGATCTACCACTCGCCGCCTAGCCCGCCGATAGAATCCATGTGCGGTGGCTCGTGGCTTTCTGGATGGCATCGGTGGTCTGGGCAGCGCCCGCCATCAAAGTAACTCCGGTCGCCCTGACGTTCAACTTCATTCAGGGGGCAGGTGCGCCCACCGCCTCGCAAACCCTATCGGTTGCCGCCGCTACCAACGGGCAGGGCATTGGCTTTGCCGTCAGCCCACCTTCTGCCCCCTGGTTGACGGTGAGCCCGGAAGGAGGACGGGCGACCCTGATCATCCGCGTCACCGTGAACATCACCTCACTGATCCTCGGAACATATACCGAGCAGCTGACCATCACCCCCACCGAAGGCGCCAACCGGGAGCCGGTCCGGGTTCCGGTTACGGTGACCATTCAATCGCCGCCGAGCAATATCGTGGTGTCGCCCTCCATCCTGGACTTCACTTTCCGCCTCGGTGATACCGCCTCTGTACCGTCCCAGATCTTCAATATGAATACCACGGGCGGCTTGCTACCCTTCAGCGTTTCCGCCCGCGGCACCGCCTGGTTGGCCGCCGCCCCGCCCACCGGCAACGTCTTTCCCGGTATTCGCACCTCCATCCAGGTCACAGTCACTCCGACCGGTTTAAGCCCCGGTGTCTATACCGGCGCCATCACCATTAGTACCCCCACAGCGGTGACCAAAACTACAGTGGTAACGGCGCGGCTCACCGTGCAACCCGGGGTCCCGCAAATCACCAGCGTCTGGCCCGCCAGTCTGCCGGCGCAGTCGCCTCCGAGTACGCTTACCGTCCGGGGCGTCCGCTTCTTTTCCGGTACGACGGCCAAGATCAACAATGAACCGGTGCAGACCCTCGTGCTGGGCGATACCGCGGTCCAGGTCACGATCCCCGCCAGCCTGATGACAGATTCCCGCGTGCTGCCGGTGACAGTGACCAACCCAGGCCCCGGCGGCGGGGAAGCCACCGGCACCTTTGTCACTACCATTCCGGGACCCGTCATCCGCGGCATCGGAAATGCGGCCAATCAAACCGCTACGGCCGCGCCGGGCTCACTCCTGGTGATCTACGGCCAGAACATCGGGCCGAGCACCGTAGTTGCGTTCGACCCGCTTCTGCCCCGCGTGCCGACAACTTTGGACGGCGTCTCCGTGGAGCTACAGGGAGAAGCCGCCCCCATTCTGTACGCCTGGAAAGACCAGGTCTGCATCGCCATCCCGTACGCGCTCGAAGTCAACCGCCCGTACATGATCCAGCTGAGCTATTCCGGTAAACAGTCGAATCTGTGGCCCATCTTACTCACCCCGGCCGCGCCGGGCATCTTTACCGCCAGCGGGACCGGGACAGGTCCCGCCGCCGCCTACGCCTACGACGAAGAAAAGAAGGAGTACTTCCTGGTATCAGAAACCGCCCCGGCCATCCGCGGCGGCTACGCGATCCTGTTTGCCACCGGCGAGGGTATGTCGGTTCTGCCGCCGACCGCCGGACTGCCGGATGGTCTCATCGCGACGGAAGCGAGCAGCCCGTCCAGCCCCGTGACCGTTCTCGTTGGCGGCGTACCGGCGGAGGTCACTTACGCCGGCGCGAGCCCCGGATTGATCCTTGGTATCCTCCAAATCAATATCCGTATCCCACCCGGAGTCGCCGCCGGTAAGGCCGTACCCCTAACCCTGCGCATTCGCGGCCAGACTAGCCCCGTCGGGCCCACGCTCAACATCAAGTAAACGCTACCTCACCGCTTCAATATGCCGGAGCTGCCAAGCCAGCCGCCGCCGGTCGGGACCAAGGCCCTGCTCCTCCGGGACGACGTACTTCTCGGTGTCGATCTGCAGCACACACGCCCGGCCCGGCTGTAGCGGAACCTCGATGGCAAAGTGGCCGGTCGGCGGAATCACGCGGACAGCCAGCTTGCCGTTAACCCGGATGCGAAACTCCTGATCCTCCAGCGGCCGAGCCCATCCGGGCACCGTGCCGTGGATCACTGCCATCCGGGCGTACTCCGGCACCATCCAGTGCATCCGCGTTGCCGCCCACCGGTCGGCGTACAAGCCCTGAGACCGCCGGTACACCTCCTCAATCCACGCCCGGCAAACATACACAAACCGATTGGCGATGTACTCGCCCAACGCCCCGGGCACCACTTTTCGAATCCTCTCCGCCCAAATCTTGTCATAGGTATCGAGACCATAAAACCACCACCCCGGTGGACGCTTCTGTCCCGTGTGCTTGGTGAGAATGGCCGCCAGCTCCCGAAACCGCTTCTGCCCCCCGGCAAAGGACTTGGCCGTTTCGTACTCCCGGATGCAGCCAAACTTCTCCGGCACATACGCCAGGCCATAGCGCTTGGCCAGCCGGACTAACAGGTCCCAATCCATCCCGAAATGCAGCGACTCGTCGGCCCACCCCACCGCCTCCACACACTCGCGCCGGAAAAATACCGACTGTTGCAACACGTAGTCGAGGACAAACGTAAGTCGCCACAAATTGAACGGTTCGGTAAACGGAAACTGCTGCCGCACGTTGCCATCGTGGTCAATCTGATAGCCCTCGCCGTAGATCGCCCCCACCTCCGGGTTCGCCTCGCATCCGGCCACGCCGTGGCTGATGGCGCCGGGCAAATAGATATCGTCGGAATTCAACCAGGCGACAATCGTCCCCTTCGCCCGCTGAAATCCCTTGTTGATGGCGTGCGTCTGCCCCCGGTCCTTCTCGGAAATGAAGGTTAACCGGCTACTGTACTCCGCCGTCACCGCCGCCGTACTGTCTGTCGAGCCGCCATCCATGATGATGTACTCCACATTCGGATAACTCTGGCTCAGCACGCTTTCGATCGTCGCGCGAATAAAATGCCCCTGGTTATAGGAGGGCGTGACGACCGTAACCAGAGGCTGGCTCACCACTATCGGCTCGCCGTTTCAAACCGAACGGTGTCCACCACGCAACCCAACTGCCGGTAGTCGCCGTTTGCCTTCGGGCGCCACGTCCGGTTGGTTTCCACTTCCAACAGGCAAGTCTCTCCCCGCACCTCAGCCGGCACCGGCGCGCTCAACGCGTAGGCTCCAGAGGCCACCTCCTGCCGGACAACGGCCTTACCATTCAGCTTCACTGTCAAAACCAACGGCCCGCCCGGTGCCGTATGCTTCCCCGCCAAAACCAGTTGCGCCGCGTCCGCCGGAATGGTCTGGTCCGATCGCCAGAGCCCCGAAATCCAGCCATCCGCCCAGCGCCCGGTAAACTTCCGTCCAAAACCGGTCATCTCCTGCCACTCGGCCAGAAAGCGTTTCCGCTGCCCAGGATTGTGATACATCCCCAACGCTAAACTCAGGGCGTAGGAGGCCATCGACGGCTTCGAACGGTCAAAGTATTGATCCTTCCAGTCGAGCAGATAGCAGGCGTATCCATTGATCCACTCATACGGGGCGTACTGAAATTGCGCCTTGACCGCACTCAGAATCTCTTGATACACCAGCCGCCGCTTGGACAAGGTCTTGTTACTCATGTGCATGCGGCTCGTGGCCAGAAACTCGTCCACTTTCCGAACCCTGTAGCGTTTGGCGATCCGGATCCACAACTCGTAGTCGAGGGCAAAATGCATGTCCATGTTCATCATGCCGGCGTTCGCAAACGCCTCGCGGAGCGTGAAAGCCGCCGGCTGGCAGATGTAGCACTGATTATTCAGCGTCCGCAGATCGAATGGCTGCGTCGGGTACGGCGCAATGATCTCGCCGTCGAGATTCACGTGGTAGGCTTCGCCATAAATCAGCCCAACGGAGGGATTGGATTTAAAGTGTTTGGCGATCGTGCTGAGCGCCCCCGGCAGATAGGTATCGTCCGAATTGAGGAACGTGAAGATCTCACCGCTTGTGGCGTGATACCCCTTGTTGACGGCCTCCGCCTGGCCCCGGTCTTTCTCTGACGCCCAGCGAACACGGTCACCATACTTGCGCAGAATCTCCACCGAGCCGTCCTTGGACCCGGCATCCATCACCACGTAGTCCACGTGCGGATAGTCCTGCGAAAGCACACTCTCGATGGTCTCCTCGAGAAAATGCGCCATATTGTAGGTCGGCGTCACAATGCCGATCACCGGCCAGGATTCCACTTGAATCGGCGAATGCCGCCGGTAGTCCGGCCTAGTGATATCGGCAAACGCCTGTTCGGTCAGCTCTACCGCTCGCTTCCAGGAAAACTGTTTAACCCGCTCTGTGCCCTTCGCCACCAGCTCCTGGCGCAAGGCGCTATCGCCCGCCACGCGCAGCAACCCGGCCGCGATGCTGGCCGGATCGAGCGGATCTACCAACACCGCCGCATCGCCGGCCACCTCCACACAAGCGCCGGAGTTGGATGTAATCGCCGGACAACCGCAGTAGAACGCTTCGAGCAGCGGAATCCCGAAGCCTTCAAATTTAGTGGCAAACACCAGGGCCAAAGCGTGCTGATAGATCTCGGGGACGAGAGCCCTGTCCACGTAACCCAGCATCCAGACCGCATCCCGCAGCCCGAGCCGGTCGATCTCTTGCTCCACCCTGCCAAAATCGCCCGGCGCCCCGCTCAGGACCAGATGCAGATCCCCGGCGCCCCCATCCAAAACCCGCCGCAGCGCCTGCAGCACGTTGGCGTGGTTCTTGTGCGGCCAGAAGTTGGCGGGGAAGTACACATAGCGTTCCGGCAGACCGAGCGACAAGAAGGCCGCGGTGGGCGTGGCTGGCAACGGCCGCTTGAATTCAGCGTCCGCGTCAAGGTGGATCACGCGAATCTTGTCCGGGTCCACCCGGAACTTCTCGACGATGGTCCCCTTGGCGTGCTCACTCAGCGTGAACAACACATCACAGTTCAGGGCCGTCGGTCCGTAGGTCTGGCGCCTCCATCGCAGCACCCCGGCGTCGAAGAACTCCGGGAAGAACTCGTGCTGCACGTCCGGCATCATCACCGCGCTAGGCTGCTCCACCACCAGCGGCTCCAGCACCAGAAGGGGGCTGTAATAAAGGTCGAACCCTCCTGCCCGCACCGCTTCTTCAATGGTTTGGAGTCCGCGCTCGTGGGTTATCCCGCGGATATCGGCGTGCGGGGCGAACTCCCGCACATGCTCCACCTCTTCCTCGTGTACCCAAATACGGAGTTGGTGCCGGGTCAGGCTACCCAGTACGTTACGGAGGTAGCTCTCCATACCGCCAATTTTGCCCTTGTAGTACTGGCGCAGATTGACGTCTATCTTCATAGGTCCGATAACGTCTCTTGTCAAAAAGTTTTTTTCCAATAATGTTCGGCAACCCGAATGTACCAGAGACTCCGACTAACGCGCAAGCGTTTCGTGCCTCAGCACGCGCTCGCTAACCGTTTGCTCCTCGATCAATATCCGGTAGCGGTCGCGCACGCCCGTTACCAGACCTAACTCACTCCGCAAAAGCCAGTTGCTCTTCGAGCCAGCGGCGCGGCAGCCGGTCCTGTGCGCGCTCGGCCTCGATGAAGGCCAGCCTCTGTTGCCAAGCTTCGCGTTCGGCAGCGGCGTTGTCCAACTCCGCCGGCGGCGTACCCCGCCCCACGCAGCCGGGCGGAAGATTCCGCCCCGCACTTCCGCCAACTCCCCGGAAAGCGCCCTAATCAGCACCACACGGTATTCCGCTGGCACCTGAATCATCCCCCTGTCCCGCACCGCGCCCTGCACACAGTGGTCCAACTCATTCAGGGCTCTCCCCCGCCTTGCCGCCGCCGCAGTCATCGCTTCGTGCCCGCGGGCAAGCTCTTCGAGCTTGGTCAAGCGCTTCCAGACTCCCGTCCGCCATTCCCCGGCCAACTGAATCAACGAATCCGCCACCGTGGAGGTGATCGCCATCTCCTCCGGCGCTCCCTACGGATTCGTCATCGCTTGGCTAAGCGCCCGAACGACCGCCTCCCAGGCCATCCCGTCGAGGCAGACCGACTGGCCGAAAACACACACCCAGCGGCAACCGAAAATTGCCAGCGGCTGCACTACATCGACCGCCCCCGGTCCCGTGTCCCCTCCAAGGAAAACGGATGCACCGGCGACCAGTCCCGCCCGCAACCCCAACTCCTCCGCCGTGCCCGCAAAGACGGCTACCATCGCGCCCCGGCCCCGCAATGCCGCCGCCTGGGTCCTGGGTGTCTCCCGTTCCTGAGCCTCTCCGGTGAGTAGCACCGACATGGCGAAGTGCTCCATCGCCACCTCAAGCGCGGCGCCAGACGAGGACCGCGGCCAACACTTCCCCAGCGTCGAGGCCGCGCCCCGCGCAAAGCAGACGGCATAACCACCCCGGATGCCGCGGGCCGCCAGCAAAGTCTTCGTCTGGCGCTTCTGCTCCAGCCGTCATGCCGGACCGGCAAACCTCCACGGCGCCTACCCCACTTCGCGGAGCACCAGCGGCAACCAATCAAGCGGTGCCTGCAAACGGGTGCAAGACACGTCGATTCCAGTTCGGCCCTCACCACGATATCCGGGCGCAGTTGGTTCAACTGTCTGTCCAGATCCCCCAGCGCCGCCCGTAGCGCCGGCCCCAGCTCCCGGTGCGCCCTCCGATCGAGACCACCCCGTCGACGGAGGCCCTCTGCGGCCGACGCGCGGCCGAATCTCGCACCCGTTCCACCATCGCACCCGCCTCGGCCGCAACAGACTCACCATCTTCCGCGCTGCGTAGTACTCCTGCGGAACCTCAATGGTGGCCTCCCACCTTAAAGCCGGGACTACGGCCGCCATCGCCATGTCCAAGGACGGACCCCTACGGCTCTCGGTCGCCGAAAATGCGATTTCAGAGACATGCTTCTTCACGAGCCGGTCCAATGCCCTGGCCTGCACCCGCTTGGCAGCCCGCTCCACCGGCCTGCCGCTCAATCACCCGTCGCCACACCCGGCTAGAGAACCATGCCAAAACGGCCGACATGCGAATGCGGTCCGCAACTCCGCCGAGATCACACAGGCCCTCTTGGCAACCTTCCAACCGGACGGTCCACGACCGGAGAGTCTCATCGTGCGTCGCGCATCGCTACCGGCCTCCCGGCGATTGCATCCACCGGCAGACCTCGCCGCGGAATCCGGCTGATCGCGGAGCCTACCGTCTGTAGGGGATAGCGGAGGCCCTCAAACTCGGCCACCGGCGTATCGCCCAACAGCAGACCCGACACATCAAACAGGCCTGAGGCCAACGATATCTCCGGTCGATAACGGTACGGCGGTCGCAGCTTACGAAACTCCTGCGCCACCAGGCCATCGTCGATCTCGCCCGAAGCCACCCCTTTACCGATCCGGATAAAGCAAATCCGCTTCATGACGGAGCGGAAAACCCTTCCCCTCTCCGATTCCTACGGTTTACTTGCGGTTTTTTTGCACCAGTCGATCGTCTGCTGCAATCCGGCCTCCAGCGAGGTTTCCGCCCGGAAGCCAAAACACTTCTCGGCCCGCGCCGCCGCTGGCCGTTTGGTTGCGTCGTGTCCCACACCAGACGGCCTGCAAAGCCGCACAGCCGGGCGATCAGCTCCATCCCCATAGAAGAAATCCCGGGCAAGAACTCCCGGGTCGGCGAGCCATCGCCCCCACCCACCGGCTCCTGCACCCCGGCTTCCTTGGCCTCCAGCGCCTTGTCCACCTGATGCAGCCGGGCGGCTTCGCTCAGCTGAATGCCTCAGCTGAATGCCGCTCAGCTGAATGCCTATGATGACGTTCTCGTACAAGAACGATCCCGGGTTCAAACGGTTGGCGCCGATCTCGCCTACCACCGCGGCCAAATGGGATAGTACCTCTGGCCGGGCATCGGCGAACATCTTCTCAATGCCGTCCATCCACGTGAGATCGTAATCCCGCTTGCGCGGCGCAAAGACCGAATGGTAACCGCGAGCCCTCAGCGTGTCCACGACAAGAGATCCGACAAAGCCTCCGCCTCCGGTCACCACAATCCGCTTCGTTGTCAGGTCTAACGCGAGCGTCTTCTCCGAGCGTCCTTAACCGTGCAGGCCGTTGACCGGGGTCACGCCCGCCCGCCGCGCCGCAATGGCTTCCATTTCTGCATCCACCATGAGCTTCACCAGCTCGTGAAAACCCGTCTGGTGCTCCCAACCCATCTGCCGGCGGGCCTTCGAGGGGTCGGCGAGCAAGGCATCCACTTCCGCCGGCCGCAGATAACGAGGATCAAACGCCACGTGCTTCTCCCACTCGAGATTCACGTGCCCAAAAGCCTCTTCAACGAACTCGCGAACCGTGTGGGTCTCTCCCGTGCCGATCACATAATCGTCCGGCGTCTCCTGCTGGAGCATCAGCCACATGGCCTCGACATACTCTTTGGCAAAACCCCAGTCGCGCTTCGAATCGAGGTTGCCCAGGTAGACCTTATCCTGCAGATTGTTCTTGATTTGAGCAACCGCGCGGGCAATCTTGCGCGTCACAAAGGTCTCGCCGCGCCGCGGCGATTCGTGGTTGAACAGAATGCCGCTAACTGCAAACATGTTGTAGCTCTCGCGGTAGTTGATGGTCAGCCAGTGCGCAAACAGCTTGGCGCAGGCGTACGGGCTGCGTGGATGAAACACGGTGCCTTCGTGCTGCGGCGGTTCGGCCGCCCCGAACATCTCGCTCGAGGAAGCCTGATAGAAGCGGCACTTGTCCGCCAAACCGACCTGCTTAATCCCCTCGAGAAGGCGCGCCGCACCCATGCCCGTGATATCGCCCGTGCTCTCCGGAATATCGAAACTCACCCGCACATGGCTCTGCGCCGCCAGGTTGTACACCTCGTCCGGCTTGATCTCATGCAGCAGCTTCCAAAGGCTGCCGGTGTCCGAGAGGTCGCCGAAATGGAGAAAGAATCGGTTGCCGTACTCGTGCAGGTCGGTAAAAATCCCGTCAACCCTACCGGTATTGAAGCTGCTCGAGCGGCGCTTGATGCCATGTACCTCGTAGCCCTTCCGGAGAAGAAACTCCGCCAGATAAGATCCATCCTGTCCAGTAACTCCGGTAATCAGCGCACGTTTCATAAAGTAAAAAAGAGAGTTTCAGGGTAACACGGCTACCGGGCCGCTTGACACCGCGGCGCGCCTTCGATACTCTGTCAATTGAACAGTCGATCAAGTGTTCCATGCCGAAACTCACCGATCCCGCCTGCGCTCCGCAAGACCATCTGGCCCGCCAGCGCGTAGCCCTGGTTCACCAGGGCGCCATTGAGCGCGCCGCCGGCATCTTTCGCGCCATGGGCGATGCCCCCCGGCTCCGGCTGCTGACTCTGCTCGGCCAGGGCGAATCCTGCGTCACCGAAATCGCCGCCGCCGAGGGCGAGGACCTGTCGACCATCTCCCAGCGCTTGCGCGTCCTGCGCAACGAAGGCCTCGTCTCCCGCCGCCGCAACGGCAAACACATTCTCTACGGTCTGGCCGACCAGCACGTGGCCGACCTGCTGTTCAACGCCTTGGCCCACGCCAGCGAAGGCCGCGCCGATCTGTCCCGTTTCGCCTCACTCAATCCCACTAAGGAGTAATTAACCGTGTCCACCTGCACCATCCATCCTGAACATACGCACCAACACGAAGCCGGCTGCGGCCACACCGCCGTCCGGCACGACGATCACATCGACTATCTCCACGATGGTCATCTGCACCACCTGCATGATGGCCACGTCGACGAGCACAGCATCGCTCTGTCGTCGGTCAACCCGGCCGCCTGCACCCCGCAGCACGCCTGCGGCGCTCATGACGCCACCCATGTCCACGGCGCCGACTGCGGCCACGAAGCCGTTCCCCACGGCGACCACATCGACTACCTGGTTAATGGACATCTCCATCACCCCCACAGCGGCCACTGCGACGATCACGGCCCCCTGGCGACCGTCTAAGGCTCTGGTTCATGCCCTCTCCTGAACCCGTCCTCAATCGCAACACCCGCCAGCGCAGGGCCATTCGCGAAGCCTTCGTGTCCGCTGACCGGCCCTTGAACCCGAACGAGGTTCTCGAACTCGCCGCCGCCGGACACGAAGGCATCGGCATTGCCACCGTGTACCGCAACATCAAAGCGCTCGTCGAAGAGGGCTGGTTGACCACCGTCGAACTACCCGGAGAATCGGCCCGCTACGAACTGGCCGGCAAAGCCCACCACCATCACTTCCACTGCAAGCAGTGCGGGAAGGTCTACGAACTCCACGGCTGCCTGCCGGGTTTCAAGACCCTGGCCCCGCCCGGCTTCGAGGTCACCGGACACGAGGTACTGCTCTACGGGATTTGCCAGTCCTGCAGCGCCGGCCGCTAACGCCGGGGACACACCGGGCCCCCGGCCAACCGTCTACGGCTTCAAAAACGCCGGAAACTCCTTGCGCAGCTTCGTCACCTTGGGCGAGGAGTTCACTACTACGTACGGATGATTGGGATTCCGCTTGACGAAGTCCTGGTGGTAATCCTCGGCCGGATAGAACGCCTTCAGCGGCGCCAACTCGGTCACGATCTTGCCGCTGAACGCCTTGGCCTGCTCGAGCTGCGCGATGTAGGCCGTCGCCACCCGCTTCTCCTCCTCACTGGCATAGAAGATCGCGGATCGATACTGCGGCCCGTAGTCCGGACCCTGCCGGTTCAACTGCGTCGGATCGTGGGCCACGGCAAAGAAGATCTGAAGAATCCGTCCGTAAGAGATCTTCGCCGGGTCATAAGTCACCTCAATCGACTCGGCGTGCTTGGTCCGGCCGGAACCCACCATTTCGTAGGTGGCCGAAGCCAGGTCGCCGCCCGAATACCCGGACACCACTTTCTCCACCCCGGCCACGGCTTCAAACACCGCTTCCGTGCACCAGAAACAGCCTCCGGCCACCACGGCCTTCTGCCGGCCCTTCGCTTTGGCCGGGTCCATGTCCTGCACCGGCGCGGGCAGTGGTATCCGGGGCGCGGCGGAGCAGCCGAGGCCCGCCAGCAGGGCAAGCATAACGATCTGTCGGAACATCCTAGCCTCCTATTCGCCGTCCGCTCGCGCGACAAAGCGCAGCGAGACCGAATTCATACAGTAGCGCAGGCCGGTCGGCCGCGGCCCGTCGGGAAACACGTGGCCCAGATGGGCCTCGCACCGGGCGCACACCACCTCGGTCCGGGTCATGAACAGCGAACGGTCCACATGCTCGCCCACACTGTCCGGCGCCGCCGGCTGATAGAAGCTCGGCCACCCCGTGCCCGAGTCAAACTTATCCCGCGAATCGAACAGCGGCGCGTCGCAGCAGACGCATCGGTAGACGCCGTCTCCCTTATGGGCGTTGTATTCGCCCGTAAACGCCCGCTCCGTGCCCTTGCGGCGAGTTACTTCGTACTGCAGCGGCGTCAGCTGCCGCCGCCATTCTTCTTCGGTTTTGGTGATCATGTTACTCCGTTAGCCGGATGCGCCGGCCTGTTAACTTTGCCGCTTCGGCAACCAGCATTTCGTTGAGCGCCCGCCGGAAGGCCGCATCGTCGCGGCGCACGGCGTCCCGCGTGCGGTCGAGCGCCCGGTAGTCGAACGAATAGAGATCGGTGAACGAACTGGCTTCCAGGCCATAGGCCGCATTCAGCCGATCGATATTGTAGCCGTAGGTCTCCTTGAGGAACTCCACGTACTGCTGCTTGCCCGGGGCTTCGTCCGGCAGGCGTCGCACGAGTTCGAGATGGGCCGCCGTGGCCCCCGTCCAGGTATACTCCACCTTGGGTTCGTTTCGCAAAACCGCGCGTGCCGCGCGCGCCCACGCCGGGAGCGTATCGGGGGCATACGGGTCGGCCTCGGGCAGCGCCGGCAGCCGGATCACCAATGCCGCGACAAGGAGAAGCATATGGGTTTATCGTACTGCGCCGCCGTCCGCCGGGGCGTGGACGCCTGGAACACGCAATACCACGACACCGAATACGGCTTCCCGCTCGCCACCGACGACGAGCTCTTCGAACGGCTGATCCTCGAAATCAACCAGGCTGGCCTGTCTTGGCTCACCATCCTCGAAAAGCGCGAAGGCTTCCGCCGCGCCTACCACCAATTCCGCATCGATCAGGTCGCCGCCTACGGCGACGCCGACCGCGCCCGTCTCCTCGCCGACCCCGGCATCATCCGCAACCGCCTCAAAATCAACGCGGCCATCGAAAACGCCCGCCGCCTCCAGACCTTGGGTTCGTTTCGCAAATTCCTCGATTCCCATGCCCCGCGCGACCGCGCCGCCTGGACCCGCCTGTTCAAACAGACCTTCGTCTTCACCGGCGGCGAAATCGTCAACGAGTTTCTGCTGAGCACCGGCTATCTGCCCGGCGCCCACGGTCCGGACTGCCCCGTCTACCACCGCATCAACGATTTAACATTCGCACGCCGGCGATGACAATCGCACCGCCTAGCAGCGTCGCCCCGCTCACCGCCTCGCCCAGAAACACCGAGCTCAAAATCACCCCGAACACCGGAACCAGGTTGATGAAGATCGACGCCCGGCTCGGCCCGATCTGCCCGATGCCTTTGAGATAAAGCAGAAACGCCGCCGTCGTGCCGCCCCAGCCGAGAAAGGCCGCCGCCAGCCACACCTTCGGGCTCCAAGGCGCCGCGGGGGGCGCCTGCAGCGCGGCATAGGCCACCAACGCCGCCGTCCCCAGCCAGGTGGAGTAGGCCGTGGCCGCCACGGCGGGAAGCTTCCCCGTCACCGTGCGGCCGAGCAGCGTGTAGATCACCCACGAGACCGCGCAGCCGAGAATCCACAGATCGCCCGTATTGAGCCCATTGGCAAACAGCCGCCCCGGCTCGCCCTGCGAAAGCACCAGCACCGCCCCGCACAGACTCACGAGCAAACCGGCTACCTTGATCGGCGTTACTTTTTCGCCCCACACCAGCGCCGAAAACAGAAACACGAACATCGGCTGCATCGCGGCCACCATAGAAGCCCGGCCCGCCGGCACCGTCCGCAGTCCATTAAAAAAACAGATGTTGTAGCAGAACACGCCGAACAGGCCCATCGCCGCCAGCCGCCAGAACAGAGGAGCCGTCAGCGCCGGCCATCGCCGGTAGAACAGCAGCACGGCCAGCAGCCCCAGCGACCCAAAGCCGAAGCGGCCAAGCGAGCCATAGACCGCGGGCACCCCTTCGGCCGCAATCAGCCGGCCACAAAGCCAGGAGGTGCCCCAGAGCAGGGCGGTGAGAGTGAGTTGCCAGTAGGCGCGCGCGTTCGAGATGCCTCTATTATCGAATGATGCAGTTTCGCAGTGTTGGTATCGGCGTAGCGGCGGCGTGGATGGCGCTTTTGGTGGCCACCGAAGCAGCACGGTGGGCCGTTCATCCCATCGAACAGCAGTTGGCCGTCTCGCGCGCCCTGCTGCTGCTGTTCGCGACGGGCATGTATTTCTCGGGCTCGGGAGACTATGGTCTACGCGCGCCGGGGCGGCTGCCGTGGATCTGGATGGTGCCGGTGAGCCTCGCGCTGGGCGCGAGCGTCGGGGTGGCGGGCGCGATCCCAGGGCCGTGGTGGCTCTGGGTCTTTATCGGCTTTGCCGACGAGGTCTTCGTCCGCGGCTGGCTGCAGGCGGCGCTGGCGCCCGTCCGGCAGAAGCTCGGCGAGTGGAGCCTTCCCGTGCTGGCGAGCGGCCTGTTTGCCGGGTCGATGTACCTGACTCTGATGAAGCAGCGTGCCCCGGGGCCGGCCATCGTCGCGCTGGTCGTGGGTTCGACGGCGCTTGGTTTGGCCGCCGCCAGGCTGCGGGAGCAGTCCGGTAGCCTGGCGGGGCCGGTGGCGATGCACGTCCTGTTTGGTCTGGGCGTGGCGCTCGCTTAGCTGACGACGTAGTCCCAGCCAAAGCCGGGACGCTCGGGCGGCCGCATGTAAATGCCTTCCGGTCCCCGGCTGATGTTATAGGTCTCCTCAAAGATCTGGTAGACCTCTTTCGGCCCGCCCGGAGCCGGCAGGAAGAGTTCGGACCACGGGGCGTTCACTTGCGACAGCGTGAAGTGCGCCGCGCCGTTCAGACCGCCGCCGTGCGGAATCACCGGGATGTCATAGGCCGCCGCCAGCGCGCCAATGCGCCGCAGTTCGGTCATGCCGCCGCACCAGTTCAGGTCGGGCTGCCAGATCGAAGCGCCGTTGTGTTCGAGCAGATAGCGGAAGCCGTAGCGGCCGTACTCGTGTTCGCCGGTAGCGATGCGCGTCGATTTGATCTGCGCGTTCAAGCGGCCGAAGCCGGCGTAGTCGTGCGGCTGCAGCACCTCCTCCATCCAGTACACGCGCTGGGACGCCATCATCTCGGCCATCTCCACCGTGTACCGCTCGGTCCACGCCATCCAGCAGTCGAGCATGATCTCGCCGTCGGGCCCCAGCGCCTTCCGGGCGCGTTCGACCAGCGCCAGATTGGCCTTCATGCCCGCGCGCCCATCGGCCGGACCGTGCGGGATGGCGAGCTTGAGCTTGGAGTAACCGAACTCGACGTGCTGCTCAATGTCGTTGCCCGTGCAGTAGGTCGGAATCCGGTCTTTCACTTCGCCGCCGAGCAGCTTGTAGACAGGAACGTTCAGCGCCTTGCCGACGATGTCCCACATCGCATTGTCCACCGCGCTGATGGCGTTCATGGTTACGCCCATGCGGCCGTAGTTCATGGTCGACCGCCAGCAGATGTCCCAGTTGCGTTCAATGTCGAACGGGTCCCGGCCCATCAACAGCTTTGCGAGGTGATCGACCACCACCGGTCCGCCGCCGGGGCCGCCGCTGCCATAGCCGGTGATGCCCTTGTCGGTGGTGATCTCCACCGTGATGCTCGGCACCTTGCCGGGGTTGGGGAAGAACAGCTCGCGGCGGGCCTTGAATTCGGGGTAGATCGACATGGGATTGGCGACCTCCACGTATTGCGTGGACCACGCGCCGGCGGCGGGCTTGAATTCGGGATACGGCTTTCGCGGCTTGACGTTCACCAGGCGGATGCCCGTGATCTTCAGCTTCGATTTTTCCTGGGCCCAGCCTAAGGCGGGCAGTGTGATGAGAGAGAGTAGGTCTCGGCGTCGCATAGGGATCTTGAACTTGACGCTATGACTCTACACAATTCAGCGCGATTCCTCAATCCGCAGGGCGATGTCGTCGAGCAGCGGCAGGCAATCGCCCAGCCGCTCGGCCAGATAGTCGGGCTGACCGCGGCGCAGGGTCTGCTCGGCTTCGAGCGTCCGCGCGGCCCGTTCGCCGTAAGAGAGCGCCTCGTATTCGGCGGCCGTTAGGCCTACCTCATTGCCGCAACTCGTCAGGCCAATTGTCCACATGCCGGCGTTGCGGCCTTCGGCGATATCGCTCGGGGTATCGCCAATCTTCACGCAGTGCGCGAGCGGATAGACGTTCAACAGCGCGGCGTTGCGAAACACCATCCAGGGCGCGGGTCGGCCGCCGCCCACCTCGTCCGGGGTGACGCTCGCCTCGGGCGTGTAGCCTTCGCGGGCGGCGCGACGCATGACGACATCGAGCATCTCGCGCGTGTAGCCGGTCGTTGAGCCAATGCGAATGCCCCGGCGCCGGCACTCGGCGATGAACTCGACGACACCGTCAATAACGCCGGAGTGGTGTTCAAGAATGTTCAACTGCCGCGGGACGAAGCTTTCAAACAGCGCCTGTACATCACCTTCGGCCGGCGGCGCGCCGTGGCGGCTCGCCCAGGCTTCGGCGACGCGGGGCAGGGCACAGATGGCGCGAATCTGATCCTTTTTGAGCAGGCCCATCTGATGGCGCGCCTCGCGGCGTTCGAGCGGCACACCCCGCAGCGCAAAGATCTCCTGCAGCACCACCACCGGCGCCAGACAACCATGGTCGACGGTGGTGCCCGCCCAATCGAGAATCACCGCCTTGATCATAACGAGAGCGTCTCCGCGGCGAGGCCAAACGATAGCGTCATCCCGCTGCCGCCCGGCGCGGTGACTACGTGAACGCCGGGGGCCGGCGCAAAGCGGCAGTACGGCTCGTCCGGGTGCTTGGCGTAGACGCCGTGCCAGCGCTGCGTAATGGTCGGATCCGGGAAGCGGGCAAAGGTGGCCAGATAGCGCAGGACGAGATCGTCGAGTTCGGCCTTATCGAAGATATCGACGGCGAGGCCGTATTCGTGGGTATCGCCTAGGGTGATCTCCCCGGCGGCGGTCTGCGAAACGAGCACGTGGATGCCCCACCGGTCGTATTCGGGCGTCTCGGCGGCGATGCGCGCCTTCAGCCGCGGCAGCGACGGGCACAGGCCGAAGGAGCTGTAAAAGCGCAGCGTCAGGCCGGCGGCCAGCGACGGGCCCAACTGCCAGTGGTTGGGCTGCGCGGCGGTGCGCAGCATCTGCAGCTTGCAGCGCGTAATGCCGCTCGCGGCAAACAGGGCGGGGTAGAGCGTTTGGAAGTCGTCGCCGCCGCAGACGTAGACCGTCTCCACCTCCCAGGTCTGTTCGCCCGCCCGCACGCGCGGCAGCTCGATGCTGGTGACCGCGGTGTTGTAGCGCAGTGTGACGCCGCACTGTTCTTCGAGAAAGCCGGGCAGCGTGGCGATGGTCACCCGCGGGTCGACGACGACCTCGGTGGGCGACCACAGGCCGCCGAGCAGCCCCTCCGGCACCACGGCCGGGCTGCGGGCGAGGACCTGCTCGGCGTTGAGCCAGGTGACTTCGAAGCCCTGCGCCGGGGCGAGCGCTGCGAACTCCTGCGCCACGGTGGCTTCGTCCTCGCGGTAGACGACATGCAGCGAGCCCGTGGGGTAGTGTGGCAGCCGGGCGGCGGCGATGACGTCGAGCCAGTGCGCCCGGCTGGTCATCGCCATCTGGTGCATCCGGCCGGCGGGTTGGCCCATGGGCCACAGCATGCCGAAGTTGCGGATGGAAGCACCCATGGCGCGCGGCGAGCGCTCAAACAGTACAACGCTACGGCCCGCTTTGGCCGCCTGATACGCATGGGCCAGGCCCAGAATGCCGCCGCCTACTACGGCAACGTCGGCGCGGGTTTGAGACATAATGCGGGATCTTCCTCCGGAACGCGATAGCTCCATTTCACCGTAAGCAGCAGCCCGCCCGCCACCGAAAGGACAAAAAAGAGCCCGAATAGCGCGTCCCAGCCGAACCGCTGCACGACACCCGACACGAGAAAGGGCGACAAAAACTGCCCGGTCGAACCCGTGCCGTTCACAAAGCCCGACGCCGTGGCCGCCGTTTCGCGCGTCGAAGAGTCCTGCACGGCGGCGCCGCCCAGCAGCGTGTCGGGGCCGAGGTTGAGCAGGCCGATCAGGGCGATAGCCGGCAGGATGATCCAGCTACCCGTCAGGCCAGCCATCGTCGGCAGCAGACAGGCACAGCCGAGACCCATCATCGCCAGCGCGCCGACCGGAAAGCGGCGCGCCTGAAACAACTTGTCCGAGACGTAGCCGCTCAGGACGACCCCGGCGAAGCCACCCAACTCGAAAACCGAAGAGCTGTAGCCGGCCTCGGCCGGGCTGAAGCCGAGCCGCTCGGTGAGATAGACCGGCAGCCAGAATAGAAACGCGTAGCGGGTCATCTTCAGGCAGAAGTACGCCCCGGCGATCACGCGGATGTTGCTGCTGCGGGCCACCTGAAGAAACTTGGCGAGGCTCTGCCGGGACTCGGCCCGGGTTTCGAGCGCAACCGGACCGTTGCGCACCAGCACGGAAAAGCCCACGGCCAGCAGCATCAGCAGCGCGCCGGGCATCCACGCCCCGCGCTGCCAACTGGGGAAAAACAGAAGGGAACTCGTGGCGGCGAAAGTGCCAAAGGTGGTGGCGAGAAACGCCCCGAGCGCGTAGTTGGTACACCACCAGCCCATCACGACGCCGCGGTTACGCGCCTCAAACCAAGCCGCCATAATCTTCAGGAGCCCGGACCAGCCGCAGGCCTGCGCCATTCCGTTGATCGCCTGCAGGGCGATGATCGACGGCGTATCGGTGTGAAAGGCCATGGCCACGCTCGAAGCCCCGGCCACCAGCATGCCGGCCGTCACCACGCGCCGGGGGCCGAAGCGGTCAGACAGCGTTCCCATGACAAACTGGCCCACCGAGTACATCAGACTGTAGCCAAAGATGGCGGTGGCCAGTTGGTCTTTCGTAATGCCGGTATGCTGCTGCAGCAGCGGCATCAGCACGCTAAAGTTCTTCCGGCAGAGGTAGAAACCGGCGTAAGCCAGCCAGGTGACCGCAAAGATGCGGACGCGCCAAGAATGAATTGACCCGTTTGTCACCAAACCTTGACTGTATCGTGTCCAGATTTCGAGATGATGAATCGACATGAAGAATTTATCGCTGTTCCTCTGCCTGACCGCCCTGGCCGGGGCCGCGCCAAAACACGTGGTGATCATCGGGGTTGACGGCCTTAGCGTCGAGGCGCTGCGCGAGGCCGGGGCGCCGAACCTGAAACAGTTGATGGCGCGCGGGGCATGGACGCTGCACGCCCGCGGCGTCCTGCCCACGGTGTCGAGCCCCAACTGGATGTCCATCCTCGCCGGCGCCGGGCCGGAGCAGCACGGCGTGGATTCAAATGAATGGGAGCGCTTCCAGCACGCCATTGAGCCCGTCTGCGCGGGGCCGGAAAGGATCTTCCCCACCCTCTTCAGCCAGTGGAAGGCGCAGCGGCCCCAGGCGCACCTGGCCGTTATTCATGATTGGCCGGGCTTTGGCCGTCTCGTTGAAAAAGAGTCGACCGCCGCGACGCGGCACGTCAAAGGTTCGCCGGCAGCCATGGCGGCGGCGATCGCATACTGGAAGCAGCACAAGCCGGACCTGCTCTTTGTCCATCTCGACGACGTCGACCACGCCGGCCACGACAAAGGCTGGGAGTCGGCCGACTACCGCCGGGAGGTGGCCGTGGTGGACCGTCTCATTGGTGACATGCTCGCCGCGCTGCCGGCCGCGCAGACGCTGGTGGTGATTGTGGCCGACCACGGCGGCACTGGGACCAAACACGGCAACCCGACCATGCGCGAACTGGAGGTGCCGTGGATTCTGGCCGGGCCGGGGGTGGCGCGGGGCCGGGAGCTGACCGGGCCGATCTATTCGCTCGATACGGCGCCGACCGTACTGGCGCTGCTGGGGCTACGGCCTCACGCCTGTTGGACGGGGCGCGCCGTGGCCGTCAAGTGACGGACGATCATGTCGCGATAGGCGGCAATCGGAGTGACCGGACGGCCCGGCTCCTTGGCCAGTTCGTCCCAGTTCCGCAGCCGGAGGCAGTCCTTCAGCTCCGGCGCCGCGCCGAAGGCCTCCGCTTCGTCCGGCGCCATGGGGCCGCCCTGATGCTTCAGGGTTTCGGTGCTGGCGGGCGAGAGGCGTTTGGCGTAGTTCGCGTTGGTGGCGACCAGATACCGCTTGGCATCGACATGGCCGCGGACCAGGGTGCGGAGCCGGGCCGAAAAGCCCCTTTCGGCGAGCCACTCGGCGCCAAGGTCGTCGTGGTTGATCACGCCGACCTCGCCGTGGCGAATCGCTCGTTCGTCGCTGATGTTGTGGCCGATGTCATGGAGTAGGGCGGCCAGTATCAACTCCTCGTCAGCGTTGGCATCGCGCGCCGACTGGGCCGCCTGCAGCGCATGCGCCAACTGCGATACGGGTTCCCCGTAGTAGTCGGCGTTGGCTGAGGCGGCCAGCAGGGCAATGACCTCGTCCGCGGTCTGTTCCGGGATCATGGGCTTGAGGGGCTTATAGGCCACGCAGTCGATCTCGACGTGCATGGCGGGGTTGGGCATGACGGCCTGGACGGTCGTACGGGCCGGTTTGGCGGCGCCGAAGAACTCGCCGTAGACCTCGTTCATGGCGCTGAACTCGGCGACGTCCTTGAGAAACACCGAGCACTTCACCACGTCGGCCAGCGTTGCGCCGGCGCCGGCGAGAATCTTCTGGATGTTGGTGATGACGATGCGGGTCTCGTGGCGGATATCGCCGATCTCGTACTGGCCGGTCTCCGTATTGAAAGGACCCTGGCCGCTGACGTAGATATAGTCACCGGCCCGGACGGCGTGGGAGTAGGGCCCGGCGGGCTTGGGCGCGCCGGGGATGTGAAAGCGTTCGATCATAGCAGGCTCCGATTATTCCACCGGTTTGCGGGCGCGCGGGCGGCGCACGCTGGCGGCGGCGGTCTTCTTGGCGGCGGTGGTGCTGGTGCGTTTGCGCGAGGTGGCGGCGCCGCGGCGGCCAGTGGAGGGTTTGATCTCCTCCTCCTCGGCGACGGGAGCGGCTTCAGCGGCAGGCGACGCAATGGAGTACGATTCCTCGGCCAGAGCTTCGGCCAGCACTTCGGCGGCCGAGGCGCCGGCAGCCAATTCGCGTAAGGGCTCCGGCTCCGGTTCCGGCGCCGACGGGGTGAGTTCGGCCCCGAGGAACACAGTCATGCCGCGCTGTTCGTCCGGCTCCATGCGGACCATGAAGTTGTCCTGGGCGAAGTTCAGGAACTCGTTGAACTCCTGGAAGCCGTACTTCTTCATGTCAAAATCGGCGTGGATTTTGCCCATCCAACCCGCGACGGTCTCGGCGCTGGCGCCGTCTTCCATGTCGAGCTTATAAATATCGAGCACCTGGCGGAGCAGCGGCAGAGCGTCGTCCTTGCGATGCGCCGCACCGCTCGTGGCGGCAGCGGCGCCCGAGAGCAGCTCGATCGTGTAACGGCCTTCGGTGCCGTGCAGTTGGATGTAGCCGGCGCTCTTCATGCGGTCGATGAACTCGGAAAAGGCGCTGGCACCGTAGGAGCGCTCGTTAAAGCTGGGGTCGAGCTGCTTCATCGTGCTTTTGAGCAGGCCCAACTGCGGCTGGACGCCGCGGCGCTGCAGAACGCTAAGGGCGCGTTCAACGAGCGGCATGGCCTGGGCTACTTCAAGCGGCTGCGGACGGCCCCGCCGGTACCCGCCACCCTGCGTTTGCGCGTGCGCCTGCTGCTGCTGCGCGGCCGGCGCGGGCGCATCGCCCCCGCGAGGAGCCGGATCGCTCCCGCGCGGCGCTGAATCGCGCTGCGCCGGGACATACTTCCGTTCCGGAATCACCCGCACGTCGTCCGTCAGCAGGCTTTCGTAGCTAATGAACTCGTGGCAGTTCTGCTGCAGGATGTTCGAGGTGAAGGCTTTGCCGCCGACGATATAGATGGTCTTGCCATAGGCTTTCAGCTTGTTGACGAGCGGGATGAAGTCGCTGTCGCCACTGATGATGGCAAAGGCGTTAACGTTGCGGTGGGTAAAGGCCATTTCGAGCGCGTCGAGGGCCAGATTGATATCCGCGCCGTTCTTATCGCCGCGCGGCGAGGGCAGGCGCTGGACCATCTGGACGGCGTTTTCGGCCATCTGGCGCACGGCCGGCTCCTGCCGGCTCCAGTTTGCGTAGGCAAACTTGGCGACGATATCGCCGCGTTCCTTCAGCGCATCGAGAGGCAGCGACACGTCGAATTCGCGGCGCAACGTCGATTTCACGCCGATTTCGATGTTGTCATAGTCCACGAATACGGCGATGTTTTGGCGTTCTTGCATGTAGTTCTTAATCCTTCGAGCGGTGCGGGCACCGGGTCTATGCCGGCTCCCCAAGCGCCGCCGCTGAGTTGCTTGTTCCTGTTGGCAGGTTCCGCGGGGGGCAACGCCTCCGCGTCTTCCGCTTCCTTGCTGCCCGGGGCCGGCAAAATCGTGACGATTTCATTGCACTCCGCTGCCGCTTCGATCGGGGTAGACCAGTGCTTTTTTCAACATCTTCCGGCTGGGCCGCTTGACAGCAGTATATCTCGTGTTGAGGCCGGCGCGAGAGAGGGCGCCTTGGGAGCGCGGCCACGGACCGCTGCGGGAACCAAAGTTCAAGAACGATCTTGGTACTTGCGGTACGAATAGCCAACTGCACCGTTCAGATTTTCCCCTTAAGCTCAGGTAAGTATCTACCCCTCCAACTGGAGTCCGCCATGCTCAATCCCGCGGTGACGGTGCTCGTGCCGTGCCACAACAATCTCAACCACCTCCCCCGTCTGCTCTCGCACTTTGACGCGATGCGCGCTACCGGTTTAACTTCTCAATGGGAGATCCTGTTTATCAACGATGGATCTGACGACGGAACCGGTTCCCTGCTCAATCAGCTGATGGACCGCTGCGATTGGATTCGTGTGGTGCACCACCGGAAAACGCGCGGACTCGGTGCGGCCCTGCGCAGCGGATTCGAGCGTGCCGAGGCACCCTTCCTCTGCACCATTGCCTGCGATGGCCCCTACGGCCCGGAGTCCTTGCCGGCCATGGTCGAGGCGCTGCGGCACGGCGCCGACCTGGTGACGGTTGCGGTGCAGAGTCCCGGCGGTGGAAGCCAACCGGGCAAACTGGTGCGAGAGGTGGCGAACGGCGTCGCCGCCCGGCTCTATGGTCGGCTCCTGGGCGGTCCGGCGGGCGGATATAGCGTGAACCACCGCGCTTATCGCACGAGCGTTATAAAACGGATCTACTTCCGTTCCACTTGTTTCCTCGCCGTGACCGAAATCATGGTGCGGTTTCTGCTGCAGGGTTTCCGCGTGAAGGCGGTTCCGGTGGTGGCCGGTCTGGAAGCGCCGGTGACGGCCCCGCGAGAGATCCGTAAAGTCATTCTGGGCCACCTTGGGCTGCTGCGCATGAGTTGCCGCATACTGCTCCGGCGCACCGTGACGCGCTGGGTGGCCAGCATAGCGCCCGAGGTGCAGGCATCGGCTAGACGCTAAGGGCGTAGACTGACCACATGTCCTCCCGACGGCTTCTCTGCTTCAGCCTCCTGGCCGGCTGCGCCCTGGCGCAGTATCAGCCGCCGCAGACGCCAGTCACCTTCGATGGCATCCTGAAGGCCTACGACAAGAAGTTCGTGATCGTCGAGACCGCCCCGGAGCAGACCGTCCGCCTGGAGGTCGACCGCAAGACCAAACTCGTCGATGCGCAAGGCAAGGCACTCAAAGACCCGCCGCAGGAGGGCCGCCAGGTAGCAATCGACGGCCGCAAGCGGTTGAACGGCGTGTTGGTGGCGTTGACCATTAAAGTTCTGTAAACCCTTGCCGCCGGCCAGCGAGAGTGCTAGATTGAACAGTGTTCAATCATGATTCCACAGACCCGTGCCGCAAATCGTGAATCGCTCCGCCGGGCGATTCTCGACGCTGCCCGGCCGTTGTTTGTCCAGGATGGCTACGAGGCGACCTCGATCCGGGTCATCGCTGCCAAGGCGGGGTGTTCGCCGGGGATCCTTTATCACTACTTCGAAGACAAGCAGGCGATCATGGCCGAGTTGGTGGCCGAGACGTTTGCCAGTCTCGGGGTGCGGCTGCGGGCCATCCAGGCGGATAAATCACCGGTGCTCGACCGTTTCCGCCGCGGCCTACGCACCTATATGGCCTTCGGTCTCGAACATCCCCACCATTACAGTCTGCTGTTCCTGTTCCAGAGACCAAGAGACTGGGAGGGGCACCAAAAGGTTCGGGAGGTTTTCGCCACGCAGGGAGAGGCCACTTTTGCGTGCCTGTGGACCTTGGCGGCGGAAGCCATCGAAGCCGGCATCCTGCGCCCGGAGCTCCAGGACAGCGAGGAGTTGGCGCAGTCGCTGTGGGTGGCCATCCACGGATTGGTATCGGCCCGGATTGGCTGCTCTGATTTTCCTTGGGTCGAACAAACGCGCCTCGTCGATCGTCTGGTGGATGTCCTGGTGGCCGGCATCGAGCGCCGGACCTGATTTTTTGCATTCGAATTGAACACAGTTCAAATAAAGGAATATCGTTCACAATGAGATACATCGCCTGGCAGATGCTCACCGGGGACCGCGCCAAGTACCTCGGCCTGATCTTCGCCATCGCCTTTTCCACCTTCCTGATGTCGCACCAGGTTTCGATCTTCTGCGGTCTGATGAACCGCACCTCGTCCCAGATTGACGATGTCGAAGACGCCAATCTCTGGATCATGGATGCCAAGACCCAATACCTCGACGAGGTCAAGGCCTTGCCGGATCAGGACCTCTACCGGATCCGGGGCGTGGAGGGCGTGCAGTGGGCGGTGCCGCTGTTCAAGGGCAGCTCGCGAGTCCGGGGGCAGGATGGCAAGTTTCGCGGAGTGATTCTGATGGGCCTTGATGATGCGTCGCTCGTGGGTCTGCCACGCAGCGTTCGTTTGGGCGATCCCCGGCGGTTGCAGGACCCGGAGACGATGGCGATCGACGAGACCGGCTACCGCTTTTTCTTCCCCGGCGAGCCCTACACGTTGGGCCGGACGCTCGATCTGAATGACCATACGCTGCGGATTGTCGCCATCATCAACTCCTCGGCGCCCTTTGTGAACCTACCGGTGGTGTATACGCGGTACACGCAGGCCCGGGAACTTGTAGGCCGCGAGCGGAATCAGCTTTCCTTCATCCTCGCGCGCCCGGCGCCTGGGGTGACGGACGCCGAAGCGATCCGCCGGATTACGGAACGAACCGGCCTGAAAGCGCTGACGGCGAACGCCTTCGGGTGGGAGACGATCTGGTATTACATCCAAAACACGGGCATTCCGATCAACTTCGGCATCACGGTGGTGATTGCTCTCGTCGTCGGGACGGTGGTGGCGGGCCAGACCTTCTACCTGTTCACGGTCGAGAATCTGAAGCAGTTCGGCGCGCTGAAGGCGATCGGCGTCAGCGATGGGAGGATTGTCGGGATGATTCTGATGCAGGCCGTCATCGTCGGGGCGATCGGTTACGGCCTCGGGATTGCGATGACCGCCGGCTTTTTCCTTGCCACGGGCGACAATCTCGACCTGCGCGGCTTCCGGATGCTGCCGGAGATCATGCTGGGCACCGCGGCTGCGGTTTTTCTGATTGTTTTTATGGCGAGCGCGGTGAGCGTGCGCCGGGTCATTGTGCTCGAACCCGCAGTAGTTTTCCGAGGCTAAATCGATGAATCCCATGGCGGTGCAATGCCGCGACTTACACAAAACCTTCGGAGTCGGCGAGGACGCCGTGAAGGTGCTCCGCGGTGTGGACTTCACCGTGCCGAGGGGCGAGATGACCTTTCTGGTTGGCCCCTCCGGCTGTGGTAAGACGACGCTGCTCAGTGTGATTGCGGGGCTGCTGAACCCGACCGGCGGCGACCTCGAGGTGCTCGGCGTTCCGCTTGCCAGCCTGCGCGGCGGCACCGCGGTTGAGTTCCGCCGCAAGAACCTCGGCTTTGTCTTTCAGCAGTTCAATCTGCTGCCGGCGCTGACGGCGGCCGAAAACGCGGCCGTACCCCTGCTAGCCGCGGGCTGGAAGCGCAAGGCCGCCGTTGAGAAGGCCGAAAGCGTCCTTGCTGACCTGGGGCTGGCCTCCCGCTGCCGGGCCATGCCCAACCAGCTCTCCGGTGGACAACAGCAGCGCGTCGCCTTCGCCCGCGCGCTAATCCACGAACCGCATCTCATCGTTTGCGATGAACCAACCTCGGCGCTCGATGCCGAAACCGGCCACCACGTCATGGAGCTACTGCGCCAAGCCGCCGTGCGACCGGAGCGCGCCGTTCTGGTGGTCACGCACGACAGCCGCATCTTCCCCTTTGCCGACCGGATTGCTCATATGAACGACGGTCGCGTAGAAAAAATCGAAACCCAATCTGGAGGCCCCACATGTTAATCCGCTACGGAATGCCCGTTCTCGCCTTTCTGGCTCTCGCCTTTGCGATCGTCTCCACGTATCGCGCCATCCCGGCGGTGGTTCACGCCGACCCGCCCTCTTCGCCCCCCGCGCCGGCCTACGCCCATCAGGTGGGCGCCGTGGGCATGGTAGAAGCGGCCAGTGAAAACATCGCCGTCAGTGTTCCGGTATCTGGACTCGTTACCCGCGTAGCCGTCGCTGTGGGCGACCCGGTGCGGGTGGGCCAACTGCTGTTCTCGCTCGATGACCGGGACCTGCGCGCGGAGTTGGCGCTGCGGGAGTCGGCCGTGGCGCTGGCGCGATCCCGGCTGGCCAAGCTGGAAGCCTCGCCGCGGCCGGAGGAGATTCCGCCGGCGCAATCGCGCATTGAAGAGGCCCGGGCCCAGTGGGAGGATGCCGCCGTGCAGCTGCGGCTCATGGAGTCGGTCAAAGACCGGCGGGCGATCAAAGAAGAAGACCTGCTGCGGCGCCGGCGGGCCGTCGAGAGCGCGTCTGCGCGTCTGCGGCAGGCCGAAGCAAATCTGAAGCTGCTGCTGGCCGGAACCTGGAAACCGGATCTGGAGGTAGCGCGCGCCGAAGTGAGCCAGGCGCAGGCCCAGGTCGCCCGGACGCAGGCCGACATCGAGCGGATGCAGGTGCGGGCCCCGCTCAGCGGCAAGATCCTGCAGTGCAAGGTGCGGCCGGGCGAATATGCCGCCAGTGGCGCGCTGGCCCAACCGCTGATCCTGCTCGGCCGGGTCGACCAGCTCCATCTGCGGGCCGATATCGATGAAAAAGAGGCCTGGCGATTCGCGCCCGGCACGCCCGCGCAAGCCTCGGTTCGCGGTAATGCCGAGCTGCGTTACGACCTAACCTTCGTCCGGGTCGAACCCTACGTTGTGCCCAAAAAGAACCTCACCGGCGATGCCACCGAACGCGTCGACACCCGCGTGCTGCAGGCCGTTTATGCGCTGCCTCCCGGGGCGCCGCTCTATCCGGGCCAGCAGATGGATGTCTCCATCCGGGCGCAAGAGGGGGTCCACTAAGATGCCGTACGTCCTTTTGCTCTGCGCCCTTGCCGTTGATCCCGCTAACTGGTGGACCGTCTATCAGGATCCGGAGCTGAACCGCTTGGTCGAAACCGTCGCCGCGCGGAATCTCGACCTGCTCTCCGCCACCCAGCGCATCGCCGAAGCCCGCGCCGTGTTGGGGCAAGCCGGCAGCAAGCTGGGGCCGGACGTCAACCTCAGCGGCGGCGGACAGCGGCTGCGCGGGGGCTTCACGCAGGGCATCGCGCGGATACCCTCCCCGTCCGGTCAGCAGCCCACCGGCTCCTTCGTCGCCCCCTTTGAGACGGGCCTGCTGCAGGGCGGCCTCGATATGCGCTGGGAGATGGATCTGTTCGGCGGCAACCGCGCGGGTCGGGAGGCCGCCCGGGCCGACGTCCTGACCGCCCAGGTCCGACGCGAGGACCTGCTCATTACGGTCACCGCCGAAGCAGCGCGGGCATACCTTGAGCTGCGGGGCATTGAAGAGCGTCTGGCGATCACGCGGCGCAACATCGCCGCGCAGAGGGAGCTGGTCGCCCTGACCGAAGACCGTACGCGGGCCGGCCTGGCCTCGCAACTCGACGTCGAACGCCAGACGGCGCTGTTGGCGGCCACCGAAGCCGAGGTGCCGCCCCTGGCCGCGGCGCTGGCCGCCCAGCGGCACCGCTTGGCGCTGTTAACCGAAGACACTGGCTACCAGGTGGCCGCCGTCCCTTCGCCGGCCGTGCCGCATGTGCACGGCACCTATTCGAGCGAGCTGCTCAAACGCCGCCCTGACGTGCGGGCGGCCGAGGCGCGGCTCACCGCGGCCATGGCGCGGCTGCGGCAGGCCCGCGCGGACCTCTATCCGAAAATCACCCTAAACGGACTCATGGGCCGGCAGGGAACGGCAATTGGCAACCTCTCGTTTGGCGGCGGCAACTTCTTCAACCTCGGTCCGCAGCTCCAGCTGCCGCTGTTCAACGCCGGGCGCATCAAGGCCGGGATCAGCGCCCAGCAGGCCCGCGTGGAACAGGAGCGCCTGGCCTACCGGCAGGAGATCGCCGCGGCGCTCGAAGAGGCGGCCAACGCTCTTGAATCCGCTCAGCGGCAGCAGGAGCGGGAGAAGAAACTCACGGAGGCAGTCGAGGCCGCCCGGCGGTCACTGGCGCTAGCCGCAGACCTGCAGCGGGCCGGATTATCCGATTTTCTGGCGGTGCTCGATGCGGAACGGACGGCTCTCGATACCGAGTATCAACGTTCGACCGCCCGAACCCAGGCCCTTCTGGAATCCGTGGCGCTCTTTAAGGCGCTGGCTGGAGGCTGGCCGCAACCGTAGGCCGCGACGCTTCCACCGGACACGGACTCGGACTCGGCTGCAGAGCGGCCAGCAGCTTCAGCAGGTCATCGGCACGGAAGGGCTTGGCCAGGAAGTGATTCATGCCGGCCTGCAGGCAGCGGTCGCGATCCTCGGCCAGCGCCCCAGCCGTGAGGGCGACGATGGGTACCCCAGCCGCCGGGCCCTCGAGATCCCGGATGCGCCCGGCGGCCGTGAAGCCATCCATCACGGGCATATGGCAGTCCATCAATACCACATCGAACGGGTTTTGCTGGATGGCTTCGAGCGCCAGGGCTCCGTTCTCAACGACGGAAAACGCACAGCGCGCCCGCTTCAAAACGCCGATCACCACCTTTTGGTTCACGCGGTTGTCCTCGGCCAAAAGCACGCGGAGCCCCTCCAAAGTAACCGCCATGGAGACCGCTTCGCCGTGCCGGGCCAACGCCCCGGGACCCAAAATGGCCGGCGCATCGGCCGGCTGCCGCAGCGCTACCAGCGTATCGAGAAACTCCCGTTGCCGAACCGGTTGACGGAGCCAGCCCTGGAACCCGGCAGCCTCGGCCTCGGCCCCGACCCGGGGACTGGGATCCCGGCTCAGGAGCAACCGCCGCGCCCGCGCCACTTCCGGCGGCGGCTGGGCGAGCTGGTCGGAAATCCATAGCTCCGGGTTCTGCTCCTCCGAAACCGCCCCGTGGGTGAGCAGCCAACGGCTAACCATATCGCGTAGACGTTCGGCTTCGAGGTTGCAGCGGACCCGGACGCCCGCCAGCCGGGGCTCGAACTCCGGTGCGGTGCTTCCGTCAACGGGCAGCCGCATCGTGAAGAAAAACACCGATCCCACCCCGGGCGTACTGCGCACCCCAATCTCGCCGCCCATCGTATTGATGATCTTCTTGGAAAGGGCCAAGCCCAGGCCAGTTCCCCCGAAACGCCGCTGTGTCCCCGGCTCAGCCTGCTCAAAGGGCTCAAACAGCCGGCCCGCTTGTTCCGGCGTCATGCCAATACCGGAGTCCGCCACCTCAACCGTAAATTCGCCAAAACCCTCGCTGGCCTCTCCCTTCACCCGGACCTCGACATACCCCCGTTCGGTAAACTTCAAGGCATTACCCGTCAGATTCAGCAGCACCTGCCGGAGCCGTCCGGCGTCGCCAAAATAGCGCATGGGCAGGTTCAAAGGGAAGTCGAACAGAAACTCCTGCACCTTGGTCCGCGCCATCGGAGCGAGCAACTCCATTACGTCTTCAAAAACCCTGGGCAGATCGAAGCTCTCCCGCACCAGCTCCAGTTTGCCCGCCTCAATGCGGCTCAAATCGAGAATGTCGTTCAGGATGGTCAGCAGCGCCTCGGCCGAATGCTCGATCGTTGAAGCCTGATCTCGCTGTTCGGGATTAAGCGGTGTCTCCAGCAGCAGACGCGTCATTCCCAAAATGCCGTTCATTGGCGTCCGGATCTCGTGGCTCATATTGGCCAGAAACATGCTCTTGGCCGTCGCGCTCGACTCGGCCGCCCGCCGCGCCTGCTCAAGCTCCTGCTGCAGCCGCACCCGCTCGGTAACATCGCGCCCAATGGCCTGGATGCCCGAGTCGAAACCCCGGTCAGTCAACGCCCGGCAGTTCAACTCCAAGGTTACGGGTGACCCGTTCTGACCAATGAGCTCCCGCTCCAAGCGGACCGTATCGGAATTGCGAAACTGGTCGAGGACGTCAAAGTACCAGCCCGGATCGTCCGTCGTGAACAGAGCCTCAATAAACTGACTGTCGAGCCCCACCCCGTCGCGATCAAGCATCACTTCGGCAACTCGGTTGAACGCCACCAGACGCCCATCCAGATTCGTCTGCAAAATCACGTCGCTTGCGTTCGCAAACAACTCTCCATATCGCTCGCGGACATGCCGTTCCGACGCCAATGCGTCCTGCAGCAGTCTGGTCTGGGTTACCAGCTCTTGCTGCAGACGAGTGTACGCGCGCCAACCCAACAGAAGCAGCACCACCAGGCTGCCCACGACCGCAATCCAAGCTGCCAACGCTATACCCATCAATACAACGGGTATCGGCCCTTCCAGCCTAAGTCTGAGAAAAAGAAAAGCCTACGGCTCGTTAAGTTTTCCGACTTCTCCGGACAGCCGCGAGGCCAAAGGACTCGTCTGCCCCGCGTACTTGTTGCCTGGCTTAGCCCGGTACGGCACCGAAACAGGCGTCGTTAGCTGTTCAAAGGTGAACGAACAGATCCGCATCCCCGGGTACAGCGCTACCGGCACGCGCCCAAGGTTCGACAACTCCAGCGTCGCCTTGCCCATCCAACCGGGATCGAACAACCCCGCCGTCCCGTGTACAATAATGCCGATTCGGCCCAGGCTCGAACGCCCTTCGAGGCGCCCCAGCACATCGTCGGCGAGTTCCAACCGCTCTTCGGTAATCGCCAGGCAAAAATCTCGCGGCTGCAGAATGAACGGCTCCCCCGGCCGAACAATGATCGTGCGCATCATGTCCTGAATCGCCCCCCGATCCCGAGGGTCGATAAATGCGAAGCGAGAGTGCTCAAAAACGCTGAACTCGTCGCCCAGCCGAAAATCTACCGAGCAGGAGCCATACTGCTCCGGCGGCAACTCCGGATCGATCCGGATCTTCCCCTCGGCCAAATAACGCTTGATGTCGATGTCCGAAAGGACCATGGCGATGCCGAGTTTTTGGTGGACGACATGGGACTCGAACCCACGACCCCCACGATGCGAACGTGGTGCTCTCCCAACTGAGCTAGTCGCCCACGCGACTCTTACCATTATACAAAAGAGTGGGCCTCCGTGGGCACGCTACAATAAACTTTTCCGATGGCTGACAATATCCTGCTCAAAATGCGAGCCGAATGGGACGCCCGCGCCCGCGAGAACGCCCGCTATTACGTCAATACCGCCAATGAGAATTGGACCGACGGCGAGTTCTTCCACTCGGGCGAACGCACCGTCGCCGAAGAGATCCTCACCGATATGACCAACATCTGCCAGGGCAAGGACCCCAAGGCCATGCGGGTCCTCGAAATCGGCTGCGGCGCCGCGCGCGTCACCCGCGCCCTCGCCGGCCTGTTCGGCGAGGTCCACGCCGTCGATATCAGTCCGGAGATGATCGCCCAGGCCCGGGCCGCCCTCACCGGCTTCCCCCACGCCCACGTCTATCAGAACAACGGTACCGACCTCGCTGTCATCCCCATTGCCGATTTCGACTTCGCCTTCTCGACGATCGTCTTTCAGCACATCCCTAGCCGGGGGGTGATTGAAAGCTATGTCCGAGAGGTTTCCCGCCTCCTCCGCCCCGGTGCCCTCTTCAAATTCCAGGTCCAGGGCGACGTCACCATCGAAAGCACCCCGGACGACACTTGGCTGGGCGTGCCCTTTTCAGAGGACCAGGCGCGGGACATGGCCGAACGCTGCGGTTTCGAAATGCGCTACAACCATGGCGCCGGCCAGCAATACTTCTGGCTTTGGTTCTTTAAACGCTAATCCGGCGCCGATTCCCGCCGGCTGTCCCAGTATTTGCGCATCCGCTCGGAGACCTGCTTCCGCTCCTCCTCGTTCATCGACTTCCGCCCACGCCGCCGCGCGGGCGCCGACGCGATTGAACCATGGTTCTCCAGGGCGGCGATAGCTTGTTCGACGCGCCGCTTTTCCTCGTACAGCTCTTCTATTGCTCGGTATAAATCCATCAGGGTGCACCGCAACACAGGTGATTCCCCTGCAGAATAACGCGCCTTCTATGATTTGTGATGACCGAAAAGTACCTGTTTTATTAACGACTTAGTACTAAACGGGGGGGTTATTTACCTCACCAGGAAGGGCCAATACGGGGTCAACTTATACCCGTAACGCGTCATCGCGAGGTAGAAAACAGCCCCCACCACCGCCACCAGCGAGGCGATGATTACCAACACCGACGCCCACGGGAAGCTCTCGTCATTCCGGCGTAACTCCAACAAATAGCTGGCAAAAACACCAATGAAGTAGAGGAAGACCATCGGCACTGAGAAGATCATCAGGTTGAAAATGTCCGGTGTCGGCGTCACCACCGCGGCCAGAATTACGATGATCAGAATCGCATAGCGCGAATTCGCCAGCAGGAACTTTGCCGTCGTAATCCGCAAAAACGTCAGGAAGAACACGGCCACCGGCATCTCAAAAACCAGACCGATGCCCAGCGAAACGTTCACGAACAGGTCAAAGTAATCAACCAGGTTGATCGCTGGTTCAACGTTAATGTCCTTGCCCATGCCGAGCAGGAACTCCAGCCCAAAGCGGAACGCAACGAAGTAGGCAAACAACCCGCCCATCACAAACAGGCCGGCCGTACAAAGAATAAAGGGGGCCGCAAATCGCCGTTCCTTTTTATAAAGACCCGGTGCGATAAAGGACCATACCTGGTAAAGGATCCAGGGCGAAGACAAAAAGGTGGCCGTCAGCAGCGGCACCTTCATCCAGATCACGGTGAAAGCATCGGTCGGGCTTAACTGCTTCAACGTCGGCGGATAACCAAGCCGCGCGAGCGCCTCGGCCGCCGGATCAGAGATCGCCTTCCAGATCTCGTTGGCAAACAGCATCGCCAGCAGAAACGCCACCGCTACCCCGCCCAACGCCTTGATCAACCGGCTCCGCAGCTCCTCAAGGTGCTCCAGGAAGCTCATCCGCAGCATCCCGTCGTCCTCTTCGTCCTCCTCGTCTGGTGGAGAAGAGGGCGGCGGCGAACCGCTCCCGGAGCTCGCTGGAACCAGCGCCGCCGCCGCTGGAGTTACCGCATTGTGATCCACCTGCGAATAGGGATCGTCGTAGGTATAGCCGTCGTAGTAGTGCGAGTCGTGGTCAGCGTCGGTCGTCTGCTCGTGCGATACGTAGTTGCTCTCGGATGCCGGCGCGCCTTCGGCCGCCGGCTCCGCCCCCGCGCTCTGCGGGGCATCCGGCGCAAGTTCCCTGTCGGGGCCGCGCCCCTGCTGCTCTTCCGATGACATAAAGATACGGTTTTAACTAACTAGCCACTGAGTTTTGCGACACGGTGCCTTCGGCAGCCCTCACCACCAGCGGGGGCTCCGTGGCAGCGGGGGCGGTCGTTTCGGCCGGCGTCTCAACAACAGTGGTCTGTTCAGCGCCCTGAGGTGCGGATGCGCTTACCGTGGATGAAGAGGTTGCGGTGGAATCTGACAATTGCGGGGTCGATTCCCCGTAATCGTAATAAGAGGTGTCGTCGTAGTTCGTGATTTCGTTTTGGAACTCACGCGTTACATCCCGGAGCTCGTTGAGCTCCTTCATCGATCCGTTATCCCGCTCCAAGGAGTTCATTTCGCGCTCAAACGTCGACCGCAGTTCAGTCGATGCCCGACGGAATTCGCCCATCGCTCTCGCGACCGTCCTGCCCAGCTCCGGCAACTTTTTAGGACCGAAAACCAGCAGGGCCAGAATGAAAATCAGGATCATCTCCTGAGTGCCGAGCGAGCCCATGGAATCGTGTTACCTCCTTTGAAGATCTAGGCCTTAATATTATCACACGGCCTCCGGGGGCCGACGCCAGGCTCGGCCCCCGGAGGCTGCTCGCTTCTGGAGTCTACTGGTTCACGCCGCTCGCCAGGAACCCGCCGTCGACCGCAATGCACTGGCCTGTTATGTAGCTCGCCGCATCGGAGGACAGAAGCAGCGCCGCGCCCAACAGCTCCTGCCGCTGGCCAAAGCGCTTCATCGGCGTCCGCAGCAGGAACTCCTTGCCGCGCTCGGTACCGTCGAGCAGCGCCGCGTTCAGCTCGGTGCGGAATACCCCGGGCGCAATGGCGTTCACATTGATGCCCTCTTTGGCCCACTCGACGGCCAACTGCCGGGTCATCTGCAGCACCGCGGCCTTCGAAGTGGCATAGGCGGTCACCTCAAGCAGCCCGACAAAGGAGCTCAACGAGGCGATGTTGATCACCCGACCCACCCCGTGTGCCTTCAGCGGCTCATAGAAACTCTGGCAGGCCCGCAGTGTGCCTGTCACGTTCACGTCCATCAGCCGGTTCCACTCGGCCTCTTCCACCGCCACGGTCTTCTTGCGGAACGTCATCCCGGCTACGTTCAGCAGAATGTCCACCCGGCCAAACCGCGCCAGCACAGCGTCCCGCAGCGCGTCAATTGACTCCCGCTTCTGCACATCGCAAACCTGCCGTAGCGTCTGCCCGCCCAGGGCTTCAATCTCGCTGCAGACGGCGTTCAATTCGGCCTCCCGCCGACCCGTCGGCACCACCGTCGCCCCCGCCTCGGCCAAACCCACGGCCAGCACCGCCCCGATACCCGACGTCCCGCCCATAACGACCGCCACGCGGCCCGTTAAATCCATGAAATTCTTTGCCATAACTCTTCCAGCAGTATACCCCCAGCGCGTCCTCTCTCCGCCGGCCGAACGCGAATTGGAAATGGGTTAAAGGTTGGTTCGGAAGGGACGATACACTCATATGGTCATTTCCCGAAGGAACATACTTTTACTATCTCCCGCTGCCGCGCCCGTTTTGGCCGCCGCCGTGCGGGGCGACGATGTCAGATACGTTGGCGGAACAATTACTGAGATACCCCAGAACACCGAAGGCTCCCTGATGATTGATCAGCGCGTCGGCCTGAAGTTTCAAAGTAAAAAGGGCACGTTTGATATCCCCTTCGATCGCGTCTCTTCGCTCGAATAAGGCCAGAAGGCCGGCCGGCGCATCGGCGTGGCCATTATGATCAACCCGCTGTTTCTCCTCTCGAAAAAGCGGAAGCACTTCCTGACCATTGGTTACAAGGACAGTACGAACCTGCAGCAGGGAGTAATCCTCGAATTAGCCAAAGGGCTGCCCGCTAAGGTAATTGCCATCATCGAAGCCCGCTCCGGCGTCAAATGCGAGTACGAGTCCGAAGAGGCCAAGAAACACCTCCATGGTTGAGTTTCTTCTCGCGGCATGGTTCCTGCAGGCCGTTACCGGAACGGAAAGGCCAGCCGTCTGCGTTGAAAAGATCCGGGGCGAGGCGGTCCTTGGCGCTTTGGCCGAGGACGCCCTCGCCGCCGCTCTGTTGAGCACCCGGCGCGTCCGCCTCACCGAAAACTGCCAAAAGGCCGAGTACGTCCTCAAAGGAAGCATCGTCGAACGAGCCGACCTACGGGCGCGCAGCGAAGGCGAAGCGACCGGCATTGCCGCCGCGGGCGGATCCTACAACGCCGCCGGCGGCGGATTCGGCGCCATGGCCGCCACTGGTCAGGAGGCGCTCGCCACCACCGAAACCAAACGCTCGGTCACCCTGATCGTCAAGCTGGTCCGCGCCGACGGCGAAATCCCCTTCGCCGGCACCCAGGACAGCGCACCCTCCAAGAACCGCTCCGCCGTCAGCGAGGCCGCCGACCGGCTGGCCCGCGAGATCGTCAGAGAACTCTTTCCCGCCCCGCCGCCCAAGTCGCCGGAGGGCCGCTACCAGAAGATCCAGTGAACCGGTCGCCGGATGGCCGGTATATCCTGGTAACTATGGAACAGAACCCCCGCCGCGACTTCCTGAAGTCCGGAGCCATCCTCCTCGGCGCCCCCGCCGTCCTCTCCGCCATGCAAGGCTCGAAGGCCATCAAAGTCGGCCTCGTCGGCTGTGGCGGACGCGGCACCGGCGCCGCCGCGCAGGCGCTCAAAGCTGACGACTTCGCCAATCTCACCGCTGTGGCCGACGTGTTCCAGGACCGCATCGATGACTCGCTCGAACGCCTCAAGAAAATCCACGGCGAAAAGGTGAAGGTCGAAACGGCCAATATGTTCGTCGGCCTCGACGCCTACGAAAAGCTCATCAACTCCGACGTCGACGTCGTCCTCCTCGCCACCCCCCCCGGTTTCCGCCCCGCCCAACTCCGCTACGCCATCGAGAAAGGCAAACACGTCTTCTGCGAAAAGCCCATGGCGGTCGACGTCCCCGGCATCCGCCACGTCATGGAAACCTCGAAGATGGCCAAGGAGAAGAATCTCTCCCTTGTCGCCGGCTTCTGCTGGCGCTACTCGAACTATATCGTCGAAACCTTCAGCAAAATCAAGGGCGGCGCCATCGGCGACATCGTCGCCTACTACGGCACGTACTACACCAACCCCGTTAAACCCATGCCCCCGGCCGACACCCGCCCCGCCGGCATGTCCGACGTCGAATGGCAGATCCGCAACTGGTACAACTTCCAGTGGCTCTGCGGCGATTCGCTCGTCGAACAGGCCATCCACACCGTCGACAAAGTCGCCTGGGCCTTCAACGATCAGCCCCCCGTCTCCTGCGTCGCCACCGGCGGCCGTCAGATTCCCGCCGAAGGCGGCAACATCTACGACCACTTCTCGGTCAACTACCTCTATCCCAACAACGTCCGCGCCTTCGTCTCCAACCGCCAGATGGAGGGCTGCTACAACGAAAACGCCGACTACCTCATGGGCACCAAAGGCCAGGCCATCATCGGCCGCGGGCCCAATCCCCGCATCGTCGGCGAAAACCCCTGGACCTTCTCCGGCCAGAAGTACGACATGTACCAGAAGGAGCATGACGACCTGTTCGCCGGCATTCGCAAAGGCGCACCGCTCAACGACGGCGAACGCATGTGCACCTCCACCCTCCTCGGCATCATGGGCCGCATGGCTGCCTACACCGGCCAGCAGATCAGCTGGGAGCAGGTCATGAACTCCCAGCACCGCATCTTCCCCGACAAGGTCGAATGGGGCGGCACCGTCCAGAACGAACCCATGCCGCTGCCCGGCCGCACCAAGTTCCTCTAATGCGGCTGACTCTCTTCCTCCTCCCGCTCCTGGCCGCGGCCCAAACGCCCGAGTTCGGCCAGGTGCTCGAGCAACAGTGTCTCTCCTGCCACGGAGCCGAACGGGGCCTGTCCGGCCTCCGGCTCCACACCCGCGCCGCCGCCCTCAAAGGCGGCACGCGCGGCCCGGCCCTCGTCCCCGGCGATCCCGCCAAGTCGCTGCTCTACACCACCACGGAACTCGCCCCCGGCACCGCCCTCGCCATGCCGCCGGGCGGCCAGCAGATTCCCGCCGGCCAGCGCGCCATTCTCAAAGCCTGGATCGCCGCCGGCGCCCCCTGGCCCGACACCCTCACCCTGAAACTCCCGCAACCCAAGGTTAAGGACGACCAGGCCCTCGTCTCCCGCCTCCACCCGAAAATGGAGCAGGCCACCGAACTCAAGCCCTACCGCCGCACCATCCCCAACTCGACCGTCGAGTTTGCAATGGTGCCCGTCCCCGGCAACGGGAAGGTGGCGCCCTTCTGGATGGCGGCCCGCGAAGTCACCTGGGACGAGTACCGGCTCTTCATGTTCCAGAACCTCGCCAACGAAGCCCGCGGCGCGGACCCCGTCGTCGATGCCATCTCCCGCCCCACCAAGCCCTACGTCGAAATGTCGTTCGGCATGGGCATCAACGGCTACCCGGCCATCTCGATGACCCAGCACGCCGCCAACAAGTACGCCCAGTGGCTCTCGGCCAAAACCGGCCAGTTCTACCGCCTGCCCACCGAAGCCGAATGGGAGTACGCCTGCCGCCTCGGCGACACCGAAGCGACACCCATCAACGAACGCTCCTGGTACACCGACAACGCCCCCGAAAAGTACGAGCTGGTCGGCAAAAAGAAGCCCAACAAGCTCGGCATCTACGACATGCTTGGCAACGTCGCCGAATGGACCCTCGATCAGTACGACGAAAAGGCCTATGGCAAGCCGCTGCCCCCCGAAGGCTACATCCCCTCCACCAAGCCCTACCCGCACGTGGCCAAGGGCGGCGCCTGGTCCGACCCGGCCGAAAAGCTCGCCTGCGGAGAGCGCATCTGGTCGAGCCCCCAGTGGAAGATGCAGGATCCGCAGCTGCCCAAGTCCATCTGGTACCTCACCGACGCGCAGTTCCTCGGCTTCCGCCTTGTCCGCCCGCTGCAGGTGCCCAGTGCTGCGCAGATGTTTCGTTATTGGAATAACGGCGTCGAGCGCGAGTAGCGCCGCTCCGGCGCTCGAGCGCTTTGAAGCGGTGGAGCCGCACCTCGGCACCCTCGTCGGCATCACGGCCTACGCCCGCGATGTCGGCGAGGCCCGCGCCGCCTTCCGCCGCGCCTACGCACGGATTGCCGCCCTGAACGCCATCCTGTCGGACTATCTCCCCCACTCCGAACTCAACCAGCTCTCCACCACCCCCCGCCAAATCTCCCCTGAACTCGCCCTCGTCCTCCGCACCGCCCAGCAGGTTGCCAAACGAACCCAAGGCGCCTTCGACGTTACCGCCGGCGCCCTCATCCGCCACTGGCGCCAAACGAAAACCTTCCCGCCGGCCCATCTCCCCGCCGGTTACCGCCATCTTCACCTGCGCGGCCACACGGCCTGGCTGGACGATCCCGGCATCCGTCTCGATGTCGGCGGCCTCGGCAAAGGCTATATCGCCGATGAAGCGCTCCGGGCTCTCGGTCTCCCTCGCGCCCTCATCGCCATCAGCGGCGACATCGTCTGCGGCGCACCGCCCCCCAGCGAGCGCGGCTGGCGCGTCCAAGCCGCCGGCCGCGTCTTCACTCTCAAGCACGCCGCCGTCTCCACCGCCGGCGACACCGAGCAGTATACGATCATCGACGGCCAACGCTACTCCCACATCCTCGATCCCCGCACCCGCCGTCCCCTGTCGACGCCCCGCCAAGTCACGGTCATCGCCCCCACCGGCCTCATCGCCGACGCCCTCGATACCGCCATCTGCGTCACGGGCGACCCCAGCCTCACCCGCCACTACCGAAAAGCCCGCGCTTTCATCATCCGTCATCAGGAATTCAACCAATTCTGATCCTTCCTTAACCTTCGACCGCTAGCCTCGGCGAATGGACTCCTTGTCGAACCGTCTCCTCCTGTTCGCTCTCCTGCCTGCCGCCCTCCTCGCCCAAGGCTCCGCCGGCTCGGTCACCGGAATTGTCCTCGACCCCTCCAGCGCCGCCGTCGCCAACGCCTCCATCCTCCTTAAGAACACCGCCACCAACGACGAGCTCCGCACCACCACCACCTCCGCCGGCGTCTTCGCCTTCCCCAGCGTCCGCATCGGCGCCTATTCCCTCGCCGTCGAAGCCCCCGGCTTCCGCCGCTCCCTCCTCGAAGACCTTCGCGTCGAGACCGCCTCGGTCACCCGCCTCAACGTCTCCCTCCAAGTCGGCGCTGTCACCGATAGCGTGTCAGTCACCGCCGACCTCCCCCTCCTCCAAACCGAAACCTCTTCTCTTGGCACCGTCGTAAACCGATCCCTCCTCGATAAGGTCCCCTTCCAGCTCTCCGGCACCAATCGCGACGTCCTGTCCTTCGTCCGGCTCGTCCCCGGTGTCGGCGGCAACGTCGGCAACTTCAATGTCATCATCACCGGTGGCCGCCAGCACACCACCGAAGTCCTCGTCGACGGCGTCACCAACAACTACCGCGGCGGCATCGCCTCGCCCTTCTCCATCCGCCCTTCCATGACCAGCGTCAGTGAGTTCCGCGTCGAAACCGCCATCGCCCCCGCCGAGTTCGGCCGCACCTCCTCCGGCGTCGTCATCATGACCACCAAGTCCGGCACCAACGAATTCCACGGCAACGCCGAATTCCTCCTCCGCAACAACGTCTTCGACGCCCGCCGCTTCAACGCCCGCATCGCCGACATCACCCGCCAAGGCGAAGGCGCCTTTAACCTCGGCGGCCCCGTGCTCATCCCGAAGCTTTACAACGGAAAAAACCGCACGTTCTTTTTCACCGATCTCACCGTCTTCCGCCGCATCAACCAACCCCAAGGCGTCACCCGCACCATCGCCACCGCCCCCATGCGGTTGGGCGACTTCAGCGCCTTCGCCCAGCCCATCTTCGATCCCGCCACCGGCGGCGCCGGCCAACCCCGCCTCCAGTTCCCCGGCAATCGCATCCCCACGGACCGCATCACCGCCTTCGCTCGCGCTGCCCTCGGCGCCATCCCCGCGCCCAACCTCCCCACCGCCGAAAACAACTTCGTCGGCGCCCAACGCAACATCGAAAAGATGACGGTCTTCCTCCTGAAGTTCGATCACCGCTTCAACGACCGCCATATCCTCACCGCTTCCGGCCGCCCCTCCTGGAACGTGCGCGACAACTTCAACGGCCCGTATGCCGAACGCCTCGAAGGCTTCTTCGACAAACCATACGCCCCCCAGATCACCCTCAACCACGACTTCATCGTCCGTCCCAACCTCCTCAACAAAACCACCTTCGGCTACGTCAATTGGTTCAGCCTCTTCCTCCAAACGCCCGCCCTCTCCTATCAGGTCCCTGGCGCCTATGGCCCCGGCTTCCCGGCCCTCCGCTTCGCGGGCCAAGGCTTGTCCATGATTGGCGAGAATGTCGACCGCACCGTCGGCTCCAATAACTTCAATCTCCAGAACGCCACCTCCTGGACCACCGGCCGCCATAACTTCAAGTTCGGCTTCCGCTACGACTGGCTCGAAGACAATACCCAAACCCTCGGCAATCAGAACGGTACCTACACCTTCTCGCCCTTCACCACCGGCCAACCCGGCACCGCAGCCACCGGCCACTCCTTCGCCTCGCTCCTCCTCGGAGCGCCCTCTACGGCCAACATGCAGTTTGGTCTCCCGCTGCTCGGCCGCTCCCAGTCCTACGCCTTCTACGCCCAGGACGATTGGAAGTTCTCGAACCGCCTGACCTTGAACCTCGGTCTCCGCTACGACATTCAGGTCCCGTTCTACGACCACAACGGCAACACCTCCAGCCTCGACCTCAAAGCCCCAAACCCGGCCGCCGGCAACCTGCCCGGTATTGCAATCTTCAACGGCGAAGGCACTGGCCGATCCGGCTCCCGCAAGTTCATCAACAACTTCTATGGCGGCTGGGGCCCCCGAGGCGGCATCTCTTACCAACTCCTGTCGAACACCGTCCTCCGCGCCGGCTTCGGTATCTTCTACGCGCCCCGCATCGTCAACGTAAATACCGAGGGTTTCTCCTCCAACGTCACGCTCTCCAGCCCTGATGGCGGCGCTACCCCCGCGTTCTACCTCGACCGGGGCTGGCCCGCCGGAGTCGCCGTCCAGCCCCCGTTCGTCAGTCCCACCCTCGTCAACAATCGTGCTGCTGGCTATGTCAACCCCGATGCGGTCAACGGCTCCGGCCGCCTCTCCCACACCAACCAGTTCCAGGTCAGCGTCCAGCATCGCATAAAGTCCGCCTCCCTCGAACTCGGCTGGGTCTCCACCCAAGCCCGCCATATCCCCAACTCCACGCTCGAGAACCTCAACCAAGTGCCCTCCCGCTTCCTTGCGCTCGGTGATCTGTTGCGCCAGCCCATCGGCGCCGCCGCCGTCGTCGCTGGCGGCTTTCGTCCGCCTTACCCCGGCTTCACCGGCACCCTGGCTCAATCCCTCCGCCCCTATCCGCAGTTCCAGGGCATCACCTATCGGGACTCTCCCTCCGGCAGCTCGTCCTATCACGCTCTGCTCTTCAAATACGAGCAGCGCTTCTCGAATGGCCTCGCTCTCCTCGGCTCCTACACCCGTTCGAAGTTCATCTCTGACGTGATCGGCACAGGCACGTTGCAGGACGTCGCCGACCGCCGCGTCGAACGCTCCGTCACCAACTCCGATATTCCCAACCGCTTCATCGGCAGCGTCGCCTACGACCTTCCCTTTGGCCTTGGCAAAGCCTTCCTCGCCAGCGGTCCCGCCTCGTGGATTCTCGGCGGCTGGTCACTTTCGGGTATCTTCACCTACGAAAGCGGCACCCCGCTCTCCATCACGATTCCCAACGGTCTGCCCATCTTCAATGGTGCCCTCCGCCCGAACCTGGTCGCCGGCGTCGACCCCATGCTCGCCACCAGCCACGATAATTTCTATCCTTTCAACGCCCTCAGTGGCGACCGCGGCGATCTTCAACTGAATCGGGCTGCGTTCGCCACCCCGGCGCCCTTCACGTTCGGAAACCTCGGCCCGGTCCTGCCCTACGTCCGCGGCTTCGGATTCGCGAACGAAGACATCTCCCTCGCCAAGCGTATCCGGATCAAAGAAAGCCAGTTCTTCGAGTTCCGTACCGACTGGTTCAACGCCCCCAACCGCCGCCAACTCACCAACCCCATCACGGACCTTACCAGCGTCAACTTCGGCCGCATCACCGGTCAGAAGTCGGCGCGTGTCATCCAGTTCGGCGTCCGCTACGCTTTCTAAGTCACCATGCTTCTCACTCTCCTCCTGGCCGTCATCACCCTGCCCACCGGCTGGCGGCTCGAGCCAGCCGGTGTCGAAATCCCCGTCGACACCTTCCCCGTCCACGCGCAACTCCTGCCCGGCAACCAGCACGCTCTGCTGTTCCACTCTGGCTTTAAGCCGCCGTCCCTCGCCGTGCTCCACCTCGCCTCCGGCAAGATCATCCACTCCCTGCCCCTACCCGAAGCCGGCATCGACTTCGCCTTCGACCCCGCCACCCGCCGCGCCTATGTCCCGCTCGGTCACGCCGCCGGGCTGGCCGTTGTCGCAGTCTCTCCCACCCATCAGCTCACCCTCGAAAAGACCATCCCGGCCCCCACCGGCCACGTCTCCACCGTCGCCCACCGCGACGGGCTCGTGGCTCTCACTCACACCCTCGGCGATACCGTCGTCCTCGTCAATCTCACGACCGGCGCCGAAGCCCGCCGCCTCACTATTCCCCGTCCTACCCGCGCCCTCTTCCACCAGAACCACCTTTACGTCCTCAGCCACGAACCCGCCTCCCTCCACGTCATCAATCTCCCCAACCTTACGCCCGTCACCACAGTCCCACTCTCCCGCGGCCCATCTTCGCTCGTCGTCCACAAAGACCGCCTCTACGTCACCGCCTCGCTTTCCAACCATCTCGATATCCTCTTGCTCGCCGACCCCGCCCATCCCAAGCCGGCTGAACGGCTCAACCTTGCTCCCTCCCCCACCTGGCCCGTCGGCCTCAGTCCCACCTCCGTCACCAGCGACCCCGCCACCAATCGCCTCTTCATCTCCTGCTCCGATGCCAACGCCATTGCGGTCTACGACGTTGCCCGCCGCAAGCTCTCCGGATACCTCCCCACCGCCTGGTACCCTACCTTCGCCCTCCCCCTCCCCAGCCGCGGCCTCCTCGTCCTCAACGGCAAAGGCGAACGTTCTTATCCCAACCCCCAGGGACCCAACCCCACGGTGCACCGCACCATGACTCCCCAGCCGCCCTCCCCCATCCAGTACACGCCCCTCATCCAACTCGGCTCCGCCCGTCTCGTCACTAACCTCACCCCCGCCGCCGTCCAGAAGCACTCCGAGGCCTACGCCAAGCTGACGCCGGCCATCACCCCAGCCCCCGCCGGCCCCCTGCCGCCCATCCGTCACGTCGTCTACATCATGAAGGAGAACCGTACTTACGATCAGGTTCTCGGCGATCTCCCCGCCGGCAACGGTGACCCCTCTCTCTGCCTCTTCCCGGAAAATATCACCCCCAACCATCACAAGCTCGCCCGCGAGTTCGTTCTCTTCGACAACTTCTACGTCAACGCCGACGTCTCGTCAGAAGGATGGATGTGGTCCTCGGCCGCCATCACCCCGCCGGCCGTCATGCGCGCTTGGCCCGCCGCCTACGCCGGCCGCACCCGCCCCGCGCCCAAGCCCATCAACGATACCCCCGGCGGCTTCCTTTGGACTTCGGCCCTGAAAGCCGGCGTCTCCTTCCGCAATTTCGGTTTCTTCGTCTCCAACCGCCCCGGCGCAAAACCGGGAGAGCCTATCGTCGCCAGCGTTTCGGACCCTGCGCTGCTTCCATATACCAACAGCCTCTACGGCGGCTACGACCCCGACTTTCCCGATGTCGCCCGCGCCCGCATCTTTGTCGAGGAGCTCGAACGCACCGGCTCCCTGCCGCAGCTGACGGTAATGGTGCTGCCCAACGATCACACCTGGGGCACCTCCCCCGGCAAGTTGACGCCGAATGCCTCCATGGCCGACAACGATGTCGCGCTAGGCCGCATCGTCGAGGCCATCTCGAAGTCCCCTGCCTGGCCGCACACCGCAATCTTCGTTCTCGAGGACGATGCCCAGAACGGTCCCGACCACGTCGACTCCCATCGTTCCCCCGCTTTCGTCATCAGCCCCTACACGCGCCGCGCCGCAGTCGACCACACGTTTTACAACACCACCTCCATGCTCCGCACAATCGAGATGCTGCTGCAGCTCCCGCCGCTCACCCACTACGATGCTACGGCCACCGTCATGTTTCCGGCCTTCTCCTCCACTCCCGACCTTCGCCCCTACCTTGCGGAGGCTCCCCGCGTCTCCCTCGATACTAAGAACCCGCCCGGTACCGCCGCCTCGGCCCGCCTCGACTTCTCGGCGCCGGACCATGTCACAGATGACGTGCTTACCGCCCTTGTTTGGCAAACGCTCCGGGGCGTTCCCCCTCCGCCGCCTACCCGCGCCGCATTTCTTTCTTATTCCCCTGACTGAATTCACCCCGGTGAAACCAGCGGATTGCAGAAGATCCGCCCCGGTTCTATAGGAGATTCTTCATGACGGATCCAAAACCGGGATGAGCAGAACATGTGCCTGGTGCAGGTGATCAGAGAGAAGCGAGACTGCTAATACTACTGTGTTAGAACATGTGATACACTCTGGACGTGGCCCCGCATCCTCCCCCCGCGCCAGGCCCACGTGAGCAGCGTCTTGCCGCCTACCTTCAGGGTCTGGCGCAAGCGGCAGGACACTGAGACCGGCATCAGCCCTTAACCAGCTATTGCCTCGCTCTTCTGTTGCCCGGAGAACGCAAAAGCGTGGAGCCCATGGCCGCCCGTCTCGACCCGGATCCGTCTTGATCCACATAAAGTCCAGCGCGCTCACCAGTCCCTGCACCATGTCGTCGCCGTAGCGCCCTGGAACGACCAACTCCTCCTCCAAGCCGTCCGCCAGTACGTCCTCCCTCAAGTGACTGGCCGCCATCCCCTTTCCGCCTGGGTCGTCGACGATACCGGCTTTCCGAAGAAAGGCAAACACCCTGTCGGCGTCGCCCGGCAATACTGCGGACAAATCGGCAAACAGGACAACTGCCAAGTGGCCGTCAGCCTCTCGGTCAGCAGCGACGCAGCCAGCCTTCCGATCGCCTACGAACTCTACCTGCCGGAAACCTGGAGCGAGGACCCGGAGCGCCGTCCGAAGGCCGGGGTACCGGACGAGGTCGTCTTCCGCATCAAACCGCTCATCGCCGCCGAACAGCTCCAACGGGCAGTCGCCGATGGCGTTCCCCGGGCGCCTGTCCTCGCCGATGCGGCTTACGGCACCCCAATCCATTGCGCATCCACCACGGTCTCGTCAGCGCGCCCCACACTCTTTCCAGGGGGCATTATGCCGCCGCCAGCCACCTCCACGCAGTCACCACCAAATCCGCCTGGCGCACTCGACCTTCCCCCCCAGCGGCGTCCCGGGGCCTCGAGCCCCGGCCCGCCGCCCTACCCCCCAAGCGCCCATCCACCTATGAGAGCGCCTCGTGTCAAGTAGGATCCGGCTCTGGTACGCTGACCCCTGTGAGCGGCAACCGTCGATACGAGGCGCATCCCCAATCTTCGCCCGGAGACTTTTACGTCGTGGATCACGAATGCGCTTCTTGCGGTGCGCCACACGAAGTCGCTCCCGACTTGATCGGATGGAGCAACCCCGAGATGGGCCATTGTATCTGGAAGAAGCAACCGGAGACGGCGCAAGAGATGCAGCAGGCGCTTGCAGCCTTCGATGCGTGCTGCCTTGGTTGCTACCGCTACGCGGGCAGTGATCCAAACATCATCGCCAAGGTCGGTGTGGCTCATTGCGACAACGCAAGTCTCCCTGAACTCCTAAAAGCAAAGGTTCGGAGGCTGGTCGGAGGCAAATGAAAAAGAAACGTGCTGCGCTCCGAGTGGTTCCGGCAGTGAACGCAACGCCCAGGTCCCTGCATGATTCTTGGCACAACGGAGCCGAGATCAAGATCGGCCTGTATTCCCGCAAAAGATCCCGGTGAAGTCGGCTTGATCCAGATAGTGTTCATCGTATTCGGCCAATCGATGTCCTCGCCTGTTATGGAGTTTCGAACAGATCTCCTAGTGTACTGCTTCGCTAATGGTAACCAGTATGCGCTTTCCGACGCCTCTACAATTGAGGTGCTGGACTTTCATGCGCGTTGCTCCGCCAATCGAACTCTCCGCTGAACAGCGAACCACCCTGGAGGCGTGGGCCAAC
>JAPKZB010000052.1 GCA_026393985.1 Acidobacteriota bacterium
GCATACTCGCTGGCCGACTGGTTCCCTGCCTGGGTGTCCACGTTGAGCACGAGCTTGCCCGCGGCGAGCACCATGACCTGATAGACGTGGGAGGGTCTGCCTGGCTTGGTAGGGTTGTACCCAACCTTCGCTTCTTCTTGGTGGCCATAGAGGGTTTTGATGGTGGCGTCGAGATCGAGCACCCAGGGTTGTTCGAGCAAGGGAGCGAAGGTGCGGTCCATCTGCTGGTCGATCCAGGCGGTGGCGGCGCTGTCGTCAGCGTCTTCGAACGCGCGGCGGACGCTGTCTTCACTGCGAAAGGTCTTGACGCCGAACAGGCCGGCCATGACGGAGTCGCCGCTGAGGGCGGTGATGTGGGAGTAGCGGCGTTGTCCGGTGAGGATGGAGTAAATGATGGTGGCGAGGACTTCGGCTTTGAGTGGGGCGTTGGGGCTGGAGTAAGTGAGGGGGCAGGAGTCGACGAACTCGGTCCAGGTGTTACTGGTTTTGAGAAAGTCGATGAAGTAGGCGACGAGACCATGGCGGGTGACGGCAGGGGCGGGTTCCCAGTGGACTTGGACGGAACCGCCGAAGGTGTCGATGCGGTGGGGCGCCGGGAAGCTGCTGGGGGTGGAAGAGGCTTCACCCTTTGGGTGAAGCGCAGGAACGGGTTTGATTGCGCTCATCCCGTTTAGTATCAATCAGATCGAAGGCGACATGCGATACGGGAAGGCTTCAACTGCCGAATCTAGGGTAATTGTTCCTGTTTCGCTGGGACTCGATCAACTCGCATCCGGCACTCGTGGGTAATACAAAGCAAAAACGATAAGCCTCTTTCCGTCTATCGGTTAGAGGCTCGCTCGCTTTGCTGGCAGTAAACTCCCGCTAGGATCGTCCACCCACTGACTGAATGTTGTCCTGTGGGCCCCGTCCGGCCGGATTGCCTCGCGGTGAATTCCTGTTTCAGACGACGCCGATTTGTACGAAAGAATCTGTATCGGCCATTCAGCGAGGGAACTTCCCGCACTGCCAGTCCAGGGCTGTCGCGCCCGAACCATCGTAAGCGTCTTACCAACCCCAGCCTTGCGCCCGCCCGGCCGCTCCGGCCACTCTAATCGCCGGCGTTGCCACGCCATCGGCGTCAAGACCCCCACCTCAGACGCCGCCCGATCCGCCAATCCCGGCAGCACCTCCGCCAGGTAGTCCCGCACCGGAATCCTCAGCCGCCGGCAGCTCTCCACCACCGACAGAATCGCCGCCACCCGCGGCCCGGCTTCTACGCTCCCCGACTGGTGTCCAAATTAGCTGGAAACCGGATGGGGCTGAATTGAAATCAAGGGACTTGCGGTGTTGATTTCCGCATTTTGAATTTGAGGTTGCCCATCGGGAGAGGGAGAGCTGGTGTCGGGCGGTCCCGTCTGGTTCCAGAAGAACAGACTGGGCAGCGGGGCGATGTAGTCTTTTCGGAGGGGTGGTTGGCCTTCAAACGGGATCCCGCCCGATCACACCTCAAGATGAGGTTTCCGAGAACGACCGTTTGGCAGATGCGGGCTGAAAGCTTCGGTAACGCGGAGGATAATGGGAAGGTGCGGACTCAGTGGATGGCAGTCGCCGGGGTGGTCCGGCGGGCGGGGACACCATGGCTCGGGGTGGGGATGCGATGCGGCAGGCGGTGACTTCGCTGCGGGTGACCACGCGCGGCAAGGGGCTGTTCGAGATCACCGGTGAGGTGGAGAACTGGCTCGCGCGGCAAGAGATGCGGACGGGGCTGCTGACGCTATTCATCCGTCACACCTCGGCTTCGCTGACCGTGCAGGAGAACGCCGACCCGGACGTGATCGCCGACCTCAACGACTGGTTCGGCCGGCTGGTCCCGGAGAACGATCCGCACTTCCGGCACACCCTCGAAGGGCCGGACGACATGCCGGCCCACATCCGCAGCGCGCTCACGGCGGTGCAGGTGGCCGTGCCGGTGGTGAACGGGCGGCTCGGGCTCGGCACCTGGCAGGGAATTTACGTGTTCGAGCACCGGCGGGCGCCGCACCGGCGCGAGGTTCTGCTGCATCTGCTGGGTGAATAGCGGCGGGCGGCTCGCCTTACAATAAGGCGATGCGCTGGAGCTTTGTGCTGTTGGGGATGGCGGCCATGGCCGCCGGGCAGGAGCGGCCGCGGGCCCGGGAGATTGGTCTCGTGGTGGGGACGCTGCCGCCGGGGCCGCTGAACGCGATCACCGATGTGCCGGGGGTGCGCGTGGGCCAGACGACGCTCGTGCGCGGCGAGACGGTGCGGACGGGGGTGACGGCGATTTTGGCGCACGGCGGGAACCTGTTTCAGGAAAAGGTCCCCGGCGCGGTGTTCGTCGGCAATGGCTTCGGCAAGCTGATGGGCTCGACGCAGGTGAATGAATTGGGCGAGATTGAGTCGCCGATTCTGTTGACCTCGACGCTGAACGTGCCGCGGGTGGCCGATGCGGCGCTCGACTACCTGCTGGGACTGCCGGGCAATGAGCAGGTGCGGAGCGTGAACGTGGTGGTGGGGGAGACGAACGACGGGGGGCTGAACGATATCCGCGGGCGGCACGTGGGCCGGGCGGAGGTGCTGGCGGCGATTGCGGGGGCTAGGGGCGGGCCGGTGGAGGAGGGCGCGGTGGGCGCGGGGACGGGGACGGTGGCGTTTGGATGGAAGGGGGGCATCGGCACCGCTTCGCGGGTCGCGGGTGGGTATACGGTGGGCGTGCTGGTGCAGAGCAATTACGGCGGGGAGTTGCGGCTGGGTGGGCGGGTGGTGCGGCGGAAGGAGGGCAGCGCCGATGGGTCCTGCATGCTGGTGGTAGCGACGGATGCGCCGGTGGATGCGCGGAACCTGCGGCGGATGGCAGAGCGGGCTATTTGGGGTATGGCGCGGACGGGAAGCGCGGGGAGCAACGGGAGCGGGGACTATGCGATTGCGTTTTCGACGGTGCGGGGGGCGGCGCAGTTGGTGAGCAACGACGCGATGTCGCCGCTGCTGCTCGGGACGATTGAGGCGGCCGAGGAGGCGATCTACAACTCGCTGTTGCGGGCGGTGACGGTGACGGGGAACGGCCGGACGGTGGAGGCGATTCCGCTCGAGCTGGTGCGGGCGGCACTTGCAAACATGACGGGGCCGGGAGGGCGTTAGGCGGGGCGGCAGGCGCCGAAGGCGGCGAAGGCGGCGTTTTTGTGGAGGACGTCGATCGAGGAGAAGCCGGCGCGGCGGAGGAGTTCGAGTTGCGTGGTGAGGGGGATGGGCGAATCCTCCCGGTCGACGTAGGCGGCGACTATGGCGGCGTAGTCCGGGCCGCCGGCCGCGGTGAGGTAGGCGGTCCAGCGTTCGCGCTGGAGGGCGTCGATGGCGGGGTGTTCGTGGGCGACCATGTCGAAGATCCAGACCGAGCCGCCCGGGCGGAGCCAAGTGTAGAGCTGGGAAAAAGTCTGCTCCCATTCGGCCGGGGTGCGCAGATGGTGGAGGACGGCGCCGGCCAGGATGATGTCAAAAGCTTGGGGCGGGAAGTGGGCGGCGCGGAGGTCCGCCTGGACCGGGGTGGGCGTGAGGCCGGCGGCCGTGGTGCGGGCGACGGCGCGGGTGAGCATCGGCTGGCTGAGGTCGACCAGGGTGACGGCGGAGAAGGGAAGTTCCTGCCGCAGGCGGAGCGTGAAGTTGCCGGCGCCGCAGCCGAGGTCGAGCACGTGGGCGGCGCCGGGGGTGACGGCGGCCGCCGCGCGGGCGACGAGGGCGAGGCACAGGGCGGCGTCCATGGTGGCGGTCTGCCCGGTTTCGAGGTTCGAGAAGCGCTCGACGTCGGCGTCAAAGCGGGCGCGGATCTGCTCGACGGTGGATTTGGTCATGGCTTCACGATGCGGTTGGCCGGGACGTTGGTGAGGAGCTTGGTCTGGCCGTTGGGATAGTGGATCTCGATTTGCGGCACGCTGGCCGTGCCGGCCAGGCCGAAGTGCAGGGGGGCGAGGACGCTGCTGGCGTAGCCGATGGCGGTGGTCTGGTGGTTGTGCTGCGTTCCGATTTTCACGTGCGTGCCGATGGGGACGTCGAGGGCGATCCAGTTGCAGGCCGGGGTCTCGTTGCGCCAGAGGCGGGGCTCTTCGCCGAGGCGGGTGACGACGGCGTCGAGGCGGCCGTCGTTGTCGAGATCGGCGACCACCAGGCTGCGGTGCGCGGCGGCGCCGGGGAAGAGGTTGGGGACCTCGGCAAAGGTCGCATCGCCCTGGTTGCGGAACAAGCTGATCGGGAGACGGTACCGGTCGCCGGAGTGCTGGTCGATGTTGTCCATGACGTGGGAGTTGGCCGAGAGGATGTCTTTGTGGCCGTCGTTGTCGAAGTCGGCGATGGCGATGCCCCAGCCGCTTTTGCGGCCCACGGCGGCGGCGAGGCGGGAGCGGGCGGTGCGGTCTTCAAAGCCCTGGCCGGTGTTTTGAAAGTAGGGGAAGCTCTCGCCGGCGAGGGCGGTGAAGATGAGGTCGGGTCGGCCGTCGTTGTTGAGGTCGCGGAAGTCGGCGCCCATGCCGGAGACGGCGCGGCCGCTGTCGGGCAGGGAGACGCCGGCGGTGAGGGCGACCTCTTCGAACTTCCCTTTACCGAGATTGCGGAAGAAGAAGTTGGGCAGGGCGTCGTTGGGCACGAAGACGTCGAGGCGGCCATCGTTGTCGAAGTCGGCGAAGGTGACCGACATGCCCTTGCCGCGGGAAGCGGCGATGCCGGAGGATTGCGAGATGTCCTCGAAGGTGCCGTTGCCTTTGTTGCGGAACAGGCGGTTGGCGGTGGGGGCGAAGTACTTGGGATGGCAGTAGACGCGGCGCGCGCCGCCGGGGTCGAGGCAGGCGCGGTCGGCGGCGGGGGGCCAGACGACGTAGTGGACGAGGAAGAGATCGAGGTGGCCGTCGTTGTCGGCGTCGAACCAGCCGGCGGCGACGGACCAGCCGGTGTCGGTGAGGCCGGCGGCGGCGGTGACGTCGGTGAAGCGCTGGCCGTTATTGCTATAGAGCACCAGGCCGTTGACGCCGGCGAGGAGCAGGTCGGGGTGGCCGTCGCGGTTGTAGTCGGCGACGGCGGCGGCGATGGAGTGGAGGCGGGTGGACAGGCCCACGGCCGGGGTAACGTCCGTGAAGCGGAAGTTGCCCTGGTTTTGAAACAGGCGGTCCTGCCGTCCGGCGGCGCCGGTGAAGAGCAGGTCGAGAAGGCCATCGCCATTGTAGTCAAACGCGGCGAGGCCGCCGGCCATGGTTTCCGGCAGCAGTTTTTGCGGCGAAGGAGCGTGGTCGAGGCGGGCGGGCAGTGTTCCCGCGTCGCGGAAGGTGATGGCCGCGAGCAGGAGCAGCGCCGGGGTCATGTCCGGTAGCTACCGTTGATCTTGATGTAGCCTTCCGTGAAGTCGCAGGTGAAGAAGCGGGCCTGGCCCTTGCCGGGGCCGCGCAGTTGGAACTGAACCAAGACGTCCGGTTCGTCGAGCAGTTTGGTCAACTCGGCTTCGGAAAAGTCGACGGCCAGGCCTTTGCGGCAGACGGCCATGCCCTGGAAGTTGATGTCGACCTGCGGGACGTCGAACTTCACCCCGGCATTGCCGGCGGCCATGAGGATGCGGCCCCAGTTGGGGTCTGAGCCGGCGATAGCGGTCTTTACGAGAGGCGAGTTGGCGATATGCCGGGCGACTTTCAGCGCGTCTTTGTCGTTCTTGAAGCCGCCCACTTCGATGGTGACGAGTTTCTTGGCGCCTTCGCCGTCGCGGGCGATCTGCCGGGCCAGATCTTCCATCAGATGGGTGAGCGCCTGTTCGAAGAGCGCCTTGTCCGCGCCGGCGAGTTTGACGCCCGAGGCGCCGTTGGCGAGCAGGTAGACGGTGTCGTTGGTGGAGGTGTCACCGTCGACCGACAAGCAGTTATAGCTGCGGTTGGTGGCCCGGACCAGCATCTTCTTGAGATCGGCCGGGGAGAGGACGGCATCGGTGACGACATAGGCGAGCGTGGTGGCCATGAGCGGTTGGATCATGCCCGAACCTTTGGTCATGCCGGCCAGATGCACCGTTCCGCCCTTCACCGAAAGAGAGGCGGTTGCCGTTTTGCGCACCAGATCGGTGGTGAGGATGGCGTCCGCGGCCTCGAAAAATTTGTCTGCCGAGAGCGCTTCGACCAAGGTGGGAACATTGGACGTGATCTTAGCGGGATCGAGTTCGACGCCGATGACGCCCGTCGAGGCGGGCAGCACCTGATTGGCGGGGATCTTCAGCGCCTTGGCGAGGGCTCGGACGGTTTCGTTGGCTACCTTCTCGCCGGTACGCGTGGCGCAGTTGGCGTTGCCGGCGTTGGTGAGGATGGCGCGGGCGATGCCTTTCGAGGCGGCGAGGTTCTTCTGGCCGAGTTTTACCGGGGCGGCGGCGGCCTGGTTTTGGGTGAAGACAGCGGCGGCCGAGGCGGGGGTATCGGAAACGATGAGACAGAGATCGGGTTTGGCAACCTTGCGAATGCCGGCGTACAGGGCGGCGTAGCGAAAACCTTGGGGCAGTGTCATGTCAGAATTTCATTGTGCGCTAAGTGCTGGCCGTTGCGAAAGTTCTCTTCGCTCACTTTCTTTCGGCCCTCCTGCTGGACTTCGTGCAGGGCGAGCACGGTGCCGCCGCCGCAGGCGACGCGGAGCGGTTTGCCGTTGAGGATGGCGCCGGGGGGGAGTTCGGTGGTTTCGGGGAGCGGTTCGACGGCGTGGAGTTTGAGCGGTGCGCCCCGGAACTGGCAGACGGCGCCGGGCCAGGGGGTGAAGCCGCGGAGGCGGTTGTGGATCTCGGCCGCGGGGCGGGACCAGTCGACACGCGCGTCTTCCTTGGTCAGGATGCGAGCCAGCGTGGCTTCGGCGTTGTTTTGGGGGACCGCGCGGAGGGTTCCGGCGGCGAGGCCGGCCAGGGTGCGCACGCAAAGTTCGGCGCCGAGCGGGGCGAGGCGGGCGGCTAGTTCCGGCGTGGTTTCGTTGGGTAAAATCGGCAGTTCGGCTTTGAGCAGCATATCGCCGGTGTCGAGGCCGGCGTTGATTTGCATGGTGGTGACCCCGGTTACGGCGTCGCCGTTGGCAATGGCCCATTGGATGGGCGCCGCCCCGCGGTAGTGCGGCAGCAGCGAGCCGTGCACGTTGACGATGCCGAGCCGCGGCAGGTCGATAATGGCCTGCGGAATGATCTGCCCGTAGCCGACCACCACCATAATGTCGGCCCGCCAGGCGGCCAGCTCTTCGATGACCTCGGGGCGGCGGATGCGCTCCGGCTGGCGCACGGGCAGGCCGAAGGCGAGGGCGGCCTGTTTGACCGCGGATTGCCCGAGGTGCTGGCCGCGGCCGGCCGGGCGGTCCGGCTGGGTGTAGACGGCGGGAATCTGATGGCCGGCGGCCACCAGGGCGGCGAGCGTGGGCACGGCGAACTGCGGCGTACCCAGGAAAACGACTACCATTCGCCTGCCTTGTGCAGTTTCTTGATCTTCCGGCGGATCAGGTCGCGCTTGAGCGGAGACAGATGGTTGAGGAACAGAATGCCATGCAGATGGTCGATTTCGTGCTGCAGGGCGCGGGCGAGTAGCTCATCGCCATTTACCTCGAAGGAGTTGCCTTCCACATCTTGCGCCTGCACGGTGACGTGGGCAGCCCGGCGGACATCTTCGCGGAAGCCGGGGATGGACAGACAACCCTCTTCCCCGATCTGCTGCCCCTGCCGCTTGACGATCTTTGGATTGATGAGGACCAGTTTCGCCGTCGGGTCTTCGCCTGAGGAGGTATCAATCACGGTAAGCTGCTGGCCGACATTGATTTGCGGCGCCGCCAGCCCCACGCCCCGGGCCGCGTACATGGTTTCAAACATGTCGTCGATCAGCTTCCGCAGTTCGGGCGTATTGAAGCGAGTTACCTGGGCGCACTCAGTTTCGAGAATCGAGTCGCCATATTTGACGATATTGAGGACCATATTAGTAGTTTCGGACCTGATCTAAGTAGTTATCGTAATTGCGCCGGGTCTCGCGCAGCGAGTCGCCGCCAAACTTATCGAGCAGAGCTTGCGCCAGCACAATGGACACCATCGCTTCGCCAATGACCCCCGCGGCGGGGACCACGGCGACGTCGGAACGTTCGTAGGCTGCTTTTTCGGGGTCGCGGGTGATCAGGTCGACCGATTCGAGCGGACGGCGCAGCGTGCTGATCGGCTTCAACAGGCCGCGCACCAGAATATCCTGCCCGTTGGTGATGCCGCCCTCTAGACCGCCGGCGCGGTTGGCGCCGCGATAGAACTCGCGCTGCTCTTTGTTGTAGTGAATGGCGTCCTGCACCTTCGATCCAAAGTACTCGGCCCCTTCGGCCGCAAACCCGATCTCGACGCCTTTGACGGCTTGCATCGAGACAATCGCCTGCGCCAGCTTGCCGTCGAGCCGGGTATCCCACGCAATGTGGGAGCCGAGGCCAACCGGCACTCCGTGCGCCACCACTTCAAAAACTCCGCCGACGGTATCGCCTGTGCGGTAGGCCTCATCCACCACGGCCTTCATTTCAGCCTCGGCCGCCGCGTCCACGCAGCCGAGCAGCACCTCTTCGCGCGCGGCCAGAGCCTGCAGTTCGCTCCATGCGGCAGCGCGCGGCAGCCGGGCCGAGCCCACCTGAATGACGTGCGAAAGCACTTCGATGCCGAACTCGCGGAGCAATTCCTTACACAGCGCCCCTACCGCCACGCGAGCGGTGGTCTCCCGCGCGCTGGCTCGTTCGAGGATGTAGCGGGCGTCCGGAAAATCGTACTTGATGGCCCCGGCCAGATCGGCGTGGCCGGGCCGCGGACGGAGAACCTTCTTTTTCTTCTCCTCGCTGCCGGCGAAGTCTTCGACAGGCAGCACGTCGGTCCAGTTTTTCCAGTCGCGGTTCTGAATCAGCATCGCGATGGGAGCGCCGATGGTTTTTGAGTGGCGCACGCCGGAGACAATATGCGCGGTGTCGGTCTCAATTTTCATGCGCCCGCCGCGTCCGAAGCCTTGTTGGCGGCGCCAGAGTTCGCGGTTCACACGGTCAAGGGAGATCGGGACTCCGGAGGGTAAGCCAGTGAGAGTCGCCACCAGGCATTCGCCATGGGACTCGCCGGCGGTTTCAAATCGCAGCATGCAAACCTCTATCGTATCGTTCTATTTCCAATCCATTCAACCTTGGCCGCCGCAGGGCGGCCACTCCGGCGTGCGCTGGACGACAATCGGCAGGGCCGCGGCGTCTCCGGCGGTGTTGGTGAGACGCACCGGAGCTTGCGTTCCACCGCAAGTAAGGCGCGTTGCGGGGCCCAGGCAACGATTTGGTTGGCCGCCATGGGAGGTGACGTTGCCGGGCCGGAGGTTTGGTCGTAGCGGAAGTGGTACCACGGCTCTTCCGGGCCGTTCGGGGTAAAGCAAGTGCTGCGCAGCATCTCCACTAACTCAACCAATCGCGGTCCGCCTTGCCCGTGTGGCGCAGACGGTACAGGTTATCTCTCAGTGAGCGGACCAAGCGCTCCTCTTCGTCCTGCTCGTGCAGGCAGCGGCGTTAGAAGGCGGAATCGCCGAGGCGCCCGATGCGGTAGGGGTAGAGAGTGTCGGGTTGGCGTCCGGTGATCGCGAGATAGGACAAGGCGGTCTGGTGGAGATGTCCGGCGAGCTCGACGGGAACCAGTCTCAGCCCGGGGCCCCGCCGGCCGATGGTATGGCGCGCGAGCGCCGGGAGCCCCCAGACGAGCGAGTCGGTCGAGTCGGTCAGGGCTTCGCCGTAGACCAGGGCGGTGGCAAGCAGCGGGAGGATCATGGGGATTCTCCGAGTATCCGGTAGAGCGTACTGCGCGTAACGCCGAGCACTTCGGCGGCCTTGCTCTTGTTGCCCTGCAACTGGTGGAGAACCCAGCGGGTGTGGCGGCGTTCGACCTCGGCCAGCGGCAGCATCTCGTCATAAGATGGCGGCGAGGGAGTCGGCTCCGCCAGCGTGGTGTTTCTTTGAAAGAACGCAGGCAGGTCGCGAACGTCCACCATCCCGGTTTCGGCCATCATGCAGGCGCTGGCCAAAACGTTCTCGAGCTCGCGAATGTTGCCCGGCCAGGAGTGGCGTGCGAGAACGGCCTGCGCGCGCGGGGTAATGCCCTCGAGCGTCTTGCCGTACTCGGTCGCGTAGCGTTCGAGGAAGGCGCGAACCAGGTACGGGAAGTCCTCCATGCGCCGGGCCAGGGGCGGCAGGTGCAGTTCCACCATCGACAGGCGGTAGTAGAGATCCTCCCGGAACTCGCCCGCGCCCATCATCGCCTCGAGGTCGCGGTTGGTGGCGGCAATCACGCGGCAGGAGATCTTCCGGGAGGCGTTGGCGCCAACGGGCCGAACCTCCTGCTGCTGAATCGCCCGCAGCAGTTTGGACTGCATCGCGAAGGGCAGATCCCCGAGTTCGTCCAGAAACAGGGTGCCGCCGTCGGCGGCTTCAAACATGCCTTTCTTGTCGTGCGTCGCCCCGGTGAAGGCGCCCTTCAAGTGGCCGAACATCTCGCTTTCAAAGAGGCTTTCGGTAACCGCCGAGCAGTTGCAGACGACAAGCGGGCCGGCCGCAACGGGCGATTGCCGGTGCAGCGCCGCCGCGGCCAACTCCTTTCCCGTGCCCGTGGCGCCGCGGATCAGCGCTACGCGGAAATGGGGACCCACCCGGCGGATCAACGCAAACAGCTCCAGCATCTGTGCGCTATGGCCCACCATGCCCTCGAAGCGATGGGCACGGACCAGTGCCGTTTCGAGGCGCGCCGCTTCCAGGCGCTTGTGCAGATCTTCGAGCAGCCGGCCGATCCGCGCGCGGAGGGCTGCGATTTGGATCGGTTTGGTCAGGTAGTCGCACGCTCCCAGCCGGATGGCTTCAATAGCGGATTCCGGGGTGTAGTGGCCCGTCAGCAGGAGCACGTCGGTGGTGGGCGCCAGTTGCAGAATCTCGCTCGTCAGTTCGAGGCCGGAGCGGTCCGGCAGCATCAGATCGAGGATGACAATCGCCGGGCGTTCGGATTCGACCAGTTGCATCGCCGCGTCCGGGTGGGCCGCGGTGAGGACGCGGACGCCGAGCGGCCGCAGGGCATCGGTGAGGAGTTCGCGTGAGAGCGGGTCGTCATCGACGGCGAGAATGGTGACGGCAGAGGCCAAGCCTCTTCAGGGTAACAAGCGGCCGAGCCTGTTCGGGGTAACAAGCCGTAGGATAGAGGAATGCTCCAATGGCGCGGGCGCCCGCTCGATGAGGTGGGCTATATCTTGATCGGGGCTTTAGTCCTAACGTTGGGCACGGGCGCGATCTACCTGAACTGGCAGCAGGCGCAGCGGACCACCCTGCAGGCGTCGCAGACGCGCCAGGCCGTGAGCACCATCGGCGAACTGCTGGCCGCTCTCTATCAGGCCGAAGCGGGCCAGCGCGGCTACCTGCTGACGCAGCAGCAGGATTATCTCGATCCCTATGAAAAGGCCGCCGCGCAGATGCCGGAGATCCTGAACTTCCTGCATCTGGTGGGCGAGCAGCAGCCGGCCGTGCGGGACGCCGTGCTCGAAATCGATAAGCTGGCGCGGGCGAAGATGGCGGAGTTGCAGACCGCCGTCGACCTCGTCCAACGCGGCGAGACGGAGTCGGCCAATCTGCTCGTCCGCAGTAACTTTGGCAAGCAGACCATGGACCGCTTAATCAATCGGCTCGAGGCGCTCGAAAAGCGCGTATTCGTCTCCGAAGAGCAGTTCAGCGCCGACTGGAACGGGCAGATGCGGCAGACGGCGGCGTTGACCGTCCTCTGCTGCGTCGCGCTGTTTGTTTTGTTCGCCGTGGAGAACCACCGCGTCACCAGCCGGCGGCGGGCCGCCGAAAAGGCGAGCGAAGTGAAAAGCGCCTTTCTTGCGAGCATGAGCCACGAGCTGCGGACCCCGCTGAACATCATCATCGGCTACACCCAGATGCAGCAGGAAGAGGCGCTCGCGGCCGGCCGCCGGAACGACCTCATCGACCTGCAGCGCATTGAAGCCGCCGGGCAGCATTTGCTGACGCTGATTAACGGCGTCCTCGAACTCTCGAAGATCGAGGCCGGGCGCCTGGAGGTGAGCCCGAGCGAGTTCGCCGTCGAAGCGCTGGTGCGCGAGGTGATGGGGCTCGTCGAGCCGCTCGCAAACCGGCAGGGAAACCGACTGGTCGTGGAGGTTGCGCCCGATGCGGGCCGCATGTTCAGCGACGTGACCCGCATCAAGCAGGGCTTGTTGAATCTGGCCGGCAACGCGGCGAAGTTTACCGAACAGGGTGAAATCCGCTTGCGCGTCGAGCGTGCGCGGCGGCACAACGCCGAGTGGGTGGATTTTTCGGTGGTCGATACCGGGCCGGGTATCGACCGGGAGGATCTGGCGCGGCTGTTTGAGCCGTTCTCGCAGGTGGATGGAAACAAGCCACGCGCGGGCGGAAAGGAAGAGGGAACGGGGCTTGGGTTGGTTATCACCCGGCGCTTATGCCGTTTGCTGGGTGGCGAAGTCACGGTCGAGTCGGTCCCGGGCCAGGGCTCCGCCTTCACCATGCAACTGCCGGCGGAGGTCACCCCGGGGTATTTCTCGAGCCGGACAACCTCATGAGCGAACCGCTAAAAGTGCTACTAGTCGAGGACCACGAATTGAATCGGGATATGCTCTCGCGCCGGCTCACCCAGCGTGGGTTCATCGTCGTGCTCGCCGAAGATGGTCGGCAGGCGATCGTGCAGGCAGCCCAGGAGCAGCCCGACGTCATCTTGATGGACATGAGCCTGCCCCTGCTCGACGGCTGGGAGGCCACGCGCCTGTTGCGACAGAACGCCAGCACCGCCGCCATCCCGGTCATCGCCCTCACCGCGCACGCCCTCGGCGAAGAGCAGGCCCGCGCCCTGGAGGCCGGCTGCGCGGCGTTTGAAACCAAGCCCGTGGATTTCCCCCGCCTGCTCGCCGTCATCGCGCGCCTCACCGGGAGGCCCGCATGACGCCCGCCGAGATCGACGCTCTGATCGGGCAGATGGTGCACGATCTCCGCACCCCACTCAGCGCCATAGCCGGCTACGCGGAGATGTTGGAGCAGGAAACCGACCGGGCCACGCAGCTCCGCTTTGCTGTCAACATCCGGCGGGCCGCGGCCGAGATGGAGGAACGGTTGACCTGGGTGCGGCAAATGACCCGGCAGCGCACAGAAAGTGAACAGATCCCGGGCGGCGGTGTCTGAGAATCAGGCAGTTTGGGCTGGCGTCATGCCATGTAACCCCCCAAAACCGGTTGAAACCGGTTTGGTCCGGAAAGTGCAGTGACCGAGGGCATGGTTACCGCACAGGCTATGGAACAAACGGTCGAGGTTCTGACCGAGCAGCAGTATGAAAAGGCTTTCGAGCGGGGATATCCGCGGACGGTGCGTTTTCTGTTGTCCACCGGCGTGCGGAGCGACTTGGCCGAGGAGATCGCCCAGGCCGCCTGGGCCCGTGGTTGGGAGTGCCGTGCGCAGTTGAAGAGCCAGGGGGCGGTGGGCGTGTGGGTGAATACGATTGCTAAGAATCTGATGCGCGTCGATTACCGGCGCAAACGCCCCACCGAAGAGTTGAGCGAGGGCGCCGCCGTCGTGCAGCCCGACTATGACGCGAGTGCCGTCAGCGAGATTTTGGCCTACTGCGCGCCCGGCGACCGGGAGTTGCTGCAGCAGCACTACCTGGAAGGTTGGTCGAGCAGCGAGATCGCCCCGCGCCTCGGCATCAGTCCTGTGTCCGTGCGGGTGCGCCTGCTGCGGATCAAGCAGAGCTTGCGGTTGGCGCTGGGCTTGCGCGGGGCCGGGCTGCCGGAGGCGGCCTGACGGCGCTCCTGCGCGGGGGGAGAAGAGATAGCGGCGGATCTGCTCTTTGAAGCGGGAGTAGGCCCAGGAGGCGCCGATGAGCAGCAGGCCGAGTCCGATGAAGGAGAGGATGCAGCTGGTGGTATCGAGCTGCCGGAAGTCGTAGAAAAAGAGCTTGCCGAAGCAGAAAAGCAGAATCGACAGTGCGGCCAGCCGGCGGAACCGGTCGCGGAGCAGGAAGCCGGCGACCAGCAGTGCGGCGGCGGTTGCCGCGTAGGCGAGGGTGAGGGTGCCTTTGGCGGCCACATCGGGCAGATGGAGGCAAAGCAGGAAGACGCCGGCGGTTCCGTGCAGGATGCGCAGTTCGGCCGTCGGGCGGTTGGCGGATCGGGGCGGCGCGTAGAGCAGGGCGATAAAGGGCAGCAGGCCCGCGAGGCGGGCCCATCCGCCGGGCGGCATTTCGCGCCAGGAAGCGACGGCGGCGAAGCCAAGTACCGCTGTGGAGGCCAAGGCCCCCAGGGAGTTGCGGCGAAGTTCGTAGTGCCGTAGCGCCAGGGCCGCGAGACCGCAAGCGAGGGCGCGGTGCGGTGCAGGTCTCAGACGATCGATCAGAAAGCCGAGAAATAGGTTCCCGGCGCAGCAAAGCGCCCGGCGGTAGGCCTCGGGCTTTTCGACGGGCAGGCCGTCCGTGAGGTAGATCGCTGCTGGCAGGCCCAGCGTCAGCAGCGGCGCCACCGTGGGGTTGACCGCGAAGAGCGTTAGCAGGCTCAGGACGCATTGGACCGCCGCTTGTAGACGCAGTTCCCCGGCCGCGGTGCGGCGACCCGCAAACCAGAGCAGGATGGTGGCAAGCGTGTAAGCCAGGGCGCGGGCGTCGGCAGGGACCTCGGCTCCAATCAGGGCGGCAAGAAGAAGAGAGGCAGCGAAGGAGTAGGGGCGTCCGCCGTCCAAGCTGAGGCGGTTGGCGTAGAAGAGGATCAGCAGTAGGACGGCGGCCGGAGTCCAGTGGTTCCACTCGCGCCCGAAAGCGGTCAAGCGCCCATCGGTATGGAGAGCGTAATGCCCGAGCAGGCCCAGGGGCAACACAAACAGCACGGAGGCGAACCAGCGGAGGTACGTGCTGCGGAACCACCATCCGGCCAGGGCGAGGAACGGGGCGAGCAAGGCGAGGGCGTATACCTGCTGGAGGCCGGCAAAGCGTAGGAGAATGCCCTATCGGCCAGAAGTGCCGCCAGGGTCATGGCGGCGCGAAAGCCGCCAAAGCCGGAGGGTTCGGCGTAGCCGCGCCTTCGGGCCGTCGTTCCAGGCGGAGAAGGGAAGAGAGCAGGTGGGCTGCGGCGATCGCCACAAGCAGCAGATCCGGCGAGCCGAGGCTGGCGCCGAGCCAGGTGGCGGTCGAAACCAGCAGAAAGCCCGTGGCGTTGAACAGAAACACAGGGAAATAGGCGATGCCGCGGCGCAGATTCGCCCGATCAAACGCTTCGAGCAGGAGCCAGTAGGTCCACAGAATGGGCTGGCCGAACCGCGTGATGTTCGTGTCTCCATCGCCTGTGGCCAGACTGAGCGCGAAGGTGAAGTAGGCATAGGCGGCCCCGGCGGCGGCGAGCGACTGCCCGTTCTTGCGCCACGCGACGACTACCAGGCTCAGCAGTAGCGGGATGGAGGAGAGACGGGCAAACTGGTTCTGCGGCGAGAGGGCGATGGAAACAAAGGCGGCGGCGAAGGCCAGGCCCGTGATGGTGGGTGAGTCATAGCGGAGCGAGTGCGCCACCATGCCAGCCGAAACGCCCAGCAGCAGAAGAAAGCCGAGAAAGGGAGATTCGACCACCCGCGCTGCCGGCAGCGCGTGGGCGGCGTAGACCGTGAAGTAAAGCGCGGCCGAGCCGCCACCGAGTAGGGCAGCGCCGAGCACCCGGTAACTGGTCCTCCGTTCGGCGGCGACTCCGGTCCCCAGCAGGGTAAGAGTGGTGGCGCTGCCGACGGCTATTCGTCCGGCGGGGCCCATGGTGGTGAGAGAAAAGCCATGGAAAAGGGCGAGCCCGATGAGCAGGATGAGAACGCCGAGCTTGCTGAGCCAGTTGCTGCCGATGACTGCTTTCAGGTCCGGCGCGGGTTCGGCGGCCGCGGCGGGGAGCGGTGCGACGGCAGGTGTCGGCGGTAGGGGTGGCGCTACGGGAACGGGTTCCGCGGCGACGGGAAACGGCGGCTCCGGGGATTTCCATGGGCTGGCGCGGCCCTCGAGAGCCGTTAATCGGGCCATGAGTTCCGCGAGGTTTTGCGCAAGAGCCGCGTTCTGCCCGGCAAGACGGTTGGCGTGACGCCGGGCAGACCAAGCCAAGGCGATGGCCGCGGCCGCGACGCCAATGGCGAGTACTTCCAACCCGGCAGGTTATCATGCAGACTAGAGCCCGGTTATGCTACTCTGTGAAGGGATTGGGCGCGTAGCTCAGCTGGTTAGAGCGCCTGCTTCACACGCAGGAGGTCCGGGGTTCGAGTCCCTGCGCGCCCACCATTTAAGTCCTTCCTTTTCAACCTCTTCGTTTTTTCGTCCTCTCTCGTTTGCTCGCTAAAAAGTCCCAACCGTATCAAAACCCCTCTGTTGAACGGTGACCGTATCAAAACTCTTGGGACTGCCAGTCGGTATTGGAAGCTCCCGATTCGCAGTTGCGGAAGTATGGGCAAAGCGCCCGACAGGTGTTGTCATCATTGTCGGCCTACCGATTCTTTTTGGATCCGCTCTCTCGACGTCCAACATTCGTTTCGTTCGCCTCGCGGTTGAGCTTGTCGAGAGCCTCCCGCTTCGTTTGGAGCTTCATCTGCGAGTACTTCTTGAACACCTTGGCATCAGTTTGCCGCAGGAGCTGGGTCACCCATTCGTCGGCGACGCCTCCAGCACTCAAACGAGTGGCGTGAGTTGATCGAAGATCGTAGATCCGAAAATAGGGGACACCGGCCTTCTTGAGTGCCTGACTCCAGCTCTTCTTGAAACTCGTCTGATACCCCAAGGGATTGCGCTCGTTGGGGAAGAGCCAATCGGGTGATTCGGAAAGGCTGATCTGGTTCCGAAAGGCCTCAAGTGCGATCTCAGTGAGCGGGACCTCGGCCACGCCGGTAGGCGTCTTGGAGTCATCGATGATGGCAACCTTATTCTGAAGATCAACCTGGTCTTTGCGCATACACGCCAGTTCTTTGTATACGCGCAGGCCGGTCTCCGTGATGATTCGGATCACGTTCTTCAAATACGGGGGCGCATTCTGTTCAATCAATTGCTGCTCCGACCAGGTCATGTAGTGAGGCCGAAACAACCCCTTGAGGATCACCGGAAACTCGACGTTGGTGCAGGGGTTTGTAGGACAGAGCTTCTTTCGAACCGCCACACTAAAGATCCTACTTAGTACCCGGAACTCCTGGTGAACTGTCGCAGGCTTTAGTGTTTCAAGCTCGACGACTTCATTCTTCCGGCGAACTTTCCGGCGCTGTCTCAGCCGATCGCGGAGATGGAATTCGATTCTGGTTGCATCAATCTCGCCAAGCTTGAGCTTCCCGAACGCCGGTCGCAGGGACTTCAAAGCGGTTTCGTTGGCCTCATGGGTTTTGGGCGCGCGAACCGGCGGTTTGGAGTAGTTTTCCAGGAAGAAATCGGCCCAGTCGTTGAAGGTGAGCTGCTCGCCTTTCCTGACAATGTCCAACGAGTTGTTGTCGCGCGCCTGAAGCCGATCTCGCAGAACGCGATTCGCCTCGTGCCAGTCTTCCGTTCCCGTCGATTCCAGGCGGCGCTTGCCATCCCTGTCGCGGTAGCGCATCCACCAGATCTTTCCATCATTCCGTTGGTAGACGACGCCATCATGTTTGCTAGGCCGCGCCACTGTTCACCACCTGCTTGAAGGAATCTCGAAAGGCTTCCAGATCGGTTTTGAGAAAGCGGATGTTCCGGCCCATCACCCGCAGGTGAGGAATCTGTTTTCGTTCGACCCAGAGGTAAACCGTTTGCACGCTTACGCCCAGGTAGGTCGCAGCGTCACGGACAGAAATGGGGAGGTCATTGCCTGCTTGGCGCTCCTTCGACGGCGGTTTGCCGTCCATTACACGATGCTGTTGACGTTCGCGCATATCCTTTTTTAGAGGCTCCTTTGAATTCCAACAAGTCTGTCTGGAAGCAATACTGGGCATGATTCGGCTCCTTTCCGTGGCAGAGCAGCAAATTCGAAGACGCAAAGGTGTTCGTGGGATGCGCTGGCGGTGGAATCGAAGAGACGAAGACGGACGAAATCCCGCCTGGCGGAATTGCATCAATAGGCTACGAATGAGAGCGAGGATGTCCCATTCGTGGTAGAGAAATCAGTGATGGCTCCGGAAAAACTGACGGGACGTTGATGGAGGAGTCGTTCGAGTCACCAATCCACAATTGGCAAGAGATAGACTAAGGGGCATGGCAAAGAAGACGGTCGTGCCCGAACCACAGGAGCGCCCTTATAAAACGACGGGGTTGCACCTTCCCTCGGACCTCTGGGAATTGCTGAATAGGGTGGCATTTGAGCGCGCAAAAACTAGAGGCGGCCGGGCTAGCGTGTCTGCGCTACTGGTGGACATGATCGAGTTGCATCGCAAAGAACTTGAGAAAGAACTTGCGGCTGCAAGCCGATAGTAGATCATGCCGCCTTCGCTCTATCCCAATGCCAGTGCTTTACCTCCGCCGGCCTCAATCGTCGCCAACCTTGAGGAAGCAATCCAACAGGCATCGACGCAGTATTATCGCCTCGTAGTTCTGGCAGGGATTGCGGGCTCCGGGAAAACTGCTGCGCTACAGTCCATTGCGCAAAAGTCTGGGTGCCCCATCGTTAACGTCAACCTGGAAATGAGCAAGAAAATGCTCGAACTCACGAAGTCACAACGATCCCGGCAGATTGAGCCGCTCCTGAAGAACGTGATCTCGACCGCTCCGGGCGATGTTGTACCCAAATTATGCACAGGGGGCAAAGCTTTCCCTCCCCGCGCATCAGAAGCGGCGCATGGGCGGTCGGTGACCGATATTTGCTGAAGCGTTTCGTCCTTCGATAGTCCTCCTTTCCGCCATGTTTTGCGCTAGGCGGGCGC
>JAPKZB010000028.1 GCA_026393985.1 Acidobacteriota bacterium
CACGGAAATGGACAGGATTGCCGCAATCTCCAGGTTCTGCTTTCCCTCGGCTGCGAGGAGAACCACGCGGGCTCGCTCGGCAACCCGGACTTGAGACTTACGGCCGTTGGCCCACGCCTCCAGGGTGGTTCGCTGTTCAGTGGAGAGTTCGATTGGCGGAGCAACGCGCATGAAAGTCCAGCACCTCAATTGTAGAGGCGTCGGAAAGCGCATACTGGTTACCATTAGCGAAGCAGTCCACTAGTGTGCAGTGGACGAGTGGGTCGATGTCGCTATCAACTGGAGACTCGTCCCGAGCGGCGGAGCCAAAGAGGGAGAGTTCTTTTACGCCGTAGCGCCGACAGCGGTCGGAGCGTTTCGGGTCTTCGGTCGTTGCGGTTCCGATTTGCAGGATCCTACTCATGGCGACCGACCTGAGTATGCGCCATTCCGGGTTACGTCATTTGCCTACAAACCCTGCCTACAAACCCTGCCTACAAACCCTGCCTACAAACCCTGCCCGCAAAGCCTGCCCGCAAACCCAAGTATGCGCCTCAGGAGCCTGGGAAGATATCGCTACGAATCGTCAACCGGGGGACCGCCGGGGCCGAACTGCCGAATCCGAATGGATTCGGGGCGGAGCCCGTGTTCCTCGTGCTGCCGCTCGGCGGGACGGAGCCGGCGGTGATGCGGGCGTTGGAGTTGAGCGTAAAATCGCGTTTGATCGCGGCACCGCCGGAGCGGATCGCGATTGTGGCGGGCGGCGAGTAGCGAGGCGCGGTATCGCTGGCGCGGGCGCCGATGCAGGGTGCCGGGGTGTACCGGATTGCCGTACGAATCGCCGGCGTGGAGAGTGAGCCGCTTGTTGTGACCATCGAACCGCTTACCGCGACGCCGGGAGCGGAGGGTTATGGGGTTGAGCCTCTCCGTGCCGGCGCCGGACAGGTGCTCATCTTGCATCAGGGGACGGCACTGTACTGGACGCGGTACACCGAGTCCCGACCATCGATCTCTGAGACCCGGATCGATCCTCCGACGCTGGTGCGGGTGTTCGATGCGCCGATTCTCGATATCGCCCTGCCGCTACGCGACGGGGCGTACTATGGCGAGCCGACGCAATGGGTGGTGTGGCGGCAACCGTGGGCGGTTTACGCGGTGTCCTCGGGCGGGGACGAGCACCGGGCGGTGGAGGTGGCGAATGTGGCGCGGTTGGCGCATCAGCCGTTGAAGCGCACGGGGGAGGCGGTCCAGGTTGTGCCGGGGACCGACGATCCTCCTGAGGCGACGCTGCTGTAGTTTCCGCATGCGTGGCAGGAGGCGGCCGAACCGGCGTGGACGTTGCTGCTGGAGGCCCCGGCGACGGGGATTGCGATGGCTGCGGGCAAGCCGGGCGACGGGCACGTGGCGGCGGTTTCGGCCACGAAGGAAGGCGCGCTGGTGCAGCATGTGCGGTACGAGGGATTCCGGATTCCGGATGCGTTCAACAGTGTGTTGATCCCGGGGTGCCGGCCGGTGCCCGGCGGGGGATTGGGGTCCGCGGGAACGCGGACGGATCGGCCCATCTGGGGCTGTTTGTCATTTCGGAGGGCGAATCGCAGACGGTGGCCTTCGTCGAACTGGCGTTCCCGGCCGGTGCGATGGGTTCGATTGCCGCCACGACGCCGCTGGGTAAGTTCGATGAGCCGCCGATGGCGAGCGCGGTGCATTATTTCACGCCGGCGGGCGGCGTGGAGGTGCGCATAGCAGCGCGGCTTGCGGTGCCCGGCAAGGGGTTGTCGCGGCTGGCCGGCGGGGGGTTGCGGCCGGTGGCGGTGTAAGGGAAGCCGACGAATCCGATCCTGCTGGTGCCAGGGAAGGACGTGACGTTTGTGGTGTAACTGCGGCCGAACGGCGCGCTGTATCTGGAATCGATCTAGGGTGGGTTTTGTATGATGCTAGTGTACTGCTTCGCTAATGGTAACCAGTATGCGCTTTCCGACGCCTCTACAATTGAGGTGCTGGACTTTCATGCGCGTTGCTCCGCCAATCGAACTCTCCGCTGAACAGCGAACCACCCTGGAGGCGTGGGCCAA
>JAPKZB010000079.1 GCA_026393985.1 Acidobacteriota bacterium
CTTTCTTGGCCGCACTTCCAGAAGTCAGACACGGCCTCGCACCGTTTTAACCCAGTATTGGCGGGCTCGACCAGGCTACCGCAACGAAAGACCCCAGACAGCCCAAGCCGCCCGGCGGGGGCCCTGTGCATAATTCAGGTAGCACGACACTGAGTGAACCACGGTTTCCCCGTCGACGCAAGAACAATGTGTGGCGACGAGTAAGATTCTTGCTGGACTCCTTATGGCCCGACCACTTGGGCGCAAGTGGGCTTGGCGGGAAGGGACTGTGGAGGTTCCGGGCCGCTCTACCGAGTTTCCTGCTTTGGGCCAAGGTGCCAGCTTCAGTGGCTCGCGCACCAATCATGAGTCGCAGCGGCTACTCTGGAGAGATGGGGAATGTCCAACTTCTGACCCACGCTCTGATTAAGTCGGTCGAGCAGGAGGCGGCGGCATCGGCGCGGCGGCGGAAGAACTTCAACTTTCATGCCAGTGCGGCGGACAATCCGCATCGCATGCTCAACGTGCTGTGCCGCGGCACCTACGTGCGGCCGCACCGCCATGTTACGCCGCCCAAGAGCGAGGCATTTATCCCGCTGACCGGGGCGGTCGGCATTGTTCTGTTCGATGACGCGGGGGCCGTCGCCGCGGCTCATCGCCTCGATGCCGGCGGGCCCGTGCGCGGCATTGATCTTCCGCCGGGTGTGTGGCATACCGTGATCGCGCTGACGGAGACGAGCGTCTGTTATGAGGTGAAGCCGGGGCCGTGGGAGCCGGCCTCCGACAAGGATTTCGCCGCTTGGGCGCCGGGGGAGGGCGAGGCAGCGTGTGCCGCGCTGGTGGCCCGGTGGGAGGCGCTATTCGCGGCGCCGGGCGCGCTGCCGGGCGGCCCAGTATACAATGGCGGCTGATGAAACTTGCCGCCGTGATGATGATTGCAGGCGCGCTGTACGCGCAGCCGGTGTTGCCGATCAAGCTGGTCAGCGACTGGGTGAAGCTGCCCAAGGGGATGTACATCGGAGAGTGCTCCGGCGTGAGCGTCGATAAGGAAGACAACGTCTGGGTGTTTCACCGGGGCAAGGCGCAGGTGCTGAAGTTCGACCGGACCGGGAAGTTACTCGACGCCTGGGAGGGGCTGCCCGTGGCGGCTTCGCACGGCATCAAGGTGGACCCGGAAGGGAACATCTGGACCGTGGACGTGTTCGGACACAACATCAAGAAGTTCTCGCGGGACGGGCGGATTCTGATGCACATCGGCAACGCGGGCAACACGCCGGGCGATAACACGACGCCTTACGCCTTCAATCGGCCGACGGCGGTGGCGTTTGAGCCGAACGGGGACTTTTGGGTCTCTGACGGGTATGTGAACTCCCGGGTGCTGAAGTTCAACAAAGACGGCGAGTTTGTCCTGCAGATCGGGGGGAAGAAGGGGACGGCCGATGGGGAGTTTGATACGGTGCACGATGTGGCGCTCGACACGCGCGGGCGCGTGTACGTGGCCGACCGGGAGAACCGGCGCGTGCAGATCTTCTCGGCCGACGGGAAGTTTCTGACCAAATGGACCAATGTGGGCTCGCCGTGGGGGCTGGCCTTCAACGCCAAAGACGGGACGTTCTACGTGGCTGACGGGTATGCGAACCGGATTCTGAAGGTGAATCTGGAGGGACAGGTGCTGGGCACTTACGGGAAGTTCGGCAAGATCCCGGGACGGTTTGATTTTATCCACCATATCGCGGTGGATTCGGCGGGCAATCTCTATGCCGCCGAGATCAAGAACTGGCGGGTGCAGAAGTTCTCCTGGCAGAACTAGAGAGAGAGGGTGCCGTGGAGAGGCGGGAGGTCAGCCGGCGGGCGGTGATGGCGGGCGCGGCAAGCGCAGCGGTGAGCCATGGGGCGGGGCGGAAGCGGGTGGTGTTGACGTTTGATGACGCGGTGAAGTCGCACCGGACGTTCGTGGGGCCTTATCTGCGGGATCTGGGATTTCGGGCGACCTTCTTTGTGACGCACCGGTGGATGGCGCAGAGCGAGCATTTCCTGTCCTGGCAGGACGCGGCGGAGTTGCACGGGATGGGGTTCGAGATTGGGAACCATAGCTGGACGCACCTTGATTCGTCGTCGCCGCGGGGGGCGGCGCGGCTCGAGGCGGAGCTGGCGCTGGTGGACTATGAGCTGCGGCGGGTGGGGGTGCCGAAGCCGGTGAGCTTTGAGTGGCCGGGGAATCAGTTTGGGCCGGAGGGACTGGCAGTGTTGGAGCGGCACGGAATTACGCTGGCGCGGCGGGGGGCGCAGCCGGAGGCGGAGTACGGGCGGATGGTAGTGGGGCCGGCCTACCAGCCGGGGCGGCATGACCGGCTGCTGATTCCGACCACGGGGGATGCTTATCCGGATTGGACGCTTGCGCATTTTGAACAGGTGATGCGGGCGGCGGGGGAGGGAGAGCTGGTGGTGCTGCAGTTTCACGGGGTACCGGATGTGGTGCATCCGTGGGTGCATACCCCGGCGGACAGTTTCCGGCGGTATATGGAGTACCTGCGGCGGGAGGGATTTGAGACGCTGGCGCTGCGGGATGTGGCGCCGTTAGCGCAGAGCGTGCCGGCGGATCCGCGGCGGCGGGAGCGGTACAAAGCGCCGAAGGATGGAAAGCTGGCGCTGCCGGTGGAGGTGGAGCAGACGCGGAGGCGGCTGGGCTACTGGCGCGGGGTGATGGCGGAGCACGGGTTCAGCGCGGCGGAGGCGAGGTTGGTGACGGGCCAGGAGGTGACGGGGTCGCAGGGCGGGGTGCTGGCGGGATTGGCGCTGCGGCCGTACCCTGGGGGGCGGCATCCGCGGATTGGTTTCCTCGACGGGATGGTGGCGCCGATGCGGGGGACGAAGGCGAGCGTGTTTCTGCCTTGGGCGGGGGCGGGGTATGTGATTGTGGATGTGCCGGAGGCGGTCATGGCGAACGGGAAGATCCACTTTCTGGGGCACACGCATATTCCGACGGTGTGGGATGAGCGGAATCAGGTGGTGGCGAACCGGGATTGGACGGTGGGAGAGGACGGGTCGCTGCGGAATGAGTGGGTGCTGGGGGACGGGGTGAAGATTGGGGCGACGGTGCGGCTGGAAGGTGGGGAGGTGCGGATGACGTGCCGCGTCGAGAACGGGACGGCGGAGACGCTGCGGGAGATGCGGGCGCAGGTTTGCGTGATGTTCGGGAACGCGCCGGGGTTTGCGGCGCAGACGAACGACAACAAGACGCTGGGGGAGCGGGTGGCGACGGTGCGGGCGGGGGAGCGGGCGATTCACGTGGAGTGGACGCCGGTGCAGCGGGTGTGGGGGAATCCGCAATGTCCGTGTATGCATTCTGACCCGCGGTTTCCGGATTGCCGGCCGGGGGAGGCGGTGGAGGCGCAGGGGCGAATGTGGTTTAGCGGGGAGTAGGTCCGCACCGCCATTTCAGCGAGCTTGCGGGGATGTTGGCAGTGCGGGGATTTTGGCAGAAGGAGCGCTGGCTAAAACAGTTCTTCAGAAATGAGGCTGCTGCTTTTACCCGGAGAGCAAGGCTTACCCGGAGAGCAAGGCTTGGTGACTTTGCCGTACTGCGGTCAGTCGAGCAGCGGTCCATCGCCCGGCACGCGGGGCGGGATTGACGATTTCGGGCCATGCCGGCCGGAGCGGACTTGGAGTTATCCGGTTGATCGAGTGGGTTGATGTTACCCTCCACATCGCGGCCGAATCGGTGCTGCCAGCCGTCTGTTGTTGACATCATGTGTAGTACTTGTGTACTATCTTTCAGTGCACGATTGTATGTTTGGCCGATTCTGCTCTAGTATGGCGGCGTATGCTTTCGAGACTGGCGTCAGGGTAGCGGAGGATCGCGGATTCACCCAACTGAATCTATCGCTGCAACTCTCTCGCCTCGGATGGGCCACGCTCCTGGTCTCTTCCGTTTTAGCCAGTTCGTATCGCCTGCTGCCTCCGGCGACTGGGGCGATTCCCCTTGTGCTCAGTTTCGGGCTAGTCAGCGCTGCCCGCGCTGCCGCCATTGTTGTTCCTCCCAGTCTCAATCCCGGCGATACCTACAGGCTGATCTTCGTAACCAACGGCACGGTGAATGCGCTCTCCAACGATATCGCTTACTACAACTCTTTCGTTTCGGACGAGGTTCTGGTCACCCCGGCGCTTGCGGCTCTGGGTACCACCTGGAAGGCGCTGGCTTCGACCAGCAGTGTCAATGTCTTGATTAACGCCGGACTCGACCCGACTGACACGACGACTCGCTTCTACAACACGCAGGGTAAGCTGATCGCCACCGGGGTTCCGGTCAACGTAAACGGTCTATACGGCGGGATTCAATACTCTCATGCTGCCGTGATCACCGACAGTTCCGGGACCGATGTCAACGTGCCCGTTTGGACGGGTACCGGGAGCGACGGAGTCACGAGCCGGGCTCTTGGCGGCACCGGCTTTAGTTTCTGGGGCTATTCCGGCTCGGCCGATTATGACTGGACCGAGTTCAATATCAACCCCAAGAGTACGATGCAGCATCTCTACGCCATTTCCGGGGTACTCTCGGTCTCTGTCCCGGAACCGTCCTCGCTGGTTTTGGCGGGAGGCGCGATTCTGATGCTTGGTTTCGCGAAGCTTTGGCGCGCTGGTCGCTAGGCCGGCGCTTTTCCCAGCAGGGCGACGCGGGCCCGTGAATTGCGCACGGCCCAGTGGCGGCCCCCCAAGAGCCATCCGGGAAAAATAGTAAGTATAATTTGACAAACCCCAAATCTCGGGCCTGCTTGCCGGGCGTCGTTTGGGGGCCATTCCAACTTCGGCACCGGACGAGCAGGGTGCGGATTTTCATTCGAGCGGAGTTCTCATCATGAATGAGCAAAACACAACACGTCGGGAGATTCTGGCGGGGGCGGCGGCGCTGTCTGCCGCCGTGCCCGCGGCGGCGAAACCGATGATCCCGACCCCGCCTGGCATCAAGATCGGCGTCAGCGTCAATACCTACACACCCGAATACGGGCAGTACCTGAAACAACTCGGAGTCAAGTGGGTGAGCGTGGCGCCGCAGCAGGCCACGGCCAACTCCGAAGGCTTCACCAAGCAGCGGGAAACCTGGGAGGCCGGCGGCTTTGGCGTTTACAACATCGGCAGCGGCGTGGGGCCGTCGGGCAGCTTGCATAACATGCCCGAGGTGACCCTGAACCTGCCGGGGCGCGATGTAAAGATTGAGGACTACCTCAACTACATCCGCTACCTGGGCAAGGCGAAGATTCCCTACTCGACCTACGCGCACATGGGCAACGGCATCTGGTCAAGCGGCCGGGTGATCAATGCGCGCGGCTACATCGCGCGGGACGGCAACTCGAACAGTCCGGACTGGAAAGGCTTCTGGGGTGGCAAGACCTACACCGAACCGCTGTCGCATGGTCGCGTCTACACCGAGCAAGAGATCTGGGAGAACTACGAGTACTTCATCAAGAAAGTAGTTCCGGTGGCCGAGGAAGCCGGCGTACGCATCGGGATCCACCCGGACGATCCGCCCCAGCGCATGCTGGCCGGCGTACCGCGCTGCATCTTCTCGAACTTCGAGGGGTATAAAAAGGCCATCGAGATCGCCAACAGTCCGAACATCGGGGTCTGCTTCTGCGTCGGGTCGTGGCTCGAGGGCGGCAAGATGACCGGCGCGGACTGCGTGGATGTGATCAGGTACTTCGCGGCGAAGAAAAAGCTGTTCAAGGTCCACTTCCGCAATGTGACGGCTCCGCTGCCGCACTTTACGGAAGCGCTGATCGACGATGGCTACTACGACATGAGCCGGGTGATGCAGGCGCTGGTGGACGTCAAGTTCGACGGCATCGTTATTCCGGATCACGTTCCGGCGGTGGGAGAGATTCCCGGCGCGCCGGATACGAGCCGGGGCGCTGGAGCCAACGGGCAGTTTCGTCCGAGTGTTGGACTGGCGTACCTGCTGGGCAGCATGAACTCCATGTTGAAGGCGGCGCAGCGGACGGCGAAGGCATAGCGGGCAGGCCCGGCAGCGCTGCCGCCGGGCTTCCTTCCCATCCAGGAGCAGAAGCCGATGGTGAGTGCCCTCTGGAGGACACGCGGGTCGTGATGCTGCCGCCCGGGTTTGCGCAGTTCGTCATGTTCAGGAGATGGACGAACCCGGAAGGCCACTCGGCATAAACCGTTTTGTTGACGGCCAGCCAATGTTACGTTGGACGGGGCCGCGTGGCATAGTGCGGCCGGTGTCTCCCCACAGTTTGCTGGCTCGGCTGCTGCACGTGCCGAAGCGCGGCCATCCGGTGAAGAGCCGTTTGCCGAAGGCGATCTGGTTCAGGTCGAATCCCCGGGCCGGGATGTTGCAGTCGAAGTTGCTGACCAGACGGTGAGCGCGGTCGGAGTGGAACAGGCCTCGGCTCAGGGCGGGGCGTAGGTGGTCGCAGCTGGTTTGGGTGAAGGTGGCGCCGGGTGATACTCGCCTGGGGCGAGGGGTAACGGGAGTCGGGCGTCGGCGGCGCTGGCGAGGAGCGGCTGGTTCATCCGGCGGCTGATGGCCAGGCGGTTGGTGGTGTAGTGTGGTGAGAAGATCGCGGGCAGGGCCGGGAGCCCGGCTGTTCTTGCATTTGACAGCCACAGGACCTTTGCCCGTGTTGGTGCGTTGGATGCCTTTATGGCGGCGCCTTGGCAAGGTGCCCCGTTACTGCCAGCTGCTGCGCCGGAACTAGAACGGAGCCGTTCCCACCGAAGCGAGTTCCGTGCTCCACCGGCGGCCGGACCAGCGCTGACGCGGCGCCGCGGCGGGGAATAGAATGTCGAGGAGAGGTGCATGGCATGTCCTTGGTGATTCGACGGGTTTTCCATCCTGTTTGCCTCGCGGTGCTTGGCCTTCTGGCGGGCGGCGCCGGGTGGGCGGCCGAGCCATCGGGTCTCGACAGCCGGTTCACCTCGACGGTGCGTCCCTTCCTGGCTACCTACTGTGTCACCTGCCACAACGCGCGGCAGCCAGCGGCGCAACTGGATTTAAGCGCGTTCTCCTCGCGCGCGACGCTGGTGCGGGACGGGCGCCGGTGGAGCCAGATTCTCGAGCGGATCGAGGCGCGAGAGATGCCACCGGCCGGAGCGCGGCAGCCTGCGGCCGGGGAGCGCGAGACGGCGGTCGCCTGGTTGCACGCCGTCCGCGACGACGAACGCCGGCGCCACGCGGGGGATCCGGGGATCGTGCTCGCACGGCGGTTGAGCAATGCCGAGTATGACTACACGATCCGGGATCTGACCGGGGTGGATATCCGTCCGGCGCGGGAGTTCCCCGTCGATCCGGCGAATACGGCGGGCTTTGATAACTCCGGGGAGACGCTCGCGATGTCGCCAACGCTGCTCAAGAAGTATCTGAGCGCGGCGCGGGAGGTGGCCAGCCATCTGTACTTGCGGGAGAAGGGGTTTGGCTTTGCTCCCCATCCGATGCTGGCCGAAACCGACCGGGATAAGTTCGCGGTGCACCAGATCATCGACTTTTATCACCGGCAGAATGTCGACCTGGCTGATTACTTTGAGACGGCGTGGCGGTTCCGGCACCGGGTGGCGCTGGGGCAGCCGCGGGCGACGCTGGCGGGTTTGGCGAGGGCGCACAAGGTGAGTGTGAAGTATCTGGCCACGGTGTGGGCCACGCTTGAAAGCAGCCCCGACGTGGGACCGTTGGGGCAGCTGCAGAAGATGTGGCGCGCCCTGCCCGCCCCGCGTCCCGCTGCGGCGGTGCGCGCGGAGTGCGAACAGATGCGAGCCTATGTCCGCCGCTTGCGGGCGAAGGTGGAGCCGCGGTTCTTAAACATCACCGCGGGGCCGATTGGCGCGGCGTGGCAGCCGCTGCTCATCTGGAAGAACAGGCAGTATGCCACACACCGTCGGCGGTTTGACGCCCGGCAGTTGCAGGTGGCCAGCGAGCCGCTGTTCGAGCAGAAGGACCTCGTGGAGCCGGAGTGGGCGAACCCGTTCGGCCCGGGGAAGACGCTGCTCGTTGAAAACGCGCCGGGGGATCCGGACCTGCGGGTGCCGGCCGGGCAGCGGGCGCGCTACGAGGCGGCGTGGGGCCGGTTCTGCAGCGCGTTCCCGGACAGGTTCTACCGGGAATCGCGCGGGCGGAATTACTTCGTCACGGGCAAGGATGAGGGCCGGTATCTGAGCGCCGGCTTTCACAACGTGATGGGCTATTTCCGGGACGATCAGCCGTTGTACGAGTTGTTACTCGAAGACACCGAGCAGGCGGAGCTCGACCGGATGTGGCGGGAAATGGATTTTGTCGCCTCGATCAACATCCGCACTTACGTCGAGTTCGCCAAGCTGGGCACGCGCGGCACGCGGGACGACTTCAAAGACGGCGAGCCGGAGGTGCGCGAGCTCGAAGTAGACCAGATTATCGCCGAGCCCCGGCTGCGGAAACTGGAAACGGACTACCTCGAGATGGCCAAAACCGGCAGCCCGGTGGCCAAGCAGGCGGTTCGGGATTTCTTCAACACCTACAGTACCAGCCTCCGTTGGGTGCAGGACTCCCGGCGCGCCGCCGAGGCGAGCCATCGGGAGGCGCTCGTTGAGTTTGCGGCGCGCGCTTATCGCCGGCCGTTGACGGAGGCCGAACGCAAGGATGTGCTGTCGTTTTACCAGGACGCGCGGCAGCGCACGGGCCTGGACCATGAGTCGGCCGTCCGCGAAACCGTTGTGCTGATTCTTACCTCGCCACGGTTTTCCTACCGCGCCGACCCTGCGGCGGCGGGCGGCGTACGGCCCCTGTCCGATGCGGATCTGGCGAACCGGCTGAGTTACTTCCTATGGTCGAGCATGCCGGATGAGCCGCTGCGGAAGCGGGCCGCCGCCGGGGAGTTGCGGCGGCCGGAGGTGCTGCTGGCCGAGGCCCGGCGTATGCTGCGCGATCCGCGGGCGCGGGCCCTGGCCCTGGAGTTCGGGGGCAACTGGCTCGACATCCGCGACTTTGCGCAGCTATCGACGGTGGACCGGGAGCGCTTTCCGGCTTTCACGGACGAGGTGCGCGCGGCCATGGGAGAAGAGCCCATGCGGTTTTTGCGGCACATTTTTAGCCACAACGGTTCGCTGCTCGATCTTCTCTATGCGCGCTACACCTTCGTGAATCCGGTGCTGGCGCGTTACTACGGCATGGCCTTGCCGCCGGGAACGGGCGAAACCGACTGGGTGCGCGTGGCCGAGGCGGACCGGCAGGGGCGCGGGGGGCTGCTGCCCATGGCGGCCTTTCTCACGAAGAATGCGCCCGGACTGCGAACCAGTCCGGTGAAGCGGGGGTACTGGCTCGCACGGCGGATCCTTGGGGAGGAGATTCCGCCACCGCCGGCGGTGGTGCCGGAGCTGCCGGCCGATGAGGCGCGGATGGACCTGCCGCTGCGGCAGATGCTTGAGCGGCATCGGAGTAACCCGGCGTGCGCGTCGTGCCACGCGCGGTTCGACTCCTTTGGTCTTGCGATGGAGGGCTTTGATCCGGTGGGGCGGCCGCGGTCGGCCGATTTGGCGGGTCGTCCGGTGGATGCCGGCGCCGTGTTTCCGGGTAAGGTGGCGGGCCAGGGCGTGGCGGGCCAGGGCGTGGCGGGCCAGGGCGTGGCGGGCCTGCAGGAGTACATCCGGACGCACCGCCAGCGCGACTTTGTCCGCGGCTTTACCGGTAAGCTGCTGGCGTACGCACTCGGGCGTAGTCTGGCGCTCTCCGACGAGGTCTTGATCGATCAGATCGGGACCGAACTGGCGCGGAGCGGCTACCGGTTTGAGACCGCGGTGGCGGGGATTGTCACCAGCCGGCAGTTTTTGAGTAAGAGGTGAGGCATGAGGAACGGGAAGATGAGGCGTAGAGCGTTTCTGCACGGTGCGGGGGTAACGATGGGGCTGCCGTGGCTCGAGTCGTTGCAGGGCGCGGTGGCCGAGGCGCCGCCGCAGCGTTTTGCGGTGCTGTTCATGGGCACGGGCATCAGCCCGGGCCGCTGGTGGGCCAAGGGCGCGGGCGCCGCGCTCGAACTCGGTGAGTCGCTGGCTCCGCTCGAGCCGATCAAGTCGAAGATCAACGTCATAGACGGGTTGTTCAACAAAGAAGCGACGGGGCAGGGAATTCACCCGGCGATGACCGGGAACCTCCTTTCGGGCGTGCCGATTCGCAAGGGATCGATCATCCATGGGGGCATCACGATCGATCAGATGCTGGCCAACCGCATCGGCCAGGAGACACAGCAGCCCAGCATGGTGCTGGCTTGTGAACGCGCGATGACCGGCTTTCACGAGACAAACTTTTCAAACGCCTACAGTTCGCATATCTCCTGGCAGAGCGCCGATTCGCCGGTGCCGAACGAGATGTATCCGTCGCTGGCGTTCGACAGCCTGTTTGAAAACGGCGGGCAGCTGCGGAACACGAGCGTGCTCGACCGCGTGAAGGAGCACGCGGCCTCGCTGCGGGGCCGCGTCAGCGCCACGGACCGGATCAAACTCGATGAGTATCTGGCGAGCGTGCGCGAGGTGGAGCGCGGCATGGAGCGGATGCGGACGGAGAAGGCGCGGGCCGAGGCGCGCGCCGACAAAGCCGGGCGGCCGCTCACGGCGTTGCCGCGCCCCGCCGATGGGCTGCCCGAGGATATCCGGGACCATATCCGGCTGATGTGCGACATCATTGCGCTGGGGTTTCAGATGGATAAGACCCGGGTGGCGTCGTTGCTGCTGGCGCGGGATCTTTCGGCGCTCTACTATCCTTTCCTGGGCGTTGGCAAGCAGCACCACGGCGCGTCGCATTACGACACGGAAGCTGACTATCAGAAGATCGTGCGCTTTCACGTCGAGCAGGTGCTCTATCTGGCGCAGCGGCTCGATGCGATGCGGGAGGGCGAGCGGTCGGTGCTCGACAACTCTTGCCTGTTGTTTCTCTCGAATATGTGGTCGGGCACGAAGCACGATAACAAGAAAGTGCCGGTGATTACGGTGGGCGGCCTGGGAGGGAAGTTGGCGACCGGTCGGGCCCTCAATTACTTTGCGGCGGGAGACGACAACCGCAAGTTGTGTAGCCTGTATCTGGGCATTATGGACCGCATGGGTGTCGTGCTGCCGCAGTTCGGGGATGCGCGGACGCGGTTGGCCGGGTTGTGAGCGACCGTGCAACGGAAAAAAGCCCGCCGGTCTGTCGACCGGCGGGCTTTTCTGGGTAGGGCGGCGAGCGCTTAGAAACCCATCCGGAGGCCGAACCGGAAGGCCCGCTGGGTAAGCCCATCGCGCCCGGTGTTGGCCAGGCCGGTCACTTCAAAAACGCCGGAGCGGAACGAGTTGTCCGGGTTGAGCCGGAGGTTGGAGATGTTTCCGCTCGGGTTGCCAAACTGCGGCGTATTCGTCAGGTTAAGCATCTCGATGCGCAACTGCGCCGAGATCCGTTCGCGGAACTTGAACTGGCGGAAGATACCGATGTCGGCATTGCCAATCCGCGGCCCGCGCAGAGCCATGAAGCTGGCATCGCCGAACCGCGCATCGGTCACCGCCTTGAAAGCGGTGAAGTCGAAGAAGGGTTGCCCCTGGCCGACCTTACCGATCTTGGTAACCTTTCCAGGCCGCGTATAGTCGGCTCGCTGCGTGGATCCCGAGAACAGATTCAGTGACGCGCCGTCGGCCGTCACGTTAAACGGAGAGCCGCTGTACAAGCTCAGCAACCCGTTCAACTGCCAGCCGCCGAGGATAGCCGCCGCCACCCCATCATTAGCAAACGCTTTCCCCTTGCCAAACGGCAGTTCCCAGAGCGAGGTGACCTGGAAATTGTGCGTCCGGTCAAAGTCGGCGAGCGAACGGTTCAGGTTGTAGAACGGCATCGCCTGGATGGCGGGGCCGCCGTCGCTATTGGAGTTGCAGCAGATGCCCATCGCCTTCGACCAGGTGTAGGCCACGTTGAGCGAATAGCCTTTGGCAAAGCGCTTTTCAAGGGTGGTCTGGAGCGCGTTGTAGCTGGTGTGGCCGATTGGCGTCAACAGCTGCGTGGTTACCCGGCGGCCAAACCGCTGGAAGTAGGGAGCGCCGTTGACGCCCGCGCCGGGGATCTGGCCGGCGTTGAGGTCGAGGTTCCCGGTCTGCTTCACCTGACGATTGGCCACGTAGCCGGCCTGCGCAACGAAGCCTTTGCCAACCTGCCGCTGAATGGTGAAGTTCCAGCTCATGATGTAGGAGCGCTTGAACTCATCGCCCGCGCTGACCACGGCATAGTTGGTGGGCACGTCGATGATGCCGTTGCCCAGGTCGGGGTTGGGGATGTTCGGGATGCCCTGCTCCAGACGGCTGACGGGCACGAAAGCGTTCGGCGCATTGCCGTTGAGGATGACCAGCATCGGGAAGTTGGTCCGGTGTGTACGGGCCAGGTTCCAAGGATCCCAGTTAATGCCGAAGCCGGTGCGGATCACCGTCTTGTCCGTCGGCCGGTAGGCGATGCCAAGCCGGGGCGAGAACTGCAGCTTTTGCTGGCGGATGCCGCAATCGCGCGGCATGACACCCACGCCGCAAACGAACATCTTGTTATTCGCAAAGTCATACCGTTCGACGCCGCGATCGCCGCGCGTCGGCATGGGGAAGTACTCGTAGCGCACGCCGTAGTTCAGCGTCAGCTTCCGGTTGACGTTCCAGGTATCCTGCAGATAGCTCGAGAACATGTTGGTGCGGGTCTTGTAGACGTCATCGACCTGCAGCAGGCGGCCGTAGTTATTCGGCGCGCCGAGCAGGAAGGCTCCCCACGAATTGAACTCATTGGCCGAAGCGCCCCCATTCAACTGCGTCGGGCCGCCGGTAAAGCTAAAGCCCCCGACCGCGCCGTGGTTGGCGCCGGAGAACTCCGGCTGCAAGTGGTTCATGTTCATCTTGTAGACGTCGATGCCGAAGCGGATGTTGTGGGTGCCCTTGGTCCAGTTAGCATTGGCCACGTACTGGAACTGGGGGTCCCGCCGGTTGTACGGCATGAAGGCGTCGGGAACGCCGAAGGTGGTGAAGTTGGAAACGGTGAACCGCGGCCAGCCGCCCTCGAAGGTGCGGGTGCCATTAGTTCCCGGAATGCCCAGCAGGTCGCGGCCCAGGTTCTTTTCAAGGCCCGGCTGCTCTACCTTCGTATTCATCTGCGTGAACCCGAAATACGAGTCGATAATGAAGGAGGGCTTCAGAACGTAGGTGGAGGCGATGGTGGTCGAGTAGGTCTGGCCAACGGCGACGCCCACGTTACCGCCGGCGCCGGAGATGCCCGGGCCGATCAATTCGCCGAGCATGCCGGCGTTTTCCATCGTGTAGTCCAGCACCGAGAAGCGGCCGTACATGGTCCACTTGTCCGAGATGTTGTAGTTCATCTTCGTGTCGAGCGTCTGCCGGTCGAACAGGAAGTTGCCAACGGCAAAGTAGTTCTGCTGAATGAAGGCGCTGGGCACGTTCGGGGTGGGCAGTTTGCCGGTCAGCGTGCGGGCGATGGGGCTGATGCGGTTGGCCGGCAGAACGTTGCCGGCAAACGGGGTCCGCCCGCGGCCCTGGTCGTCGCCCGTCAGCGGGTCGTAGATGGGCCGGTCGGTAGCCGAAAGATCGCCGCTGCGCATGGCCGTGGTCGGCATGGTGCCGAACTGGTTGGCAAACTCGCGGCGCGTGGTGCCTTCGTAGGCCGCAAAGTAGAACAGCTTGTTCTTTTTGATCGGGCCGCCGACCGTCGCGCCGAACTGGTTGAAGATGTACTTGGGGTTGCGCTGGCCCTGCGGCAGGAAGAAGGGTTTGGCAATCACTTTATTATTCGTGTTGTACAGGAACGCCGAACCGTGCAGGTCGTTCGTGCCGGACTTGATCTGCACGCTGATCGAAGCGCCGCCCGCCAGCCCCTGTTCGGCCGAAAACGAGTTCGTCACCACGTTCACCGTCTCAATCGCTTCCAGCGACGGCACGTAGGCCGAAATGTGCGGCAGCCAGATGTTGGTAGAACTGACGCCGTCAATGCGCGTATTCACCGAGGAGCGCGTTGCCCCGTTCACGTTGGCTTCAAGCGACCGGGAGGGGTTCGAAGGAACCGAGTGCGCGTTGCGCGGCGGCGAGAAACCGGGGACCGTCACCAGCAGGTTCTGATAGTTCCGGCCCACGGGTACGGGCAGATTCGTCAACTGTTTGGACGTCACCTCGGCCCGCACCTCGGCGCGGTCCGTCTGCAGCGTGGCGGAGCTGGCTTCGACCGTTACCGTGTCAGAAACCGCGCCGACTTGTAAGGTGAGGTCCACGCGGACGGTTTCGTTAATGGCCACGTTGGCGGTGTTGGCCACGCCTTTGAAGCCGTCTTTGGTGATGCGGACTTCATAGCTGCCGTTCTGGATGGTGGGAAAGGTGTACCCCCCCTCGTCGTTGGTTACTGTTTCGCGGACCTGTCCGGTCTGCTGGTTGGTAATCACTACTTTCGCCCCCGGTACGGCCCCCCCGGAAGCATCCTTTACGGAGCCGACCAAGGCTCCGTACAAAACCTGTGCGTGAGACAGAGACGCGCTGAAAGCCAAAAGGCAAACGAGCATCACTGCCACGCTGCAACGCTGCAGTCGTGAATGAGTATTCATGAATAACCCCTGAAAGCTGTAGAGGCCGCGTCATCTTAGTGACACGGCAGTATCTTTACTCTATTCCGAACGTTTCTGCATTGCAATCGGGTCCAGTCGGTTCTCAAGGATCCGTTCCGGCGAGAAATGCTCGATTCGCAGATCCACCCCGCTCGCCGCGGCCGCCGCCAGCGCGGCCTGCGGAATCAGTCCGATCAACTCGCTGGTCGCCACCTCCACGCCCAGTTCTGCCGCCACCCGCCCAATGGCCTCCCACACCACATGCGGAGGAGTTACCGTAAAATCCGTCAGGTTCATCGAAACCTGCGCCTGCCCGCGCTCCGGCAAGTACAGCCCCAGTGCTCTCACACACGCCAGACCGCCGCTCGCGTGGCGAATCCGGCGCGCGATCTCCTTGGCCGCGGCCACGTTCCCATCGGCCAGAAAAACATTCCAGGCGATCAAAATCTTGCGGGCGCCCACCGCCACCGCCCCCGCCGTCGGATGGGGCGCCGCGTGGCCAAAATCCGGCACAGGAAACGGCAGGCTCCCCGCCGCCTTCCGCACATGGGCCAGATTGCGCCGGCTTTCGATCTGCGCCGCGGCATCGTACAGAAACACAGGCACCGAAAACCGGTTCCAGATCTCGGCCCCCACCGCATTGGCCAGCCACGCGCACTCCACCAGCGTGATGTTCCGCAGCGGCACAAACGGCACCACATCGGCGGCTCCGATCCGCGGATGCACCCCCGTATGCCTGGTCAGGTCGATACGCGCCACCGTCTCACCCACCGCCACCACGGCCGCCTCCCCAATCGCTTCGGGCCGTCCGGCGAAGGTGATCACGCTGCGGTGATGATCCGCGTCCGCCGACCAGTCCAGAACGCTCACCCCGGGCACCGCCGCGACGGCCGACGCGATGGCCTCGATCGTCCGCACGTCCCGGCCTTCCGAAAAATTCGCAACACACTCCACCAGCGGCAACGAGTTCGGCTCAGGCAACGCGCCACTCCGGCGCGGTTTCCTGATGGACGATCGTGCCCCGGCGTATTACCGTGGAAACCAGATTCATTCCAAAATGATAGGGGATTTCCCGATAGTCCGGCACGGACAAAATCAACAAATCGGCAAACTTGCCCGCTTCGAGCGAACCGGTCTCCCGCGCCACCCCCGCCGCGCAGGCTGCGTTGAAGGTAGCCGCCTGAATCGCCTCGGCCGGCGACATATGGAGTTGATTGCACGCAAGTGAGATGATCATCTGCATGTTGCAGGTAGGACTGTACAACGGGTCATACCCGGAAGCAACGGCCATCGCCGCGCCCCCGTCAATCAATCGCCGGGCCGGCGCCAGTCGGTTCAGCCGGAGATGATACGCCAAGCCCGGCAACAGGACCGCCACCGTCGAGGAGTCGCACAAGTGGCCAATCTGGTCGTCTGTGATGAAGTTGCAGTGCGAAACGCTCTCGGCGCGCATCGCCACGGCCAATTCTACGTTCGAATCGGGCTGATGCAGCGCGGCATGGAGCCGCGGCATAAAGCCCGCCAGGCGCGCCGTGCGCAACAACTGCACGGTCTGGTGCAAGGAAAAACTACACGCGGCAGGGTCGGCGTCAATATGCGCAATCGTTTTCCGGCGGGCAATGCGCGGCAGCATCTCGTCCATCAAAAAGCGCAGGTAACCCTCGGCGTTGCCTGCATACTCCGCGGGCAGAGCGCGCGCCCCAAACCAGGTCGGCAGCACCGAGATCGGGCACGCCTGCAAATCTTCGAGGACGCGCACACACTTCATCTCACCCGTATCGTCGAGTCCATAGCCTGTCTTGGCCTCAATCGTCGTCGTCCCGTGGCGCAGACAGCGCAGCAGCGTATTCTTGGCCTGCAACTCCAATCGCCGCGCGGGCAGGTTCCGTACGTTCCGCACCTGCGCCTGCACCCCCTCCCGTAGCAGACCGCTCTGTTCGAGCGATGCCCCCAAGGTGTGCATCTCAAACTCGTCCACCCGGGACGGACCGCTCACCAGCATCGTGTGCGGATCAACGAACCCCGGCATCACCACGCAACCATCCGCATCGATCACCTCGGCCCCACGGGCCTCAGCCAGATTCTCGATGCGCCGACCGGGGCCAACGGTCACAATCCGCTCGTCCTCGATCAGCACCGCCCCATCGGGCACCACCGCCAGATCACTCATCGAATTCACCCGGCGTGGCGCCGGGACCCCGCGAAGGGTCAACAACTGCCGCGCACCGCGAATCAAAATCTTTCTAGGCGGCATTCTTGTCTCCACAGAAAGACCGTATCAGGGAATCCGAGCAGGGATATCCACGCGCCGACAAACTCAACAGCTGACGGGACGCACCGGGGGAGTGTGCTGGACCCATAGAGGAAATTTGACTTAACTACCGAGGAGCATAGCACAAACAATTGTATTATAAAAATTAAATTGAATTAATTTGATGCAATATTTATGAATTTGTTCTCGGGTCGGCCGCTCTGAGTAGCCCTCGCATGGCCTCCGGCCATGCAGCCGCCCTGCACGCAACCCCCAAATTGTTCTCCCAATTCATACCTGACTTGGGTCAGTTGCCGCGCCCGCCCCCCCGCGCACACCACGCCGGCAGCCAAGCGCGGCGCTATAATTCCCCCATGCTCCGCTTCCTGGGCTCCGCCCTGCTCCTGGCCGCCGCCGCCCTCGCCCAAGACTTCGACCTGCTCCTGCAAGGCGGCCGCGTTATCGACCCCAAAAGCCGCCTCGACGCCCCCCGCGACGTCGCCATCAAAGCCGGCAAAATCGCCGCCATCGAACCCTCCATCCCCGCCAACCGCGCCCGCCGCGTCCTCGACGTTCGCGGCCTCCTCATCACCCCCGGACTCATCGACCTCCACGTCCACGTCTACTACTCGGCCGGCAACCCCGGCTCCTGGGCCGGCGACAACAGCATCCCGCCCGATGTCCTCAGCTTCCGCACCGGCGTCACCACCATGGTCGACGCCGGCTCCTCAGGCTGGCGCAACTTCGAACACTTCAAGGTCACCGTCCTCGACCGCGCCCGCACCCGCGTCCTCGCCTTCATCAACATCGCCGGCCACGGCATGATCAGCGACCTCACCGAACAGGACGACTTCAACCCCGACGCCATCGTCAAACTCAAAACCAAGTACCCCGATGCCATCGTCGGCGTCAAATCCGCTCACTACCGCCGCCCCGACTGGGAGTCGGTCGACTCCGCCGTCGAGGCCGGCAAAAAGGGCAACATGCCCGTCATCGTCGACTTCGGCTACTTCCTGCCCGAACGGCCCTACCACCAGCTCGTCGGCGAACACCTCCGCCCCGGCGACATCTCCACCCACGCCTACCGCGGCCCCGTGCCGTGGACCGACGACAAGGGCAAGGTCTATCCCTATCTCAAGGCCGCCCGCGCGCGCGGCGTCCGCTTCGACGTCGGCCACGGCGGCGGCAGCTTCGTCCTCCGCAGCGCCGCCGCCGCCATCAAAGACGGCTTCTATCCCGATACCATCTCCTCCGACCTTCACACCGGCAGCATGAACGGCGCCTTCATGGATATGCCCTCGCTCATGTCCAAACTCATGGCTCTCGGCATGCCCCTCCACGAAGTCATCCGCGCCTCCACCTGGACCCCCGCCGAAGTCATCCGGCGCCCCGAACTCGGCCACCTCACCGTCGGCGCCGAAGCCGATATCGCCGGCCTCCGGCTCATGGACGGCGACTTTGGCTACTACGACAACAACGGCGGCCTCGTCCGTTCGAAGCAGCGCCTGTTCTGCGAAGTCACCATCAAAGGCGGCGCCATCGCCTGGGACTACAACGGCCGCCAGGGCCGCGACTTCCAACTCCTCGGGCCGCACTACGGCATCCGCGAAGGCATCGACCAGATCATCGTTCCCAAGTAAGCACCATGAAGCTCCCCGGCCTCCTGCTCCTGCTCGCCTCCGCCCTCTGGGCCGAAGCCCCGCTCCGCGTCCGCATCGTCACCGGTGGCCACGACCACGCCCCGTCGTTCTACAGCATGTTTGAGAGCATGCCCGGGCTCCAAGTCGCCGTCGAACCGCATCCCCGCGCCTTTGAAGGCAACCTGCTCAAGCGCGTCGATGTCCTCGTGCTCTATGACATGATGACCACCTCGACCCCCGCACAGCGCGACCGGCTCCGCACCTTCGCCGAAGCCGGCAAAGGCATCGTGATTCTCCATCACGCCATCTGCGGCTACGTCGACTGGCCCTGGTGGTACGAGAACGTCGCCGGCGGCCGCTATCTGCCCACCTCCACCTTCCAGCACGATGTCACCATCCCGGTCCGCATCGTCGCCGACCACCCCGTCACGGCCGGGCTCAAAGACTTCCAGATCTTCGACGAGACCTACAAAGGCATGTGGATCTCGGACAAGGTGCAGGTACTCGCCTCCACCACGGAAAAGACCGCCGACGGGCCCCTGGTCTGGGTCAGCCCCTTCGCCACGAGCCGCGTCGTCTTCATTCAGATGGGTCACGGCCCGGAAGCCCACCGCGACCCCAACTACCGCCAACTCGTCCGCCAGGCCATCGCCTGGGCCGGCGGTCGCTAGAGCCGCGTCGCCTGCCGGCCTACCAGCTGCCAGCCGCCCTTGCCCTTCACCCACACGTACAGGATGCTCAGCTTCATCGTCCGCGGATCCGCGCCCAGCAGCTTCACGGTCGTATCGCGCCGGACGACGGCCGTGTTGCCGTGGAAGGCCAGCTGCTTTTCGGCCGCATAGTCGACCGCGGCGTAGATCGTCGACTTCTTCACCGCCAGCGCGTCAATGACCTCTTTCTTGTTCTCGATCCGGCCGTTCGAGTGCGTGTAGATCAACTGTTCGCCCAGGATCTTCTCGAGCGAAGCCACCTCCGGCTTCCGCAGCGCGTCGGCCAGTTGGGTCATGGCGGCGTCAATTTCGACTTCGCGTTTATCGGCGGCCACCAGGGGCAGCGCCAGGAACAAAAGGAATAGAACTCTCATCGTCGTTACAGTCTATACGATGGATCCTTCCGGTCCATCAGCCGCATCATGGCCGTGAACTCCGGGTTCGGGTTCCGGCTGTAGCCCTTATCGCCTTCGGCCACCAGAAAGTCGTCGCTCAGCCGCGCACTCAACTCACAAACGGACCGCGGCGGAACCACGAGCTTCGCGCCGGTCGCCTGCGCGGCCAACTGCACCTGACAGGCCCGCTCCAGCCGGAACAGCCGCACAAAGGCCTGCGCCACGGTTTCGCCGCACGCCAGCAGCCCGTGCGTCTTCATAACGAGCAGGTTCTTCTGCCCCAGGTTGGCCGCCAGGCGCTCCCGCTCGCCCAGTTCGAGGCTCGGCCCCTCAAAGTCGTGGTAGGCGATGCGTTCAAAGTAGCCGAGGGCGTACATGCTGATCGGCAGCAGGCCCTCTTCGAGCGCCGCCACGGCCATGCCCGCCGTCGTGTGCGTGTGCATCACGCAGCGCACGTCGGGCCGCGCCATGTGGATAGCGCTGTGGATCACAAAGCCCGCCGGGTTGATCTCCTGCTCCTGGTCGCCGACGATGTTGCCTTCGTGGTCGACTTTGACCAGGTTCGAAGCCGTGACCTCGTCAAAGCGGAGGCCATACGGATTGATGAGGAAGTGATCTTCCGCGCCGGGCACACGCACCGTGTTGTGCGTCCAGATCAACTCGCTCCAGCCGAAGTGGTCCACCATGCGATAGGCGGCGGCCAGTTGGACCCGCAGTTCCCATTCCTGTTCGGTCATGGTCATCTACTTCTCTTTTTTCGCCGTCCAGGTCGCTGCGCCGATCTCGGGGTAGTCGGCCTTGCCCGCCATGGTTTCGGCTCCGGTGATCGTGCCGCTGTAGCGCAGTTCGCCGCTGCCGGTGGCCACGACGAATTCGATCTTGTCGCCCTCGACTTTGCCTTTCAGCGGCGCCTCGCCCACCATGCCCTGGTAGGTGCCGGTCAGCGCCGTGCCCTTCTGCACGAAGGTGAAGGAGGGTGTGCCGGACCCCGCGCCCGTCTCGACGGCAAAGCTCCACTTGCCGGTCACGTCCGCGGCGAGCAGCATTGCACTGGCCGCCAGAAAAGTCACTACCGTTCGCAGTCGCATACAGGCAGGGTATCCTACCCGCATGCCGCTGTCCCGCCGCTGTCTGCTCGCCCTGCCCGCTGCCGCACTCGCCGCCCCGCCTCCGTGCAAGATCACGCGCTTTGTCATCCACAAAGCTACGCTCCGGTGGCGCGACCTCGTCTTTCTCGAAATCCACACCGACACCGGCCTCACCGGCCTCGGCGAAGCCACGCTTGAAACCCGCGCCGACCTCGTCGAAGCCGCGCTCCGCTGGCTCGAACCCTCCCTGGTCGGCCAGGATCCGCAGGGTGCCGAGCAGCACTGGAACCGCAACTACTATGGCCTGTCGCGCTGGCGCCACGGCGCCGCCGAACTCACGGCGCTCTCGGCCGTCGACATCGCCCTCTGGGACCTCGAAGGCAAGCGCCTCGGCGTGCCCGTCGCCCGCCTGCTCGGCGGCGCGGTGCACGATCCCCTGCCGCTCTACTTCACCCACTGGTCCTCCACCCTCAAAGAACGCACCCCCGCCGCCTTCCGCGCCTGGGCCACCGAGACCCGCCGCCGCGGCTGGCGCGCCGTCAAATGGACCGTCCCGCTCGCCGGGGACGACCAGTCGCGCATCGCGCAAACCGTCAAAGAAGTAGAGGCTGTCCGCGCCGCCGTGGGCCCGCAACTCGACATCGGCCTCGAGTTGGCCGAGACCTTCAACTACCGCACCACCCTCGAACTCGCCCGCGCCCTCGCCCCGCTGCGGCCGATGTTCCTGGAAGAGCCGACGCTGCGCGAAAACCCGGCGCTCCTGGGTCAGCTCGCCGCCCAATCGCCCGTACCCATCGCTACCGGCGAAGGTCTGCTGCTCCGCTCGGAGTTCCGGCACTTGCTCGAACACAAGGGCGCGGCCATCGTCCAGCCCGACGTCATGCACGCCGGCGGCATCACGGAGCTGCGCAAGATTGCGCAGTTGGCCGAAACCTTCGGCGTCGAAATCGCCCCGCACCAGTGCAGCGGCCCCGTCGGCCACGTCGCCTCGCTCCACGCCATGGCTGGCTGTCGTAACTTCTTCCTGCAGGAGTGGGAGGGCGACGACGACGCCGTCTATCAGGAGTTCTGCCAGGGCACCTATCCGGTGCAGAAGGATGGCGCCGTCCGCCTGCCTGCCGGCCCCGGCCTGGGGCTCACGGTGAACTTCGCGGAGTTGACGCGGCGGTTCCCCTATCAAGGCATCAACCGCCGCGCCACCCTTACGAAGTAGTCTTACGAAGTAGCTTTGGCCTTGCGCAGGCGCGACCAGTACCACCAGTTCCGTTGTTCGGCGGGCAGGCCGGGGTCTCGCGCCTGGGCCACCGCGCAGCAGAAGGTATCGAGCACGCAGGGGTCTTGCCGCGACCGCGTCAGCCGCTCGAGCTCGCGGTAGAGTTGCTCCGGGTCGCGCTCAGCGAGTGCTTCGACGGAGGGGACCCCGAGGAGTTCGAAGTCCCGGAGCATGGCCGGACCGATGCCGGCGAGGTCTTTGAGCTGACGCGCCAACGACTTACTTCATGCCTTCGAGCGACTTCACGCCGGCCGCGGCAATCTGGCCGTCCTGCACCGAGGTCACCCCGCTCACGCCAATCGCCCCGATCATCTGCCCGTCGACGGCCAGCGGCAGACCGCCTTCCACCGGCAGCACGTCCGGCAGCTTCAGCACCGTATTCCGCCCGCCGATCACCACATCCTCAAGCGCCTTCGACGGGCGCTTCATCCGGATCGCCGTCCGCGCCTTCATCTGCGCAATGTCGACGCTGCCGATCTGCGTACCGTCCATCCGCTGCAGGTAGATCAGGTTCGCGCCGTCATCGACCACCGCGATGACCACATTCCAGTTGTTCTTGCGGGCTTCGGCCTCGGCCGCCGCCGCAATCGTCTTGGCCGCCGCCAGGGTGAGAGATTTCTTGGTGGCGAGCTGCGCGCCCGCGGGTATCGTCATTGCCAGCACCGCCAGTGTGATTACGAAATTTCGCATGGCAATACGGTATCAGGAATTCCCGCGGAAGAATAAGGTGGACAAAAATGTCCGATAGAAATATTATGGGATCGGATGTTCTCGCACACCGTCGAATATGCTCTCCGTGCCGTTGCCGCTCTCGCTGAAGATTGGGAACGCCCCCATGCGGTGCAGCGGATCGCGGAGCGCACGAAGATGCCGAACGACTATCTGGCGAAGGTGATGCAGGCGCTGTGTCGCTCCGGCGTCGTGAAGGCCATTCGCGGCCGCCACGGCGGCTATCAGTTGGCGCAGGCGCCCAACCAGCTTTCGCTGCTGACCGTGATCAACGCCGTCGACCCGATCAAGCGGATCGACCGCTGCCCGCTGGGCTTGCCGGGTCACGGGCCGAACCTGTGTCCGCTCCACCGCCGGCTCGACGACTCCATCCGCGAAACCGAGAACACCTTCCGCTACACGACTCTTGCCGAACTGCTGGAGAGTACGGGCCCGGTCCGTCCGCTCTGTCCTGTTGACCAACCCCCGGCGCTCTTCCATGTGGCTCTCTAAACTGGCTGGCATCGCCGCGTTGGGTCTGGGCGGATCGTTCGTCGCCTCGCTCGACCATCCGGCCATTAACTATCACAAGGACCCCGGCAACAACGCCATTACGCAGTTAAACCGGCGTCTGGCCGCCGGCGAGGTGAAGCTGGCGTTTGATCCGCAGTTTGGCTATCTGCCGGCGGTGTTGGACGAGCTGCGCGTGGCCCGCGAGTCGCAGGTACTGGTCTTTTCGAAGACCAGCTTTCAGGCGCCGCGCATTGCGCCGCGCACTCCGCGGGCGCTTTACTACAACGACGAGGTTTCGGTGGGTTATGTGCAGGGCGGCGATGTGGTGGAATTGGCCGTGCAGGACCCGAAACAGGGCGTGATCTTCTATTCGCTCGACCAGGACGAGATTGGCCGGCCGCGCTTTGAGCGGCGCGATGCCTGCCTGCAGTGCCATGAGTCGTCGGCCACGCTCGGGGTGCCGGGCATTGTGGTGCGCAGCGTCTCGGCCGAGCGCAGCGGGATGCCGGCGTTTCAGCACGGGACTTACATCAGCGACCATCGCAGTAAGTTCGCCGAGCGCTGGGGCGGCTGGTATGTTACGGGTGACACGGGCGCGATGCGGCACATGGGGAACTCGATTACGCGCGACCGCGAGAGCGCCGAACTGGTGCCGGTCCCCAACCGGTTCGACGCGGCGCAGTACCTGACGCCGCACAGCGATGTCGTCGCGCTGCTGGTGCTCGAACACCAGACGCACATGACGAACCTGCTGACGCGGGCGGGTTTTGAGATCCGCCACGCGATTCATCATCAGCAGGCGATGAACGAGATCTTCAAAGACCCGCCGGCTTACCGCAGTGAGTCGACGCTGCGCCGGATCCGGCAGGCCGCCGAGGAGCTGGTCGATTACCTGCTGTTCGTTGAGGAGACGCCGCTGCCGAACCCGGTGGCCGGGGCGTCGGGCTTTGCCGAGTGGTTCGCCAAGCAGGGCCCGCGCGATGGAAGTGGCCGCTCGCTGCGGCAGTTTGATTTGAAGACGCGGATCTTCCGCTATCCGCTGAGTTACATGATTTACAGCCCGGCGTTTGATCAACTACCGGGGCCGCTGCACGCGGCGGCCGTGGAGCGTTTGCGCGCGTTGCTTGACGGCGAGGTGACCGGCGCGCCGTACGCGCATCTGACGCCCGCGGTCCGCGCGGACCTCCGGAGCATTCTCGCCGCGACCAAGCCGCAACTATTTGCCGCCGGGGGGGGGGCCGGCACGGAGCACGGATGGCGGTCCGGAGCCACGGACGAGGTAAGAGGAGAGAGTTCGGGCAGGTAGTGATGGGGAAGGGTGGGTGCGGGCTGCGGGAGTGGCGAGAGGGCGGCACTCCGGGCCGGTCGCACCGCCATTCGGCGTCGCGGCCGGGCGGTGATACAACAATAGGTGTATGCTGCGCCTTTTGCTCCTCCCCCTGCTGGCCCTTCCGCTGGCCGGTCAGGGGCAGCCCATTGAGTTCAACCGGGACGTCCGGCCGATCCTTTCCGACCGCTGCTTCGCCTGCCACGGGCCCGACGCCGGGAATCGCAAAAGCCCGCTGCGCCTCGACAGCGAGGCCGGGGCGAGGCGGGGCATCGTGCCGGGCAAGCCCGAGCAGTCGCCGATTATTCAGCGCATCACTTCGACCAACAGAGCCCTGCGGATGCCGCCACAATACGCCGGGCACGACCGGCTGCCGGACCGCGATATCGAAACGCTGCGCCGCTGGATCGCCGCCGGGGCGCCGTGGCAGAACCATTGGGCCTTCGTGCCGCCCAAGCGCGGGGCCGGGGGCGGCATCGATACCTTTATCGACGCCCGTCTCGAAAGAGAAGGCCTGCGGCCGAACGCTCCGGCGAGTAAGTCCACGCTGCTGCGCCGGGTGACGCTCGACCTCACCGGGCTGCCGCCCACCCCCGCCGAGGTGCAGGCTTTTCTCGCCGACTCCTCGCCCGAGGCCTATGTCAAAGTCGTCGACCGGCTGCTCGCGAGCCCCGCCCACGCCGAACGGCAGGCCGTGCGGTGGCTCGACTACGCTCGCTACTCCGATACCAACGGCTACCAGTCCGATGGGGTCCGGGATATGTGGCGGTGGCGCGACTGGGTGATTGACGCCTTTGCCCGCAACCAGCCGTTTGATCAGTTCACCATCGAGCAGATTGCCGGGGATATGCTGCCGCAGGCGACGCGGGCGCAGCGGATCGCCACGGGCTTTCACCGCAACCACCGGACATCGGCCGAGGGCGGGATTGTCGATGAAGAGTTTCGCGTTGAGTATGTCGCCGATCGCGTGGAGACGACGAGTAACGTCTGGCTCGGCCTGACGGTGGGCTGCGCGCGGTGCCACGACCATAAGTACGACCCGGTGAAGCAGCGGGAGTTCTATCAACTGTTCGCCTTCTTTAATAACATCCCGGACGAACGCGGGTTTGTCTATAACTTCGGCAACGAGAAACCCTTTATCAAGGCGCCGACGCCGCCGCAGGAGGCCGAGTTGAACCGGCTCGGCGCGCTGCGCGATGCGGCCGCCGCGCGGTGGCAGGCCGCGGGCAAAACCTTTGAAAAGGCGCTGCGGAAGTGGAAGCCGCCGGTGGGGGAGTGGGCGCCGCCGGAGGGGCTCGTGGTCAACCACAAGCTTGAGCAGTTTACGGCACCCGTGGATCTTGGTAAAGACGTCGCTAAGTTTAACCATCGCGATCCGTTTACGCTTTCGGCGTGGATCCGACCGGAGCAGCCGCGGGGGGCGATTGTCACCCGGGTGGAGGACCATTGGGAGGGGACCGGTTACGGCCTGTATCTGGTGGACCAGAAGCTGCGGTTTCATTACACGTTCCGGTGGTCGGACTTAGGGGTCCGCGTTGAGACGAAAGCGCCGCTGGTATTGAATGAGTGGCAGCATGTGGCGGTGAGTTACGACGGCGGGATGTATGCCAAGGGGATTCACCTGTATGTGAACGGCGTGGAGCAACCGATGCAGGTGATCTTTGACCAGAACCTGTGGCCGGTGGACAACAAGGTGCCGTTCCGGATTGGGGCGGGGGCGGGGTTGGGCTACCGGGGCGGGATTGATCAGGTGCGGGTTTGGAGCCGGGCGTTGAGCGCGGCGGAGGTTTCGACGCTGCCGGTGCGGGAGGACCTGGCGACGCTCGCGCGGCGGAAGCAGCGGTCGGCGGCGGAGCAGGCTAAGTTGGCGCTGGCGTTTGAGCAGCAGTATCTGCCCCCGGCGCTGCAGGCGCTGCGCGAGGCTGTGCGCGAAGCCGGGAAGGCTTACGAGAAGTATCTGGCGACGGTGCCGACGGTGATGGTGATGGAAGAAGGCCCGGCGAAGGACGCCTTTGTGCTGCGCCGGGGCGCGTACGATCAGCGGGGCGAGAAGGTGGCGCCGGCGGTGCCGGGCTTTCTGCCGCCCTTGCCGCCGGGGGCGGCGGCCAACCGGTTGAGTCTGGCGCGGTGGCTGGTGAGCCGGGAGAATCCGTTGACGGCGCGGGTGCAGGTGAACCGGTTGTGGCAGTCGTTTTTCGGCACAGGGATTGTGAAGACGGTGGACGATTTTGGCTCGCAGGGGGAGTGGCCGTCGCACATGGAGCTGCTGGACTGGCTGGCGGTGGAGTTTATGGATTCGGGCTGGGATCTGCGGCACATGGAGCGGCTGATGGTGATGAGCCGGGCGTATCAGCGGGCGTCGACGGTGACGGCGGAGGTGTTGAGCCGGGACCCGGACAACCGGCTGCTGGCGCGGGGGCCGCGGCTGCGGCTGGCGGCGCCGTTTATCCGGGATCAGGCGTTGGCGGTGTCGGGCTTGCTCGTGCCGAAGGTGGGCGGGTCGAGCGTGAAGCCGTATCAGCCGGAGGGTTTGTGGCAGGAGCTGGCGGGCGGGGCGGGTTATAAGGCGGACAAGGGCGAGGGGCTGTACCGGCGGAGCCTGTACACGTACTGGAAGCGGACGATTGCGCCGCCGAGCATGATCAACTTCGACGCGGCGACGCGGGAGGTGTGTACGGTGCGGGAGAGCCGGACCAATACGCCGCTGCAGGCGCTGAACCTGATGAACGACGTCGCCTATCTTGAGGCGGCGCGGAAGCTGGGCGAACGGGTGCTGCGCGAGGGCGGGGCGACGGACGCCGAGCGGATACAGTATGCCGTGCTGGTGGTTTTGGGGCGGGGGGTGAAGCCGGGGGAGGGGGAGACGCTGGGGCGGACGCTCGACCGCTTTCGAGCACGTTACGAAACGAACCCAATTTCCGCTAAGTCCATTATAAATCAAGGAGATAGCGCCGTTGATGCGGCGTTTTCGGCCCCCGAGCTGGCCGCCTGGACGACGATTGGGAGCCTGTTGCTGAACCTGGACGAGACCATTACGAAGGATTAATGTTCATGACCCGACGCCAATTTCTTGCCTCTTCGACGACCGGGATCGCGGCCTTTCAGCACCTGGAAGGCAAGGAGCCGTATCACCATGCGCCGCGGGCGAAGCGGGTGATTTACCTGTTTCAGTCCGGGGGGCCGTCGCAGCTGGAGACCTTTGACTATAAGCCGAAGTTGAAGGACATTTACAAGTCCGAGCTGCCGGATTCGATCCGGCGGGGGCAGCGGTTGACGGGGATGTCGGGGCAGCAGGCGAGTTTTCCGGTGGTGCCTTCGAAGTTCGGCTTTGCGCGGCACGGGCAGAGCGGGACATGGGTGAGCGATCTGCTGCCGCATACGGCGAAGGTCATTGATGACCTGGCGGTGGTGCGGAGTTTGCATACCGAGGCGATTAACCATGACCCGGCGGTGACGTTTTTGCAGACGGGGTCGCAGATTGCGGGGCGGCCGAGTATTGGCAGTTGGGTGAGTTACGGGTTGGGGAGCGAGTCGAAGAACCTGCCGGGGTTTATTGTGCTGATTTCACCGGGGGCGGGGGGCGGGGGGCAGCCGCTGTATGACCGGTTGTGGGGGGCGGGTTTTCTGCCGTCGCGCTATCAGGGGGTGAAGTTCCGGAGCGTGGGGTCGCCGGTGCTGTATCTCAATGATCCGGAGGGATTTAGCCGGGAGGACCGGCGGGCGTATCTTGATGCGCTGGCGGAGTTGAACCAGAAGAATCTGGAAGAGTCGGGCGATCCGGAGATTTCGACGCGGATTGCGCAGTATGAGATGGCGTTTCGGATGCAGGCTTCCGTGCCGGAGTTGACGGATTTGAGCAAGGAGCCGCAGAGTACGTTTGACCTGTACGGGGCGGATGCGCGGAAGCCGGGCACGTTTGGCTATAACTGTTTGATGGCGCGGCGGTTAGCCGAGCGCGGGGTGCGGTTTATTCAGCTCTACCACCGGGATTGGGACCACCACGGGGGACTCGTGAAGGGTATGCCGGCGCGGTGCCGGGAGACGGACCAGCCGGCGGCGGCGCTGGTGCGGGATTTGAAGCAGCGGGGGATGCTGGACGATACGCTGGTGGTTTGGGGCGGGGAGTTCGGGCGGACGGTGTACTGTCAGGGCCAACTGAAGGAAGACGACTACGGGCGGGACCATCATCCGCGTTGTTTTTCGATGTGGATGGCGGGTGGGGGCGTGAAGCCGGGGGTTGTGTACGGCGAGACGGATGAGTATAGCTACAACGTCGTGAAAGATCCGGTGCACGTGCATGATCTGCAGGCGACGCTGCTGCACCTGCTGGGGATGGACCATACGCGGCTGACCTACCGGTTTCAGGGGCGGTACTTCCGGCTGACGGACGTGCACGGGGCGGTGGTGAAGCCGCTGTTGGCGTAGAATTAATTCTGGACTGGGCATGTTAAAGTTTCTTCTTCTTCTGGCTCCGGCGGCGTTGGCGGCGGACCCTTTCACGTTTGCCGAGGCGCAGGGGTTGCTGCGGACGCACTGCGCGAAGTGCCACGGGGGGAAGGTGGCGCTGGGCGGATTTAACTTCGCGCAGTTTCCGGACGAGGCTTCGCTGCTGACGCGGTCGAAGGTGTGGGCGCGGGCGGGGAATCTGATCCGGGAGGGGGAGATGCCGCCGCCGGGGAATCCGGCGCTGTCGCTCGAGGACCGGGACCGGTTTTCGACGTGGCTGGCGACGACGCTGCACCAGGCGGCGTGCGCGGACGGGATAACGCCGCCGGCGTTTCCGCTGCGGCGGCTGAACCGGAACGAGTACACGGCGACGGTGCGGGACCTGCTGAATATTCCGGTGAACGCGGGGCGGAACCTGCCGATTGACGGGGCGGGCGGGGAGGGTTTTGACAACGCGGCCGAGACGCTCTTTCTTTCGCCGATTCACGCGGAGAAGTATTTGGAGGCGGCCAAGATTGCGCTCGACTACGCGATGCGGGATCCGAAGTCGCGGGCGGCGTTTTTGACGCCGCAGCCGGATGCGCGGGCTACCCTGACGGCGCTGCTGCCGCGGGCGTTCCGGCGGCCGGTGACGCCGGCCGAGATTGACCGTTACGTGGCGCTGTTTCAGGCGGCCGAGAAGCGGGGGGATACCTACGATGAGGCGATCAGCTACGCGATTCAGGGGGTGATGTTGTCGCCGCATTTTCTGTTCCGGCTCGAGAGTTCGACGCCGGACTATGCGCTGGCGAGCCGGTTGAGCTATTTTCTGTGGGGCGGGATGCCGGACGCTGAGTTGTTCAAGCTGGCCGGCGAGGGGAAGCTGTCGGATCCGGCGGTGCTGAGCGCGCAGGCGGTGCGGCTGTTGAAAGACCAGAGGTCGCGGGAGTTTGCCGAGAATTTCGTGGGGCAGTGGCTGTCGATCCGGGAGTTGGGGCGGGATATCAAGCCGGATGCGAAGGTGGCGGGGGATTACTATGAGACCGAGGTGGAGTCGGGGATCCGCTATGAGCCGGCGCTGTTTTTCCACGAGATTCTGATGCAGAACGAGCCGCTGACCTATCTGCTGGACGCGCCGTATTCGGTGGTGAGCAGCAAGCTGGCGCGGTATTACGGGATGACGCCGACGGGGATCCGGCAGCAGCCGGTGCGGTTCAACCTGCCGCCGGGTTCGCACCGGGGCGGATTGCTGGGGATGGCGGCGGTGCTGGCGGTGAGTTCGTATCCGACGCGGACGAGTCCGGTGTTGCGGGGCAAGTGGATCTTGGAGTCGCTGCTGGGGACGCCGCCGCCGCCGCCGCCGCCGAACGTGCCGGAGTTGAAGGAGCACGAGGGGGGGACGCCGCAGACGCTGCGGGCGCGGCTGGAGCAGCACCGGGCGAACCCGGTGTGCGGGTCGTGCCATAGCCGGATTGATCCGCTGGGGTTTGGTCTTGAGAACTACGACTCGGTGGGCCGGTGGCGGGAGACAGACGCCGGGCAGCCGATTGATGCTTCCGGGGTGCTGCCGGACGGGACGCGCTACCGGGGCGTGGATGAGCTCAAGAAAGTGCTGCTCAGCAAAAAGAAGCAGATTGTGCGGAATTTGACGGGGAAGATGCTGGGCTACGCGTTGGGACGGGGCTTGACGGCCGAGGATGAGTGCGCGGTGGACCAGATTGTGACCGCGGTTGAGCGCGCCGATTATAAGGCGCATACTTTAATTACGGAGATTGTCCGGAGTGCTTCGTTTCGGGCGGAGACAGGCCGGCAGGAGACAAAACGATGAAACCCTTATCTCGCAGGACTCTTTTGCGTGGCACGGGCGCCGCGCTGGCGTTGCCGTGGCTCGAGGCGATGGGGGCGACAGGCCCGGCGGCCAAGCGCGCGGGGGCGAAGGCTCCGGTGCGGATGGCGGCGCTGTATATGCCGAACGGGATTCATCCTGGAATGTGGACGCCGGCGGGCGTGGGGCGGGAGTTTACGCTGGCGCCGACTTTGACGCCGCTCGAGCCTTTTAAGAAGAGCCTGATTGTGGCGACGAACCTGTGGAACCAGGGTTCGAAGGGTGGCGATGGCCACTACGTGAAGCTGTCGGGATTCCTGACGTGTACGACGGTGACCAAGACGCTGGGCGTGGACATCAACTGCAACGGCATTTCGATGGACCAGGTGGCGGCGCAGCGGGCGGGGCAGTTGACGCCGTTTGCTTCGCTCGAGCTGGGGGTGAGCCCGGTGACGACCGGGGTGGACCGGAACGTGGGCTATACGCGGGTGTACGGTTCGCACATTGCGTGGAGCGGCCATACGAATCCGCTGGCGCGGGAGATTAATCCGCAGTCGGTGTACGAGCGGCTGCTGCGGGCGACCAAGCCGGCGGCGGGGAACGGGCCGCGGAACGATGCGCAGCTACTGGACCTCGTGCTCGAGGATGCGCGGCAGTTGCGGGCGCAGTTGGGGCGGGCCGATCAGGTGCGGATGGATGAGTATTTGAGCGTGGTGCGTTCGCTTGAGGAGCGTTTGCAGCGGGCGACGACGCCGGCGCAGCGGAAGTGGAAGCCGCGGGTGGCGATTGACCCGGCGGCGAAGCCGGAGGCGCAGCCGAAGGATTTCGCGGACCATGTGCGGCTGATGATGGACATGATCGCGCTGGCGTTTCAGACCGATTCGACGCGGATTGCCACCTTCATTTTCGGCAACGAGGTGACGAACCAGAACTTTTCGTTTGTGGACGGGGTGAAGGGCGGGCACCATTCGATTTCGCATCACATGGATGACGCTGAGCAGATGCGGCAATATCAGCTGATTAACCAGTGGCACGTGGCGCAATATGCTTATTTGTTGGGCAAACTGGCGGCGATGCCGGAGGGCGAGAGCAACGTGCTGGCGAATTCGATGATTCTGTTCGGGGCGGGTTTCCGGGACGGGAACAAGCATGATCCGCACAATCTGCCGATTCTGGTGGCGGGCGGGGGCGGGGGCCGTTTGCAGACGGGTCAGCACCTGATCTACGGGCCGGATTCGCCGCTGTCGAACCTGTATGTTTCGATGCTGGATGCGTTTGGGACGCCGGTGGAGCGGTTTGCGGATAGCACGGGTCCGGCGCGGGGGGTGTTGGCCTAGAGGGGCCGGTGAAGCGGCGGACGTTTCTGCTGGCCGGGGCGGCGGCGCGGGGCGCGGCGGGGCAGGGCATTGGCAGGAAAGACCCGGCAGGAAAGACCCGGCAGGAAAGACCCGGCGGGGAAGGACCCGGCGGGGAAGGACCCGGCGGGGAAGGACCCGGCGGGGAAGGACCCAGCCGGGAAAGACGTGGTGTTTGGCACGACTGGGCGGTGGGGACGTTATACGCGTCGTCGCTGGAGGTGATGCCGCAGAGTTTCACGCAGGGGTTTCCGGGGATCACAGACCGACGGGAGTGGTTTGCGATCGACTACCGGGCCAAGGTGTGGATTGCGAGGCCGGGGCTCTACCGATTTGCGCTGCTGTCGGATGACGGGGCGAAGTTCTGGATCAACGAGAAGTTGGTGATTGACAACGACGGGCTGCACGCGCAGCTCGAGTGGGCGGGATCGGCGCGACCGCCGGGGGAGGCATGGTCGGTGTTTCACACCGATCGGTACGTGGCGCCGGCGGCGGGAGAGCATCCGGCGGGTGAGGTGACCGAGATTATGCGGGCGTCGAACTGGTAGCGAGGGTGGCGGCGAACTGGTGGACTTTGGCGATGGCGGCGGCGATGTCTTCCATGTCGCGTTTGTCGCCGAGGAGCATGGTTTGGGTGAACCAGACGGCTTCGCTGCAGACGCGATCGTTGACGGGGAGTTCGTTTTGTTCCCGCCATTGCTTGAGGCGGGCGGGGCCGTAGAGGCGCTGGTAGCCGCGGGAGTTGAGGATGTTTTCAAGGAACGGCTGGCGGTTGAGCGGGGAGTAGCCGCCCGAGGCGGGGATGCCTTCGGCGGCGAGGGCTTTGAGGAATTTGGCGCGGGGGAGGTTGGCGAAGTGGGCGGCGTCGTAGCGGAACATGTAGAGATGCCAGGCGCTGCGGGTGGCGCCGGTGGGCCAGGCGGCGGGGGTGATGCCGGGGATCTGGCGGAGGAGTTGGGAGAGGTGGGCGGCGTTTTCGTCGCGGCGCTTGGACTGGGTTTCGAGGCGCTCCATCTGGGCCATGAGGAGGGCGGCCTGGAACTCGGTGAGGCGGAGGTTGGCGCCCTGGGCGGTGGGGGCGCCGGACCAGCCGCTCATGAAGGCGCTGCTGCCGGCGGCGGGCTTGCGGGTGTTGGAGTTGTTGTGGAAGGAGTAGCAGCGTTCGATGAAGTCCCCGTCGTTCGAGACGATGGCGCCGCCTTCACCGGAGTTGAGATTTTTCGAGCCCTGGAAGCTGAAGGTGCCGGCGTGGCCGAGGGTGCCGACGCGTTGACCTTTCCATTCGGCGAGGTGAGCCTGGGCGGCGTCTTCAAGAACCTTGAGGCCTTTGGGCCGGGCGGCGGCGAGGACGCCGTCGAGGTCGGCGGGGGTGCCGGCGATGTGGACGGGGATGACGGCGACGGTGCGGTCGGTGATGGCGGCGGGGATTTTAGCGGGATCGATTTGGAAGGAGGCGGCGTCGGTATCGACGAAGACGGGGAGGGCGCATTTGGAGATAACGGCGTTGACGGTGGCGATGAAGGTGTAGGGGGGGACGATGACTTCGTCGCCGGCCTGGACGTCGAGGCCGTGGAGGGCGACCATGAGGGCGCTGGTGCCGTTGGCGACGGCGAGGCAGTGTTTGGCGCCGAGGAGGGCGGCGTATTTCTGTTCGAAGGCGGCGACCTGCTGGCCGGTGCCGCGGTTCCATTTGCCGCTGGCGAGGACGCGGAGGAGGCCTTCCTGTTCGGGGGAGCTGGAGACGGGCCAACCGGGGAAGGGTTTGCGGCGGACGGGGTCTCCGCCGAGGGCGGCGGGTTTGGCGTGCGCTTGGGAAACGATAGTAACTCCGGCGGCTGCGGCGGCTACGGCCTCACGTCTGGTCATGCTCTTATCCTAACCGAGATGGGCGGGAACCGGTGGCGTTCGGGCGTGGCATTTGATAGAGTTTCGGCCATGCAGCCGCCGGTTACGGGCCGCGGCTTTACTTTGAGGTTACGAGGATGAAGAGCTTGTACGGTGCGGGGCGCTGGGGAGTTTTGGCGCTCGCAGGATTGCTGGTGCTGGCGGGGATGCCGGCGGCGGCGCAGGTGTTGAAAGGCCAGATTCTGGGGGTGGTGGCCGACCAGTCCGGGGCGCTGGTGCCCGGGGTGAAGGTGACGATTCTCGAGACGCGGACGAACTTCCAGCGGACGACCGAGACGAACGATACGGGCAATTTCTTCTTTGTGAACCTGGACCCGGGCGACTACCGCGTGGAGGCGGAGAAGACGGGCTTCAACAAAGCTTTGCGGAGCGGCGTGGAGCTGCTGCCGAATACGACGGCGCGCGTGAACTTTGAGTTGGTGCCGGGGGCGGTGACGCAGACGATTGACGTGAGCGCTTCGGCGGCGCCGCTGCTGCAGACCGACCGCGCGGACACGGGCGGCAAGATTGACCAGAAGCAGTTGCAGTCGCTGCCGATGTTATTCAACCGGAACTACCAGGGATTGCTGCTGCTGGTGCCGGGGGTGGGGCGTCCGTTCCGGCCGCACTCGGAGTTTTATAACTCGCATGATTCGCTGTCGGTGCGGGTGAACGGGCAGGGGCGGCAGTTCAACAACTTCCAGATTGAAGGGATTGAGAACAAGATTGACAACGGGAACCTGACGGCGCTGGTGCCGCCGGCGGAGGCGATTCAGACGGTGGACGTTTCGACGTCGAATTTCGACCCGGAGTTTGGGAACGCGGGCGGGGCGGTGACGAACGTGACGCTGCGGAGCGGGTCGAACGAGTTCCACGGGAGTTTGTTTCAGTTTCACCGGAACGAGAATATTCAGGCGCGGAACACGTTTGCATTGACGAAGGCGCCGACGGTTTACAACCAGTTTGGCGGGACGCTGGGCGGGCGGATTGTGCGGGATAAGCTCTTCTTTTTTGGTGATTATCAGGGGAGCCGGGACCATCTGGGACAGGTGAACCGGGGGACGCTGCCGAGCACGATTTTCCGGACGGGGAACCTGGCCGGGGGCGGGGTGGCGATTTATGACCCGCTGACGGGGGACGCGAGCGGGGCGGGGCGGACGGCGTTTGCGGGGGGCATTATTCCGGCGAGCCGGATCAGCCCGATTGCGCGGCGGATTCTGGGTTTTTTGCCGGAGCCGAATCTGGGTGGCGTGCCCGAGGGGCAGCTGAACTATTCGCAGAACAGCGTGCGGATCAAGACGCTGGACCAGGCCGATTCAAAGGTTGACTGGGTGATTGGGAGCAACGACCGGCTGGCGGTGCGCTATAGCATTCAGAAGGCGGTGGTGGATGACCCGGGTTTGTTTGGCCCCGGGGGGATTTATGGGGGCTTCCGGAACGGCGGCTTTGGCGGGCGGGGGCCGGCGCGGACGCAGAGCGCGGGGGTGAACTATTCGAAGGTGCTGAGCCCGACGCTGGTGTGGGAGTCGCGGGTGGGGGTGGTGCGGAATCGCAATGATGCTCTTGCTTCCGATACGGGGAAGAAGACGTCGGAGGAGCTGGGGATTCGGGGGGTGAACCTGGACGAGTGGACGAGCGGGTTGACGGAGGTGCGGGTGAACGGGTATTCGTCGCCGCTGGTGGGTTTTTCGCCGAGTTTGCCGTGGGCGCGGGCGGTGACGAGTTTTGGAATCGTCAACAATTTTTCGAAGACGTTTTCGAAGCATATTGTCCGGTTTGGCGTGGATATTCGCCGGGAGCGGAACGATCTGCTGCAGACGCAGACGTTTAATCCGCGGGGCCGTTTTGAGTACAACCCGGCGCAGACGGGGACGGTGGCGGATACGCGGCGGAACTTCGCGAATTCGTTTGCGGCGTTTCTGCTGGACCAGCCGAGCCAGGCGGGGCGGGACCTGCCGTTTGTGTTTCCGGCGCGGCGGGAGCTGATTTCGAACTTCTACGTTCAGGACAAGTGGCAGGTGTCGTCGAAGTTGACGGTGGACCTGGGGCTGCGGCTGGAGCGGGAGCGGGGGAGCCGTCCGCGTTCGGCGGGCGGGTTCTCGAACTACAATCCGGCGAACAATACGCTGGAGCTGGCGGGGGTGGGGGCGATTCCGTTCGACATTGCGAACTCGAATAACAATTGGGGTCCGCGGCTGGGGATTGCGTATCGCGTGACGGAGAAGACGGTGGTGCGGACGGGGTACGGGATCAGCTTCTTCCCGCGGCGGATGGGGCAGTTCAACTTCCCGATTCTGCAGAACAACGGGTTTCCGTCGGCGAACGCGTTTGTGCCGGCGGCGGTGACGATGACGACGGGATTTCCGCCGTTTACGCCGTTCAATCTGCCGTCGAGCGGGGTGATTGAGAATGCGCCGCTGGCGAACAGCTTCACGGTAACGCCGCGGGACCTGGCGAGCCCGTACGTGCAGAGCTGGAACCTGGCCGTGCAGCGGGCGCTGCCGTGGAAACTGGCGCTGGACGTGGCGTACGTGGGCAACATCGGGATCAATAACCAGTCGGGGTATAACATCAATGCGTCGATGGTTCCGGGGTCGGCCAACAATGGGCGGCCGCTGTTTCAGCGGTTCCGGAAGGTGACGGATGTGACCTCGGTGCTGGGGACGAATACGTGGTACCACGGCTTGCAGGTGAAGGTGGACCGGCGGGTGGGGGACGGGCTGTTCCTGACTTCGGCGTATACGTTCAGCAAGGGGTTGAATTATACGGACGACGACGGCGGTTTGGCGATTCCGATGAATCCGGCGTTGAACAAGGGCCGGATGAGCGACAACCGGACGCATGTGTTCACGAACAGCTTCATGTGGGCGCTGCCGTTTGGGAAGGGCAAGCGGTGGGCGACGACGGGGGCGGCACAGTGGGTGCTGGGCGGGTGGCAGTTTCAGGGGGTGGCGAGTTTGATGAGCGGGACTTGGTTTTCGCCGTCGGTGTCGGGGGTGGTGAACGCGCCGGGGAATGCGGACCGGCCGAACTGGGTGGCGCCGGTGCGCTATCTGGAAGGGACTGGTCCGGGGCAGAAGTATTTTGACCCGGCGGCGTTTGCGATTCCGGCGCAGAATACGCTGGGGAACGCGGGACGGAACATTCTGCAGGGGCCGCGCTATTCGAATCTGGACGCGGCGCTGCACCGGGATTTCCGGTTGCGGGAGGGGATGTCGCTGACGTTGCGCGTGGAGAGTTTCAACTTCACGAACACGCCGCACTATAGCAATCCGAACGGCAACGCGCAGTCGCCGCAGTTTGGCGAGATTAACGGGGCCGACCAGGATCAGCGGCAGTACCAGATTGGGCTGACGCTGCGGTTTTAGGCGATTAGCGGGGCGCCGGCAGGCGGCCGCGGAACTTGGGGACGATGAGTTCCCGGGTGTAGCGGTCGTGCTGCCGGAGGGCCTCCATGGCTTCGGGGAGGCGCATTTTGGCGACGATGGCGCGGAGCGGAGCGGCGCCCTGGCGGCCCCAGGCTTCGCGTTCGGCGGGGGTGGCGGGGAGGGGGCCGTCGCCGCCGTGGGCCATGACGTCGGCGACCCAGGAGCCGAGGCTGAGGCTGCCGGCGAAGCCGAGTTTGCCGAGGGTGGCGAGACCTTCGTTGGGAGGGACGGGGGCGGCGGCGTGGGATTCGGCGGGGCCGTAGTCGCCCTGGAGGGGAAGGTCTTCGAGGCGGCCGGTGAGGGCGTGGGCGCCGTAGAGGGTGTGGGCGCGATCGGCGGGGGAGAGTTGGAGGCGGGGGAGATAGGTGTCCATGTTGATGTAGAGGATGGGGACGTGGGTTTCTTCGAAGAACTCGCGGACGAGGGTGCCGCCGGTGAGGGGGGCGGGGCCGTGGCTCGCGGAGAGATAGACCTGGCGGCGGAAGCCTTGTTTGAGCAGGGAGTGGGCGAGTTCCTTGAGGAAGGCGGCGCCGGAGCGGGGGCTGAGGGAGATGGTGGAGGGGGCGATGGTGGTGGTGCCGGGGTAGGACCAGAGGAGGCCGGGCATGTAGAGGCCGCCGGTTTGTTCGGCCATGAGCATGGCGTAGGCGAGGGGCCAGGCGTAGTCGCGGCCGCTGGGTTGGATGCCGTTGGTTTCGACGGCGCCGATGGGGATGAAGATGACGTCGCTTTGGGCGAGTTGGGCGGCGACCTGGACCTGGCTGAGGCGGGTGAGGTCGCGGGTGTGGAGGGGGCGGGACTGGGCGGGGAGGAGGGCGGCGGCGGCGAGGGCGAGGGTGAGGAGTTTGGGCATGAGGGGGGCTTCGAGGGTTGTTTTCGTACGCTCCATATGATACTCGTTACGGTGGGTTTATGCGCGTCGGTCTCTTTTCAATTGCGGCGCTTGGCGCGGTGAGTCTGCTGCAGGGGCAGCGGGCGCCTTTGTTCAAAGACGAAGTTCTGCCGGTGCTCGAGAAGAGCTGTGTGAAGTGTCACAGCCCGAAGCAGGCGATGGGGGGGCTGGACCTTTCGACGTTCGCGGGGTTGATGAAGGGCGGGGCGAGCGGGCCGGCGATTGCGCCGGGTAAGCCAGGGCGGAGCTTGTTGTGGGTGATGGTGGAGTCGGACAAGATGCCTTTGGGGGGGAGCCTGACGGCGGCGCAGAAGCAGCTGCTGCGGACCTACATTGAGCAGGGACGGTTTCCGACGGCGGAGATGGACGCGGCGCAGGCGGCGCGGGAGGCGGCACGGATTACGCCGGAGGCGCGGCGGTGGTGGTCGTTTCAGGTTCCGGTGAAGCCGGGGGTGCCGGCGGCGCGGCGGGGAGCGACGGTGCGGACGCCGATTGACGCCTTTGTGGACGCGAAGCTGGCGGCGAAGGGTTGGCGGATGCAGCCGGAGGCGGAGCGGGTGACGCTGGCGCGGCGGTTGTATTTCGGGTTGACGGGGGTGGCGCCGACGGCGGCGGAGATGGAGGCGTTTCTGGCCGACCGGACGCCGCAGGCCTACGAGCGGCTGGTGGACCGGCTGCTCGAGAGTCCTCGCTACGGGGAGCATTGGGGGCGGCACTGGCTGGACATTGCGGGGTACTCGGACACGCGAGGGGACGCGGGGGATTCGGTGCGGGAGGTTTCCTGGAAGTACCGGGATTACGTGGTGCAAGCGTTCCATAAGAACAAGCCGATTGACCGGTTCCTGTTAGAGCAGTTTGCCGGGGATCAGCTCGTGAATTACGAGCCGGGGAGTTCGCCGCGGCCGGAGCAGGTGGAGGCGTTGACGGCGACCGGGTATCTGCGGACGATTGCCGATATTACCGATAATCAGACAATCTACGAAGTGGATAAGTACTTTGACGCGCTGCAGAAGACGGTGGAGACGAGTTTGTCGGCGGTGCTGGGTTTGTCGGTGGGTTGTGCGCGGTGCCATGACCATAAGTTTGATCCGATTCTGCAGAAGGACTATTACAAGCTGACGGCGGTTTACCAGGCGACGTGGGATCCGGAGAACTGGCTGGCGGCGAATCTGGGATTTGGGCCGTGGCCGAGCCGGATGGTGTTGGATATTCCGGCCGAGAAGCGGGCGGCGTGGATTCGGGATGTGACGAGCAGCGATGCGAAGACGATCCGGCGGTTGGAGGATCTGCTCGAGGCGAGCTATCAGCGGTTCCGGGCGGAGTTGAAGGCGGGGCGGGAGTTGACGCGGGAGCGGCGGGCGGAGCTGCGGCGGATTATTGAAGAAGACCCGGATTTAGAAGTAGACCGGAACGCGACGCAGGAGTTTATTTCGAATAAGGAGCTGGACGCGCGGTATCCGGAGTTTAGTCAGTGGAAGGAAGAGATCGCGGTACGGCGGGCGAACCGGCGGAAGAAGCAGTCGGAGATTGATCCGAACTATATTGAGGCGGCTTGGGATGTGTCAAAGCGGCCGTCGCCGACTTACATCCTGCAGCGCGGGAACTATCTGGCGCCGGGGGCGGAGGTGGCGCCGGGGCTGCCGGTGGTGCTGGATAACGCGGCCAAGCCGTTGGCGTTTCCAAAGGCGGCGGAGCATCCGGAGTGGCACCATACGGGGCGGCGGCTGGCGTTGGCGCAGTGGCTGGTAGCGCGGGAGAACCCGCTGGTGGCACGGGTGTTTGTGAACCGGGTGTGGCAGTTCCACTTTGGCGAGGGATTGGTGCGGTCGGTGGATGACTTTGGGATGCAGGGGGATAAGCCGACGCATCCGGAGCTGCTGGATTATCTGGCGGTAGATTTTCAGGAGAGTGGTTGGGATTTGAAGCGGCTGACGCGGCAGATTGTGTTGTCGCAGGTGTACCGGCAGTCGTCGGCGGAGGTGGCGGAGTATCTGGCGGCGGACCCGGGGGCGAAGCTGCTGTGGCGCAAGCCGCCGCTGCGTTTGGAGGCCGAGACGATTCGGGACTCGATGCTGCAGGTGAGCGGGCTATTGAACGGGAAGATGTACGGGCCGAATGAGCCGATCAAGCGGGGGGCGGACGGGCAGTGGGTGGAGGATGAGTCGAAGGGCGAGGCGAACCGGCGGAGTTTGTATTTGACGCAGGCGCGGACGCGGCCGGTCGGGTTTCTGCATGCGTTTGATGCGCCGACGATGACGGCGGATAACCAGACGCAGCGGTTCCGGTCGGCGCTGCCGGCACAGTCGCTGGCGTTGTTGAACGGGCCGTTGGTGCGGCGGGTGAGTTTGGCGTTTGCCAATCAGGTGTGGGAGCAGAGTAGGGGGGACAGCGCCGCGGCGCTGGAGCGGGTGTTTTTGGCGGCGTATTCGCGGCCGCCGTCGGCTGCGGAGTTGGCGATTGGCCGGCAGACGATGGCCGCCGAGGCCGATCCGGAGGAGGGCTTGCGGTTGTTTGTGCAGGCCGTGCTGGGCGCTAACGATTTTCTGTATAGTTACTAACGAGTCATGAAGCCATTTCTTTCCCGCCGTCAAGCTCTTCAGGAAGCCGCTCTCGGCTTCGGTGGTCTCGCGCTGAGTTCGTTCGCGGCATGGGGCGCCACGCCCGGGCAGCATACGCTGCAGCCGCGGCGGCCGCATTTTCCGGCCAAAGCGAAGAACGTGATTTTTCTTTACGTGGGCGGGGGGCCGAGCACGATTGACATGTTCGACCCGAAGCCGCTGCTGCGGAAGTACGACGGCAAGCCGGCGCCGTTTGAGATCAAGGGCCGGGCGTTGAACGGATCGCAGGAGGTGATGGCGAGTCCGTGGGAGTTTACGCGGTGCGGCAAGAGCGGGCGGGAGATTTCGAACCTGCTGCCGCATTTTCAGAAGGTCGTGGACAAGGTAAGCTTTGTGCGGTCGATGCAGACGGACCGGATTGACCATTCGACGGCGCAGTTCACGTTTGTGACGGGGCGGGGATTTACGGGATTTCCGACGCTGGGGGCGTGGGTGAACTACGCGCTGGGGACGGAGAACCAGAACCTGCCGGGGTTTGTGGCGCTGGGCGAGGGGGCGAGTATTGGTTCGCGGGCGCACTCGTCGGCGTGGCTGCCGCCGGTGTACACGGGGACGGCTATGCGGGCCGATGGGAAGGCGCCGATTTATGACATCAAGCGGCCGGAGGATATGCCGGGCGCGCAGCAGGAGCGGCTGCTGGGGGCGGTAAACGCGTTGAATCGGGCGCAGAAGGGGGGGCACGCGCTCGATCAGGATCTGGAGGCGCGGATTGCCAATTATGAGCTGGCGGCGCGGATGCAGTTGGAGGCGCTGCGGGTGGCGGATCTGTCGGCCGAGAGCCAGGCGACGCGGGATTTGTACGGGGTGGACGAGAAGGTATCCGGGCCCTACGGCAAGCTGTGCCTGATGGCGCGGCGGCTGGTGGAGAGCGGGGTGCGGTTTGTGCAGGTGTACGGCGGCGGGGGAGGGAACTGGGATACGCACAGCAACATTGCCGGGCAGTTGCCGGGGCTGTGCCAGTACATCGACCGCGGGACGGCGGCGCTGCTGGCCGATCTGGATCAGCGGGGGTTGCTCGCGGAGACCTTGGTGGTTTGGTCCGGAGAGTTCGGGCGGCTGCCGACGATTGAATCGAAGAACGCGACGCCGGGGCGGGATCATAATCCGTATGGGTTTAATTTGTGGATGGCGGGGGCGGGGGTGAAGCAGGGGTTTGATTACGGGATGACGGATGATCTGGGCTATGCGGCGGTGCCGGAGTTCCGGGTGGGTCATGCCGATATTCACGCTACGATTCAGCACCTGCTGGGGATTGATTACCGGAAGAACACCTTCTTCCACGAAGGGCGGGACGAGTCGCTGGTGGGGGTGACGCCGGCGCGGGTTTTGCAGGAGATTCTCATATGATTGATCGCCGTTTGTTTCTGACCGGTGGCTTGGCCGCGGCGGCGCTGGAAGGCGCTACCGGAGGCGAAGTGAAGCGCCGGGCGGGGTCGCGGATTAAGATTGGCTTGAACGCGTACTCGTTCAACCGCCCGCTGATGGCGGGGACGATGACCATACCCGACGTGATCGACTACTGCGCGCAGCAGGAGATTGACGGGGTGGACCTGACGGGTTATTACTTCAAGGGCTACCCGAACGCGCCGAGTGACGAAGTGATCTATAGCATTAAGCGGGCGGCGTTTCTGAACGGGGTGACGATTACGGGCACGGGGGTGCGGAACGATTTCGCGCTGACGGATCCGTCGAGCCGGCGGGGGCATATCCAACTGGTGAAGGACTGGGTGGATGTGGCGGCGAAGCTGGGGTCGGACATGGTGCGGGTGTTTTCGGGGCGGGAGCATCCGAAGGGCTACACGTTTGAGCAGGTGCTGGAGTGGATGGTGCCCGCGTTTCAGGAGTGCGCCGAGTATGGGGCCAAGCGGGGAGTGATTATCGGTCTGCAGCACCACGATGATTTCCTGAAAACGGCCGAGCAGACGATCCGCGTGGTGGATCTGGTGAAGAGTGACTGGTTTTCGGTGATTCTGGACGTGGGGAGTTTACGGCAGGGGGATCCGTACGCCGAGATTGAGAAGCTGCTGCCGTATGCGAGCAACTGGCAGGTGAAGGAGCACGTCTGGTACGGGACGAAGAAAGTAGAGATTGATCTGCCGCGGATCCGGAAGATTATCGATAAGGTGGGCTACCGGGGGTTCACGCCGATTGAGGCGCTGGGCGAGGGGGACCCGCGGGCGATTGTGACGGCGTTTCTCGGGAAGGTGCGGCAGGCGTTTGCGTAGGCAGGGGGAGGCCGCCGGGGCGGCCTCCTTTCGGTTGGTTTAGCCTTTGAGGACTTCGCGGAGGCGGCGCGCGACGATCTTGTCTTCGCCGGGCTGGAGCATCCAGACGCCGACTTCGAGCGAGTCTTTGTTGCTGCCGGGGACGACTTCGATGGACGGATCGCCTTCGCGGAGTTTGACGGCGACGTCTTTGTAGCTGAGCTTGACCTTGGCCGGGTCCCAGGTGAGGCGGAGGTGCGGGACGTGGTTGGCGATGGCCGGGACGTACTGTTCGGCTTTGACGGAGGGGATGGACTTGGCGGCATCGCCGATGAGGGATACGCGGCGTTCCCATTCCTTCCAGTCGGCGGCGTGATCGCGCTTCATGAAGGTTTCGACAGCGACCATCATGCCGAGGAGCTCTTCCTTGTTGACCTTCATGCCGCGGCCGATGGTGTCGCCGTTGGGCGGGCCGTTGAGGCGGGCGGCGGCGATGATCTCCTTTTTACCCATGAGGACGCCGGCGCTTTGGGGACCGCGGATGCCTTTGCCGCCGGAGAAGATGACGAGGGAGAAGCCCATTTTGTTGAAGCGGGTCATGTTCTCGAGGGGCAGGGAGTCGGCGGCGCAGTCGGTCATGGTGGGGATGCCTTTGTCGAGGCCGATCTGGGCGAACTCCTGATCCTTCACCTGGCCGTCGTTGTTGGCCCAGTTGAGGAAGAACATCATGGCCGTTTTTTCGTTGATGGCGCGGAGGAGCTGGTCGCGGGTTTCAACCTCGATGAGCTTGACGCCGCAGTTGCGGATGGCGTGATCGTAGCCGACGCGGTGGGACTTCTGGACGATGACTTCGCTTTTGAGGCCGGTGAGGTCGGGCAGTTGGAGGACCTTCTTCTGGTCCATGCCGGTGAGGACGCCGGCGGTGCCGAGGGTGAGGGCGGAGGCGGCGCCGGCGCTGACCATGGCGGCTTCGGCGCCGAGGAGTTCGGCGATGCGTTTGCCGACGGCGTCGTGGAGCTCACTGAGACGGACGAAGTGCTTGGAGGCGTAGTTGATGGCGTCCATGACTTCGGGCTGCATGAGCGAGGCGGTGAACATGGTGTAGGTGCCAGCCGCGTTGATGAGCGGGCGGACGCCCAGGTCTTTGAAGTAGTCGCGTTTGGGGGCCGCGGCGGCGGCGGCGGGCGCGAGGCCGGCGACGGCGGGGGCAACGGAAAGGGATTTCAGGAATTTTCTGCGGTTGGCCATCTGGCAATTATACGCCCGCGGCGGCCAGGGGTTGGGTAGAAAATCCTAAGTGGAAAACGCGAGTTTCTTCTGCCAACTGGCGGGCAGGATGCCGCGCCATTTGCGGAGGACGAGTTCGAGGAGATTGAGCAGCACGGCGAGGCCGAGGAGGCCGGGCCAGAGGCGCGTGGTGGTGGGGACGGTGCGGCCGGGGTTTGCGAAGGTCTGGCGGGGGTCTGGCGCGTAGCGGCCGCCGGTGAAGCCGGCGATCTGGCGGAGGAGGGTTTCGTTGGCGCCGTAGTCGGCGAGTTCGACCTCCTGGCGGTAGTAGCCGACTTCGGGGAAGACGCGGCTATCTTCGACGGGGCGGATGCGGAAGAGGCCCTGGGTAGCGCCGATGCGGACGCGGCCGCGGTAGAGGCCTTCGCCGGCCTTGGTGACTTCGACGGGCTGGCGGAAGCCGGCGGGGCCGAGGACGAAGATTGGGGGGACGGACTTGGGGGCTTCGAGATTGCGACCGAGGCGGTAGGTGACGACGAGGTCGCCGGTGGCGGCGTCGAAGGCGGCGGCGGCTTCGCCGGCCTGGGAGTGGGGCAGGAGATCGCGGAGGACGTTGCCCCAGAAGCGGTCGAAGCCTTTCCAGGCGACCCAGGCTTCGGCCCAGCGGCTTTTGGCGTCGGAGGCGAAGACGACACTGCGGCCGAGGCCGTACTGCCAGCGGGTGAGGAGGGGGTCGCGCTGGTCGATGCTGAGGATGGTTTCGGCGGTGGGTTTGGCGATGAATTTGGTGTAGCCGCGCAGGGCAGGGGCGGACTCCATGCCGACGCCGTCGAGGATTTCGGCGGGGCGTTCGATGACCGGGACGATGGCCTTTTCGATGGCCGTCGAGCCGGTGAACTCCATCACGTCTTTGAGGAGAATCTGTTCGAGGCCGGAGGGATCGTTGAGGAAGTAGGACTTGCCTTTCGAGAAGGCGGCGATTTTCTCGAGGTAGGCGCGGTTGACGTCCTGGCCGAGGCCGACGGTGGAGATGGTGATGCTTTGGGTGGCGGCTTCCTTGGCGAGGGCGATGGAGTCGCCTTCTTCGGAGATGCCGTCGGTGAGGAGGACGATGTGCTTGTAGGTGGCCTTGACGGGGACGGTGCGGCGGAAGGCTTCCGTGAGGGCGGGAGCGATTTGGGTGCCGCCGTCGGGGGTGATGCCGGCGACTAGGCGTTTGATGAGGGTGCGGTCTTCGGCCTTGCGGATGGGGACGGCCCATTGGAAGGAGTTATCGAAGATGAGGACGCCGACGAAGTCGACGGCGCGGAGGTTTTCGATGACGCCGATGGAGGCGACGCGGGCGAGTTCCATTTTGCGGCCTTCCATGGAGGAGGACTTGTCGACGATGAGGGTGACGCAGGTGCCTTCCGGGGAGCGGGGCGGGGCGAGCTTGGCCGACATGGTGCGGTCGAGCGCGTCCTCGACCTTCTTGGCTTCGTTGAAGGTGTTGCGTTCGCCGCCGATGACGAGGAGGCCGCCGCCTTGCTTCACCCACTTTTCGACGCTGTCTTTGCGTTCGAGCGGGATGGCTTCGAGGTCGAGGTTGTTGAGGATGACGATTTGGAAGTCGTCGAGTTTCTGGCCTTCGAGGGAGTTGGCGGTGGTGACGTCGAAGCGGCCGGCGGCGAGCACTTCCATGAAGTCTTTTTCGCTGCCGAGGGGGTCCTGGGTGACGAAGAGGGCTTTGGGCAGGCGGAGGGCGACGGACTGGGCGAAGCGGACTTCGCCGAGGCCTTCGGCTTTGACGACGCCGGCGAGGTCGATGGCGCCGGGGGTGTTGAGAGCGACCTGGACGCGGACGCGGTTCATGCCGGCCTGGAGGGAGACGGTATTGGCGCCGATGGCTTTGCCTTCGGCGGTGAGGTCGATATTGGCGGTGGCGGCGCGGGGGGCTTCGAGGGAGATTTCGATGGGGAAGCGGTCGCCGGCGAAGGCCTGGGTGGGGAAGGAGACGGCGTCGAGGCGGAGGTCGGGTTTGGGGCGGCCGGCCATGGGGTAGACGTCAACGGGGATGCCTAACTGCTGGGCCTGCCAGAGGGCACGGGTGACGCTGCCTTTGTTTTCGTTGCCGTCGGAGAGGAGGGCGAGGCGGGGGACGAGGCCGGCGGGCATGGCGGCCATGCCTTCGCGGAGGGCGGTTTCGAGGTCCGTGCCGCGGCCGGCGGCGCCGGCGGTGTAGCCGAGCTTGCCTTTCTCTTCGGCGGCGGCCACGGGGCGGGTGGTGCGGCCGAAGGGGATGACCTTGACCCAGTTGCGGCCTTTGTCGTTGACGATGCGGGAGGCGAGGGAGGAGGCGCGGACGAGGTCCTGTTCGGAGACGCTCGAGGAGGTATCGACGAGGACGCTGACGGCGACCTTACTCTCTTCGGAGTTGACGGTGGGTTCGGCGAGGGCGATGAGGATGCAGATGAGGGCGAGGGCCTTGAGGGTGGTGGCGAGGCGCTGGCGGTGGCGGGTCCATTCGAGGTACCACCAGCCCGCGGGGACGACGATCAGGAGCAGTACCCACCAGCGTTCAAGGGTCATGATGCCTTCCGGAAGGGCGCGGTGAAGCGCCGCAAGATTTCGAGGCCGGGCAGGGCCTGTTGCTGGACGGCGGGCAGACGGCTACGGCCGAACCAGAGCCATTCGGTGAGGAGCAGAAGTCCGCCGGCGATGGCGAGCCACTGCCAGAGGTCGCGCGAGGCGATGGAGTCGGTGATGCCGCGGGGGATGCCGCGGCGGACTTTGGCCGGGGCGTCCCAGGCGGAGTCGGCGACGTCGGGCAGGGAGAGGGAGTAGACCTGCTCCTGCGGGCCGGTGCGGACGCGGACGAGGCCGCGCTGGGCGGAGTAGAACTGGAGATTGCCGTCGACGAGAGAGAAGGGAATGGCGAGGTCGCCTTCGCCGAGGACGCGGAAGTCGCTGGCGGCGCGGCCGCCTTCGACGGGGATGCGGACGTTGCCGACGCTTTCGCCGGTGACCTCGCGGCGGCGGAGGACTTCCGGGGCGAGCCAGGCGAGGGTATTGGCCATGAGGAGGGGGGCGGTGAGTTCGAAGCGGAGGGCGCCGCGGCCGGGATGGAAGCCGAGGTAGGCGGCGTCCGGGCCGGCGACGGCGACGGCGCCGGCTTCGCTTTCGGCGACAACGGTGACGTTGGCCGAGGGGGCGAAGACGCTGGTTTCGGCCAGGCGGAGATCGAGGCTGCGGAGGCCGGCGGCCATGGGGTGTTCATTGCGCCAGCCGGTGAGTTTTACGCCGCGGGCGGGGGTGAGCATGGCGAGGGGCGCGCCCTGGACCGGGGGTTCGATCCAGAGGGCTTTGCGGAGGGGCTTGGCGGTGGGGGCGAAGCGGTCGAGGATGAGGATTTCGGCGTCGGCGTCGGCTTTGTACTCTTCGGGGGGGGCGTAGGTGGCGGTGAGCCAGCGGTTGGCGTTGAGAAGGGGGCGAAGGAGGGCGGGTTCGCGGGTGTAGACCATGACGCGGACCAGCTTTTGTTCGGGGAGTTCGAGGGTGGCGCCGTTGTCTTTGGCGATGGCGTCGCGGAGGACGAGGCGGGCTTCGAGGTAGCCGGCGGCCTTGGTGCGGAACTCGATGCGAGCGGTCTCTTCGGCGCCGGGCGGGAGGGTGAGGCGGGCCGAGCCGACCGGGGCGCTGCCGAAGGTGACGGCGAGGGGGGCGTTTTCGACCTGGCGGGAGTAGTTTTTAACGGCCACGAAGACCTCCCAGAGCTGGGGGTCGGCCGGGGAGCGGCGGAGGGTGACCTTGCGGATACCGACGTTGCGGAGGTTGCTTTGGACGGGGAGGAGGCGGAGGTTGGCGGGGAGTTCGGCTTCGGCGGGCAGGTCGTTGGTGTAGGAGCGGAGGGCGCCGACGAGGACGATGTCGCCGAGGCCGCTGCCGTGCTGGCGCTGCATTTGGCGGGCGAAATCGAGCGTGGCGCGGAGGTTGAGGGCCGAGGCGCCGGGGCGGGTTTCGAGGATCGCCTGTTCGGTGGCCGCGCGGTTGGTGGCGAAGACGGTGGCGGGGGAGGGGAGGGCGTCGGCGCGGACGAGCATGACGCGGTCGGCGGCGGGGAGGCTGCGGAGCCAGAGGATGGAGTCGCGTTTGGCCTGGTCGAGGAGGGAGCGGGGGCCGGAGCGGGCACTCATCCAGGCGGAGCTGTCGAGGACGAGGACGTGGTCGCGGCTCATGCGGTCTGGCGAGCCGAGGCGGAGTTGCGCGAGGGCGGCGAGGAGGAGGCCGATGGCGAGGAGCTGGAGGAGCATCGACCAGGGCTGCTGGATGCGTTTGCGATGCTTGGCTTCGGGCGGTCTTTCGGAGGGGGTCCAGAAGCGGAGGGTGGCGACGCGGATTTTGCGGCGGGAGCGATCGAGGAGGTAGAGGGCGAGGACGCCGCCGCTGACCAATCCCCAGACGGCGAGGAATTCGCCGAGGCTCAAATTGAGAAAGAACATTTAGCGGCCGCCCCCTAGTAATGGTCCGAAGATGGCCTGTTCGACGGGGGTGGCGGTGACGACGCCGGCGTATTTGCCGCCTTTGCGCTGGGCGACTTCGCGGACGCCGCGGGCGTAGGCGTCGAAGTTGGCGGTGTATTCGGCTTGCGCTTCCCGGTCGAAGTTGAGCTTTTGGACTTCGCCGGTTTCGGCGTCTTCGATTTCGATTTCGCCGAGAAAGGGGGGGACGCGGTCCTGTTCGCTCCACAGGTGGGTGAGGAAGACCTCGTGGCCGAAATCGGCGAGGTACTGGAGGGGTTTTTCGCAGCCCTGGTCGTCTAGGAAGTCCGAGATGACGATGACGAGTCCGCGCTGGGGGTATTCGGCGATGAAGCGTTTGACGACGGCGAGGAAGTCGGATTTGCCGGATGGTTTCAGGCCTTCGAGGAAGGTGACGGTGGGGCGGAAGCGATGGCGGCCGCCGCCGCAGGGCAGGGGGTCGAGGAGTTGGCCGGAGAAGGGCTGGAGGAGGACGCTTTCGAGGCGCACGAGGCCGACGTAGGTGAGAGCGCCGGCGAGGCGGCGGGCGTAGTCGAACTTGTTCGGCTCACCCGTGGCCATGGAATCGCTCGTGTCGAGGAGGATGCGGACGGGGACGCGGGGTTCGACCTGGAAGAGTTTCAGGATGAGGCGTTCGAGGCGCATGTAGACGCGCCAGTTGACGGCGCGGAGGTCGTCGCCCTGGTGGAACTGGCGGTGGTCGAGGAACTCCTGGCCGGCGCCGGAGTAGCGGGAGGCGTTGTGGCCGCCGACGAGCCCGGGAAACGACTTCTGCCAGTGCAGGGTGAGCCGTTCGAGCCGTTCGAGAAAGGCCTGATCGATGGAGAACTCCGCCATGGGGGCCAGCTTAGACCTTGGCGGGGGCGACGGAGCGCACGATGTGCTGGAGGACGGTATCGGGGGTTTCGCCGTCGGCGTGGGCGTCGAAGTTCATGATGATGCGGTGGCGCAAGACGGCCGGGGCGATGGACTGAATATCTTCGATGCTCAAGTGCGTACGGCCGCGCATGAGGGCGAGGACGCGGCCGCACTCGACGAGGGCCTGGGCGCCACGGGGGGAGCTGCCGTAGCGGATGTATTTTTTGGTGCGTTCGGCGGCGCTGGCCGAGGCGGGCTGGGTGGCCATGACGAGATCGACGGCGTACTCCTGGACGTGGGGGGCGGCGAGGACCTGGCGGGCGACGGATTTGAGTTCGAGGATGCCGGCGCGGTCGACGACCTGATCGAGGTGGATCTCTTCGCGGTGCATGGTGAGGTCGACGATGCGGGAGAGTTCGGACTTGGAGGGGTAGGGGACCAGGATCTTCATGAGGAAGCGGTCGAGCTGGGCTTCGGGAAGGGGGTAGGTGCCTTCCATTTCGATGGGATTCTGGGTGGCCATGACGAGGAAGGGATCTTCGAGGACGTGGGTGGTGGTGCCGCTGGTGACGGTGCGCTCCTGCATGGCTTCGAGGAGGGCGGATTGGGTTTTGGGGGTGGCGCGGTTGATTTCGTCGGCGAGGACGAGGTTGGCGAAGATGGGGCCGGCCTGGAAGCGGAAGGCGCGGTGGCCGGCGCTATCGGACTCCATGATCATGCTGCCGACGATGTCGGCGGGCATGAGGTCCGGGGTGAACTGGATGCGGGAGTATTTGAGATGGAGGACGCGGGAGAGGGTGCGGAGGAGGGTGGTTTTGCCGAGACCCGGGACACCTTCAAGCAGCACGTGGCCGCCGGCGATCATGCATATGAGAACGCCGTCGACGACCTCGGGTTGACCGACGATGATTTTGCCGATCTCTTTCCGGATCTGATCGAGGTGTTGGACCGCTTGACGGAGGGCGCTATCTGTGAACACTCCCTCATTCTATGGCAAGCCGATGACAGGCGCGAATCTTTCCCGGGAAAATTCGCAAGCCGCGGGAAAATTCGCAAACCAGCGGGGCATCAGCCGCGGGCGGCGACCAGATTGACGCCCGATTCGGCGGCGAGGTAGCCGACGATGCGGGACATCTCGCGCACGGCGCTGAGGGCTTTGGGTACACCCAAGAATTGTGTGAAGGCAACTGAGATTTGTAACAGATGATAGTCGATCACCAGCAGCCGGCTTTCGAGGGAGGGGGCGGCGGTTTGTTCGCCATCCTGCCGCTGGGCGAGATCTTGAATCAGGCGGAGGTCTTGGTTGAGCGCGTGGCGGACCTGCTGCAGATCGGAGAGCGACGAAGCCTGCGCGAGCTGCTGGTCCCAGTGCGCGTCGATGTTTTCCTGAGAATCGTTACCGACCCTGATCTGGGCTTCCTCCTCGTTGAGTCGGGACTCCAGAATCAGCAGACAGGAGTAGCGGAACCAGTAGAGGAACAACGCCAGCGACAGAATGATGATCACGATGCTTGTAATCATGGGAAAAGTAATAGAGTGGGCCAAAATTCGAACGCGGAACTCGGTACTGTGCGTACTGATGCCTACTTCGAATTATAGGCACGGGGGCGTGCGGGGGCAAGCGGAAAACGGGGTGGTAGGTGTCTTTTGCGGAAGGGCTAAGGGGGCGTCAGACGCCGGGGGAAGGCGGGAAAAGCATATCACCGGCCGTTTTGCCCCGTTTGGTGCAATGATCGGCAAAGAGGCGGGCGTAGCTCAGATTGAGGTAGTCGGCTTCGGTGAAGCCGAGGGCGAGGGCGGCGCGGTCGATCCATTCACCGGGGCCTTCGAGTTCGAGGAAGGCGCCGATGGGGGTTTCATCGAGCATGGCGACGCCGGGTTGGTGGGGTTGCTGCCATTCGCTGCGGAACTTTTCGTAGCGGAAGCGGGGTTCGAGGCCGAGTTTGCCGAGGATGATGGCGAGGATGGCGGTGTCGGCGACGTCGACTTCGATCTCTTCGCGCTGCTTGTGGCGGTCGACGGTGGCGGGGCCTTTGTAGGTGAGGATGCGGTGGCCAGCGTACTCGCGTAGGCGGATGAGTTCTCCGCGCTGGCGGAGGGCGCCATCGGGGTAGTCGTAGATGCGGTTCTGTTCGAGGCTGCGGGGAGCGAATTCGACGAAGCCGGCCGCGGCGAGGGTGGCGCGCATGGCCGGCACGTCGGGTACTGCGAGTTTGACTTCGATTTCCTGGTACCGGTCGGCGTGCACTGGACCCAGGATAGCGCAGGGTTAGGGCAGTTCGACTCCGGTGGTCTTCCACTGGCCGGTGCGGGCGCTTTCAAGGACGGCATCGCAGACGCGCTGGGTTTGGAGCGCGTTGCGGAAGTCGGGCTGGGTGGGTTGGCCGGACTCGATGCCGAGGACGAAATCGGCGATGGCGTTGAGGAAGGTGTGTTCGTAGCCGATGCAGGTGCCGGGAACCCAGTAGTGCTTCATATAGGGGTGTTCGCCGTTGGTGGTGTGGATTTTGCGCCAGCCGGTGAGATGACTCTCGGTCTTCTTGCCGCTCTGCTGCTGGCGGTATTCGAAGAACTGGAGGTATTCGGGCTCTTCGAGGTCGAAGTAGAGGCTGCCTTCGGCGCCATTGAGTTCGAAGGTGTTGAAGTTTTTGCGGCCGCGGGCGTAGCGGGTGGATTCAAAGGTACCCATGGAGCCGTTGGCGAACTCGGCGAGGAACATGCAGGCGTCGTCGATGGTGACGGGTTGGACTTTGCCGGTTTCGACGTGGGTGCGTTCCTTGACGAAGGTTTCGGTTTTGGCGACGACGCGGGAGATGGGTCCGTTGAGCCACATGGCGGTGTCGATGGAGTGGGCGAGGAGGTCGCCGGTGACGCCGCTGCCGGCGACGTCGGCATCGAGGCGCCAGAGGCCGGGGCCGCCCTGGGGGACGTCCTCGGCGATGGTCCAATCCTGGAGGTAGGTGGCGCGGTAGTGGAAGGCGCGGCCGATGCGGCCTTCGTCGACGATCTGTTTGGCGAGGGCGATGGAGGGCACGCGGCGGTAGTTGAACCAGACCATGTTGGGGACGCCGGCTTTTTCGACGGCGGCGACCATCTGTTCGGCCTCGGCGACGGTCATGGCGAGGGGTTTTTCGCAGACGACCATTTTGCCGTTAGCGGCGGCGGCCAAGGCGATCTCCATATGGGTGTTGTTGGGCGAGCCGATGTCGATCAGGTCGATATCGGGCGCTTCGACCAGGGCGCGCCAGTCGGTTTCGATGCGTTCGTAGCCCCAGTTGTCGGCAAAGGCGCGGGCCTTTTCGGCGTTGCGGGCGCAGACGGCCTTGAGGACGGGCTTGTGGTGAACGGGGAAGAAGTCAGTGAGGCGTTTATAGGCGTTTGAGTGGGTTCGGCCCATGAACCCATAGCCGATCATGCCAACGCGAAGTTCTTTCATGGGATTATGCTCCGTAGCGGGCGACGAGGCCGTCGAGGGCTTTTTTGCAGGTTTCGGTGGCGGCCCAGGCATCGGGCCAGAAGCAGAGGTCGATGGTCCACCAGTCGTGGCGGATGCGGGGGGCGGCGGCTTTGACGAGGGCGGGGACGATGGAGTCGAAGTCGAGGACGCCGAGGCCGAAGGGCGGGTGGCTGGAGGTTTCGTCCTCGCCGTTGGCGTCCTTGTGACACTGGTTGTCGGAGTCGATGAGGTGGATGTGATTGATGCGGCCGGCGAGGAGGGCGATGAGTTCGAGTTGGGAGGCGAAGACCTCTTTTTCGCCTTCCTGGCGGGCGCCGACGACGCCGACCATCTGGCCGTGGCAGGTGTCGTACATGAGGCCGAAGTTGTCTTTGCCGACGGCGTCGTGGACGCGGACGATGTCGCTGGGTTTGTTGAAGGCGAAGCCGGGTTCGAACTCCCAGGTGACGTACTGGCCGTTGGCGGCGGCGATGTCGCAGCACTCTTTCCAGGCGCCGGCGATGCGGGCGAGGGCGGTGGCGTGATCGACTTCGCGGTGGATGGTGGGGGGCTGGACGCAATCGACGCGGACGCCGCCGATGCCGAGGTCGCGGGCAAATTCGGAGTTTTTACGGAACTCGGCGACGTACTTGGTGGTGTCGTCGGTGTTGATGAGTTTTTCGCCCCAGAGGTTGGCGGCGATGCCGCTGAAGGCGAGGCCACGTTCCTTCATTTTGGCGACGAGTTCTTCGCGCTGGGCCTTTTCGGGCAGGGCGCCGGCCCAGCCTTCGTTGGGGCCGTTGGGGTTGCCGGGATTGGGGTGGGGCGGGAAGGAACCGAGTTCGACGCCATCGAAGCCGAGGGCTTTCAACTTGGTGCAGACGGTATCGAAATCAATGGGGTTGGGGCCGTAGGGGCCGATGGTGTAGGCCCAGGTGCCGATGGAGGTACGCTTGCTCATGTTTGTCTCCTAGAAATTTAGCGACTTCAGGTACTGCGCGCTGCCGCGCAGGCTGTCGAGCGGATTGCCCGGGGTCTGGTCCTGTTCGACGAAGAAATGCCGGGCGCCGGCCTTTTGGGCGGCCTGCAGGACGGGACCGATGGCGATGACGCCTTTGCCGACCTCTTCAAACGCCTCGCGGGGCACGCGCTCATGGTATTGCGGTCCGATGCCGGCCTTGACGTTCTTCATGTGCACGAGAGGGATGCGGCCCTTGTACTTTTCGAACAGTTTGACGGGTTCGACGCCGCCGACCTGGGCCCACATGATGTCGAGTTCGAGGCCGACGAGTTTGGGGTCGGTGTTCTTCATGAGGACGTCGAGGAGGTTGCCGCCTTCCTTGACGGGTTCAAATTCGAAGGCGTGGTTGTGATAGCAGAGTTGGATGCCGGCGGCCTGGCAGCGCTGGCCGGCGCGGTTGAGAGTGTCGGCTAGTTTCCTGATGACGTCGACGCCGCCGCGGTCCTGCGGGGCGATGTAGGGGCAGACGGCGTAGCGGAAGCCGCGCTGTTTGGCGTCGTCGAGGGTGGCGTTGAGTTTGTCGATATCGGCGGTGAACATGCGGGTATCGATGTGCAGGCTGACGGGTTTCAGCTTGGTCTGTTTGAGGGCGGACCAGATTTTGTCCATGTTGCCGCGGATAACTTCGGCTTCGGTGTAGCCGGCGGCTTCGAGGCCCTGTAGGACGGCGAGGGGGTCCTTGTCAATGATGGAGCGGAGCGAATAGAGCTGGGCGCCGAAGGTCTTTAACGACTTGGCTTCGAGTGCCAGCGCCGCGGCCGAGGCGGCGACAAAGGTACGGCGGGTCAGGGTCTGCATCAGGGAACATCATATCGAAACAGGGCGGTGCGAATAGTGCTATAGATGGTTCGTGCCTGTATCTATTCAAGGGGAAAGAACCCTCATCGTCGGCGCCTCCAGCGGAATTGGCCGCGCCACTGCCCGTCTTTTTGCCCGCGCCGGCGCCAAGGTGTATGCGGCGGCCCGCCGCGCCGAGCGGCTTTCTGAACTGGCGGCCGAACTCGCCGCCGAAGGTCACGAGATCGCCTACGGCACCGCCGATGCCGCCTCGCACGAGTCGATGGAGGCGTTGGCCGCCGATGCGGTGGCCAAGTTGGGGGGCGTGGACATTCTTGTTTTCGCCACGGGAACCAACACGCCGGACCGGGCGATGACCCGGCTGAACCGGACCATCTGGAACGAACTGATCGAGGTGAATCTGAACGGACCGTACTCGCTGACGGCGGCGCTGCTGCCGGCGATGCGGGCGGCCGGCAAGGGCCATTTGATTTACGTGTCGTCGATTTCGGGCAAGTACGCCGACGTTTCCGGCGCGGCTTACCAGGCGTCGAAGCGCGGCATGCTGGGTTTGGCGGCGGCCATCCGGCAGGAGGAACGGGAGCACGGGATCCGGACCTGCGTGGTGTGCCCGGGGCTGGTGGACTCCGAGTTGATGGAGAAGCGGCCGGTGAAGCCATCGGCCGAGACACTGGCCAAGGCGCTGCAGCCCGAGGATGTGGCCGAGATTATTCTGAGCGTTGCCGTGCTGCATCCGCGGGCCGCGGTGCCGGATCTGGAGATTGTGCCGACGGTGATTTAGCGGCGTTAAAAGCGCACGCGCCCGAGCACCTGCACCATGCGCATCGGGTTGCCCGCCAGGGGCACCCCGAACTGCGCGTTGCCGACTACCGTATTCCATTGCGGAAACGTTGCGTTGTTGAGCACATTGGCGGCTTCGGCGCGGAGCTCCCACACGGCGCGGCCTTTGGTGCGGAACAGGCGCGTGAGTGAGGTGTTGACGGCGATCTGCGGCGGGCCGTTGAGGGAGTTGCGGCCGGCGTTGCCCCATTGGCCGGGGCGGGGCGGGGCGAAGGCGGCGGGGTTGAGCTGCAGGCCGTCGGGGGCCTGATAGGGATTGGCGCCGGTGTAGTCCGGCCGCCAGCTATGGATGACGCCGGTGCCGGGGACCGGGGCCAGCCACTGCGGGGTGAGCGGTAGTCCGGAGCCGGCGGCCCACTGCACGGTCCAGCTCCAGTCGCGCGCCCAGCGCCAGGGGGTGCGGGCGCCGGAGTTGAATTCGGCGGTGCCGGAGAAGGTGTGGCGCTGGTCGAAGTTGGAGCGGCCGCGTTCGGCGGCCAGATTGAGCCAGTTCTGCGCGATGTAGGTGGCTCCCTGACCCTTCGGGCCGAGGGCGGTGTTGTCGAGGGCCTTGGACCAGATGTAGTTGACGGAAGCCGAGAGGCGGCCACCCAGGCGGCGGCTGAGGCGGAGGTTGCCGGCCTGGCGATTGGAGGTGCCGTTCGAGGTCAGGTAGGTGGCTCCCCCGCCGGGGAGGGCGCGGCCGGGGTCGGTGCCGGGGAGCGTCTGCTGCTGGCCGCGGGTGCCCTGGGTGCCCTGGTAGAGGAGCAGCAACTCCCATTCGGCGGGCAGCACGGCTTGGACCGAAGCCTGCCAGCTGTGGGCGTAGCCGACGCGGAAGTGGGGGTCGACGCCGAAGAAGGCCGCGGCGGCCCCGGCCGGGAAGCCGTTGGCGAGGGTGAGGGGCAGGGCGGGGGAGGCACCGAGGCGGAGGCTGCGGGACAAGGGTGCCTGCTGGGCCATGCGCATCATGACCGGGGCGTAGACGGCCGCGTCATGGAAGACGCCGTAGCCGGCCCGCACGACCACGGGCGCCTGCCAGGGGCGCCAGGCCAGGCCGACCCGCGGCGAGAAGTTGTTGCGGTCGGGCCGCAGTGGGCCGCCGGGGTTAACCAGGCGGCCGTATTTTTCGTGGAGGGGCGACCAGTACTCCCAGCGCAGGGCGAGGTTGAGTGTCAGGGCGGGGTGGAGGCGCCAGTCGTCGTTCGTGAACAGTTCCGCGGTGGCGCCGCGGAGGTACTTGTCGGCGTTGCCGTAGGCGAGCAGGGCGGTATCGGGGCGTCCCGCGCTGAACTTGGCCCAGTCGTCACCGGTGAAGGTGAAAGCGCCACGGGCCTCCTCCTGGCCAATGATGTTGAACTGCTGCCGCCGGTAGGCGAAACCGCCGCTCCAGGTATGTTTGCCGCGCACGAGCGAGCCGTCGCCGGTCAGGCCGGCGACCTGGTTGCGGCGCCAGACGGCGGCGGGTGGTTTGAGGGGGGCGAGGCCACCACTGAACTCGATGGTGGGCGGCCCCCAGTTGATGGGGTCCTGGTTGTTGCCGGTGATGCCGGCGGCGGCCGAGACGTTGCGGCGGTTGGCAAAGAAAGGCGTGACTTCGTTTTCGAGCCACGTGAGCTGCGCGCCGAGGCGAACAAAGGCGCGCGGGCCGTAGGCGCGCCGGTAGGCGGCGGTGAGGTTGCCGCCGCCGGTGCGGGTCTGGTCGACAAAGCCGAACAGGTCTTCGGCGTCGGTCCGCGTGCTCTGCCAGGAGAAGCTGCTGAGGACGGTGTGGCGGCGCAGGGTGCGCTGCCACTTGCTCTGCACCTCGTCCTGATGGAAGCCGCTGGTCACCATCTTCTGGAAGTTGTATTGGGAGCTTTCGGCGAAGTTAGCTTCCGGATAGAAGCGGACTAACTCGGCCGCCTGCGGGTTGCGGACGGCGGCGCGCTGGGCCGGGGTGGGCACGAGGCCGGCGACGGTTTGGGGGCTGCGATTGCGCATCCACTGATAGTTGAGCGAGAAGTCGCGGCCCCCGAAGGCGGCGAGGCCCTGGCCGCGGTGGTAGTCCGGCTTGGCCAGACGCTGGCCGGTGAGCGAGTAGGCGCGGGCATCCCAGGCCGGCTGGTTCCATAGGCCGGCGAGGGAGCCGTTGTAGGGAGATTTTTTGAGGGGCCGGAACTCGGGCGCCATCCAGTCGGTGAGGGGCGCGGGTCCGGCTTTTGCCTCTTCCTTATCGTCGCTCAGCCGTTGGGCCTCGGAGACGAGGGGCGGGGGAGCGACGGGCTTGGGTTGGGCGGTGGTGGGGCGCTGGGCGGGGGCGCGTCGGGGTGGAGCCGCGGCGGCGGGCCGTTCAGCGGCGGCGGGCCGTTCAAAGGAGAGGCCCGGTTGGAGATTCCACTCCGCCGGGGCAGCGCCGGTGATCTGTTCCCTCCGCTCGGTCTTGAAGCCGGGCAGTTCTACCTGCACGGCCCAGGCGCCTTCGGCTACGCCGCGAAACCCATACTCGCCATTTTCGTTGGTCATCGCGGTGCGGCGGACCGCCCCGTGGGAGATGGTGACGACGGCGCCGGGCGCGGGCGATCCTCCCTGTTTGACGATGCCGCGCAACTCTTTCGACTGCACCGGGGGCGATTGTCCCGGGGCCGCTTGCCCCAGGGCCGCCATGCTCACGAGCCAAATCAAGATCCCCATTCCTTTCCATTTTGATCCATCGCCGAGTCTGCGATCGCGAAGGCCTATAGCCAAAGCCTATGGGAGGTATTGCCCGGATTGTTCGCTTCTCTGTCTCTTTCGGGGGATTAGAAGCATCAACGCGGATGAGGAGTGTTTATGAAGACCAACTTAAAGAGGCTGCTGGCCGCGTCCGCGATTGCCGCAGTCAGCCTGGTGCGGCCCGATTCGGCCACCGCCCAGGCCCCCAAGCCCAATCAGTTCTGGTGGCCGAACCAACTCGACCTGTCCCCGCTGCGGCAGCATGCGGCGTCGTCGGATCCGGTTGGTAAGAGCTTCGACTACGCCAAAGCCTTCGCCACGCTGGACCTGAAAGTGGTCAAGCAGGATATTCAGAAGGTTCTGACGACGAAGCAGGACTGGTGGCCGGCCGATTATGGGACCTATGGCCCGTTCTTTATCCGGATGGCGTGGCACAGCGCGGGCACCTACCGGGTGACCGACGGCCGCGGCGGCGCCGGCGGCGGCCAGATGCGGTTTGACCCGCTCAACAGCTGGCCTGACAACGCGAACCTCGATAAGGCGCGCCGTTTGCTGTGGCCTGTGAAGCAGAAGTACGGACAGAAGCTCTCCTGGGGCGATTTGATGGTCCTGGCGGGCAACGTCGCCATGGAGTCGATGGGTTTCAAGACGTTTGGTTTCGCCGGCGGCCGGCGGGATGACTGGGAGCCGGATTTGGTGTACTGGGGCCCGGAAAAGAAGCTGCTCGCCGATGAACGTTACAGCGGGGACCGCAATCTGGCCAAGCCGCTGGCGGCGGTGCAGATGGGTTTGATCTACGTCAATCCGGAGGGCCCGAACGGCAATCCCGATCCGCTGGCGGCCGCGCGGGACATCCGCGAGACGTTTGGCCGGATGGCGATGAATGATGAGGAGACGCTGGCGCTGATCGCGGGCGGGCACACGTTTGGGAAGGCTCACGGTGCGCACGCTCCCGATAAGTGCGTGGGCCCGGACCCGGCGGGGGCTGCGCTCGAAGAGCAGGGCCTTGGTTGGAAGAACAAGTGCGGCAGCGGTAAGGGTGTGGATACGGTGACGAGCGGCCTTGAAGGCGCCTGGACATCGACACCGAACCGGTGGAGTTCGCAGTATCTCGAAAACCTGTTCGCCTACGAGTGGGTGAAGACCAAGAGCCCGGCCGGGGCGACGCAGTGGATTCCGGCCAACGGGCAGGCGGCTACCGCCGTTCCGGACGCGCACGATCCAGCCAAGCGGCACGCGCCGATCATGTTCACCACCGACCTGGCGCTGAAGATGGATTCGAGCTACCGGAAGATCGCCATGCGCTTCCGCGAGAAGCCTGAGGAGTTTCAGCTGGCCTTCGCCAAGGCGTGGTTTAAGCTGACGCACCGGGACCTGGGTCCGAAGTCGCGCTACGTGGGCGCGGAGGTGCCAAAGGAAGATTTGGTATGGCAGGATCCGCTGCCAAGGGCGGAGTCGGCGCCGGTCAACGCGAAAGAGATTGCGGCGTTGAAGGGGAAGATTCTGGCCTCGGGTCTGACGGTGCCGGAGCTGGTGCGGACCGCCTGGTCGTCGGCAGCGACCTTCCGGGCAACCGACAACCGCGGTGGCGCCAACGGCGCGCGGCTTCGGCTGGCCCCGCAGAAGGACTGGGCGGCCAACAATCCGGCTGAGCTGGCAAAGGTTCTCGGCAAGTTGGAGGGGATCCAGAGGGAGTTCAACACGGGTAAGAAGAAGGTCTCCCTGGCCGATCTGATTGTGTTGGGCGGCAGCGCGGCGGTTGAGAAGGCGGCCCAGGATGCCGGGGTCTCGGTGGCGGTTCCGTTTGCGGCGGGCCGCGTGGACGCTTCGCAGGAGCAGACCGATGTGCAGGCGTTTGCCTTCCTCGAGCCGCAGGCGGACGCGTTCCGGAACTACTTCCGGGCGGGTCAGGCGCAGTCGCCGGTGGAGCAGATGGTGGACCGGGCGAGCCTGCTTTCGCTGACGGTGCCGGAGATGACGGTGCTGGTGGGCGGTCTGCGGGCGTTGAATGCCAACAGCGGCGCGGCGGCGCACGGGGTGTTCACGAGCCGGCCGGGGGCGTTGACGAATGACTTCTTTGTCAACCTGCTCGACATGGGCACCAAGTGGACCAAGTCGGCGCAGGGCGAGGGTTTGTACGAGGGCGTCGACCGGGCTTCGGGCAAGCTGAAGTGGACGGCGACGCCGGTGGATCTGGCGTTCGGCTCCAACTCGGAGCTGCGCGCGGTGGCCGAGGTCTATGCGCAGTCCGACAGCAAGGAGAAGTTTGCCCAGGACTTTGCCAAGGCTTGGGCCAAGGTGATGAACCTGGACCGCTTCGAACTGAACTAACGGGCGAGAGAACAAACGGACCGGACGGTGGCGCTTACCGGCGCCACCGTCTTTTTTTGTGCCGTGGGTCGGTGAAATCCTAGCGTCACGTTTTCTGATGAGCCAGCCGTTTGAGTCCGATAACGCCCCTAGGGGAAGGGCTTATCCGACGGGGAGTAGCCTCCTGAGCTCGGTTTGGCTGTTGTTCTCATGGTGCAATCGGGATTTCACGTCGTACTTCGGATTCTGGCCTTGGTGTGTTTGCCGACGCTCTTGTGCGGCCAGAACACGATTGTCACCATTGCGGGTGGTCCGGGGCAGGGGCCGGTAGCCACCGCGGTGGCGCTGCGGTCGCCCCGTGCGGTAGCGATGGATACGGCGGGCAATCTATACATCGCCGACACGGAGAGCCAGCGGGTGCGTCGTGTGGCGCCGGGCGGGGGGATAACGGTAGTCGCCGGGTCGGGGGTGCCGGGCTTTAGCGGCGACGGGGGGCAGGCGACGGCGGCGCAGTTGCAGGACCCGAACGGCGTGGCGGTGGACGGGGCGGGGAACGTCTACATTGCCGACACCGGGAACCACCGGATCCGGCTGGTCACGCCGGCCGGGGTGATTTCGACTGTGGCGGGGGGGGCGCAGAATCAGTTGAACACGCCGTTTGGGGTGGCGGTGGACGCGGCGGGGACCGTGTATGTGGCCGATACGGGTAACAACCGGGTCCGGCGGCTGAACGGCGGGGTGTTGACGACGATCGCCGGCACGGGTGGGCCGGGCTTTGGGGGGGACGGCGGGGCGGCAACGGCGGCGCTGCTGTGGCAGCCCCGCGGCGTGGCGGTGGATGCAGCGGGCAACGTCTACATCGCCGATCGTTGGAATCGGCGCATCCGCCGCGTGGCGACGAACGGAATCATTACTACGGTGGCCGGGGCCGGGACGATGGGGTTTACGGGCGACGGCGGGAGCGCGGTGGCGGCCCAGCTCGGCGATGCGGCCGGGGTGGCCGTGGACCCTGCCGGCACAATTTTCATAGCCGACCAGGCCAACCAGCGGATCCGGCGCGTGGCGGGCGGGGTGATGACGACGCTTGCCGGGAATGGTACCCCGGCGTTCGGGGGCGATGGAGGCCTGGCCTCCGGGGCGGCGCTCTACCAGCCACTGGGGGTTTGCGCGGGGCCGGGCGGGTCGGTGTACGTGGCCGATACCAGCAACTTCCGGGTCCGGATGATCTCGGCGGGCGGGGTGATTACGACGGTGGCGGGCAACGGCACGGCCGGGTTCAGCGGCGACGGGGGGGAGGCGATGAGCGCGCAGCTGTCCGGTCCGGCCGCGGTGGCGCTCGATGGGGCGGGGAACCTCTATATCGCCGATGCCGAGAACCACCGGGTTCGCCGGGTCACTCCCGCCGGGACGGTGACGACAGTGGCGGGTTCGGGGGGGATTCTGTTCAGCGGCGATGGTGGGGCGGCGACGGCGGCGACGCTGTACCGTCCGTCGGGGGTGGCGGTGGACGGGGTGGGCAATTTGTATATCGCCGATACCTTCAACGACCGGATCCGGAGGGTAACGCCGGGCGGGGTGATTTCGACCGTAGCCGGAGGCGGCACCTCCCTGGCCGACGGGGTGGCGGCGACGTCGGCGCGGCTGGTTCTGCCTTCGGCGGTGGTGGTGGACGGGAGCGGAGACCTGTTTGTAGCAGACTACTCGAACCGGGTCCGCCGGGTGAGTGGAGGAGTGATCACGACCGTGGCCGGGTCAGGCGTCTACGGGACGGGGGGGGACGAAGGTAGCGCCGTGGCGGCTCAGTTGGCCGGTCCGAACGGTTTAGCGCTCGATAGTGGGGGTAATCTTTACGTGGCCGACGGCTCACGGATCCGGCGCTTCCGGCCCGGGGGAACGATTACGACCGTGGCGGGCACGCTGACTCCCGGGTCGGCCGGCGACGGGGGGCCGGCCACGGCGGCCGGGCTGAACTTTCCGGCTGGTTTGGCGGTCGGGGCGGGTGGTCTCCTTATCGCCGACAGCGGGAACCATCGGATCCGGGAGGTGAGCCCGGCCGGGGTGATCCGGACGGTGGCGGGCACCGGGGTGGCCGGTTTCTCGGGGGACGGCGGCGAACCGGCGGTGGGGGCGCTGTATGACCCGCGTGGCGTGACCGTTGATAGCCTGGGCCGGGTGTTCACGGCCGATACCCGGAACCAGCGGGTGCGACGATTCACCGGGTCGACGCCGACGACGTTTGTGACCGTGCCGTCCGGGCTGCAGTTGGTGGTGAACGGGGAGAGCCGGACCGCGCCGTTCAGTCTTGAACCCGCCGCCGGGACGGTGATTACGGTGACTGCGCCGGCCTCCCAGAGCGGGGCGGGCGTACAGGCGACCTTCGCCGGTTGGAGCGATGGGGGGGCGGCTTCACGGACGATCACGCTCAGCCCGACGGGCGCCTCCTACACCGCCAACTACAATGTTCGAGTGCAGCTGACGCGGAGTGCGAGTCCGTCCGCCGGCGGGACGATTGTGGGCACGCCCGGTTCGGCGGACGACTACTATGCGCTTGGAACCAACGTCTCTCTGGTGGCGACGGCGGCACCCGGCTACGCATTCACCGGCTTTTCGGGCGCGCTCAGCGGCGGTGCGAACCCGCAGGCGCTGGCCATGACCGGGGCGCGGGCCGTGACGGCGAACTTCACCTGCACCTTTCAACTGGCGGCGTCGAGCGCGAGTGTTCCTGCTACGGCCGGTTCGGGGACGGTGGCGGTGACGACAGGGGCGGGATGCTCAATTCCCGTTGTCCCCGATGTGGGCTGGTTGACCGGCACCGTGACGGGCAACACGGTGCAGGCTACCTATCAGCCTTAAAGTTTCAGCAAAGGAGAAGGTTTGAGATCAGGGTTTTTCACAGCCGTCGCCGTGGTGCCTTGGGGAAATCGAGTCCTTGCCAACGCTGCCCAAATTTGGCAGCTTAGTTGAGGAGAAGCCTTCCGCCACCACGAGCGACTCAACCGGACACGAGATATCTAGATTTAGACCCTCTGGCGGCGGGTTGGCAATTTCTCCGGACGAATCCTCAGAGGTCGCCTGGTCGTGGCCCCGCAACCTCCCCCCCACGCGCCGGGCCCACCCGAGCGGCGTCTTGCCGCCTATCTGCATGGTCTGGTGCAAGCGGCAGGACACCGAGACCGGTATCAGCACTTCACCAGCTCCCACATCAGCTTCCTTTTGCCCGGAGAGCGCAAAAGAGGGGAACCCAGGGCCACCCGTCTTGATCCAAACCCCGCGCCTATCCAGCGGCGAGTTCGGCAACTTTCGCAACGGCGGCAGCGCCGGAAACCGGGGCGAGGGACGGTGATTTGTGTCGAAGGCAACCATCTGCGGCAAACCGGGCGGCTACTGGCGGAGCCGTTCACGACGGGTGAGCCTGTTGTGAAGTCTGTCGGAAACCAACGTTAGTTCGGGCAGACGATCGGCGCGGCGTTGGTTCCCGAAGCGGCCGCCAGCTTCTCCCGGACCAATCAGCTCTCTTCGCCCACGGCCACCACGGCGACGCAAACGCTGACGGCCACTTTTCAGGGCTCTGCTGATGAACTCGGCCGAGCGATTGGACTCAGCGGGTCGCATACGATCGAAAACAGCTACTGCCGGATCAGCGCGCAGGGTCGGGTGCCGTCAAATCCGGCAATCCGTTGTCGCTTGGCCTCCGCTACACCGTCCAGCCGGCCTTTGCCGGTCCGCGCGGCATTTGGGGCGCGGCGCAGAAGATCGCGGTGCAAACCAGCCCCTGGGCAGTCCTCCGCGCGTGGCTGGCGCCGCGGTAGGCGACAATAGACCTTGGTGATGACGCGATTTGACGATCGATCTGTGCTGCTCCAGCAGGCCTGGCTGGGCGATGCCGTACTGGCGCTTTATGTCCGGGAGAAGATTCTTCGCGACGATGGCGTCCTCGACGGCGATAAGTACACGCGGATGACTTCCAACCAGTTCTTGAGCGCCTGGGGCGAGCCGACCGCGGTGGAGGCCGAGATCGGCCGACTCTACCAGCAGGGAGGGCTGCCGGCCGCTTTTGCGTTAATCGAGACGCGGCTTGTGCCGGTCTTTGCGCGGCAGGAGCAGAACCGGCGGAAACGGCTGGGGCTTACTTGACGAGATGGTAACGCTCCTGCCGCGGAAGTACCCACTGCATCCTGCCCTCCGGCGTCAGCCACGCCTCCTCTTCCATGCCGACAAACAACTCCTGCCCGCCCCATTCCGGCACCGGGGTCCGGGCCGAGAGCTCGATTGAAAACCAGGTGCCGCTCTTGAGCGGGACATCGCCACGGCCCGGGACGCCCTGCTGGCGGTCCCACAGGCCGATAAGCGGTCCGGCGCCGTGGCCGTGGTCGCCGATCGGGTGGGAGTAGACGGTCCCGCGGATGCCTTCGTCGAGCACTTGCGCCAGGGTTTCGGCCAGCACCTCGTTGCCCGACCGGCCGGGCTTCATCCGTTCGAGCAGCAGATCCTGCATGCGCTTGGCCTTTTCGAGCGCCCGGCGGATGCCGGCGGGCGGCTCGGTTTCGCCTTCGCCGAGCACGTAGCCCATGTGCTGGGTGTCGGTATTCAGGCGGAGGCCCTCGAGACCGAAATCGACGTGGAGGACATCGCCACGCTCAATGACCACGGGGCCGTCTTCGGAGAGGAAACTGGCCGCCGTCGCGGTTTTGGCCTGGCGCTGGACGCGGATCGAGGGCTGGAACCAGGTGCCCAGGCTGCGGTCGGCCACCTGCTGGCGGAGCCACCAGACCACGTCCTGGTTGGTGGTGCGGCCGGGACGGATGACTTCGGCCGAAAACGCCCGGCCGATCAGTTCGTGGGCCATCGTCATGAGCTTCCGGTAGAAGGGCATCATCTCCGGCAGCCGGGCCTCGACATAGTCGAGGGCGAGCAGTTCGCTGCGCCGGAAACGCTTGGTGATGTCCGGGCCAAGATACTCAAGCATCTGTTCGTACTCGCCGGCGGTGAGGCCATCGGCAAAGGCGTGCGTGCGGGAGATGTTGATGCCGATGGTGCGGGGCTGGCGGTGTTCAATCACCTTCTTAAGCAGCAGCCACTGGCCTTCGCCCCACAGCTCGCGGACGGAGTTGCCCGGCGCCGGGCTGGGTTCCCGGTACACCTCATAGAGGCCCCCGTTGGAGCCTCCGCCGAGGGCGAGGCGTTCGACGCCCCGCTCCGGGCCGCGGTCAAAGAAGACGTAAATGGTGCGGCGGCGGGCGGCGAACATTGTGGGTGAGACGAGGGAGTGGAACACCGGGTCCTCGTTGTACTCCCGCGAGACGACGAGCCACATGTCGATGCCGTACTGGCGCAGTAGCGGAGGCAGCGTGCGCTCGAGCCGTAGTTTCAGCCATTCCTGCTGAATGGCCGCCTGTTCCCGGACCGGAGGCAGTGGAGAGGGGGGCTGTCCCGCGGCGCCGGAAAAGAAAATGAGGAGCAGGCACACGATGCGCATGCTCCCCAGGATAAACGATCGCGGCGGAATTAGCCCTGCAGATGCAGGCCCTTGTGAATGGCGTAGAGCGCCAGTTCGAGGCGGTCCGACACGCCGAGTTTGTCAAAGATGTTGTGCAGATGGTTCTTGACGGTCTGCTCGCTGATGAACATCTTCTCGGCCATTTCCTTGTTCTTATAACCCTGCGCCACCAGGGCCACAATCTCGCGTTCGCGCGTGCTGAGCGGCGAGCGCTCGCGCTGCTTACCGCCGCCACCGCCGCCCTGAGCCGCGAGCTCCGAGCCGGGAGAGGCAAACTGCCGCATCACGGCCGCCGTGGTGTGTGAATCAAGCCAGATTTCGCCCGAGTAGACCTTCCGGATGCTCTTCACAATCAGGTCCGGAGCGGTCTGTTTCAACACGATGCCCGAGCAGCCGAGCTTCATCGCCTGGACGAACTCGTTTTTGTCCTCCGACGCCGTGAGGACAATGACCCGCGTCCGGCGATTCGTCTGCTGGATAGTCTGGAGCGCCTGCAGGCCATCCAGGTTGGGCATCCGCAGGTCTAACAGCAGGACATCGGGATCGGTCTGCTGGACCAGTTCGATGACAGCCCGACCATCGCCCGCTTCGCCGGTTACTTCCACATCCGATTCTAATGCTAAGAGCTTTTTTAACCCATCCCGAACAATCGGATGATCGTCGGCTATTGCGACGCGAATCATCTTTACTTTCGGGATCTCCCGCTCTAGAAGGGTATCAGTTGGTTCCATGGTCAGGGTGCCGCTTAGCATCTCTCGTAGTAGCCTCGACTCGATAGTAACGGGAGAATAGTACGAGGGTCAATTCAGGTCCTTCGGAAGCTGACGGCATTAAAACACCTTAGGAACCCTTCGTAACTTACCTACTACCTTAAGGCTTATCGCTGATCGACTCCCTGCCAAGCCCGGTAAGGCTGTCAGGAAAGGCCGGAAGATGCACAACTCGGATGACTTTATGGTACCAGATACCAGCCAAGCCGTCAGCGCCGCTAAACCATTGCAGCGCTAAAGGTTTTTGATCGCTTCAGCGAGTTTCCCGGCGAAGTTTTCCCCCGACTCCGACCACAGCGAGCGCCGTTCGACGGCCAGGGACTCGTCTAGGTAGCTGACCAGGCGGAGTAGTCCGCGCAGGTTGGACCGGGTGTAGTAGGCGCTCGCCGGGTCATCGGGCCAAGGGATGTAGTGGGAGTCGAGACCGCAATCGATCCGGAGATGCTCGGGGGGCGAGTTAGTGTCCGTGAGCGGGGTATCGGAAAACTCCGGGCCGTAACAGGAGAGGGTAACTCGGGCGGGCCGCAGCTCCCAATCTTTGCGGAACTGCCAGAGGCCCCACCAAGTTTCGAGCACATAGGCGCAGTCGGCGTGCAGGAACTCGTTGGCGCAGGTGAGGACGGCGTGCGGGTCGAGGGGATCGGCGAAGGACCGTTCGAGCAGAGGCGGTTCGCTGGCCGAGATGGCTTCAATGCGAAGCACGCTGTGGGCGGGGTTCTGCGGGGCGTAGGGGAACTTCTCGAGCATCTTTCCATAGGAGCGGAGCATGGAGAGGGCGGAGAAGTTCCTGAGCCAGTACGATAAATAAAGAGAATCGGCCATTGCTTAGATCATCATAAATGGTAAGGGAGAGCGTGAAACAATGACGAATTCCGAGGTTAGCCCGATGGGCCCGGCGCCGGTGGCGGCCGGGATGAGTTTGGGCACGATGGGGATGGTGCTCACGCTCGTCTCGATCGCCTGCTTTTTCGCTGCCTTGGTGATTGCGTACGCCTTCATTCTGCCGGACAAGCCGGCGCGGGCCGCGGTGGCGATTCCCTGGGTCTTCTGGTTTTCGACCGTTCTGATGTTGACGAGCAGCGGGACGCTGCAGTGGGCGCGCCGGTCGCTGCGGCGCGCGCAATTGCGCACCTACCGGCAACGGCTGCTCGTGACGATCGTCGCCGGCTACCTGTTTCTGGCCTCGCAGGTGGCCGGGGGGTGGCTGCTGTTGGCGAGCGGCGTGGGCATTGCGGGCAATCCGCAGGGGAATATGGTTTACGTCTTCAGCTTCATCCACGGGGTGCACCTGATTGGCGGCCTGGGCGGGATGCACTGGCTCTATAGGCGGTCGCGTCGTATCGAAGATGGCGAGGAGCAGCCGCTCCGGCGTCACCGGATGGAGGCGCGGCTGACGGGGATGTACTGGCACTTCATGGGGGTGCTCTGGATCGGGCTGTTTGCATTTTTGTTGACCTGGAACTGATACAATCACCCGGCATGCGAGTACTCTTGGCAGGTTTATTGGGCGCGGCGCTCGGGGCGCTGCCGCTGTGGGCGCAGAACGGGATCGACATGGGGCGCCTTGAGAGAATTCCCGGCCGGATGCAGGAGTTTGTGGCAGCGGGCAAGGTGGCCGGGGTGGTGACGCTCGTCGGCCGGGCGAGCGGCGTGGTGGACCTCAAGGCGACCGGCTATTTCGACCTGGAAACGAAGGCGCCGCTGCGGACCGATCACATCTTCCAGATTCATTCGATGACCAAGCCCATGGTCGCCCTGGGCATTCTGATGCTGGCCGAAGAGGGCAAGCTGTCGATCGCGGACCCGGTGGAGAAGCACCTGCCCGAGTTTCGTTCGCTCGCCGACAAGATTACGCTGCAGCAGTTGATGACCCACACGGCGGGGATGCCGTTGAATCCGCCGCCCGGCATCGGGGAGTTGCACGGGTCGTTGCACAAGCCGCTGGCCGACGTGGCGCTTGTCTATTCGCAGACGCCGGTGGCCTTCCGGCCGGGCAGCAAGTGGCAGTACAGTAACGCCGGCATCGCCGTGCTGGCCCGGGTGCTTGAGGTGCATTCAGGGATACCCTTCGAGCAGTTTCTCACCAAGCGGATCTTTGAGCCGCTCGGCATGAAGGACTCCTATATATTCCCACCGAAGGAGAAATGGGGGCGGATGCCGACGGCCTATATCCTGCGGGACGGCGTGCCGGTGAAATACACCAGCGACCCGCTCGGCGAGGGCGCCATGAAATACCGCGCCGGGGCCAAGTACTCGCTGCCGGAGGGCGGCGTCTATTCGACGGCGAGCGATCTGTTTCTGCTCTACCAGACGCTGCTGCGGGACGGGAAGGCCGCCAACGGCTTCCGGCTGCTCTCGCCGGCTTCGGTGCGGCTGATGCGGATGGTGCACACGGGCGAACTGGCCACCAACGGGCCGGGGATGGGCTGGGGGCTGGGCGCCTACGTGGTCCGGCCGGGTTTTTCGCCGATGGGGATGAGCCCGGGCACCTACGGCCACGGCGGGCGGTACGGGACGTTCTACTTCATCGATCCGGTCAAGGACCTGATCGGGGTGTTTATGATTCACCGCGAAGGCGGCAGCGACGAGCGCACGGCCTTCGTGCAGATGGCTTATTCGGCGCTAGTCGAGTAGCCGCGCGGCGTCCTTGGCAAAGTAGGTGAGGATGATGCCGGCGCCGGCGCGTTTAATGGCGGTAAGCGACTCCATCATCATGCGGTCGCCGTCGACCCAGCCGAGGCGGGCGGCGGCGACAATCTGGCTGAACTCGCCCGAGACCTGGTAGGCGGCCAGCGGAACGTCGAAGCGGTCGCTGGCCTGGCGGATGATGTCGAGGTAGGCGAGCGCGGGTTTAACCATCAGGATATCGGCGCCCTCCTCAAGGTCGAGGGCCATCTCCCGCATCGCTTCGCGGGCGTTGGCGGGATCCATCTGGTAGGTGCGGCGATCGCCGAACTGGGGGGCGGATTCGGCGGCTTCGCGGAAGGGGCCATAGTAGCTCGAAGCGAACTTGGCGGCGTAGGCCATGATGGGCAGATCGGGGAAGCCCGCCTGGTCGAGCGCACGGCGGATGGCGGCCACGCGGCCGTCCATCATGTCTGACGGCGCGATGATGTCGGCGCCGGCGCGGGCGTGCGAGACAGCCGAAGCGGCCAGCCACTCGAGGGTATTGTCGTTGTCCACGTCGCCGTCGACGATCTTGCCGCAGTGGCCATGCGAGGTGTACTCGCAGTTGCAGACATCGGTGACGACCAGCAGGCCGGGGACCTCGCGCTTAATGGCGCGCGCGGCCCGCTGCACGATGCCCTCGTCGTCGTAGGCGCCCGTGGCGGTTTCGTCCTTGTGTCGGGGGATACCAAACAGAATGACGCCGCCGATGCCGAGGGAGTGGATCAGCGCGCACTCGCGGACGGTCTCATCGATCGACATCTGAAAGTTCCCGGGCATGGCGCCGATCTCTTTGCGGATGCCCTCGCCTTCGACGATGAAGAGCGGAAAGATGAAGTTGGACGGCTGCAGGTGGGTTTCGCGGACGAGCGAACGGATAGCCGGGGTGCGGCGAAGACGCCGGGGGCGATGGATCGGGAAGGGCATAGGCCCTATTTTACTTGCACGCGCCGGTGCAGACTTTTTCGGAGATCTTTTGGGGCGGGCCGAGGTTGGCCGGGTTGTCGAGCGCGGGCCGGCGGATGCTCAAGGTTTCCACCGTCTGGCCGTTGGCGCTGCGCGTTTCGATGATTTGCTGCTCGCGGACCTGGGGCTGGTCGGCGCTGGGGCGGCCGGGAGCGTTGCTGCCAAACAGGGTAACCTGCTTGCGCTGCGATCCGTCGGGCTGCTTCTGCGTCTCGGCGACCGATTGTCCGTTCCACTGCAGTTGCCCCGCAGGACCCGCCAGGTACTGCGTCATCGTCTCGGTGGTCTTGCCGCTGCTCTCCCGGGTTTGTTTAACCTCGCGCAGCGCGGGCAGGAACTGGCCGTTGGCGTCGCGCCGTTCGACGTTGACCACCTCCTGCCGGGACTGGCCGCCAGTTTCGATACGGGCCTGCCGGCGTTCGAGCAGTTCGACCGCGCCGTTCAGCGTCGGCCGGGCCACCTGCGTCTCGATCGTTTCCACGTTACCGGCGGTGCGCGAGATCGCCGTCGTCTTTTCAATCAACGAGAAGCCGCCGCTGATGTTGCCGGCGAAGACCTCAGTTTCAACCGATTTCGAGCCGTCCGGCCGCGTGCGCTCGGCAATCTGCAGTCTCTGCGGCGGGCCGGGCTGGCCCGTGGCGTCGTAGGGACGGATGATGCGTTCGATCACCCGGCCGGAGGAGTCCTGCCGCAGGATGCGCTCCTCGACCCGTTCGAGGGGGGACACGCCGCCGTTGAGATTCCGGACCGTCTGTTCGCTCGAACCGTTGACGGTGGAACTCTCCGTGGCGAGTTGGCGCGCGCCGTTGGCGTCGAACGTATACGTCCGGGTCGTGCTGCTCTGGGGCTGGGCCCAGAGGGCGGAAACGCTGCAAAGGGCGGGGATCCACCATCTCATAAGCTCTCTTTCGGGTGTTTGCGGCAGAAACTACAGTCGGTAAACCCCTATAATGTTACTGTGGATCGCTCCTTTTATATCGAGACATTTGGCTGCCAAATGAACGTGCATGACTCTGAGAAGGTCATCGGCACGCTCCGGGAGCGCGGCTATCTGCAGGTGCCGACGGCCGAAGAGGCCGGTCTGGTGCTCTACAACACCTGCTCCATCCGCGATAAAGCCGAGCAGAAGGTCTTTAACAAACTGCAGAACTTCAAAAAAGGAGCCAGTAAAGGCAACCAGGTGTTTGGCGTGCTCGGGTGCGTGGCGCAGCAAGAGGGCGAGAAGATCTTTGAACGGGCGCCCCATGTCTCCCTCGTAGTCGGTTCGGCGAGCTACACGAAGTTTCCGGAACTGCTCGTGCAGATTGAGCAGGGCGACCGCCGGGTGACCGGGCTGAGTCTGGATACCGAAGAGGCCTTCGACACGCCCTACACCCGCCGGGATAACCCTTACCGGGCGTTTGTCACCATCATCGAGGGTTGCGATAAAGCCTGCGCCTATTGCGTGGTGCCGTTCACGCGCGGCCCGGAGCGGAGCCGGACGGCCGATAGCGTCATCGAAGAGGTTCGCCGCCTGGCCGACCTGGGTTATACCGAGATCACGCTACTCGGGCAGAACGTCAACTCCTATCGCGATCCTTCGGCCAAGCGCTGGGATTTTGCCACCTGTCTCGAGCAGGTGGGGCTCGTGCCGGGCATCCGGCGGGTGCGCTTTACAACGTCGCATCCGCGGGACTTTACCAAGGCGATTGTCGAGGCGATCGATGCGACGCCCTCCCTGTGCAATCACATCCATCTGCCGGTGCAGAGTGGTTCGAACCGGATCCTGACCGGCATGCAGCGGTTGTACACACGGGAGCAGTACCTCGAACGCATCCATTGGATGAAGGCGGCCCGGCGGCCCATGGCGATTACGACCGATATCATTGTTGGATTTCCGGGCGAGACCGATCAGGATATTGAAGATACGCTGGCCCTGCTTGACGAAGTGCAGTACGATGCGATCTTCAACTTCAAGTACTCGCCCCGGCCGAACACCCCGGCGTTGGTGCTCGGCGACCAGATTACCGAGGAAGAGAAGGGCCGTCGCCACCTGCAAGTGCAGGAGCGGCAGCGGATGATCCAGATTCAGAATAACGCCAACTACGTCGGCGAGACCTGCGAGGTGCACGTCGAGTTCTTCAATCTGGCCACCGGCCAGTGGGTCGGCAAGACGACCCAGCATAAGACGGTCAACTTCTCCCATCCGTCCGGCCAGGCGGCGGCGCTGCAGGGGCAGTATCTCGATGTGCTGGTCACGCGCTCCGGCCCCGTGTCGCTGGTGGGTGAAGCGGTTGGACAAGCGGCGTAGAATGAAAACAGGAGGGCGCGTGGAAATCGAAATGAAGATTCGGGGTCTCATGATGGACCCGGTAACCCAGACGCCCATTGTCATCCTGAAGGATGTGGACGGCGGAACGATCCTGCCCATATGGGTGGGCATGTACGAAGCGAACGCAATTGCGCTTGAGATTGAGAAGGTGGCCACCCCGCGGCCGATGACGCACGACCTGATCAAGACCCTGTTGGCGGGGCTTGAAACCAACGTTAGCAAGGTGGTCGTCAACGAGTTGAAGGACGACACCTTCTACGCCATGATCTGGCTTGAAAAAGACGGTGAGTTGATCACGGTCGATTCCCGGCCCTCGGATGCCCTGGCGCTGGCGCTCCGCACCGATTGTCCGATCTACGTGGACGAGCAGGTGATCCGAACGTCGAAGGCAACCAATTCGGTATCGGACAAGGTGACCAACGACGAGTTGAAGCGGTGGCTTGAGAGCCTGAACGACGAGGATCTCGGCCGGTACAAGATGTAATCATGCTCGAAATCTTCGAGCGGCTGGCGGCGGCGGGGATTGACCTGCTGCCGGCCGAGATCGCGACCCATTTTCTGTTTGTACGCGGTGGCTTCGTTTCGCTCGTCGAGCGGCGCGAGAAGGGCTTCGGAAACATCGGAGCGCCGGGCTTGCTGATTGAGCAGGGCTTTGCGGCGCTCGTGTGGCGGGGCGGGGAACCGTTCTTCGTTGGCCGGGGGTACGAGCGGCGGGCCGAGGCTGCTGAGGTGGCGGCTCTGCGCGAGTTCGACCGGGCGTTGCGGGAGTGTCTGGGCGCTTCCGGTACCGGGCAATAAAAAGGGGGTGAGGCCGCAGCCTCACCCCCGCTTTCGGTCGCCCGCTGGGGCGACTACTTCTTCTTCGGCGCAGCCTTCTTGGCCGCGGGTTTGGGAGCCGCCGCCTGGACCGGCCAACCGGTGATTTTTTCCTTATCCACTTCGACCGTCAGGTTGAACGGATCGGCCGAAAACTCCTTGCCGATTCCTTCAAACTCGATCTCGGTGCCTGGATCGGCCTTGCCCCGGAAAGCCACTCCGCCTTCGAGCACAATCGTGATCTCCGGGGTGGCGGCGTCCGAGATACCCACCACAATCTTCTTCGGGTTAGTGGCCGGGTCCATCGAGACCAGCTTCCCCTTGAGCTTCGGCAGCGCCGCACCCTTCAGGTTGCTTTCGAAGTTGGTGGCCGCATTGGCGCCCGTCAGCTCCTGCTTCAACTGCACCCACAGAGCCAGTTGCGGATTGCTCTGCTTCAGGTTTTCCAACTGTTCGACGTCTTCCTGCTGCTTGGTCTTGATCGCGAAACCGGCCGGCGCGAAGGGGGTCGCTGCGGCATCCGCCATCAGTTTGTCGAGACCCTTCTTGTCGCCGCGATACTGCGGGTAAACGCGATTCAAGTAGTCGCAAACAGCCTTCTTGTTGGCGGCGGGCAGTTCGCCGGCGCCGGTGAGAGCGCAGGCGCGGGCCACTTGCCACAGCGCTTCGGGCTGCCGTTCGGCCTTCTTCTGGCCGAGGATGGCAGCACCGAGCTTATAGGCTGCTTCGGCGTTGGCGGGCTTAAACTCGATGAACTTCCGGAGCCGGTCTTCAATCAGCACCGGGTCTTTCTTCTGGTTCGAGACGAACAGAATCGTCTGCCATGCCGTGTTCTGCACATCGCCCTTCTGCTTGCTCCAGGCGGCAGCGTCGACTCCGGCCGGCTTCTTGGCGTCGGCGAAGTAGTCGTCGATACCGCTCAGCAACTGATTGGCGGCCTTCTCGCCTTCGTCGAGGGCGGCCGGGTCGGTTGTCTGCATCGAAGTCGTCAAGAGGGCAACGTAATATGGGCCGGTAAAATTCTTAGGATCGGCGGCCGCGATCTCCTTGGCCACGCCGAGCATGTCGGCGGCCTTGCCGAGTTGCTGGTAGGTCACCAGGAACTGGCCGAGGCGCTGCATGCCAAAGGCGGTCTTGGGATATTTTTGTTTCCACTGGTTCAGGAGCTCCAGCTTCTTGGCCGGGTCGGTCGCCTTACCGATCTGCTCCACTACCAGTTCGTACTCCTGCCGGTCTACCCAGCTGGGCTCCTGTCCGAAGGCCAGGCCCAAGGCCAAGCCGAATACGAGTAAAGTCTTCCGAAAAAACACTCATGCCTCCCGAGTGAGAATACGCAAAGCCGGAGTATACCCGAATTCCAGGCCCCGCCGCAATGCCCTTCACGCTACGCCTTTTAGATGGAACCCTGAATCGAATTGTTCCAGCAACTGTCATGTTACACTCCCATTTCCTCCCATGCGCTACTTTGATCTTGGCGTCATTCTTTTCTACCTGATCGGCATCACCTGGTTCGGCGCCCAGTTCCGCAATTCGCAGAAGTCGTTGAAGGATTATTTCCTCGGCGGACGCAGTACGCCGTGGTGGGCCATCGGCTTTTCCATTGTTTCGGCCGAGACGAGCACGCTCACGGTGATCGGCACGCCAGGAATCTCGTTTCGAGGCGATTTCGGCTTTTTGCAGGTGGTGATGGGCTACCTCGTCGCCCGGATAATCATCAGCACGCTCTTCTTGCCGCACTATTTTCGCGGCGAAATGTTCACCGCCTACGAGCTCATGCAACGGCGCTTTGGCCCCGACATCCGCCGGTTGACGGCCGGCAGCTTTCTGCTGTTGCGGGCCATGGCCGAAGGCGTGCGCGTGTTCGCCATCTCGATTGTGATTTCCATCATCCTCGGCACGGGCGAGCTGGCTTCGATTCTGCTGATTGTGGCCCTGACGCTTTTCTACACCTTCGAGGGTGGCATGACGGCCGTCATCTGGACCGATGTCGTGCAGATGTTCCTCTATATCCTCGGGGCGCTCGTCAGTCTGTACGTCATCTTCCAACTGGTGCCCGGCGGCTGGACGCATATCGTCGACGTGGCCCGGGCCGGAAATAAGCTCCGCGTATTCGATTTCCGGTTCGACTGGTCGGCCGAGTTCTTCAGCCGGCCCTACAGCTTCTGGGCCGGTCTGATCGGCGGGGCTTTTCTGACCACGGCCAGCCATGGCACCGAGCAGTTGATGGTCCAGCGGCTGCTGGCGGGCCGCACCGAGGCAGAGAGCCGGCTGGCGCTGTTTTCGAGTTGGGTAGTGATTTTCTTTCAGTTTTCGTTGTTTTTGGTGATTGGGCTGATCCTGTTCGTCTACTACAAAGACACCGGGCAGGCGCCGCCGGCGGTGCCGGACCGCATCTATCCGCAGTTCATTTGGGACCATCTGCCGCGCGGCATAGCGGGCCTCGTGATGGCCGCCGTACTGGCGGCGGCGATGTCGAACCTCAGCGCGGCGTTGAACGCACTGGCCTCGACCACCGTGATGGACTTCTGGAAACCCCTGGCCAAGGTCGCGCGCAGCGAGGAGGAGTATCTGCGGATCTCGCGCTGGATCACCGTGGCTTGGGGCGTTGTCCTGTTCGTCATTGCGCTAGTGGCGCAGAGTATTCAGTCCGTGCTTGAATCGGGGCTGTCGATTGCCTCGATTGTCTATGGCTGCCTGCTGGGGGTGTTCCTGCTGGGGGTGCTGACTAAACGCGCCGGCGAGAAGGCCGCGATGGTGGGCATGCTGGCGGGGCTGATCACGAATCTGTACGTGAAATTCGGCACGAACATTGCGTGGACCTGGTATGTGTTGATTGGTTCGACCGTCACCGTGGCGACGGCTTTGCTGGTTTCGATTTTGGTTCGGGAGGAGAGTGTCCGGAATGGTTGAGCTAAAGCGTGACCTGGGTGTATGGGGGGCGGCGGCGATCGTCGTCGGGACGGTAATCGGTTCGGGGATTTTCCTCGTTCCTAAGAAGATGGTACTGAGCGTGGGCTCGGCGGAGATGGTGTTTTTCGTCTTCGTCTTCGGCGGTTTGCTCTCGCTGGCCGGGGCGCTCACCTATGCCGAGCTGGCCGCGATGATGCCGGAGGCGGGCGGCGAGTATACCTACCTGCGTGAGGCCTACGGGCCCTTCTACGCCTTCGTCTACGGTTGGACGCAGCTGTGGGTGGCGAAGTCCGGATCGATTGCCACGCTGGCGACCGCGTTTTTTATCTACCTGGCCAACTTTTTTCCGGGGCTCGAGGCCACGCTGTTTTCGAGTCCGTGGCTGGAGATCAGATCCGGCCAGCTGCTGGCGATGGCCGTGATTGCGGCGCTCGGGTTCCTGAACTATTTCGGGGTCAAGGTCGGCGGTGGGGTGCAGATCGGGGTGACGATTCTGAAGGTAGCGCTGATCGGGATGATCATTGCCGTGGGTCTGACTTTTGGCGGTGGTTCGGTAGCCAACTACACCACCAGCATGCCGACGTCGACCGGAGGCCTGGCCGGCTTCTTCGCGGCGCTCGTGGCGGCTCTGTGGGCCTATGACGGCTGGAACAACGTGAGCATGGTGTCGAGCGAGATCCGGAATCCGCAGCGGAATCTGCCGATCGCCCTGATTCTGGGCACGCTGGTGGTGATGGCGATCTACCTGGGCGCCAATCTGGCTTATTTCTACGTCCTACCGGCCGAGGTGGTGGCGACCAGCGACCGGGTGGCGGCCGAGATGATGCGGCGCGTCTGGGACGCGCCGGGGGCCAACGCAGTCTCCATTGCGGCCATGATCTCCATTTTTGCGGCCCTGAATGGGTCTATTCTGGCCGGCGCGCGGGTGCCCTTTGCCATGGCGCGCGACCAGCTGTTTTTCCCCTCGATTGCCACGGTGCACGAGCGCTACTTTACGCCGGCCAACTCAATCATGCTCCTGTCGGGCTGGTCGATGTTGTTCGTGCTGACCGGCCGGTACGAACAGCTGTTCACCTGTGTGATTTTTGCGTCCTGGATTTTGTACGGCATGGCCACCGCCTCGGTGCTGGTACTGCGGCGAAAACGGCCAGATCTGGCGCGCCCGTACAAGACTCTGGGCTACCCGTTTGTGCCAATTGTTTTCGTTCTGGTGGCCGGTGCGCTGATTGTTTCCACTCTGTTAGAGTCGCCGCGCGAAAGTCTGCTGGGTCTGGGAATCATCGCCCTGGGAGTCCCTTTTTACCGGTACTGGAGCCGTCAAAAAGCGGCGAAATGAGACGGTTAATTCCGCAGACTGTTCTGATTTCAGAACAAATGCCTTGAAAGTTAATCTCTTTTTCGGGTACAAAGAGAAGGAGGGAAGGCCTGAAATGTCTATCCCTGTTCTGATAACGGAATAGATACTGCGGTAGGTGTTGAGATGGACGTCACCAAGATTTTGGCTGAATTGAAGCAGGAAAGGGATGCGCTCGAGGAGGCCATCGCCACTCTGGAGCGCCTTGCCCTGGGACGGGGAAAGCGGCGTGGGCGCCCGCCCCTGTGGATGGTCGAGGCGGCAAAACGGAAGCCGGCCGATGGGGATAAAGAACCGGTCAGCCGTGCGGCTGGGGGCGGGAAGACAGCGGTCGTATAACGGGTGGCCGGGTCCTCCGGCCACGCGAATTAGTAGAGGAGAAACTTGGCGCGGCGCCCCAGAAACGGGATGAGTTCCTCTTCAAGACGCGCCTGTACCGCTCTGGGATCGGCGCCGGCGGTGAGTTCTTTGATCAGCGCCTGGCTGCCGATCAGTTTCGCGTTGATGGCGTAATTGAGCTGGCCGGGGTAGAGCCGCTGCAGGGCGACCGCCAGTTCGATGCCGAGGCGGACCGCATCGAAGCCTTCCCGGTCTGTAATGACGAAGCGGATGCCTTCAATGGTCTTGCCCTTCAGATTGGAGTCGTTGGGGGTGAACCGGGTGGGATAGACGCGCACCCCGGGGATCTTGCGGGAGTTGAGCGCGGTGGCCAGTTCGCGTCCGCGGATGAATTCGGCGCCGATTTGTTCGAATGGCGCGTCCGTTCCACGGCCAACCGAGTAGTTTTTCGCGCTTTCGAGCATGGCCACGCCCGGATAAAGCAGCGCGGCGTTCAGGCTGCGCATGTTGGGCGAAGGGTTGACCCAAACCACGCCGGTAGAATCGAGCCAGTCGCCCCGCTGCCAGCCCTTCATGGCGACCACCTCAAGCTTGGCGTTGATCTGCAGTTCGGTGTTGAACATCCGGGCTAGTTCGCCGGCGGTCATGCCGTGGCGGATGGGAATATTGTGGCAGCCGATGAAGCTCTGCAACGCCGGGTCCATGAGCGGGCCTTCGACGCGGACGCCGGTGATGGGGTTGGGCCGGTCGAGGACGTAGAAGGGCAGTTTGGCGGCGGCGGCCGCTTCGAGGGCGTTCTTCATGGTGCTCGTGTAGGTATAAAAGCGGGCGCCGATGTCCTGGATGTCGAAGACGAGGGCGTCGAGTTCGGCCAGGGCGGCCGGCGCCGGTTTGCGGTTGGCCTGGTTGTAGAGGCTGTAGACGCGGATGCCGGTTTGCGGCTCACGGGCATCGGCGACGTCCTCGCGGTCCTCCTTGCCGAAGATGCCGTGTTCGGGCGAAAACAGAGCCGTCACGTTGACGCCCATCTCACGCATGACCAGGAAGCCGGGGCGGCCGGAACCGGTCAGGCCGGTGTGATTGGTGATGAGGCCGACGCGCTTGCCCCGCAGCCGGGCGAACTTTTCGCTGATCAGCACGTCGAGGCCGGTCTCTACCTGGCCCGCGCGGTTGACGTGGCGGCGGACGCCGGCCATGGTCTCGTTGTAGCCGGTGAGCGTGGCGCGAGGCGCGTCGACGCCGAGGCTGGCGGCGGCGATGGTGGCGACCTTGGCGCGGAGCGGGGTAATGGCCGGCCGGCGCTTGGGATGCACGGTGTTGGCGAGCAGGATGACGTAGGACTGCGTGGCTGGGTCGATCCACAGTGAGGTGCCGGTAAAGCCGGTGTGGCCCACCGACCCGATGGGATACAACTCGCCACGGTTGGCCGAGAAGGGCGAATCCAGGTCGAAGCCCAGGCCGCGCAGGATGGGCTGGTCGGAGGGCGTCTGGGGTTCGGTGAACTTCCGGACCGTGAGCGGGCTCCAGATCCGGACGCCGTTCCACTCGCCGCCGTTGAGGATGGCCTGGGCGAAATGGGCGAGGTCGTCGGCGGTGGTGAACAGGCCGGCGTGCCCGGCCACGCCGCCCATGAAGCGCGTGGTTTCGTCGTGAACAACGCCGCGGAGCGGCGCTGTCATGCCGGGGTACTGCTCGGTGGGGGCGATGCGCGGCGTCAGCGCGGCGGCGGGCCGGAAGCCGGTATCCTTCATGCCCAGCGGCTTGAAGATCTCCTCCCGCGCATATTGATCGAGCGGACGGCCGCTCACCCGGCGCACAATCTCGCCCAGCAGAATGAAGTTGATATCGCTGTAGACGAAGCGTTCGCCGGGGGCGTGCACGGGCTTGTCGACCAGCGCCTTCTCAATACCGAGTTCATAGCCGGACCAGGGGGGCTGCAGGTCGAGGTCCGGGCGCAGACCGGAGAAGTGGGTGAGGAGCAGGCGAATCGTAATGTCGCTCTTGCCGCCCTGGTAGGTGGGCAGATAGGTGGTGACCTTGTCGTTGAGGCGGACGCGGCCCTGCTCGACCAGTTTCATAATGGACGCCGTCGTGGCCACGACCTTGGTGAGCGAGGCGGCGTCAAAGATCGTGTCGGCCGTCATGGCTTCGACGGCCGGAACCAGCGCCCGGGAGCCGTGCACGCTCTGGTGGACCACGCGGCCCTGATGGCTCACCAAACAGACGGCCCCCGGCAGCTGGCCGGCGGTGACCGCATCATCAATCACCCGGCGGATCTCCGCCAACTCCTGCGCAACCGCCAGCCCGGCGCAAGCGAACAAAACGACGCCAATTTTTTTCATGGGACCTTTACCCGAGCAGCTTCTGCGCGATCGCTTCGAGCTTGTTGGCCAGAAGGACGTCTTTGGGCGTGATGCCACCAAGGTCGTGTGTCGTCAGGTCGATGGTGACCCGGTTCCAGACGTTGGACCACTCCGGATGGTGTTCCATGGCTTCGATCGCGATCGCCGACGTGGCCATGAACCCGAAGGCGTGGACGAAGTCGGCGAAGGCGTATTCGCGGTGCATTTTTCCGTTCACGAGCGTCCAGCCCGGCAGGGAATCGAGGGCGGCGGCGAGTTCGGTGTCGTTCAGTTTGGCCATGCCCTTTATGATAGTCCCATGGGTATACGCCCGGAAATTGACGGTTTCCCCTCGAGCGATCCGCAGCAGCCCGGCCTCGTTCTGCACGATCCGACGGGAATCTCCACCGCCATGCTGCTGGTGCCGCCCGCGCTCGTGCCGGCGCTGGCCGAAGATCCGCTGCCGCCGGAGCTCGCCGCGGCGTTGAGCGAGGCCGGTTTTCTGGAAGACGACAACTACGCCCGCCTGCGGGACTCCTTCACGCGCGCCGAAACGCTCCGGGCGCGCCACGGAGGGCCGGGCAACTATCCCACCGAGGGCGTGGCGCTGCGGCAGCTCTTCGATACCTGGTTTGCGCGGCCCGGTCTGGAGCGCCCGCTGCACGCCATCGCCGCGCCGCACGCGAGCCCCGAGCCAGCGCGCGGCTCCTACGTCAGCGCCTACACCGCCCTGGCGGCCAGCCTGACCAAGACCGAGGCCGCCGGCAAGACCTTCGTCGTGCTGGGTACCTCGCACCAGGGGGCCCGGGACCGGTTCGGCATGACGCGCAAGCGCTTCGTCACGCCGGTGGGCGAATCGCGGACCCGCTTGCCGGAGCCGCTCGCCAAGCTTGCTGAGATGGAGGACCCCTGCTTTGCTGTCGAGCACTCCATCGAGTTCCAGGTGGTCTTTCTGCAGTACCTCTACGGGCCGGATATTGAAATTGTCCCGATTCTGTGCGGTCCGCTGACCTCGCCGCGCCATCCGTTCCTTGAGGCGCTCGGCGAGTGGTCGGAGCGGGAAGGCGACCGCCTGCGCTGGGTGCTGGGCGTCGACATGGCGCACAAGGGTCCGCGCTACGGCGACCGGGAGGCCCGGCGGGCTTATACCGATTCGATGGTGGAAATTGACCAGCGGGACCGGGACCGAATCGCCGCGCTGGCGGCGGGCGACCGGGACACGTTCTGGGCCCAGGTGCGGGAGCGCAACGACGACCTGAACTGGTGCGGCACCGCTCCCTTCTACTCCTACCTGGCGGCGCATCCGTCCATGCGCGGGGAACTGCTCACCTACGAGCACTGGCAGATCGATCCCCGGAGCGTGGTGACCTTCGCGGGGATGACGTTTGGCCGCGGTTGAGGAGAGCTGTACGCTTCCGGTTCCATACTGCTTAGTACTCTTGCTCTATGGTCAAGTCGTTCTCGGGGAAATACCTTAGAGGAGTCTCCATGAAAGCACCAACTGATTGCCGCGTAATTCTCTGGCTCTAGGGCGTTCCTTCCGTTCTACAGTCCCTGCCGCTGCTGCAGCGCGATCAGGCTGAGACCTGGATTGCCGCTGCGCTCATAGGCGCGCAGGACACTCTCATACTCTGCTTCCGGGAGGCTGATTACCGAGGAGGGCAGCGCGATGGCTTGCTTGTGCCACGCCGCCGGGTTTTCTCGTTGCAGGCTGGTCCGGTCCAGCAGATTGATGTATTCGGTGAGCACGGTTTCACGGATCGGGCCGCGCGGGGAGGCAATGTAGGCGGCCGCGACCATCTCGGCTTGGCGGTGAAACGATGTTTTGCCTTCGCGGATGCGCTGCAGATAGCTGGCGAACTTGTCCTGCCACTGGGGCGTTGTTTTGTCGCGGGTGAAGAGCAGTTCGTGGAACATCACCTGGCTTTGGCGGTCGTCGGCGAGCCAGTGGCGGGATTCAACGCCGGCGCCGAGGGAGGGCGGTGGCAGTTCGAGTTGGAATTCGGCGGCCGCCGCGGCGCGGGTTCTTCGCTGCCAGCCTTCCTCGCCGCTCTCGCGGCAGGCTTCGGCGGCCAGATTCCGTTTGACGTAGTTCCCTAATGCGTCGCCCGTGTTCAGGCTGCGGAACTTGGCCAGCGTGTCCGGCAGCAGGCCGGTAAAGAGGCGCTCCTCTCCGGTGAGCCGGGCGAGCGCGCCGGTGAGGGCGCCGCGGGTGACCTCTTCGTCGGCGAGCCAGACGGCGGGGGCGAGTTCGGCGTGGCTGCGGAGGCTTTGGATGAAGGCGAGCTTGTCTTCGGTGGTGCCGAAGACGCGGAGCAGGGCGACGTAAGCGGTAATGTCGTCGTAAGAGTCCTCGGCACAGGTGACGGGGCGGGGCGTCGGCCGCTGCAGGGAGCGAAACAGCTTGGCACCCTCGTCGGGGTCGAGCTGGGTGAGCGCGAAGATGGCCCGGGTTTCGAGCGACAGGCGGTCGAGGGCTACATCGGGCAGCTTAACCTGGTTGATACCCGGCACGGGGCGGCGCAGCACCGTTTCTCTGGCCAGGCGGGCCAGTTCGGCGGCGCGCTCGATGGTCCTTCTCTGTTCGGTGAGCCCTTTCACCCGGCCCTTCTCAATCAGGCGGAGCAGGGCATCGGCGCCGATTTCCGGAGCGACCTGTAAGGCAAGTTCCGGGATGCTGGCGGCGGCCAGCACGGCGGGGAACAGGAGACAGGGCAAAAGGCGCATCAGGCTTCCTGATACTGCAGTTGATAGAGCTTCCAGTACAACCCGCGTTGGGCCAGCAGTTCGGCGTGGGTACCGGCTTCGCGCAGTTGCCCCTTGTGGAAGGCGAAGATGCGGTCGGCGTTCTGGATGGTGGAGAGGCGATGCGCAATCGAGATGGACGTTCTGCCGGTGAGGAGTTTCTTCTGCGCATCGCGGATGCGCAGTTCGGTGTCCGTCTCAACGCTGGAAGTCGCCTCGTCGAGGATGAGGATTTTGGGTTCGTGGACCAGTGCGCGGGCAAAGCTGACCAGCTGCTTCTGGCCGGTGGAGAGATTGGCGCCGCGTTCGAGAATGGGTTCGGCAAAGCGCCCCGGCAGCTGTTCGATGAAGTCGAGGAGATTGACCTCGGCCGCCGCGGCGGCCAGGCGGGCTTCGTCGATGCCCTCGCCGTCGAGGCTGATGTTGGAGCCGATGGTGCCGGTAAACAGATAAGGGTCCTGCAGGACGATGGCGAAGCGGCGGCGGAGGGCGACGGGGTCGAACTCGCGGATGTCGATGCCGCCCAGTTTGATCACGCCGCGCTGCACGTCATAAAAGCGCAGCAGCAGGTTGGTCACGGTAGTTTTGCCCGCGCCGGTGTGGCCGACGATGGCGATGGCTTCGCCGGGGGCGATGGAGAAGCTGACGTCGCGCAGAACCCAGTCTTCGGCGTGGTAGGCGAACCAGACGTTTTGAAATGTGATGGTCAGGTCGTCGGGTAGCGGCCGGGGGGCCGCCGGAGCTGTAATGGCGACCGGGGTATCGAGCAGTTGAAAGATCCGTTCGCTCGCGGCGGTAGCCGACTGCAGAATGTTGTACTTCTCGCTCAGGTCCTGAATGGGCCGGAAGAAACGCAGCGAAAACTGGAAAAACGCAATGAGCACGCCGAGCGAGAGTCCACCGCCGGGCACCTGCCACCCCCCGTAGACGAGGATTCCGGCAAAGGCGACCATGCTGAGAAACTCCACCACCGGGTAGAACCAGCCGTAGGCGAAGACGCTCTCCTTGAAGGCGAACATATGTTCGCGGTTGATAGCGGCGAACTCGTCGCGGGCGTGCGCTTCGCGGTTGAAGGCCTGCACCACCGCGATGCCGTTGATGTTTTCGTTGAGGAAGGCGTTGATGCGGGCGACGGCGAGGCGGATGCGGCGGTAGCTGGCCGAAACCTGGGCCCGGAAGCGCATGGTGGCCCAGAAGATGGCCGGGGTGACCAGCAGGAGGATCGCGGTGAGGCCGGGGCTCATCCACAGCAGCACGCCGAGCAGCCAGGTGAGCATGATGGCGTCGCCGAGGATGGCCACCAGGCCGGAGCTGAACAGCTCGTTGAGCGTGTCGACATCGCTCGTGACGCGCGTAACGAGGCGGCCGACGGGGTGCTTGTCGAAGTAGCCGATGTCCAGATGGTGCAGCTTGGCCATCAGATCGCGGCGGAGCGCGAACATCGCCTGTTGGCCGGTGGACTGCATCAGGAGCGTTTGTCCGAACTCGGCCAGGAGGATCAGCACGGCCACGCCGAGCAGGAGCAGCGACAGTTGGGCGATGCCGGCGAAGGCGGCCGGGGCGCGTTGAACCAGATAGCGGTCGACGGCGATGCTGGTCAGCACCGGGCCAACCGATTCGAGCAGCGAATGGACGGTGAGCAGCGCGACCGTGGCGGCCACCTGTTTCCGGTACGGCCGCAGATACACCGCGAGCCGGCGCAGCAATTGAACGTCGTACAGTTTGCCTTGAACCTGCTCTTGTTCCACCCCTACCAGTCTACTTGTGCCAACCTGGAAGTGGATGGATGGAGTGATCATAGTCGATAAGCCCGCCGAATGGACTTCCCACGATGTGGTGGGCAAGATGCGGCGGCTGGCGCAGACCAAGCGCGTGGGGCACCTGGGAACCCTGGACCCGATGGCGACCGGGGTGCTGCCGCTCGTGCTGAACCGGGCGACGCGGCTCGCGCAGTTCTACACCAAGGCCGATAAGGTCTACGAGGCGACCATCCGCTTTGGTTTTGCGACCAACTCCTATGACGCCGATGGCGAGGCGACCACCGAAGCCGTGGCCGTGAGTCTGGACGCCGCGGCGCTCAACCGGGCGCTCGATGCCTTCCGCGGCGACATTCTGCAGGTGCCGCCCGCCGTCTCGGCCAAGAAGATCAACGGCGTGCCAGCCTACAAGCTGGCGCGGCAGAGCAAGCCGGTGGTGCTCGACCCCGTGCCGGTGACGATTCACGAACTGGAGCTGCTCGACTGCGGCGCCGATACGGCCCGCGTGCGCGTGCACTGTTCCACCGGGACCTACATTCGCAGCCTGGCGCACGATCTCGGCGTGGCGTTGGGGTGCGGAGCGCATCTTTCGGCGCTGCGGCGGACGCGCGCCGGGCAGTTCACCCTGGCCGAAGCGCGGACGCTGGCGGAGTTGGCCGACCCGGCGGTGCTCGAGGTGGCGTTGATTCCGGCCAGCGCGCTGTTGCCGGAGTTTCCGGCCGAGCGGGTGGACGAGGTGACGGCCGGTTTCATCCGCCAGGGCCGGGACTTCCGCGTGAACCCGTTCCGGGTGCGGCAGGGGGCGCCTTATGTGCGGGCGGTGGACGGCGGCGGGGCGTTGGTGGCGATCGGCGAGATCAGGCTACCGAATCTTTATCATCCGTTTCTGGTCCTCTAAACGGTCTATTTCTTCTTGCGGGAAACCCAGCCGGGTTTGTTCACCTGCCGTCCGCGGCCGATGGCGAGCGCTTCGCCCGGGACCGATTCGGTAATCACGCTACCCGCGGCGATGTAGCTGCCGGCTTCGAGCGTGACAGGGGCCACCAGCGTCGCGTTGCTGCCGACAAAGACGCCTTCACCGATCGTGGTCGGATGCTTATGGACGCCATCGTAGTTGCAGGTGATCGTGCCGGCGCCGACGTTTGAGCGGGCGCCGATTGCGGCATCGCCGAGATAGGCCAGATGGTTGGCCTTGGCGCCATCGCCCAACTGCGTGTTCTTGAGTTCGACGAAGTTGCCGATGTGGGCGTGGGCGCCGACCACGTTGTGCATCCGCAGGCGGGCAAAGGGGCCGATGCGGGCGCCGCCGCCGACGCGGGAGTCTTCGACGATGGAGTAGGGATGGATGAGGACCCCATCGTCGAGCGTGGCGTTGGCGAGGATGGTTCCGGCGCCGATGCGGCAGTCGGCTCCGATCGTGGTGCAGCCCAGGAGGCGGACGCCGGATTCCACGATCGTATCGGCGCCGATGGTGACATCGACGTCGACGGTGATGGTCTCGGGTTTTTCGAGCGTGACCCCGCTCAGCATGAGTTCGGTGGTCTTGCGGGCGCGGAAGATGGCGTCGACTTTGGCGAGTTCGACGCGGGTGTTGATGCCGAGCAGTTCGTCGGGGTCGGCGAGGATGCGGGCTTGGGTCAGGTGGCCGGCGGCGCGGAGCAGTTCGACGATGTCGGTGAGGTAGAACTCGCCGGCGGGGTTATTGGTGCCGATGGCATCGATGTGCGCCCAGAGCTTTTCGGCGCGGAAGCAGTAGATTCCGGAGTTGATTTCCCGGATCTCGCGTTGGGCGGGTGTGGCGGCCTTGTGCTCGACGATGCCGGCCACGTGGCCGACGGGGTCGCGGAGAATGCGGCCGTAGCCGGTGGGGTCGTCGAGGATGGCCGTGAGGACGGTGGCGGTCTTCGGGCGGTCGTTGACGAGGGCGGCGAGCGTTGCGGCGGTGAGCAGCGGGGCATCGCCGTAGAGGATGACCAGATGTCCGGCGGCCGGGGCGGCGGCGCGGGCGCAGCGGACCGCGTGGCCGGTGCCGAGCTGCTCGGTCTGCTCGGCGGTGCATACGCCGTAGGGCGCGAGCACGGCGCGGACGGCATCGGCGCCGTGGCCCACCACGACGACGATATTCTCCGGCTCGGCCACTGTGCGGGCCAGGCGGACAACGTGCTCGATCAAGGTGAGCCCGCCGGCGCGATGGAGGACTTTGGGCGTCTTCGAGCGCATGCGCGTGCCCATGCCGGCGGCGAGGATCACAACAGATACGGGGGCGTTCATAGGGGTTGACGGACTCCTTCAATTTGGCGTCGGCGCCTGCCGAGGCGGGCCAGTTTCAGAATAACGGCGGCCGTGGCCGCGGGATTGTGGCGGATCTTTTCGCCCTCGCTGAGCAGGTCCGCTTTGAGAACTTCGAGTCCCATTTCGCGCAGGGCTACCGTATCATTTTCCACCGGTAGCGCCTGTTTGGCGGCATAGCGGCCGAGTTGACGGGGATGAATGCCTTGCGAGTTCAGCACCACATAGTTGAGAAACTGCGCCCGCTCCTGCCCGGTAAGGCCGGTATGGCGGATGATGGCCCGGATGTGGTCCGAGGCGGTGAAATTGACGGTTTCGCCGGGCTGCCACATCAGGTTGCCGATGGAGACCTTCAGCGCAGGACTGGCGGCGATGGCCTGGGGGATGCCGGCGACGAGCAGGTTGGGAATGATGCTCGTGAACAGCGACCCGGGGCCGAGCGTGATCAGGTCGGCGCTGGCGATGGCGGCCAGGGCTTCGGGCAGCGGTTGGGGACGTTTGGGCAGAATACGGATTTCGCGAATCGGCGAGCGGCTTTTCGAGATACTGCTTTCGCCGCTAACCAAGGTGCCGTCGTGCAGTTTCGCGCTGATGACGACGTTCTCGGCCGTTGAGGGAATGATCTGGCCGCAGCAGGCCAGCACGCCGCTGGCAAAGCGCACCGCGCTGGCGAAGTCGCCCGTGAGGTGGGTGAGCGCCGTCAGGAACAGGTTGCCGAAGCTGTGCCCTTTGAGGCCGCGGCCGCCGGTGAACCGGTACTGGAACAACTGGCTGAGCAGCGCCTCTTCTTCGGCGAGGGCGACGAGGCAGTTGCGAACGTCGCCGGGGGGGAGGACGGAGAAGTCCCGCCGGAGCCGCCCGGAGCTGCCGCCGTCGTCGGTGACCGTGACCACCGCGGAGAGCGAGATTACGGGATTGTCGGCCGAGGCGTGCTGCTTGAGCCCTTTGAGGAGAGAGGAAAGGCCGGTGCCGCCGCCGATCGTGACAACGCGCAAGGGGCCGCGCTGAGCGGGCTTAGCGCCCCGCGATCTTTTCGCTGTAGACAAGTTCCCTTACCGGAGAGTGCTGGAGTGCTTCTTGGAAATCTGCATCGGTACGGGCGGCGGCGCGGTTGGCCGGTTGAATCTCGATGGCGCGGGCGAGGCTTTCCGCGGCGCCGCGATAGTTTCCCTGGAGCCCGCGCGCCACGGCGAGGGCATAGTGGATGTGGTCGGCGCCCGGCGCCAGGCCGGCTCTTTCGTCAGGGCCGTTTCCGCCGCGGCCAGTTTGCGCTGATTGGTGAGAGCGAGTCCGTAGGTGTAATAGTCCTCGGCCGAACTCAGCGCCGGCTCCGCACTATTGCCGAGACGCTGCTGGCACATCCGGGCGTGCATCTGCGCGGTCTGCCCGACATCCAGGTTCGGCCCCTTGCCTGCTTCTACGAACAGCGGCATGGCAGCGGCGAACTCCCGGCGGTGGAATAACTGCACCGCTTCTTCAAAAGCCGCCAACTGGGGATCAACCGCCTTGGCTGGCGAATGGGCGGGCGCTTTCTTGCTGGGTCCCGATTTCGACATGATTACCCTGACTCACTAGTATAGAAAGAATAGACTCAGTCTGGGGATGCCTAGTTTGTCGAACAGTTGCCGGTCGAGGAAGCTCTTCTCGAGCAAGGCCAGTTCGGCGGCGCCCATGCGGCTGCGGTGCGGCTTGAGTTGTGCCTCCAGATCGCGGCGCAAGGCGACTAAGTCGGCCTCACTCAGGGCCAGCCGCGCCCGGGCCAGAACGCGCTCCTCGAGTGTCGTCAACCTTTGTTCCAGCGCTTGAAGATCGGCATGCACGGTGTCGATGCCGGCGGCGAGGGCCGCCAAGGAATCGGCTTCTTCGATAAAGCCACGGTCGCGCAGCGCCGCGCTGTTGGCGGTAAGGAAGGCCTGCACGCGGTCCTGCGGCAGGGAGTCTTCGTTAGTTGGCGCGGCTTTGGCGGTCCGGTTGCGCGCCATATCTTCGGCTGCTTTCTTAATGGCCTGGCTGCAGTAACTCAGTGAGTTGACCTGCTGGAACTTGGGCCGCTTGCGGGAAAACGCATCGTCAATGCCGCGCAGCACCGCTTCGAGGGGAACGTCGGCGGCTTTCCAGCTTTCCACCAGCGCCCAGTCGATGGGCGACATTAGAAAAAGGCTGGTGCCGCGGGCTTTCTGGAAATGCTCCTCGACCTCGGTGAAGTAATTGAAGTAGTTCAGTTCCTCTCCCATAGCAGGCGCAACCCCTTGAGCGTCAGATCTTCATCGAGGTGCTGCACCAGACGGGACCCGGCGCGGATAAGCGGCGCCTGGCCACCGGTGGCGATCACCTGCGGTTGGCCGCCGAGTTCGCCGGCTAGCCGTTCAATCAGACCGTCCACCATTCCCATGGTGCCGTAGTACAGCCCGCTCTGAATGGAGCCGACCGTGGTGGTGCCGATGAGCTTGGAAGGCTGCTCGAAGTTCACCTGCGGCAGCAGCGCCGTCTTGGCGAACAGGCCGGAGAGCGAGATGCCGATGCCAGGGTAGATGAGACCGCCCAGGTAGGCCGCATCGGCCGAGATCACGTCGAAGGTAATGGCCGTGCCGAGGTCGATGACGATGGCCGGGCCGCCGTAGAGGCAATACGCCGCCACGCCGTTGACAATGCGGTCGGCGCCTACCTCTTTCGGATTGTCGTAGCGGATGGCGAGGCCGAGGTTCATCTCCGTTGAGACGAACACCGCCTGCCGGTCGAAGTACTTGCCCACCATCTCCGCCAGCGTGCCGTTGATGACGGGCACGACCGAGGAGATGATAATGCCGCGGACGTCGGCCAGATTCAGGTTCGAGAGCGCAAAGACGTTGCGGAGCAGAATGCCCCACTCGTCGGCCGTTTGTTCCCGGATGGTGCGCAGCCGCCAGCGGCCGATGAGCACCTCGCCGCGGAAGGCGCCAATGGTGATGTTGGTATTGCCAACGTCGAGAGCTAAGAGCATGGACGGACGCCTCCGGCGAGAATCGTGTGTCGGCGGCCCTGGTCGTCTTCGAGCAGCAGGTAGCCGTGCGGGTCGAGGCCGACCGTGGTGCCGCGGACCTCGGCGCCGTTGAGTTCGACGGCGACGCGGCGGCCGCGGACGTAGCTCGATTGTTGCGTGAAGGCGGCCAGAATCGCATCCATGGGGAGCCGGACGAAGGTTTCCAAGCTGCGCAGGACTTCAATCAGCAGCTCTTCGCGCCCCCACGGCCGGCCGGTGGCCAGGCGGAGGCTCGTGGCGATAGCGGCCAGCTCCGGCGGAAAGGACTCGTGGTTGACGTTGATGCCAATGCCGGCCAGCACGCGGTCCTCGTGGCCCTGGGTGAGAATGCCGCAGCACTTCCGGTCGCCGGCCAGCAGGTCGTTCGGCCAGCGGATATCGCAGCGCAGACCCGAGTAGCGGCCGATGGCCTCCTGCACGGCCAGGCCAATGGCCATCGTCAGCACCGGCAGCGGCTTGGTGCGCAGCACCACGGTGCAATAGAGGCCATCGCCCGGTGCCGAGTGCCAGGGGCGGCTGTAGCGGCCGACGCCGTGAGTCTGGGCGTCGGCGATGACGACCGCGCCGTCGTCGGGAACCTGCGCGGCAACGGCCATCGTCGAGCCGGTCTCTTGATAAAAATCAACGCGGCGGCCGGGGAAGGCGGCGCGAACCAGAGCGGGGTCGAAGGGCATCAGGCTTCCAGGTGCAACCGGAAGTTGATATCTACCGCGATGGCCGAATGGGTCAGCGCGCCGACAGAGATGAAGTCCGGACCGGCCACGGCGTAGTCGCGGAGTTTTTCAAGGCGCATGCCGCCGGACAGTTCGACGGTAGCGCGCTTGTTGATCACGCGGATCCATTCGGTGGCCTCCTCCGGGGTGAGGTTGTCGAGCAGCAGATGCTCGGCGCCGAAGGTAAGCGCCTCTTCGAGTTCGCGGCGGGTGCGGACTTCAATCTCGATCCGCACCCCGGGCGGCAGTCCAGCGGCGCGGACGGCGGCGATGGCCTGCTCGACGCCGCCGGCGGCGGTGATGTGGTTATTCTTGATCAGCACGGCGTCGAACAAACCGAGGCGATGATTGACGGCGCCGCCGGCCAAGGTGGCAATTTTTTCGAGGCGCCGGAGGCCGGGCGTGGTCTTGCGCGTATCGAGGATGCGGCAGCCGGTGCCGGCGACCGCCTCGACGTGCTTGCGGGTGTAGGTGGCAATGCCCGAAAGGCGCTGCATGAAGTTGAGCGCCACGCGTTCGGCGGTGAGCAGCGTGCGCGCGCTACCGCGGACCGTGGCGAGCACGTCGCCGTCGGCGGCGCGGTCGCCGCTGGCGACGTGGAGGCCGAGGAACTGGATGCCGCCGAGTTCAGCGTAGATCATCGGCAGCAGTTCGACGCCGGCGACCACTATGTCCTGCCGCGCGATGAAGCGGCCGTTGGCGCGCCGATGGGCGGCCACCGTGGAGTTGGTGGTCAGGTCGCCGGAGCCGATGTCTTCGGCTAAGGCACGCTGGACGGCATCGCGAATCTCGGGATGGTCGAAATCAAAGTTCGTCATCACTTCAGCTCCCCGAGGGCCTCCTGACTCTTGGCCAGTTGGGCCCGATAGTCGGCCAGTTTCTCGCGCATGGAGGCCAGCACCTTTTCGGGGGCTTTGGCCAGAAACGCTTCATTTGACAGCTGGGCCTCGGAGCTGGCGATAACCTTGCTCAACTGGTCGATCTCTTTGCGCAGACGGTCGCGCTGGGCGTCGAGCTGGGCGGCCGAGACGGCGAGCACGAGGTCAAACTCGGGCGTCGAGCGCTTGCTGCCCTTGACGCGTTCGGCGCTGGCCGGGGCGAGCGTCAGTTGCAGATTGGCGAGTTTCTCGATGGCCTCCTTCTGCGCGGCCGCCAGTGACGAAACGAAGCCGTCGGCGTAGATGACGGCTTCGAAGGGCGCCTTGGGGTCGAGCTTGTTTTCGGCCCGTAGCGTCCGGGCGGCCGTGATGAGCTCCTGCAGAGTGGCCATGTCGCGTTCGGCCTCCGGGTCGGCGGCGGCGGGGTCGAACTGAGGGAACGCGGCAAGCGAGATAGACTTCTTCTCGTGCGTGCCGAGCCGCTGCCAGAGCTCTTCGGTGAGGAAGGGCATCGAGGGATGCAGCAGCCGAAGCGAAGCGTCGAACACCGTCAGGATGTTGCGCCAGTGGGCGTTCAGGCCGCTGTTTTCGACAAACCGGAGTTTCTTGAGTTCAATGTACCAGTCGCAGAAATCGTCCCAGAAAAAGTGCCACTGCAGTTGGGCGGCTTCGTGGAAGCGGTAGGCGTTGATGGCTTTGTTGATCTCGCCGGCGGCGTGGTTCAGGCGGCTGAAGATCCAGCGGTCTTCAAGCGGCACAGCGCCGTCGATAGCCTCGGGCCGGTAGCTGGCCTGTTCGGCGGGCGACCAGGGTTCGGCGCCGGCGCGTTCGAGATTCAGGAACAGGAAGCGGGCGGCGTTCCAGATCTTATTGGCGAACGAGCGCGCGGCCTCCATGCGGTCTTCGCTGGCAATGATGTCGGTGCCCGGGGGCGCGGCGAGCAGCAGCGACATGCGGACGGCGTCGGTGCCGTACTTTTCGGTAACGCTGAGCGGGTCGATGACGTTGCCCTTGGTCTTGGACATCTTCTGCCGTTCGGCGTCGCGGACGAGGCCGTGGATGTAGACCTGGCGGAAGGGCACCTGCTTGGTGCAGTAGAGGCCCATGACCATCATGCGGGCGACCCAGAAGAAGATAATGTCAAAACCAGTGATGAGCAGCGAGGTGGGGTAGTAGCGTTCGAGGTCAGCGGTCTGGTCGGGCCAGCCGAGTGTGGAGAAGGGCCACAGGCCGGAGCTGTACCAGGTGTCGAGGACGTCGGGATCCTGGGTGAGATTGGCGCTCTGGCAGTGCTGGCAGACGGTGGGCGTTTCGCGGGCGACGGTGATGCCGGCGCAGTCGCTGCAATGCCAGGCCGGGATGCGGTGGCCCCACCACAGCTGGCGCGAGATGCACCAGTCGCGGATGTTGTACATCCACTCGAAGTAGGTTTTGCTCCAGTTTTCGGGGATGAAGACGGTTTCGCCGGTTTCGACGGCGCGGATGGCCGGGGCGGCCAGCTCCTTCATCTTCACGAACCATTGCTTTGAAATGAGCGGCTCGACGATGGTCGCGCAGCGCTGGCACTTCGAGATGGGCAGGGCATGCGGCTTGACGGCGCGGAGCAGGCCGGCGGCTTCGAGGTCGGCCAGCACGCGCTTGCGGGCTTCGCCGCGGTCGAGCCCGGCGTAGGCACCGGCTTCGGCGGTCATCTTCGCCTGCGGGCTGATGACCTGAATAATCGGCAGGCTGTGCCGTTTGCCGGCTTCAAAGTCGTTTGGGTCGTGGGCCGGGGTGATCTTCACAACGCCGGTGCCGAACTCGGGATCGGCCATGTCGTCGAGGACGATGGGGAGCTCGCGGTTCATGAGCGGCAATTGAACCGTGTGGCCGTGCAGGTCGCGGTAGCGTTCGTCGCGGGCGTTGATGGCGACGGCGGTATCGCCCAGCATCGTCTCCGGCCGGGTGGTGGCGACGGTGAGCACGCGGCCGGGTTGACCGGTGACGGGGTAGTCGATTTCCCAGAGGCTGCCGGCGGTGTCTTCGTGGTTGACTTCGAGATCGGAGAGGGCCGTGTTGCAGCGGGGGCACCAGGTGACCATGTACTCGCCGCGGTAGATGAGCCCGTCTTCGTGCATGCGGACGAAGACTTCGCGCACGGCGCGCGACAGGCCGTCATCGAGCGTGAAGCGGTTGCGGGTCCAATCGACCGAGTCGCCGATCTTGCGCATCTGCCGTTCGATGTTGCCGCCGTACTGCGCCTTCCACTCCCACACCTTGGCTTCGAAGGCCTCGCGGCCGAGGTCGTAGCGCGTAATGTTCTGCTTGGCGAGATCGCGTTCCACCACCATCTGCGTGGCGATGCCGGCGTGGTCGGTGCCGGGGATCCAGAGCGTGTTGTCGCCGATCATCCGGTGGTAGCGGGTGATGACGTCCATTTCGGTGTGGCCGATCATGTGCCCGATGTGGAGTGAACCGGTGACGTTCGGCGGCGGGATGGCGATCGAGAACATCTTGCCCGGCCGCGCGGGATCGGCTTCATAGATCCCGGACTCTTCCCACCATTGGGCCCAATGGGGTTCAAACCGTTGGGGCTCATAGACTTTTTCGAGTTGCATTCGTGAATCCACCAGTTTACCAACTCCATCGGTCACGCTAGCATGGGAAGGTGCACGAACTATCCCATTTTCGGGCGAATGTAGAGGCGATTGCGGCCCGCCTGGCCACCCGCGGATTCGCTTTCGACGTTGAGCAGTGGAAGGTGTTGGACGCCGAGCGCCGCGCCGCGGTGACCGAAGCCGAGCAGTTGAAGGCGCGGCGGAACGCGCAGAGTATGGAGATCGGCAAGCTGAAAAAGGCCGGCGAGGACACCTCCGCCGTCCAGGCCGAGGTCCGCTCGATGGGCGACCGGATCGCCGAACTGGACTCGAAGGTCCAGGCCGTCGATGAGCGCTTCCGCGACCTGCTCACCGCGATTCCCAACCTGCCGCACGAGTCGGTGCCCGTGGGCGCTTCGGCCGACGAAAACGCCGAGATCCATCGTCACGGCACGCCGCGGAGCTTCGAGTTCGCCCCCAAGGCGCATTGGGATCTGGGCGTCGAACTCGGCATTCTCGACTTCGAACGCGCCGCGAAGATTACCGGGGCGCGGTTTGCCGTCTACTACGGCCTCGGGGCGCGTCTCGAGCGGGCGCTGATGAACTTCATGCTCGACGTGCACACGCGGGATCACGGCTATACCGAGGTCTTTCCGCCGTTTCTCGTCAACTCGGCGAGTCTGTTCGGCACCGGCAATCTGCCCAAGTTCGGCGCCGACCTGTTCAAGATTGAAAACTCCGACTACTGGCTCGCGCCGACGGCCGAAGTGCCCGTGACGAACCTGTTCCGCGACGAGACGCTCGAGCCGGAGCAGTTGCCCATTCATTTCTGCTCCTACACATCCTGCTTCCGCAGCGAGGCCGGCAGCCACGGGCGGGACGTGCGCGGCATCATCCGGCAGCACCAGTTTCAGAAAGTGGAGCTGGTGAAGTTCACCACCGCCGAACAGAGCCATGCCGAACACGAGAAGCTGACGCGGGACGCCCAGGATATCCTCGAGCGGCTCGGCCTGCCCTACCGCCGCATGCTGCTGTGCACGGGCGACATGGGCTTCTCCTCGGCCAAAACGTTCGACCTCGAAGTCTGGCTCCCCGGTCAGGAGACGTACAAAGAGATCAGCTCCTGCAGTAACTTTGAAGCCTTCCAGGCCCGCCGCGCCGGCATTCGCGTGCGCGCGGGCAAGGGCAAGGCCGACTACGCACACACCATCAACGGCAGCGGCCTCGCGGTGGGCCGCACGTGGGTGGCGATTGTCGAAAACTACCAGCAGGCCGACGGTTCGGTCGTGGTACCCCCGGCGCTGCAGCCTTACCTGCAGGCCGAGGTGATCACCAAGTCCGGGATTCTGCGTTAAAAGGCGTACTGCTTGAGCTTGGCGTCGTCGAGTTCGACGCCCAAGCCCGGGCGGGCTGAGGCGCGGACGCGGCCGTCGGCGTACTCGATCGGTTCCACCACGACGTCGTCGAGATAAGACACCGGCCCGAGGATATCGCACGGGAACTCTTCAGCGCCAATGCCGGGCGAGGCCATCGCCAGGTGGGCCATGGCGGCGCTGGCCACGCCGAGTTCGAGGTTGCTGCCGACGGTGCAGGTGAGCCCGGCGGCTTCGGCAACGATGGTGATCTTGCGCGCGGCGCCGAGCCCGCCGCCCTTGCTGACGTAGACGGAGAGGATATCGGCCGCTCCGGCGCGAATGAGCGCGGTAGCGTCCTGCGGCGTGTTGCAGCTCTCATCGGCCATCACCGGCACCGGGACGGCCTGCCGCACGTCGACCAGCCACTGCATGTCGAGCGCGGCCACGGGCTGCTCGGCAAAAATGATGTTGCAGGTTTCGTGGATCTGCCGGATGCACTGAATGGCCACGCGCGGGCTCCAGCCGCCGTTGGCATCGATGCCGACGGGGAAGTCCGGCCCGACGGCGGCGCGCACCGCCTGCACGCGGGCGATGTCGGCCTTGGGTTCAATGCCGGTCTTGACCTTCAACGCCCGGATGCCGATGCTCATGGCCCATTCGGCCCGCTTGGCGGCGGGGCCGGGCTCAACGCCGGAGACCGACATCTTGATCGGCACCCATTCGCGGACCGCGCCGCCGAACAGACGGTAGACCGGCAGGCCGGTCGCCTTGCCGAGAATATCCCAGAGCGCCATTTCGAGGCCCGCTTTCGTGAAGAAGTGGCCGAAAATCGCGCGCTTCATCTTCCCGGTCAGCCGTTCGATGTCGCGAGGGTCTTCGCCGACGAGGGCGGGCACGAGAAACTTTTCAAGAACGTAGACCGCCGTGACGGCGTCTTCTCCGCTCCAGACGGCGGTCGAAGAGACCTCGCCGATACCCGTAATGCCCTCGTCGGTGCGCACCTTGAGGAGGACAAACGGCGAGTGGTCATGGACGCCGAGGCTGCCACGGATGACCATCTCGGGCCGGATGGGCACCCGAACGGGAAAGGTTTCAACGCTAGTGATCTTCATAGGACGCCGTACTTGGCGAAGACGTCGCGGAGATAGGCGCCGTTCTGGAGTTCGGCGCGGGAGTGGTTCTCGCGGCGCACCTTGTCGGCGGCGATGCCGAGCACCTCTTCGACCAGCGCCGCCGGAATGACAATGATCCCATCGTGATCGCCGAAGACGAAATCGCCGGGGTTGACGATCACCTCGCCGCACTCCACTGGAACGTTGTAGCCGGTGACGATGCCGCGACCCATCGAATCGACGGGCTTGATGCCGGCGGCAAAGACCGGAAACGAGATCTCTTCAATCTTGCGGATGTCGCGCACCAGGCCGTCGACCACGGCGCCGCGGGCCTTCGAGGCGGTCGACAGCAGCTCGCCCCACGGCGCGTTGCGCGTCGATTTCTGCGTGCCGACCACGCAGATCTCGCCGGGCTGCAGGCTATCGATGGCCTCGATCTCCAAGCCGTAGGGATCCTCCGGGATGTGGTAGATGTCCGAGCAGGTGACCGTGCGGGCCCAGCCGGCCATGACGCACCCCGGGTGCACCGGACGGAGGTATTCGCGCATCGCCTGATGGCGCACTCCCAGTTGGTCTAACGCGTCCGACACCACGGCCGTGTAGAGCTCTCTCTCTGCCATCTCGGCGAGTTCGATCTGCTTGGATAACTCGATCATTCCGTACCATCTTAACGGGAATCGGCCGGGGCTTGCCCCGTGCGTCCAGAATGCGGATCAGAATGCAGAAGCCGTTGCCAAGCAGGGGGAGGCCTGTGCTAACCTAACGAGTAGCGCGGTGCCCTTAGCTCAGCTGGTAGAGCGTCGGATTGTGGTTCCGAATGTCGCGGGTTCGAACCCCGTAGGGCACCCCAGTTCCGCCAGGTAGAAGACGTTATATCTCGCGGGAAGGCAGTATATGGCGTAAGGCGGCGGTATACTCGGGGAGAGTAAGGCTCCTCCCCATGGCTCTCAGCGAAGGTACGCACATCCACGAGTTTCGAGTCATTCGCTTGCTCGGCAAAGGTGGCATGGGCGAAGTGTATCTGGCTGAGGACACCAAGCTTGGGCGCGAGGTGGCGCTGAAGGTGCTGCGCGCGGAATTCGTCGATTCTCCGGCCCGCGGCAAGCGCTTCCTGCAGGAGGCCAAAGCCACCTCCCGGCTCAGTCATCCCAACGCCGCGCACGTCTATTCCTTTGGCGAGTGGGAGGGCGGGGCCTTCCTGGCCATCGAGTACATCCCGGGCGAAACGCTCAGCACCAGGATTCAACAGGGAACGTTCGCTTGGGAAGAGGTGGCCCGAGTGGGCGTGCAGACGGCGGAGGTGCTGCAGGCGGCGCACGATCTGGGCATCGTGCATCGGGATATCAAGAGCCAGAACATCATGCTGGGCCCTAACGGCATCGTGAAGCTGCTCGATTTCGGCCTGGCCAAACTGACGGCCGAGCCGGCCGGGACGGCGGTCTCCGAGACCGAGACGCAGTTGACGGCCGAAAACGCCGTGGTCGGCTCGCTGGGGTATATGAGCCCGGAACAGGCCTTGGGCAAGCCTCTCGACCGCCGAAGCGATCTGTTTTCCTTTGGCATTGTGCTCTATGAAATGGCCACGGGGCGGCGGCCGTTCCAGGGGATCAACCCGGTGGAGATCCTGTCCAAGGTCATTTCTTCGGCTCCCGATCCGGTTTCCAAGTGGAACTACGCCACGCCCGAGGAGATGGACCGCATCATCCGGAAGTGCCTCGAGAAGAATCCGGACGACCGGTATCAGTCCGCGCGGGAGATTGGGATCGATCTGCGGGCGTGGCTGAGTTCGCACCCCTCGCGGGGTACGGTGACGCAGGCGCGCCTCGCCCCGCCAGCCCCGGCGCCGCCAATCTCCCGGCGGCGGATCGGTTTGGCGGCCGCTGGGACGGCCGCGGCGGGCGCTGTGGGTTGGCGCCTCTACCGGTTCCTGCGGCCCGCCGGGCCGGCTTCGATCGCCGTGCTCCCGTTCGAGAACGACTCGGGAGCCGAAGATGCGCCGTTGAGTGACGGGCTGACGGAGGCGCTGATCAACTTGATTGCGACCGCCGGAAACGTGCGGGTGATCTCGAGAAGCGCTGTTTTCCGCTTCAAGAAGATCGATGATCCGCTGGCGGTGGCGCGTCAGTTGAATGCGGCGGTGATGATGGTGGGGCGGCTGCGGCGGGTGCAGAACGGCATCAACATCTCCTTCGAACTGGTGGATGTGGCGACGGCGCAGCAGCTGTTAAGCCGTCAGCTTTCCACCTCGCTCAGTGGGTTTCAGGAGTTGGCGCAACAGATCGCTGATTTAGTGATGAGCTCGCTTGGCATTCGCCGGCGTAGTGCTGAGCCGTCGAAGGTTCACGTTGCCGACGGCGATGCTCACCTGCTGTATTTGAAGGGCCGCCATGCGCTCAACCGCCGCGTTCCGGATGCCTTTGCCAAGGCCCAGGATCTGTTTCAGCAGGCCATCGAAGCCGACCCCTCTTACGCTCTACCCTACGCCGGACTAGCGGACGTCTATTCGTTGCAGAGCGGCAGTCGCCCGCCGAACGAAGTCTGTCCGAAGGCCAAGGCCGCGGCGCTGAAGTCGATTGAGCTGGACCCGTCGCTCAGCGAAGGCCATACGGCGCTGGGGTTTGTGCAGATGCACTACGACTATGCCTGGGCCGCGGCGGAAGCGTCCTTTCAGCAGGCGCTGGCGCTGAACCCCAGCTATGCGCCGACGCATTCTAACTACGCCCGGCTCCTGACTGCGCTGAAGCGGTTCTCCGAGGCGGAAGACCGGCAGAAGCGCGCGATGGAACTCGATCCGCTCTCGCCGGCGTTGGCGACGGCGCTGGGGGTGACTTACTATCATGCACGGCGGTACCCCGAAGCGGAAAAGACGTTGTTATCTGTTCTGGCGGACCAGCCGCGGTTCATTCAGGCGCAGTCGATGCTCGGCACGGTGCGGATGGCCATGCGCCGATACGCGGCGGCCATCGCCGATTTCGAAAAATGCCTGGAGATGATCGGAGAAGACGATTACGGCGTGGTGAGCGACTGGGGATTGGCGCAGGCTTTGAACGGCAATCGGGAGAAGACGCGGGATGCCATCCGGCGGATTGAGGCGCTCGCGGCGAGTTCGTATGTGGCGCCGTGCTTCTGGGCCGGACCCTACATCGGCCTGGGCGAGACCGCACGCGCGCTCGATCTGCTCGAACAATCGGTCGATCCGGATCACTCCTGGCCGGTTTATTACTACGGGGTCGAATCAAAGCTCGACCCCGTAAGGAAGGAGCCGCGTTTTCAGAAACTGATCACGCGGCTGGCCCTGCCTACCTGACCGCGAGCGGGACCGCTTGCGCGGCTCGCGGAAACACCCGGCCGTTGTCGAACGTGGCGAAGACGGAAACCGGTTGGTTGCCGGGCGCCAGGCCCGTGGGAACGGTAGCCCGGAGCACCCAGGCGCCGGGTCCGGACGGCTGCGGCACGACCGATGCAGCTGCCTGGTCGCCGATCCGGACCGTGTATCGAATATCCGGCCGGAGGGTGATGCCCGTACAGTAGATGTCCAGCAAGTCCCCGGCCGCGGCCGGGCTTTCCGGAATAACGGGGCGTCGCGATCCTGCAAAGAAGATGGACGGGCCGTTGAAGAGGAAAGGCTCGACAACGTCGACCGTAAGGGTCGCCCGGGCCGTGGTGGCCTCAGGCAGGTTGACGAGTAAGAGTGTCTTCAGCAGCGAGGGGCTGGGGGCGGGGGCGGTAGTTGTCGTTAATCCTGTGGGTAGCCGCAGGTTGATCTGGGTCGGGCTGGCGTAGAGGATTTCGACGGGTAAGCCTTCCAGGGAGACCGTGGCTTGCGCCGCCTGAGCCGGCAAGGAGCGGCCAAACAGGCTGACAATGGAGCCGGGCGTCGACACCGCCGGAAGGACTTGCGTAATCGCCATCGCGGGGGGGGAGAGTTCCGGCTGCGGCCCCACCGCGGTGAGGGTCATTACGCCCTGCGCATCAATGGTCGTGTTCAGGCGCGCCCGGAACAGGCCGGGCTTCAGCAAATAGGCCAATAGCGGGTCGTCGCCGAGAAGCGGGTAGTCCTGATAGACGACCGTATCGCCGGTGGCGTTGAAGCGGGTGTCGTTCAGGTCCGGTTGCAGCGGCAGCACCCGTGCCGGCGGTCCCTCCACGGTGAAGCCGGTCAGCACCGCGCCGGGCCGCGTAAAGCCGCGGCCGGCCAAGCTGATGTTGGCCAGACCGGCCAGCACCGTGCCCGCTTCGTTGCGGAGTGTGTGGATGGTGATGAGGCCTCTGGTGGACGCCGTCTCCGGGGTCGAGGAGGTGAGGATGCGTTCGCCGCGGACCTCGTAGGTAATGCTTTCCGGGTTGCGCAGCAGCGCGCCGCCGTTACCGGTGGCGGTGCGGAGCTGAACGTAGAGGGACGACGGGCTCTGCAGCATGGCCTCCAGGCCCGCCATGGCCGCGGCGTTGGCGGGGTCGAGAATCTGCCGGAAGGTGATGGTGCCGGAGCTGCCCGCCGTGGCGACGGTGTTCGGGATGGGGGCTTCGATGACGGTGGGGCCAAAGGCGGCTACACTGCGCAGGGCCAATCCCGCGATGACGGCGGCGCTGTTGCCGGCGCGGTAGCGCACCTGATACTGCAACTCGGCCGCGGTGATGGGCGAGCCGGGAGTGCGGCGCAGGTAGGTGGCGCGGATGGCCACCGCGGCGCCTTCGAGGTCCCGTGGAGGACTCAACTGCGCGAGGGCGATGGCCTCGGCGCCTTCGAGAGTGAACGCGGGGTTCAGGGAGTAGCCCTCGGCGCGCTCTTCGGTCTGCAGGAAGAGAGTCCAACCGGCCTCGCCAGCCGTGGTTTCGAGCGTGGAACCGCGCAGGACGACGGTGCTGCGGCCGGCGGGAAGAACGAGCGGATTAGCCGCCGTGATCCCGAAGGTGAGCTGCGCCTGGGGCCGCCGGAGCGCTATCTCAGTGAGGCGCACCGGGCGGTCCATGACCGCATCGAGCAGAAGCTCCGAGACGGCGAAGTAGCGGGTTTGGCCGCCGTCGACGCTGAGCCGGTCGATGCGGAGCTGGGCCTGGATCGTTCCCAGGCCATCGGGAAGGACCAGCTGCCCCTGGGGGCGGTAAGACGTGCGGGGCGGTCCCGGCGGGTTGCCCCCGCCGTCGGGTCCGCACCGACCACATTGTGCATTTGCCGGACCGGACGCTAACGAGATACAGAAAAGAGCAGTTCCGAGCTTCATGGCACTCGGATCATACTCCTTCGCGACCCCAAGCACAATGAGGCGTCAGCGACCGGCGTAAACCACCGTGGTCCGGGTGGTATGGGAGAGTCCGTTCTGCGCCGTGACGGTGAGGTCGAAGCGGTACTCGCCGGGCCCACCGCCGAACTGGACGGTTACCTTGGGCCGGTCAGCGTGGTTCAGCGCGGCGGGGAGCCCCGCGACGCGCCACTGGTAGCTGACAATCTGGCCGCCGCCGGGCACGGTGGACAAGGATCCGTCGAGTTCCATTTCGCGCAGGAGGACAGGGCCGGGGATGGACTGAACGCTGGCGGCAGGCCGGTAAATGATCCGGGCGGCCTCCTCCGCGGCTTGCCGGGGAGACTGTTCCACCAGGTCCGGTTCGCGGTAGACCGCGCCGAAGCGGAGCGCGTTGTTCTGGAAGGAATAGACGAGATTCGCCCAGTCGTCGTGGCCGCGCAGGACGGTGCCTTCGCCGCCGTTGAGGTCAGCGGTGACGAAGCGGTCGCCTCGGTTGCCATCGCAGTTCCAATCGAGCCCAAAGCCGTCGGTAATCGATTCGACGACGACGGCGGAACGGCAGTTGTAGGCAAGGGCCGGGAGTTCGGTTCGCTCCTCAATGGTACGGTTGGGCAGCGCGACGCGGACACGGGCGGGCAGGCTGGCGGCGGGGTAAAAGGGCGCGGCTTCGTTCAACGCCGATTCGTCGAGGGTGGGGAGTTCGAGACGGGAGAAGTCGTAGCGGTAGAGGAGTTGTTCGGGTTCGGCGCGGAGTGCACTCGCATCGGCGCTGCCGGTGAATCGCTGCAACTGGAAGGGCACGCCGCGGAACTGGTGGCGGTAGTTCATGACGCTGCGGTAGTTCGGTTTATTATTCACGTCGTCCCGTCCGCCGTGGCGGAGACCGAGGCTGTGGCCGAGTTCGTGCATCAGCGTTCCGGCAATCGCGCCGGCATCCGTGTTCGGGAGGGTGACCATCAGATCGTCGCCCGGCGTCTCGCTGATGCCGGAGCTGGGGTTATCCGCTTCGTATTGGTGGCCGAAGATGGCGTAGCGAAACGCAAAGCGCCGGGGATTGCGCTCGCCGAAGTTGGCCGGATCGGCCTTGATCCTGGCGAACGCCGGGCCGAAGAGCAGGACATCCTGGTGGAGGATCTCGTTGCTGAGGTCGATGTGCAGGTCGATGCCGGTGGAGCCATCGGGATTCTGCACCGGGGCCCTTGCAAAGGCGTCGATGACGATTTGCAGCGCTTCGGCCGGCGGCTTGTGGCTGTGGCCGTCCCCAGCTTTGCCCATGTAGTCGATTTCGAGGAAGACGTCTTTGCGGAGCGGGTTGGCGCCGAGCGCGGGGAGGTCGAGGTCGATTTCGCCATCGCCATTGGTGTCGACGCCGAAGGTTTCCCAATCGTCCCAGAGGCCGTCGCCATCGGTGTCGCGCTCGACGCGCAGATAAAGGACGGTATCGTTGAAGTCCTGGTCGCCGTTGTTACGGGTGTCTTCCCAGCCGAGGTAGAGCAGCGTGCCCTGGTATTTACCGGGGTGGATCTCCCGTTCGAGGAGATGGTCGGCGCCATCGGCGTTCTTGTCTTTGTTACTCGACCAGAAATCGTCACATTCGCCGCGGCCAAGTTTGTCCACGCAGAGGCCGAGCTCGAAACTGGTGCCGGCGGGAAAGCCGTCGATTTGATTGGGGGTGCTGGGATCGCTGTCGAAGGTCACCCGGCAGCCGAAGGCCGCGAGTTTGTCAGTAACGAGCGGCAGCCCCAGTCCTTTGCCGGGCCTTTCGGTCCGGCAACCGGAGGAGCCGAGGATGACTTCCTTCCCGCCCGGGTAGGTGGCGCGCCCCAGGAATACCGTGTTCCGGTACCCGGATTCCATGTTGACGAAGTCGAGCGAGACGCGCCCGGCCTCGCGGATAACAACGTCCCGGGCGGTCAGGATCGTTGCTATCCCAAATAGCAGCAGACACTTAGTGCTCATGCCGCCGAGTATACACCCCGGTCAGTGGCTGGACGGGGTGGCTTCGAGGTTGACGTTCTTCCAATCTCCCCGCATGATAGCCGTGCGAATCTCGGCGGCGGTGTACTTTTCCTCGTGCAACTGCTTGGCGAGCAGGGCTTCCTTCATGCAGGTGCCGCAGTGCGAGCTGTGGTTATCGCGGAAGCAGTCGAGCAGGCCTTTGTGGCCGGCCGAGCGGTCGCAGTAGCAGTAGCAGGGCTGCTGGGCGAGGATTTCGGGGATCTCTTTGGCGACCTGGTAGGCCATGCGGATGATGGGGTCGGTGAAGGTTTTCGGGTCGAGGGTAGGGGGGAAGGGTTTGGCGGCGGCGGCGGTTTCGTGGAAGTAGGGTACGAGCGGGGTGGGGGGCGTCTTCTTCACACTGGCGGCGGGCTCCGGCGTTGTCGGTGATTCGGTGGTGCAACCGGCGAGCAGCAGCAGAGGGAGGCAGAGAATGAGGGCGCGCATCTCTTTAGTCTAGCGGACCCGCTAGACTGGGAGAGACTCCATGGGGCTTCCCGGTACTCTGTTTCTGCGCAACCTCTTTGCGCGCCGTAACCTGCTGTTTCAACTGATTGCCCGCGACTTCCGCCAACGCTACATCGGTTCGGCGGCGGGCTGGATGTGGGGTCTCGTGCATCCCACCGTGCAACTGGCCAGTTGGACCTTCGTCTTCTCCTACTGCATGAAAACCCCGATGCCGCCCGGGGAGGCTACCGAAAATTACACCCTTTTTCTGCTGTGCGGGTATCTGCCGTGGATGCTCTTCCAGGAAGCCGTGCAGCGCAGCGCCAACTGCATTCTTGAACACGCCAACCTGATCACCAAAACGGTGTTTCCGAGCGAGATGCTGCCGATCTCCGTCTTTTTTTCGTCGATGATGAATCATCTGCTGGCGGTGCTGCTGGCCGTGGCGGCCGTCGCCTTCTGGGACCGCCATCTGCACTGGACGCTGCTGTTTCTGCCGCTGTACACGGGCTTGCTCGGGATGCTGGCCGTGGGCATCGGCTGGGTGTTCGCGAGTCTGCAGGTGTATCTGCGTGATACGGCGCAGGGCGTAATGGTGCTGCTGACGCTCTGGTTCTGGGTGACGCCCATCTTCATCAACGAAGAGCAGGTACCGGAGGGCTTGCGCTTCGTGCTGCGGGGCAATCCGCTATCACTGTTTGTGAAGGCCTACCGGGCCCGGCTGCTCTCAAGTGAGCTGCCGAACCCGGAGGAGTTGGCTGTGATGGCGATGTGGAGCGTGGGCGCGTTCGTGGCGGGCGGCCTGTTTTTCCGCTACCTGAAGCGCGGCTTTGCGGACGTGCTTTAGAGCGCCTCTTTGAGGGCGGACAGCAGCAGGTCCACGTGGGCCGACTGCGAGCCTTCGCCCATCAGACCGATGCGGAATACCTGCCCGGCGAGGGGCCCGAAGCCGCCGAGGATCTCGATGCCGTGCCGCTCCATCAGCTTCTTGCGGACTTCGAGGTCGCTCACGCCGGCGGGGACTTTCGGCGTGTGGAGCGCCCACATGCGGTTCTCGGCCGGGACGAGCATTTCAAGGCCAAGCGCCTCGAGGCCGGCCGTGAGCTTGGCGGCGTTCGTCCGGTGGCGTTCGAAGCGGGCTTCGACGCCTTCGTCGAGGATCAGCGCGATGCCTTCGCGCAGGGCGTAGAACATGGAGATGGGTGCCGTGTGGTGGTAGCGGTGGGCGCCATCGTAGTACTCGCTGAGCAGCTTGAGATCGAGATACCAGGTGCGGATCGGAGTCTGCCGGGCGCGCAGGCGGTCCATGGCGCGGGGCGAGCAGGAGATGGGCGCCAGGCCAGGCGGGCAGCTCATGCCTTTCTGCGTGCAGCTGTAGGCGATGTCGATGCCGACCGCGTCCATGTTGATGGGCATGGTGCCGAGCGAGGTGACGCAGTCGCCGATGGTGAGCGCGTCGACTTCGCGGGCGGCCTGCGCGATGGCGTGTCCGGGCGTCGAAACGCCGGTGGAGGTCTCGCCGTGGACGAAGGCGACTACCTGCGGTTTCTCGCGGTGGATGGCCTCGGCAGCCTCGGCGTCGCTGACCTTCTGGCCCCAGGGCTTTTCAATGCGAACGACGTTGGCCTGCTGGCGATTGCCCATTTCGGTGAGGCGGTCGCAGAAGTAGCCGTTGGCGAAGACGAGGAATTTCGACCCCGGTTCGACGAAGTTGGAGACGGCGGCCTCCATGCCGGCGCTGCCGGTGCCGGACAGGGCCAGCGTGAATGGATTCTGGGTGCCAAAGACCTGTTGGAGGCCGGCGCGGATCTCTTCGTTGACCTGGAAGAAGAACGGGTCGAGGTGACCGACGACCGGTTTGGCCATTGCCTCGTACACGCGGGGCGCCACCATGGACGGACCCGGTCCGAACAGCAGGCGCTTGGGCGGCGATAGAGGAGCGAGTGGAGCAGACATGTCGATAGGATATCCTTTTGAGACTTCCAATTGACAGTCTGCTGCCGGAGATCGTGGCTTCGCTCGGCAAAACCCCTAATTTGGTGATTGAGGCCCCGCCCGGGGCGGGGAAGACGACGCGGGTGCCGGCGGCGCTGCTTGCGGCGGGGATGGGCGAGGTGCTGGTGCTCGAACCGCGCCGGCTGGCGGCGCGGTTGGCGGCGCGGCGCGTGGCGGCCGAACTGGGCGAGCGGCTGGGCGAGACGGTGGGCTATCAGGTCCGCTTCGAGGACGTGGGCGGGCCGAAGACGCGGCTGCGCTTTCTGACCGAAGGGGTGCTGACGCGGCGGCTGCTGAGCGATGGGGCGCTGCGCGGGGTGCAGGTGGTGGTGCTCGATGAGTTCCACGAGCGGCATCTCGATGGCGATCTGGCGCTGGCGCTGCTGCTCGACCTGCAACGGCGGAAGCGGCCGGACTTGCGGCTGGTGGTGATGTCAGCCACGCTCGATGCCGCGCCGATTGCGGCGCATCTGGGGGGCTGTCCCGTGCTGCGGAGCGAAGGCAAGCTCTACCCGATGGAAGTGGAGTATACGCCGCACTCCGGGGCGACGCTGGAGCAGCTGGTGGCGGGGGGCGTCGAGCGGCTGGCGCGGCAGGGATTGAGCGGCGATGTGCTGGTGTTTCTGCCGGGCATCGCCGAGATGCGGCGGGCGCAGCGGCTGTTGGGTTCGTTTCGCACGGTGCTGCTGCACGGCGATCTGACGCCCGAGGAGCAGGACCTCGCCCTCGAATTGCGAAACGAACCCAAAGTCATTCTGGCGACCAACGTGGCCGAGAGTTCGATTACGATTCCCGGGGTGACGGCGGTGGTGGACAGCGGTCTGGCGCGGGTGGCGGTGGATTCGCCGTGGACGGGGATGCCGTCGGTGGAGGTGGCGCGGGTGAGCCAGGCGTCGGCGACGCAGCGGGCGGGGCGGAGCGCGCGGATGGCTCCGGGGCGGGTGGTGCGGCTGTATTCGCGGGAGGAGTTTGTGCGGCGCCCGCTGCAGGACGCCCCGGAGATTACGCGGCGGGAGCTGTCGCAGTTGTTGGTGAACCTGCACGGGTGCGCGGTGAAGGATCCCTTGGCGCTGCCGTGGCTGACGCCGCCGCCGGGGCCGGCGCTGGCGGCGGCCGAGACGCTGCTGGGCCGGCTGGGCGTGGTGGCTAACGGGGCGTTGACGCCCTTGGGCCGGCAGATTGCGCAGCTGCCGGTGCACCCGCGGTTGGGGCGCCTGATCGTGGACGGCGGGGAGGACGGCTGCCGGGCCGCGGCGGTGCTGTCTACGGGCGAGCGGCTGGAGGGCAAGCCTCCGCATCTGGTGGATTCGGACCTTTTCCTGCTGCTCGAGCGCCCTTGGGGGCCGCAGACGGTGCGGACGTATGAGCAGCTGCGGCGGGCGGCGCGGCCCGCGCGGAGAGACGACCAGGCGCTGCTCTTGGCGCTGACGGCGGCCTTCAGCGACCGGCTGGGCAAGCGGCGGCCGAACGGCGAGATTCTGCTGGCGGCGGGCGGGCAGGCGGCGCTGGCGGAGAGCAGCGGGGTGCGACAGGCGGAGTTGGTGGTGGCGATTGAGATGGAGAACCGGGGGACGCCGTTGATCCGGCTGGCGAGCAAAGTGGAGCCGGAGTGGCTGCTGGATCTGTTTCCGGAGCGGATGGAGAGCCGGGATGGCGTCGAGTGGAACCGGACGGCGGAGCGTGTCGAGCGGGTGAGCGCGCTGCTGTTTGACGGGATGGTGATTGAGGAGACGCGCAGCGGGGGGCCGGAGGCCGGGGCGGCGGCCGAGTTGCTGGCGGCCAAGGCGCTTGAGGCGGGCATGGAACGGTTTGCTGATGTGTCGGAGTTGATGGCGCGGTGGCGGTTCGCGGGGATGCCGGCGCCGGATTTGCAGCGGGCGATCAGCGGGGCGTGCTATGGGCTGCGGAGCTTTGCGGAGTTGAAGGGTCTGCTGGGGGACGGGGGGCTCGAGCGGATCTTACTGGAGGGCTTGGCGGATCGGGCGGTGCTGGAGGCGAAGGCTCCGGAGCGGGTGAAGCTGGCCAAGGGGCGGTCGGTGGCCGTTCACTACGTGGACGGGCAGCCGCCGTGGGTCGCCTCGCGGCTGCAGGATTTTTTCGGGATGCGGGAGACGCCGCGGGCGGGCGATACGCCGGTGGTGGTGCATCTGCTGGCGCCGAATCAGCGGCCGGTGCAGGTTACGCAGGACCTGGCGGGGTTTTGGGAGCGACATTATCCTGCTCTGCGGCGGGAGTTGGGGCGGCGCTACCCGCGGCATGCGTGGCCGGAGGATCCGCTGGCGGGGGGAGGGGGCGGATCCAGAACGTCTGACAGCAACCGCTGATGAGGTTAACCTTGGTAGCGAGGCGGGTCCAGCCAGATTTGTCGGCCTTTTCGGGGACCTCATGGGCGATGACGAAGCGGGCGCCGGATTGGGCAAATCCTTCGTAGATCTTCTTCCGGACGGCGGCCGGGGCGCGCCAGAACTGCTCGAGATTGGAGCGGTCAAACAGGATGTAACGGTTCAGGCCGGGGTCCCGGTTGTAACGGAACGGTACGTCGCCCACGATGCGAAACTGGCCTTGGCGAGCCCACTCCGGCTGCAAGTTCAATCCGATAAAAGCGACCGGCGTACCGGGTAGGGCCCCAGCGGCGTGCATCTCCATGGCGACCGCGGCATGGGGGTTGGGGGTGACTCCGTCGACGAACACTTCCTGGGCCGCGAGTTTAACCTCCGCCACCAATAGGAAGAAGACGACTGCCGATGCGGCTACGGGAAACAGCCAGAAGGCGGGGCGGCCTGCGCGGCTGTAGGCGGCGCGCAGCGGGATGGTGCCGAGCAGGAAAAGCTGCGGAGCGAGGTAGCGGGGTTCAAAAAACACCGCCGCGTACATGCTGGCCGTGGCGAGGGCCGGCACGAGCAAGAGCCAGCGACTGCGCACTTCGCTCCCGAGACCCCGCCAGTCGCGAATGCGGTGGCTCAACGCCAGCGCGGCCATGAACCCCGGCACGGCAATCCAGTACCAGAGTATGGGGGCGCCGTTTTCATACAGCGCACGGAGTTGATTGGCCGGGGAGAAGGGCCTTTTTTCGAGCCCCGCGAACCAGTAGGAAGGATCGTACCAGGGCGGATAGGTGACCGCGAACGGGGTGGGGTAGACGAAAGCGTCGGGCTGCGAAGAGATTTGGCGTGTGGACTGCGGACCGCCCTGGCCGTGCATCCAGCGGGTGAGGCCGTCGACCTCCCAGGCGTGGTTCAGCGCGCCGGAGTCCCCGATGGTCCAGCGGCCGGTGTGCTGGCGGAGCGCCAGCCACCAGGGGAAACAGCAGACAAACAGGATGGCAGTGGCGAGCAGGGTCCGGCGGCGTTCGACGAAGAACCAGCAACCAAGCAGAATCAGGGCGAACGGGAGCATGGCGGCCTTGGCGAGGTAGGCGGCGGCGAGGACCAAGCCGAGTAAAACGGGCCGGCGGTGGAGCACCAGCAGACAGGCCGTCAGGTAGAGGCAGAGGGCCAGTCCATCGGGCTGGAAGAGACTGATGCTGGTGAGGTCGAACACCATCCACCAGGCGGCCAGCCAGCGCGTAATGAGCCAGCCGCGATCTTCGGTCGCCTCCGGAGAGAGTTTTCGCCATAGCCGGTCGGCGAGCAGCACGGCGAGGAGGGCGAAGAGGGTTTGCAGTGCGTGGACGGCCGTTGCGGTCCAGGCGAGCGGTACAAAGCGGACCACCGGGACCAGAAGCCACGAGAACAGCGGGCTCCAATAGGAGTTCACCTCGAGCCGCTTGGCCACCTCGAGATAAGCGATGCCGTCCGAATACATGAAGAATCGGTAGTTCCACAGCTGCAGCATCGCAATGAGTAGGGTACCGATCCAGAGTATGCGCCGGGTTTTCATTCGTCCTGCCTAGCTATCGGCCATTGGGGGCCGCGTCTTTATGGCAAAATCAGGGTCGGTTATCTTTATGACGCGAAGGGACGTTTTATTGAGTTTGGCTGCTCCGTTGCGCTTGCCGCGGAAGCTGCGGTTGGCCGTTATCGGGACGGTGGGCCACATTGGCGACGTGCTGACGCCGCTGCCGAAGCTGCCGGAGGTGGAACTGGTGGCGGTGGCCGAATCGGACCCGGACGGCTTGAAGATTGTCGCCGGGCGGCCGGCGCTGCGCATCGCCAAACAGTACACGGACTACCGGAAGATGCTCGATGAGGTGAAGCCGGACGTGGTGGCGATCTGCAACGACAACGGCGCGCGGGCGGGCGCGGCGCTCGAGTGCGCCGAACGCAAGCTGCCGATGATTGCCGAAAAGCCGCTGGCGATTGACCGGCGGGAGTACGAGCGGGTGAAGAGGGCAATCGAGCGGTCCGGGCAGCCGGTGCAGCTGATTCTGCCGATGCGCTACGAGCCGCACTACGCCAAGCTGCGCGAGATTGTCACGAGTGGGGTGATCGGCGAGGTGGGCCAGATCAGCAGCCAGAAGAGCTACAAGGCGGGCAACCGGGCGCAGTGGTACCGGAATCAGAAGACGTATGGCTCGACGATTCTCTGGATCGGGATTCACATGTTCGACCTGATGCGGCACTGTTCGGGGCGGGAGTTCACCGAGGCGTTCTCGTATCAGGCGCAGGTGGGCGCCGGGGCGGGACTCGGGCAGATGGAGAACACGACGACCACCATTTTGAAGCTCGATAACGGCGGGTCGGCGTCGCTGCACATGGATTACTACCGGCCGGACGAGGCGCCGACGCACGGGGATGACCGGGTGCGGATTGCCGGGTCGAAGGGCGTGGTGGAGTACATGGCGGCGACGGGGTTGACGCTGATGGAGCGGGGGAAGAAGCCGGTGGTGGTGAGCCCGCTGCCGGAGGCGGGGCAGGTGTTTGTCGACTTTCTGGGCTGGGCGTTCGCGGGGCAGAAGTGCTCGATGCCGCTGAGCGACATCTGGGCGGTGAACGAGACGACGCTGGCCGCGCACGAGTCGGTGCGGGCGCACCGGCCGGTGCGGATTTAGAGCCGGGTGCCGATGGCGGCGTAGTCGAGACAGCCGAAGAACGCCTCGCGGAATTCGGCGGGTAGGGCGGCGAGCGAGGGCATGGAGTCGATGGCCGGCGCGAGGCGGCGGATTTCGAGCCGTCCGTAGCCGGCCTCTTCGAGGTAGTGGGCGGCGAGGGCGGGCGGGACCGGGCGCTGGTGGGTCGGGTCGAGATAGAAGTGCGAGGCGAAGATGGCGAGGCACTCCGGGTTGGGCGTTTCAAAAACGGCCACCGCGCCGGGGCGGGACTTGGCGGCGCATAAGCGGAACAGGCGAGGGACGAGGGGCGGGGGCAGGTGTTCGATGACTTGGCCGCAGAAGATGCCGTCGAGCGAATGGTCGGGCTGGGCGTCGAGCCAGGCGAACAGGTCGGCTTCGACGGCCGTCAGGCCCTGGGCGAGGCAGAGGCCGACCGATTCGGCATCGCCGTCGACGCCGGTGGCGGTGAGGCCGTTTTCGGCCAGCAGGGCGAGGAACTCGCCGCGGCCGCAGCCGAGGTCGACGAGGTTCTGGCGGCCGGCGAACAGGGGGAGATACGCGGCGTAGTTGGCGCGGACGTAGGCTTCGGGGCCGCGGAAGCGGTTGGCGAAGTGGATGAAGTCGTAGGCCGGGGGCTCCGGGGCGGCGGGGGGCGGGTGGGCGGCGGCGGCGAAGGCTTTCTGGCGGATAGTGCGGAGTTCGGCGTGAATGAAGCGTTCGTACTCTTCGCGGACCTTGGCGAAGTCGGCCCAGAAGCGGGCTTGGGTGGCTTCGTTCGAGCGGGCGACGAGGCCTTCAAAGTCGCGGTGCTGGCGGGAGACGATGTCGCGGAAGTTGGCTTCGAGTTGGGCGGTGCGGTGCTGGTAGGCTCCGTTGAGGTCGGCGACGCTGCGGAGGAACTGCACCTCGTTGACGCTGAGTTTGCGCTCCCAGTCCTGGCGCCATTCGTGCCAGTGGAGGCGCGCGTCGGCTAGTTCGCGGGCCTGTTCGCGGAGGCCGTCGATGTTCGCGAAGGCGGATTCGGCGGCGGCGAGGCGGGATTCGACGGTGTCCATCCGCCGGGCGTTTTCTTCGAGCGCCAGGGCGATGTCGCGCAGGGCGCGGTTGTGTTCGTTGAGGGCTTCGAGGGTGGCCTGGACGGCGTTGATGGCGCCGCGGTTGAACTCGACCTGTTCGCGGACGTGCCAGTCGAGGAGGCGGGCGAGGAGGCGCTTCCAGGATTGGATGAGCGAATTTTTGAGGCCGGGGGGCCGGGGGTTGACCGTGCCGATGGCGGCGACTTTGGCTTCGGCCGCGTCGCGGGCGTGGAGCAGGGGCAGGAGGTCGGCGACGGGGATGGCGAAGCGGCTGTGGGCGCCCTGGCGGGCCTGGACGCGCTCGCGGATTTCGCGGACGGCCTGTTCGAGGGGGTGCTCAGCGTCCACGCTTGGTTTTCCTGACGTAGCGGGCGGTGATTTTCGAGGGGATGCCGCCGCGGGGCATGAAGTCGCCGATGACGGTGGCTTCGAGGGGCTGGGCGGCGCGGACCAGGTCGGCGAGGAAGCGGTTGACAACGTTTTCCTGGAAGATGCCGAGGTTGCGGTAGGCAAGCCAGTACATTTTGAGCGACTTGAGTTCGAGGCAGTGCTGGTCGGGGATGTAGCGGAGGGTGAGCGTGCCGTGGTCGGGGAGGCCGGTTTTGGGGCAGACGCTGGTGAACTCGGGATTGACGATCTCGATTTCGTAGCCGGTGCGGAACTGGTTGGGCCAGGTTTCGATGTCGGGCAGGGGGGCGTCGAGGCCGGAGGCGGCGTGTTCGTCGGTGTAAGCGGGTTTCTTGTTTACGGATTTACTCATTACAAAGTCACTCTTGACCCATTTACTCTGCGCCGGGCACCAGTTTCTTGGCGAGGTGGTCGAGGAAGAGGCCGACGTCGGTGACGACGCCGACGGCCTGGCCGGTGCCGCGGTCGCTGAGTTTGGTGGCGACGGCGGGGTTGATGTCGACGCAGACGGTTTTGACCCAGCCGGGCAGCATATTGCCGGTGGCGATGGAGTGGAGCATGGAGCTGAGGCAGAGGACGAGACCGGCGCCGTGGGCGTGTTCGTTGTAGGCGTCCTGGGCCTGGTTCATGTCGGTGATGGTGTCGGGCAGGGGGCCGTCATCGCGAAGGCTGCCGGCGAGGACGAAGGGCACGTTGGCTTTGACGCACTCGTACATAATGCCGCTTTGCAGGCGGCCCGATTCGACGGCGCCGCGGATGCCGCCGGCGTGATAGATGGCGTTGATGGCGCGCATGTGATTGCGGTGGCCGTGTTCTTCAAGGCGGCCGTCCTGCATGCGGACGCCGAGCGAGGTGCCGAGCAGGGCGGCTTCAATATCGTGGACGGCCAGAGCGTTGCCACACAGGAGGGCGTCGACAAAGCCCGCGCGGATGAGGGCGCCAAGGGGCTTGACGCCGCCGGTGTGGACGACGACCGGCCCGGCGACGACGACGACGGTTTTGCCTTCGGCGCGCATCTGCTGGATGAGAGCGGCCGTCTGGCTGACGGCGGTCTCCACCTGGCGCTCGGAGCTGATTTCGTTGCTCATGAAGGCGAAGCCGTGGCGGTCGCGTTCCTTCGATTCCGGGATAACACGGATGCCGCGCATGCCGACGACGACGGCGTCGCCGGCCTTGACGTTGCGGAGTTTGCGGCAGGAGGCGGCGCCGTTTTCTACGACAATGCAGGCGTCCATGCGCTGCTTGTCGACCGTGAGCCAGGTGCCGCCGTGGCGGATTTCGGTGCGCTGGTTGGTGGTTGAGTAGAAGTCTTCGGGGGCGCAGCAGTCGCGTTCGACGAGGCGGGTTTCGGCGTCGCGGGAGTCGACCGGGGTGCAGCCGAGGCCGAGGAGTTGGCCGAGCACCTTGTCCATGAGCTCGCCAGTGGGCGTTTCGATGCGGAGCCGGAGATGGGACGGTTCGCTATTGGTGCGCCCGATCTGAAAGACTTCGACTTCAAAGCGGCCCTGATACTCGACAACGGTATCGAAGATGCGCTCCATGATGTGACTGTCGATCAGGTGGCCCTGGGCTTCGACGGTTTCGTGATACATGCGTCCTTACAGGATAATGGATTCATGCCCGAAGCTATAGTCTGGCGGCCGGATGCGGCGACAATCGAGCGGGCGCAACTCACCCGGTTTCTTGCGCAAGTGAGTTTGGGGTCGTATACCGAGCTAGAGGCGAAGGCGGCGGCGGACCCGGCGTGGTTTACCGGGGAGTGGCTACGGTTTCTCGATTTGCCCTGGGACCGGCCGTATACGCAGGTGATGGACTGTTCGCGCGGGATCGCCTGGACCCGATGGTGCGTGGACGGGGAGATGAATATCGGGACGGCGTGTCTTGCGAAGGGGCCGGCGCGGCAGCCGGCGGTGGTGTGGGAGGGGGAAGAGGGCGTGACGCGGTCCTGGAGTTACCGGGCGCTGCGGTTGGCGGTGGAGCGGTGCGCGGGCGGGTTGCGGACGATGGGCATTCGGAAGGGTGATGCGGTGGGGGTGCATCTGCCGATGATGCCGGAGACGGTGGCGGTGATGGTGGCGCTGGCGCGGATTGGGGCGGTGGCGGTGCCGCTGTTTACGGGGTTTGGGCCGTCGGCGATGGCGGCGCGGCTGCGGGATGTGGGCGCTAAGGCGGTGTTTACGTGCAATGCGTTTCCGCGGCGCGGGAAGCTGATTGAGGCCAAGCGGGCGGTGGACGAGGCGGACGCGGCGGAGTTGGTGATTGTGGTCGAGCGCGTGGAGGGGTATGCGGTGGCGATGCGCCCGGGGCGGGACATCGGCTGGCGGGAGTTTTGCGAGTTGGCGGGGGACGCGGCGCCGGAGCGGGTATCGGCCGAGGATCCGCTGCTGCTGATCTACACTTCCGGGACCACGGGGGCGCCGAAGGGGATTCTGCATACGCACTGCGGCTTTCCCGTGAAAGGGGCGCAGGATATGGCGCTCAACATGGACGTGGGGCCGGGGACGCGGGTGAGCTGGCTGACGGATATTGGCTGGATGATGGGGCCGTGGCTGATTTATGGCAGTCTGCTGCTGGGGGCGACGATGGCGCTCTATGACGGAGCGCCGGAGCATCTGTGGGCGTTTACGGCGCGGCAGGGGGTGGAGGTGCTGGGGGTGTCGCCGACGCTGGTGCGGACGTTGATGGGGGCGCCGGTGCGGCAGGAGTTTTCGCGACTGCGGCTGCTGGGTTCGACGGGGGAGCCGTGGACGCGGGATGCGTGGATGTGGCTGTTTGAGAAAGTGGGCCGGGGGAGGCTGCCGCTGATCAACTACTCGGGCGGTACGGAGGCATCGGGGGGCATTCTGTGTTCGAACCCGCTGCTTCCGATAAAGCCCTGCGCGTTTTCGGCGCCTTGTCCCGGGATGGCGGCGGATATTGTGGACGCGGACGGAGAAGGGGTGGGGGAGCTGGTGGTGCGGCAGCCGTGGATTGGCATGGCGCGGGGATTTTACAAAGACCCGGCGCGATACGAGGAGACTTACTGGTCGCAGTTTCCGGGGGTGTGGCGGCACGGGGACTTTGCGGCGCGGGACGAAGACGGGTTCTGGTACATCCACGGCCGGAGCGACGATACGATCAAGATTGCGGGCAAGCGGGTGGGTCCGGCCGAGGTGGAGACGATTGTGACCTCGCACGGGGCGGTGCGGGAGGCGGCGGCGATTGGGGTGCCGGATGCGTTGAAGGGCAGCGAGTTGATTGTGTATTGCGTGCGGCAGGGGGAGGTGTCGGCGGCGGAGGTGGCGGACCTGGTGGCGCGGGAGTTGGGTAAGCCGCTGCGGCCACGGGAGGTGCGCTTTGTTTCCGGGCTGCCGAAGACGCGGAACGGGAAGGTGATGCGGCGGCTGGTGCGGGCGGCGCGGCTGGGGCTGCCGCTGGGGGATACGAGTAATCTGGAGAATCCGGAAGTATTAGAGGAGTTTCGATAACGACATGCCGATTTATCATCAGTTGGGAGTGGTGCCGCGGAGGCGGAACGCCACGTTTATGCGGGCCGATGGTGGCGACCATTTCGTGGCGCTGGCCGGGAGCGGGGGTTACGGCGGGTCGCTGAGCCGGCTCTACCATGTCAACGACCCGGGGTGCGTGGTTTCGACGCGGCAGGCTTTCGAGCTGGTTTGGCAGAAGGAGGCGGCGCGGCCGCTGCGTCACCGGCACTTCCGTACGCACCGGCTGACGGCGGCCGACCGGATTCCGCTGCTGTGGAACGATGAGGTGGCGCTGCACACGTGGACGCCGCACAAGAGCGGCTTTTACCGGAATGCCCAAGCCGATGAGGTGCTGTTTGTCACCGAGGGAGCCGGGACGCTGGAGACCCAAATGGGAGAGCTGCCGTATCAGGCGGGCGATTTTCTGGCGATCCCGCGGGGGATTCTGCACCGGCTGCGGATGAACCCGGTGCGGCACCGGTTTCTGGTGATCGAGAGCCGGGGGGCGGTGCGGATTCCGCGCGGGCACCGCAACGGGCTGGGGCAGTTGCGGGAGGACGCGCCATACGGGGAGCGGGATATCCGGCGGCCGGTGGCGCTGCCGGTGCACGCCGAGCGGGGCGCGTTTTCGCTGGTGGTGAAGAAAGACAACTGGCTGCACGAGGTGGTGACGGCGCATCATCCGTTTGATGTTGCGGGCTGGGACGGGTACTTCTATCCGTGGGCGTTGTCGCTGCAGGACTGCGCGGCGGGGGCGGGGAAGCTGCTGGCGGGCGACGGGTTTGCGGTGGGCGCTGGGGGGATGGGCGAGGAGGTGGTCTACTGCGTGAAGCCGGGTGCGGCGGGAGTCGAGAGCGGGTCGCTGCTGCTGCATCCGGAGGGTTTGGCGCCGCGGCGGGCGGCTTGCGAGGTGGCGGTGCGGCTAACGGTGGCGAGGCCGCTGGCGGTGGGCGAAGGAGCGTTGCCGGTGGAAGACAGCGGTTACTGAGAGCCGGTGCGTAGAATGTTGTATGCTACGAGTCCGGTAATCGGGGGATTGATCGAAGATGGATACTACTCGCGTTCTCGTCGTTGAGGACGAGAAACGAATTGCTGACTTTCTGGGCCGGGGCCTCGAGAGCGCCGGTTACTCGGTGTCGATCGTTCACGATGGTACGAGCGCGCTTGAGTCGCTGCACGCGTTGGCGCATGATCTGGTGGTGCTGGACTTGAACCTTCCGGACATGGACGGGCTGAAAGTACTTGAAAAGATACGGAACCGGAAGGTGAGTCCGCCGGTGTTGATTTTGAGTGCGCGGAGCAACGTGGATGACCGGGTGCAGGGGCTGGAGTCGGGGGCGGACGACTATATCAGCAAGCCCTTTGCAGTGGTGGAGTTTCTGGCGCGGGTGAAGGCGCTGTTGCGGCGCGGGGCGCCGCTGCAGGACCGGTTGCAGGTGGGTGACCTGACGCTCGATTGCATCCGGCGCAAGGTGACGCGGGCGGGTGAGAATATCGACCTGGCGCCGAAGGAGTTCAGCATCCTTGAGTATCTGATGCGGAACCGGGGGCGCCCGCTGAGCCGGACGATGATTGTCGAGCATGTCTGGGATATGGACTATGACGGTTTGACGAACATTGTCGATGTCTACATCCGGCACTTGCGGAGTAAGATCGACGACCGGTATCCGGTGCGGCTGATTCATACGGTGCGGGGGATTGGCTACCTGATTGAGGTTCCCGAGACGGGCGGCGAGCAGGAGTAAGGGTGCTGCAGGGGTGGCTGGCGGAGACCGGCAAGATTGCTCGCGGCCTGCGGTTCCGGCTGACGATGAGTTATGTCGTGATTCTGGCTCTGCTGCTGGTTGGTATTGGCCTATACTTCCGGGTGAGTCTGGAGCGGTTGATTGAGGCGCGGACCCGGGAGTTGATTGAGGAAGAGTGGCGGGCGGTGCGGGGCTTTGTGCGGATTGAGCGGGGGCAGGTCACCTGGACGTTCGACCCGCGGGAGGTGGAGGATGCCTCCTACGTCGAGCGTTTGCGGCGGTTGCTGCTGATTGCCGACCGCGAGGGGACCGTGCTCGAGGTTTCGAATGGATACCGCGCCTTTGGCGTGGAGACGCCGGCCGAGATCGCGCAGATCCTAGCCAACCGGATGCCGCAGTGGAAGTTGAAGCGAGACGGCCGGGGGACCACGCTGCTGCTGCGCTCCGGCATCATACGGGTCGCCAATCAGCCGTATTTGCTGGTGGTGGGCCGGACGCTGACGGATAACGAGACGCTGCCGGCGCGGTTTGTGGGCAACTACTTCAGCGTTTTGCCACTGCTGTTGGGTTTGACGCTGGTGCTGGGCTGGTTTATTGCCGGGCGGGGTTTGGAGCCGGTGAACCGGGTGGCGGCGACGGCGCAGGAGGTGAGCAGTTCGACGCTGCACGTGCGGATTCCGGGGCGGGGGACCGATGATGAGTTGGACCGGCTGATTGATGCCTTCAACAAAATGATGGACCGGCTTTCGCAGGGCTTCGAGCAGGTACGGCGGTTCAGCACCGACGTATCGCATGAGTTGCGGACACCGTTGACGTCGATTCGTGGACAGTTGGAGGTGGCGCTGTTTACGGCCAAGACCAAGGAGCAGTACCGGGACGCGATCGTCAACGCGTTGCAGGATGTGGACCGGCTGTCGAGCATTGTGCGGGCGCTGCTGCTGTTGTCGCAGTCGGAGGCGGGGCATCTGGTCTTGAAGTTTCTGCGATTGAACCTGAGCGAGACAGTGGGGGAGATTGTTGACCAGTTTCAGATTCCGGCCGAGGATGCCGGCGTGCGGCTCGATGCGGAGCTGCCGGCCGAGGTGTGGGTGGACGCTGACCGGGTGCAGATGGAGCGGTTGGTGGCGAATCTGCTGTCGAACGCGGTGAAGTATACGCCGGCGGGCGGGAGGATCCAAGTGACACTGCGGGCGATGGCGAGTGAGCAGGGCGATGTGGTGGAGCTGTGTTTTTCCGATACCGGGCAGGGAATTCCGGCCGAGAGTCTGCCGCATATTTTTGAGCGGTTTTACAAAGTGCCGGGGGGAGATCCGGAGAAGGGATTGGGGCTGGGCTTGAGTTTTGTGGCCTGGATTGTGCGGGCGCACCACGGCCGGATTGAAGTGGAGAGCACGGTGGGAGAGGGGACGCGGTTCCGGGTGTTGTTGCCGGCGGGTCCGGAGTCGGGGGTATCGCTGCCGTCGCTGGCGGGTTTGGGAGCAGGATTGGGAAGGGAGGACAGGCGAGGATGATGCAGATAACCGAGCGGGAGAAGGAAGGGATTGTGGTGCTCGACTGCGCCGGGCAGTTGGTGGCCGGCGAGTCGACTGGGGCGCTGCGGGAGCGGCTGAGCGCGTTGATTGCCGCGGGCAGGAGCCAGTTGATTCTGAATCTGGCCGAGGTGAGCTACATTGACTCGTCGGGTTTAGGGGCGCTGGTGATGTGTTTTTCGAAGGCGCGTCGTGCGGGGGGCATTATGAAGCTGGTGAATCTGTCGCGGCGGGCGGTGGAGTTGATTTTGCTGACGCGCCTTGAAACGGTGTTTGAAGTCTTTGACGACGAGCAGTCGGCGGTGAACAGTTTCTTTCCGGACCGGGAGATTCAGAAGTTTGACATTCTGAGCTTCTTGCAGCATCGCAAGAGCGAAGGGTAACCTGGAAGGAGATGGCAAACTCGATCTCCGAGATTCTGGGCTCCGCGGCGGCAATCGCCAAGGGCATGAGCGTCACTTTGAAGGAGATGATGTCTCCGACGGTGACCGAGGACTATCCGGATGCTCCGCCGAAGTTCCAGGAGCGGTACCGCGGGGTGCACGTGCTGCAGCGCGATGAGGCGGGCCTTGAAAAGTGCGTGGCCTGCTTTCTTTGCGCGGCGGCGTGCCCGTCGAACTGCATCTACATCGAAGCCGATGAGAACACGGACCAGAAGCGGATCAGCGGCGGCGAGCGCTATGCGAGCGTGTACAACATCGACTACAGCCGGTGCATCTTCTGCGGCTTCTGCGTGGAGGCCTGCCCTACGGATGCGATTACGCACGGCCACCAGTTTGAGATTGCGAGCTACAATACCTCGACGCTCATCTACCGGAAAGAGCAGATGCTTGTGAACATCAGTCCGCTCGCGAAGGCGCCGGCGGTGCCGGTGTAGACGGCGGGCGGCGGCCACTAAGCTAGCGGACGTTGCGGGCGGCCAGGCGGATGGTCTGGCGCGTGGCGTTGTTGGTGAGCACGAGATAGCCGTTTTCGTGGCGGACATCGTCGACCTGGTCGAAGCCGGGGGGGATGGCGGCGTAGAACATGTGGAAGGCGGCCGAGACTTGTGATTTGGCGGGGAGCCAGCGGTAGGTGGGGAGGTCGAAGAGCTTGCCGAGGCTGATGGCTTCGCGGCGCGAGACGTCAAAGGGCTGGGTGCCGAACTCGAGGCCGCGGGAGAGTTCGCCGGAGGCGGGGTAGTTGTGCCACTCCTGGAGCCAGGGGTAGTCGGCGCGGGGGAAGTAGTAGCCGAAGACGAGGCGTTTGTCGAGGTGGAGGGCGGTGACGAAGCCGTGGGTGCGGTTGGGGTCGATGGCGCAGCCGGTGTGGTCGAGGGAGTTGGCGCCGGGGGGGACGCTGCGGAGGTTGCGGGTGCCGCCGTTGCGCAGGGGGACGTGGGGATAGGTGAACTCGACGCCGGCGTTGAGGGTGGCCTTGGGGCCGCCTTTTTCGTCGGGGCGGGTGAGGCAGCGGCCGACGGAGGCGTCGACGACGGTTTGGCCGGGGGTGAGGAAGGGGGCGCCGATGGTGCCGTGTTCGGCCCAGTTGAGGGGACGGTCGAAGGCGAGTTCGTTGGTGACGGTGGTTTCGACGGTGATGACCTGTTCGCCGGGGAGGAGGGTGATGCGGCGGGTGATGGCTTCATGAAGCAGGGGGAGGCGCGTGGAGAAGACGCCGGGCGCGGATTGGGTCCAGGATTGGCGAACGGCTTCGCCGTGGCCGGGGAGGCCGGCGGCCTGCTCTTCTTTGGAGGTGGGGCCGAAGCCGTCGAGGCAGAGGAAGTGGCCCTGGTAGTTGCCGCTGCCTTTCCACATGGGATTGGTTTGGGCGGGGTCGGCGAGGAGGAGGAGTTTGGTGAAGGCGCCGCCCGGGTTTTGGACGGAGAGTTCGAGTTTGTCGTTCTTGATGAGGGTGAGGTCGGCGAACAGGAGCAGGAGCGCGAGCATGCTGCATTCTACGTCAGAATAGAGGCATGTGGGGAATCTTGTTGTTCGCGGTGATGACGGTGGCGCAGGTGGAGAAGCTGCTGGAGCAGGGGCGGAATCTTTCGGCCAATCCGCTGCAGCGGCTGGAGCAGCGGTTGAAGTCGAATCCGGACGATGCGGCGGCGCGGATTCAGCTGCTGGCGTGGTATACGGAGAACGCGTCGACGGCGGGGGAGGCGACGGCGAAGGCGGCGCGGGTGGATCACATTTTGTGGTTTCTTGAAAACGACGCGAAGAACCCGGTGTTGACGCATGCGTCGGGCGTCGGAAAGCTGAATTGCGAAACGAAGCCAACGAGCCGGGAGGAGGAGCGGACGTGTGAGCTTCAGGGTCGGGCGCGGAAGTAGAGGAGCGTGGCGGCGCCGAGGATGACGGCGGCGACGAAGACGGCGTTGGCGGCCCAGATGAGCCAGTAGAAGACGCGCCAGCGGCGGAAGAGGCGGTGGGCGGGGATGGTGGCGCGGCAGTGGTCGTAGAGAGGGCGGTCGGGGAGGAAGGGGTTGGTGGGGGGAAGTTCGGGGAAGCGGAGGCGGAGTTCGAAGCGGAGGAGGCTGTAGGGGATGCTGAGGGCGGCGGCGGCGCTGATCAGGAGGAGGATGAGCGCCGCCGGCATGGCGGGTTAGACCGAGAAGAGGCGGCCTTTGTTCTGGCCGACCAGGATCTGGAAGAGGCGATGGCCGATGAGTTCGTGCAGGCTCCAGAGTTCGCGGTTGGCGGCGAACATGCCGGCCGAGTCCTGGGGGCTGGCGACGCGGGGGCCGGCGGTTTTGAGGGCTTCGGTGGCTTCCTTGATGATGGGGTCGGTGAGGACCTCGCCGGCCATCTCCCAGAGGGTGATGAAGCGGTCGACGGCGGTGGGGAAGCTGACGGCGAAGACGCCGTGCTGGCTCGTGGATCTCGGCGGCTTGTAGTCGAGGTTGAAGGGTCCGTTGAAGCCGTGGCTACGGAGGAGAACCAAGACGTTGAGCCAGTCGAAGGGGTTGATGAGGCCGACGGCGATGTCGACGTCGTGTTTGAGGCTATAGCCGTCGTTGATGTCGAAGTGCCAGAGTTTGTTGGCGAAGAGCATGCGGGCGAGGGCGGCGCGGACGGCGGTGCCCCACATGCGTTCGTGGAGATACTCGGGGTTGAGGCCGACCATGGCGGGGTACTTCAGTTTGCCCGAGTGGATGAAGGCGAGCATGGCGTCGCTGGTGGGGAGGAGGATTTCGGCGACGGGTTCAAAGGGCTTGGCCTCCATGCAGTGCTTGAGCGTGGCGCGGCTGAACTTTTTAGCGAGGTCGATGTCGGCTTCGCAGGCGGCGTTGAGGGTGTCGGCGTACCACTGGAGGACTTCGGTTTCGTCGATGGCGCCCTGAATCCAGTAGCCGAGGGCGCCGGGCCAGTAGACGGCGAACTGGGCGCCGAGTTCGTGGCCGATTTTGACGGTATTGGAGACGCGCCAGGCGGCATACTCGCGGATTTGCGCGGCTTCGGGGGCGGAGCTGGCGGCCCAGACGGGGTTGTTGAAGGTCTCGGTGGTGACCATCGAGCACTGCAGGCCTTCCTTCTTCAGAGAGGCGGCGATGCGGCCGACGATCTCATCCTGCTCGGCGTGGCCGAGGCCGGCGGTGGGGATGACGTCGGTGTCGTGGGTGCACCAGTAGCCGATGCCGATTTTGGCGTATTCTTCGATGATTCGTTCAAAGCCGATGGCGGGGCGGGTTTTGTCCTGGAAGAGCGAGTTGCCTTCGTAGGCGGCGGCCCATTGGGGGCCGGTGATGAAGAATTTGCGCCGGGTTTCCGGGGAATAGGCGCCGCCGCAGGCCGAGGCGAGGCGCTCAACGAGAGCTTGTTGCTGGTTGGGTTCGAGGACAGACATGACGGGATAGGAGACACCATGATATCGCGGTTGGTAGAATCGCCAGAATGACGCAAGACGCTAAACCCGTATCGCTTCCGACCCTGGTGCCGCCGTCGGAGGAGTTTGTCCGGCAGGCCAACGTGAGTGGGATGGAGGCTTATCGCGCGCTGTACGCGCGGGCTTTGAACAACACGGAGGAGTTCTGGGGCCAGTTGGCCGAGCAGGAGCTCGATTGGTTTGAGCGGTTTGAGAAGCCGCTTGAATGGAGCGCGCCGTTCGCCAAGTGGTTTGTGGGCGGGAAGATCAACGTCTGCTACAACTGCGTGGACCGTCATGCGGAGAACGGGCGGGGGAACAAGGCGGCGATTATCTTTGAAGGCGAGCCGGGCGACCAGCGGACGATTACGTATCGCGAACTGCAGCGGCTGGTGACGCGGTTTGCCAGTTCGCTGCTTGAGCTGGGCCTGCAGACGGGGGACCGGGCGGTGATCTACATGCCGATGATTCCCGAGGCCGCGATTGCGATGCTGGGCTGTGCGCGGCTGGGCATTCCGCACTCGGTGGTGTTTGGCGGGTTTTCGGCCGAGGCGTTGAAGGCGCGGATTCAGGACCTGGAAGCGGCGGTGGTGATTACGGCCGACGGCGGGTGGCGGCGCGGCAAGGAGATCCGGCTGAAGGATGCCGTCGATGAGGCGCTGCGGGAGTGCCCGACGGTGCGGCATACGGTGGTGTATCAGCGCACCGGTTCAGAAGTGAAGATGGAGAAGGGCCGGGACCACTGGTGGCACGTGCTCGATGAGGCGGCGAGCGAGAACGTGGCGCCGGTGCCGCTCGACAGCGAGCATCCGCTGTATGTGTTGTACACGTCGGGGACGACGGGCAAGCCGAAGGGGATTCTGCATACCTCGGCCGGGTATCTGCTGCAGGCGACGATGACGTCGAAGTGGGTGTTCGACCTGAAGGAGCAGGACACGTACTGGTGCACGGCGGACGTGGGTTGGGTGACGGGGCACAGCTATGTGGTGTACGGGCCGCTGTCGTGCGGGGCGACGAACTTCATGTACGAAGGGGCGCCGGATACGCCGGCTTTTGACCGCTGGTGGCGGCTGATTGATAAATATAAAATTTCAGTTTTCTACACCTCGCCGACGGCGATCCGGGCGTTGATCCGGCAGGGCGACCATTGGCCGGAGCGTCATAACCTGGGTTCGCTGCGGTTGTTGGGTTCGGTGGGCGAGCCGATTAATCCGGCGGCGTGGGACTGGTATTACCGGGTGATTGGCGGGAGCCGGTGTCCGATTGTGGACACGTGGTGGCAGACCGAGACGGGGGCGATTTTGATTTCGCCGATGCCGGGGGCGACGCCGCTCAAGCCGGGTTCGGGGACGATGCCGATGCCGGGGATTGTGCCGGAGATTGTGGACCACAACGGGCACGCGGTGGAGGACGGCAAAGAGGGCTTCCTGATTATGCGGAAGCCTTGGCCGAGCATGCTGCGGACGATCTGGGGTGATGCGGAGCGGTACAAGGATCAATACTGGTCGCGCTTTCCGGGCTACTACTTTACGGGGGACGCGGCGCGGAAGGACAAAGACGGCTACTTCTGGATTTTGGGCCGGGTGGACGATGTGATGAACGTGAGCGGCCACCGGCTGAGCACGATGGAGATTGAGTCGGCGCTCGTGAAGCATCCGGCGGTGGCCGAGGCGGCGGTGGTGGGTAAGCCGCACGAGATTACGGGGCAGGCGGTTTGCTGCTTTGTGACCTTGAAGAAGAACGCCAAGGACGTCGATACGCTCGGCAAGGAGTTGCGGCAGTGGGTGGCGCACGAGATTGGACCGTTTGCGCGGCCGGAGGAGATTCGGTTTACCGAGTCGCTGCCGAAGACGCGGAGCGGGAAGATTATGCGGCGGCTGCTGCGGGAGATTGTGACATCGAACACGGTGGCGGGCGATGTGACGACGCTCGAAGACATGAACGTGTTGACGTCGCTCGCGGCGCAGAACGATGAGGATTAGTTTTTTGAATCAAGGGTAGTTGTATTTTTATTACGCGGCGGAGTGGGCAGCGTGCCATCCTATGGGCATGCAGCCTCCCGCCGCCAACCAAACCCGTGGAGAAGTTTCTCTCGCGGTCATGCTGCGGTTGACGCGCATGGATGTTTGCTGCGGTCCTCCCACCTTCCTTCCTATCTCAGCGGTTCCCGCTGGTTTTTAAATCCCCGATTGCCATTTTAAGGAGTTGATTCCCATGTCGACGGAAACGTCTGTCCTCTGGGAAGAGTCCCTGCCGGGCGGCAGCATTTGGTCTCACGTCTTCAAGCGCGGTACGGCGCTGCGGTTGACGGATACCGAGGGCGGCGCCAATGTGTCGGTACTCTTCTATAACGCTGAGAATTTTGTAGAGCGCTACAACATGCCGGACACGCTGAAGTGTCAGCATACGGCGCATTTGACGGCGGGCCACTGCCTGTATTCGGATATGGGGCGGGTGATGGCCTCGATCACGCACGATGACCTGGGCTGGCATGATCCGCTGACCGGCTTTTCGAACAAGGCCATTGTGGAGCGGCAGTTCGGCGCCGGGTCGTATCAGCAGCTGCGGAACGGGTGGCATACGAATGCGCAGGACCTGATTCTGGTGGAGCTGGCCAAGTACGGGATGAACGAGCGGGACCTGGTGGCGAGCGTGAACCTGTTCAGCAAGGTGGTGGTGGAGGAGAGCGGCGCGTTCCGGTATGTCGAGGGCCATTCGCCGGCGGGTTCGACGGTGGAGCTGCGGAGCGATATGAACACGCTGATGATCCTTTGCACCTGTCCGCATCCGATGGCGCCGGGCGGGGCATGGGCGCCGAAGCCGGTGGGGCTGACGGTGAAGCGGGTGGGGGTGGCCGGGGCGGAGGATCCGTGCCGGTTGTCGCGGCCGGAGAACGGGCGCGGGTTCACGTTGACCGAGAGGTATTTTCTATGAGCTTAGTCGAGAGCCAGTTGACGCCGGAGACGGCGGTGTACCGGCAGGTGGTGCCGGCGGGGGATGGTTGGATCCACGAGGTCAAGCAGGGGCAGATCTTCCGGATTGTCGATCTCGAGGGCAACCAGGCGGCGGACACGCTCTTCTTCAATGCCCACGACTACAGCGACCGGTACAGCGCCGTGGACACGATTCGGGAGCAGGGGGGGCTGTACCTGACGACGGGTTCGGAGTTGAAAACGATCCATGGGCATACGCTGATGACGATCGTGGCCGATACGTGCGGGCGGCACGATACGGTGGGCGGGGCGTGTGCGATGGAATCGAACATGGTGCGCTACGCCATTGAGAAGCGCTCGATGCACGCCTGCCGGCAGACGTTCGTGCGGCTGGCGCTCGAGTGGGGCGGCGGCCTTGAGAAGCGCGACATCACGCATAACGTGAACTTCTTCATGAACGTGCCGGTGACGCCGGCGGGGAAGCTGACGTTTGAAGATGGCGTAAGCGCGCCGGGCAAGTACGTGGAGATGCGGGCGGAGATGGACACGCTGGTGCTGATCTCGAACTGCCCGCAGTTGAATAATCCATGCAACGCGTATAACCCGACTCCAGTTGAGGTCATGATCTGGGATGTTTAAGAAAGTCCTCATAGCCAACCGGGGTGCGATTGCGTGCCGGGTGATCCGGACGCTGCGGCGGATGGGCATTGCTTCGGTGGCCGTTTATTCGGAGGCCGACACGGGTTCGCTGCACGTGGCGCAGGCCGATGAGGCGGTGCTGCTGGGGCCTTCGCTGGCGGCCGAGAGTTATCTTGATGCCGGGAAGGTGCTGGCGGCGGCCAAGGCGACGGGGGCGGAGGCGATCCACCCGGGCTATGGGTTTTTGAGCGAGAACGCGGGATTTGCCGAGGCGTGCCCGGCGGCGGGGATTGTGTTTATCGGCCCGGCGCCGGAGCACTTGCGGGCGTTTGGATTGAAGCATACGGCGCGGGAGCTGGCGGCGGCGAACGCGGTGCCGCTGGCGCCGGGTTCGGGGCTGGTGGCCTCGCTCGCCGAGGCGCAGGCGGAGGCGGCGCGGATTGGCTATCCGGTGATGCTGAAGAGCACGGCCGGGGGCGGGGGCATCGGCATGCAGGTGTGCCACCGGGCCGAGGAGTTGGCGGGCGCCTATGAGACCGTGGCGCGGCTGAGCCAGGCGAACTTCAAAGACGGCGGGATGTTCCTTGAGAAGTTCGTGGCGCGGGCGCGGCACATTGAAGTCCAGATTTTCGGGGATGGGAAGGGCGAGGTGATTGCGCTGGGGGAGCGCGACTGTTCGCTGCAGCGGCGGAACCAGAAGGTGGTGGAGGAGACGCCGGCGCCGGACCTGCCGGAGACGGTTCGGCAGGCGCTGTTTGGCGCGGCGGAGCGGCTGGGGCGGGCGGTGCATTACGCCAACGCGGGGACGGTTGAGTTCCTGTACGACGCCGATACGCGGGAGTTTTACTTTCTCGAAGTGAACACGCGGCTGCAGGTGGAGCACGGGGTGACGGAGCAGGTGACGGGGGTGGACCTGGTGGAATGGATGGTGCGGCAGGCGGCGGGCGAGCTGGAGCTGAAGCGGCCGGCGGTGTGCGGCGCCTCGATTCAGGTACGGGTGTACGCCGAAGATCCGGGGCAGAATTTCCGGCCGTCGTCGGGGCAGTTGACGGCGGCGAGTTTTCCGGCCGGGGCGCGCGTCGAGACGTGGGTGGAGCGGGGCAGCGAGATCACGCCGTTTTATGACCCGATGATTGCGAAGGTGATTGTGACGGGGGCGAGCCGGGAGGAGGCGATCGGGAAGTTAGAGGCGGCATTGGCGGAGACGATGGTGGCGGGGATTGCGACCAACGTGGAGTATCTGCGGCAGGTGGTGGCGTCGGAGGTGTTCCGGGGAGCGTCGATGACGACGGCGTATTTGAACGCGTTCCCTTATGTCTCGCATGCGGTGGACATTCTGGACGGCGGGACGCAGACGACGGTGCAGGACTATCCGGGGCGGCTGGGTTACTGGGAGGTGGGGGTGCCACCGTCGGGGCCGATGGACGCGCTTGCGTTCCGGCTGGCGAACCGGCTGGTGGGGAACGGGGAGGGCGCGGCGGGGTTGGAGTGCACGGTGACGGGTCCGACGCTCAAGTTCCGCTGCGATGCGGTGGTGGCCTTGACGGGCGCGGATATGGAGGCCAAGCTCGACGGCAAGCGGGTGCCGCGGTGGGAGGCGATTGCCGTGCGGGCGGGGCAGACGCTGCGGCTGAACCAGGTGGTGGGCGCGGGGATACGGGCCTACGTGGCGGTGCGCGGGGGAGTGGACGTGCCGGAGTATTTGGGGAGCCGGGCGACGTTTGCGTTGGGTAAATTTGGCGGGCACGGGGGCAGGGTGCTGCGGGCGGGGGATTTGCTGCCGGTGCGGGCGTTGGGCGAGGGGCCGGAGGAGCGGTGGGAGCATGCGCCGGAGTACGGGAACCGGTGGGAGATCGGGGTGTTGTACGGGCCTTACGGCGCACCGGACTACATGACGGATGGCGACATCAGCATGTTTTTTTCCACCGACTGGAAGGTGCACTACAACTCGGACCGCACGGGCGTGCGGCTGATTGGGCCGAAGCCGGAGTGGGCGCGGGCGGACGGGGGCGAGGCGGGGCTGCATCCGTCGAACGTGCACGATAACGCCTATGCCGTGGGCACGGTGGACTTCACGGGCGATATGCCGATTATCCTGGGGCCCGACGGGCCGAGCCTGGGCGGGTTTGTGTGTCCGGCGACGATTGTGGCGGCCGAGTTGTGGAAGATGGGGCAGTTGAAGGCTGGCGACACGGTGCGCTTCCGGCGGATGACGAATCAGCAGGCGGTGCAGCTGGAGTGGGAGCTGGACCGGGCGATTGCGGGGCTAGGGAAGCTGCCCGGGCTGTTTGCCGGGGCAGGGGAGGAGCCGGCGATTGTGATGGCGCACGGGGATACGCTCTACCGGACGGCAGGGGATAAGTATCTGCTGGTGGAGTTTGGCGAGCCGGTGCTGGACATGAAGCTGCGCTTCCGGGTGCAGGCGATGGCGCACTGGCTGGGGCAGCAGCAGATTCCGGGGGTGATCGACATTACGCCGGGGATCCGGACGCTGCAGGTGCACTACGACAGCAGGCAGCTATCGCGGACGGAGCTGCTCGAGATTCTGGCGCAGGCCGAGGGGCGAACGGAGGAGGAGGTTCCTTCGCGGATTGTGCATCTGCCATTGAGCTGGGAGGATCCGCAGACGCTGCTGGCGATTCAGAAGTACATGCAGAGCGTGCGGCCGGATGCGCCGTGGTGCCCTTCGAACATTGAGTTTATACGGCGGATTAACGGGCTCGATTCGGTGGAGGAGGTCAAGCGCATCGTGTTTGACGCCAGCTACCTGGTGATGGGCCTGGGCGACGTTTACCTGGGTGCGCCGGTGGCGACGCCGACCGATCCGCGGCACCGGCTGGTGACGACCAAGTACAATCCGGCGCGGACGTGGACGCCGGAGAACGCGGTGGGCATTGGCGGGGCTTACCTGTGCGTGTACGGTATGGAGGGGCCGGGGGGCTACCAGTTTGTGGGCCGGACGATTCAGATGTGGAACACCTACAAGAGCACGGAGGCTTTTGAGCCGGGCAAGCCGTGGCTGCTGCGGGGGTTCGACCAGATTCGCTTCTTCCCGGTGGAGGCTGGGGAGTTGCTCGAGTACCGGAGGGCGTTTCCGCTGGGGCGGTATCCGGTAAAGATTGAACCGGCGACCTACCGGCTGGCGCCGCCGCCGCCGGGGACGGCGGAGTTCAAGGCGCGGCAACAGGCGGCGTTTGAGGCGGAACGCGAACGATGGGGCAAGAACGCCGCGGTGGCCGAGGTGTTCGAAGAGGCGCCGCCGGCGCCGGAGCTGGATGTGCCGCCGGGATGCCGGGCGCTGCGGGCGCCGACGACGGCGAGCGTGTGGAGCGTGGAGATTGCCGTGGGGCAGATGGTGAGCGAGGGGGGGCGTCTGGTGATTCTGGAGGCGATGAAGATGGAGGTCGCCGTGTGCTCGCCGATAAACGGTCTCGTACGGCAGGTGCTGGTGGCGCAGGGTGGGGTGGTGCAGGCCGGACAGGCGTTGTTGATTGTGGAGGAGGCGCTCGATGCTGAGTGAGTTGAGCTTTGATCTGCATACGCTGCGGAGTGGTTACCTGGCCGGGAAGTTCACGCCGGCCGAAGTGATCGCCGAAGCGCGGCGGCGGGCGGGGGGCGGCAAGCCGGTTTGGATCTCCATGACCGACAATGCGCCCGCGGTGGCGTTCGATCCGGCCAAGCCGCTGTCGGGTATTCCGTTTGCGGTGAAGGACAACATAGACGTTGCGGGGATGGAGACGACGGCGGGCTGCCCGGCGTACGCCTACCGGGCGGAGCGGACGGCGGTGGCGGTGCAGCGGCTGCTTGAGGCGGGGGCGGTGTTGATCGGCAAGACGAACCTGGACCAGTTTGCGACGGGACTGGTAGGGGTGCGGTCGCCGTACGGGGCTTGCGGGAGCGTGTTTGACGAGACGTATGTGTCGGGCGGGTCGAGTTCGGGTTCGGCGGTGGCGGTGGGGAAGGGGATGGTGACGTTTGCGCTGGGGACGGATACGGCGGGGAGCGGGCGGGTTCCGGCGGCCTTCAATAACCTGGTTGGTTTGAAGGCGACCAAGGGGGTGGTGCCGGCGAGTGGGGTGGTGCCGGCGTGCCGGACGCTGGACTGCGTGACGGTGTTTGCGCTGACGTGCGGGGATGCGGCGGCGGTGTTAGAGGTGGCGGGCGGCTTTGACGAGACGGACGCGTACTCGCGGCGGGGACGCGTGGTGGCGCAGCCGTGGGCGGTGGGGGCGTTCCGGTTCGGGGTACCGCAGAAGGAGCTGCTCGAGTTTTTTGGCGATGCCGAGGCCGAGGCGTTGTACTGGCGGGCGGTGGCGCAGTTGGAGGCGTTGGGGGGGACGCGGGTGGAGATCGATTTTCAGGGTTTCCGGGAGAGCGCGGAGCTGCTGTATGCGGGGCCGTGGGTGAGTGAGCGGCTGGCGGCGATCTCGTCGTTCGTGGCGGCGCAGGCGGAGGCGATGCACCCGGTGGTGCGGCAGATTATTCAAGGCGCGAGCCGGTATTCGGCGCAGGATGGGTTTGAAGCCGAGTACAAGCTGGCGGCGCTGCGGCGGCGGACGGAGGCCGAGTGGCGGAAGATGGACGTGATGCTGCTGCCGACGACGGGGACGATCTACAAGATTGCTGCCGTGGAGGCGGATCCGATCCGGCTGAATACGAACCTGGGCTACTACACGAATTTTGTGAATCTGCTCGACTTGAGCGCGGTGGCGGTGCCGGCGGGATTCCGGGGCAACGGGTTGCCGTTTGGGGTGACGCTGATGGCGCCGGGGTTTTGCGAGAAGGGGTTGCTCGAGATGGGCGACCGGCTGCACCGGGCGCAGGGGCGGCACCTGGGCGGGACGATGGCGCGGCTGAGCGAGACGCCGGCGCTGAAGGCCGCGGCGGTGCCGCCGGGATGCGTGGCGGTGGCCGTGGTGGGGGCGCATTTGAGCGGGATGCCGCTGAACGGGCAGTTGACCGAACGCGGGGCCAAACTGCTGCGGACAACGCGGACGGCGGGGAGCTACCGCTTTTACGCGTTGCCGGGGACGACGCCGCCGAAGCCGGGGCTGGTGCGGACGGAGGGGGCGGTGGGGCAGGGCATCGAGGTAGAGGTTTGGGCGATGCCGGTGGAGGGCTACGGCAGTTTTGTGGCGCTGGTGCCGGCGCCGCTGTCGATTGGGTCGCTGGTGCTCGAGGACGGGTCGACGGTGCAGGGCTTTTTGTGTGAGCCGTACGCGGTGGCGGGGGCGACCGAGATCACGGCGCTGGGCGGCTGGCGGAACTATATGGCGACGCTGGCGAAGCCTTCGAGGTAGAGAACGCAGCGGCCGCTGATTTTGACGCGGTCGCCGGCGAGTTCGACGAGGAGGTCGCCGCCGCGGGCGGAGATTTGCCGGGCGGAGAGGGTGTGTTTCGAGAGGCGAGCGGCCCAGTAGGGGGTGAGGGTGCAGTGGGCGGAGCCGGTGACGGGATCTTCGTCGATGCCCTGGGCGGGTGCGAAGAAGCGGGAGACGAAGTCGCAGTGGCGCCCCGGGGCGGTGGCGATGACGGCGAAGTGGGGGAGGGCGGCGAGGGCCTTGCTGTCGGGGGAGAGAGCGGCGACGTCGGATTCGGTGGGGAAGACGCAGAGGAGGTCGCGGGCCTGGTAGGCGGCTTCGGGGGTGGCGCCGAGGGCGGCGGCGAGGGCTTCGGTGACGGGAACGGGGGCGCCGGGGCGGGCAGGGAAGTCGAGGGTGTAGAGATAGGCCTGCCGATGGACGGTGAGAGGGCCGCTGCGGGATTGGAAGGTGACGTGGTCGGCGGGGAGGCCGAGGCATTCGAGGAGGACGAAGGCGGCGGCGAGGGTGGCGTGGCCGCAGAGATCGACTTCGACGGTGGGGGTGAACCAGCGGAGGCGGTAGCCATCGGGTTCTTTGACGAAGAAGGCGGTTTCGGCGAGGTTATTTTCGGCGGCGATGTGCTGGAGGAGGGAATCGGGTAGCCAGCATTCGAGGGGGCAGACGGCGGCGGGGTTGCCGCTGAAGAGTTTCGAGGTGAACGCGTCTACGTGATAAAGGGGTAAGCGCATGCCCCAATTTTACGCTGGGCTATTGAACTCTGCTGCGACCGCGTTCGTTGAGGACGAGTTCGTCGAAGATGGCGAGAACCTGTTTGCGGTAGTTGTAGAGCTGCCGGAGGTTGTCGCGGAAGTTGCCTTCGTACTGGCGGCCGGACTCCCACTTTTTGAGGAGCGGCACGGGGACATCGATATCGCGGCGGAGGGAGTCGACAGAGTGGCCGCGGAGGAAGAGGCCGTAGAACAGGGCCGCCTCGCGACGGGGGGCTAAAGGATCGTTGAGATCCTTGTTGAGCGGGAGGAGCCGCGCGCCGATTTGCGGAAAAGATGCCACGAAACCACTACTATAAACTGGCGATGGCTTAGGCATCAACGACTTTTTTCACCAGTTGACGAGCCGGGATTCGATCCGGCGGATGTGACGGTTTCGCGCTTGCTTGCGCACGGCGCGGAGGAGAACGGCGACGAGGCAAAGGACTGCACCGGTTATGAAGATGCTGAGGAATTCATTCGGCTGCATGACTGTGTTATCGACTCAGGGAATGAGAACATTAGGCCCTCAGTGATTTTGCTTAGGACGGCGATTGGCATATGATGCAGGCATGCGATTACTGCTTGGAATGATGATGATGGTGATGGTTTTGACGGGGGAGACTTGGACGGGGACGGTGGTGGATGTGATGTGCAAGGGGAAAGACCTGGCGTCGCATACGCGGGAGTGTGCGGTGAATTGTGCCAAGGGTGGCTATGGGCTGGTGCTGGCGGATGGGAGGTTTGTGAAGTTTGATGAGGGGGGCAATGCACGGACGCTGGGACAGTTGAAGAAACTGGCACGGGAGAAAGATTTGAAGGCGAAGGTGACGGGGGAATTGACGGGGGATGTGATCAAGGTGCGGCAGGTGGAGTTCCAGTAGCGCGCTGTTGGAGTTTGACCCAGAGGGGGAAGATGTCCGGGTTTTCGAGCCAGCGGATCATCCAGTCGATTTTTTGCTGGCGGTCGGTGGGGTAGGGGTCGCGGCGGAGCGCGAGTTTGGCGTGGGCTTTGGCTTCGAGGACGAGGGTGCGGGTTAGTTGCGGCTGTTGGGGGTAGACGGCGGAGAGGGCAGAGAGGGTGCGGGCGAGGTTGTCGAGGGAGTCCTGGAGGACGCCTTCGACGGTGGGGGAGAGGGGTGCTCCGGATTCGCGTAGGAGGCGGCGGAGGTAGGACGGTGAGATGGGCGCGAGGAGGCGGGCGAGTTCGGCGGCGCGGGACTCGTCAATTGGCGCGCAGGGGGCTGGGGTGAGGAGTTGTTGGAGTTGCTGTCTTTTGGTGGCCACGGCGGTAATCGGCAACCGCGCGCTGGTGGGCGGCGGCGTTGGGAGAGAAGCGGTGTCCGCCGGAGCCATCGGCACGGGCGACGAAGAAGAGGTTGTCGGTGGTAGCGGGGTGGAGGGCGGCGGCGAGGGCGGCGGCGCCGGGGTTGGCGATGGGGCCGGGGGGTAGGCCGGTGGTTTTGTAGGTGTTGTAGGGGTGTGGGCGGTCGAGGTCGGAACGGTAGATGGTGCCGCGCCAGGTGCCGAGGAGGAGGGCGGCGTAGATGGTGGTGGGGTCGGCATCGAGCTTCATGCCGATGGCTAGGCGCTTCGAGTAGACGCCGGCGACGAGGGGGCGTTCTGCGGGGAGGGAGGTTTCTTTTTCGACGAGGGAGGCGAGGGTGACGGTGGGGAGGACGGGTTGGGTGGGCCGGAGGGCGGCCCATTCGCGGCGGAATTGGGAGACCATTTGGGAGCAGAGGGCTTTGGCGGTGGTGGAGCGGGTGAGGCGGTAGGTGGAGGGGAAGAGAAAGCCTTCGAGAGTGGGGGCGTTGGGGGCGAGGTCCTTGATGAGTTGCGGGTTGCGGGCGGCGTCGAGGAAGTCGTTTTCCGAGATCAGGCCGTGCTGTCCGACGGTTTGGGCGATATCGAACATGTTATAGCCTTCGGGGATGCGGAGGAGGTAGAAGTGGACGTCGCCGCGGGCGAGGCGATCGAAGATCTGCCAGGGGGTGGCGGGCTGGTTGAACTGATACTCGCCGGCCTGAAGTGGGCGATGGGGCTGGAGGAGGCGGGCGAGGGCCAGCTGCCAACTGTAGCGGACGATACCTTGGCGGGCGAGCTGTTGGCTGATCTGGCGGGTGGAGGAGCCGAGGTCGATGTTGACCAGCAGGCCCGGGGGAGCGGCGAGAAAGGGGAGGAAGAGGGAGCCGACGGCGGCGATGGCCAGGAGGAAGATGGCGGCGAAAAGCCAGCGAAGGCGTTTCATCGGACGGATTCCAGATAGCTGTTTAGAATCAGTTCGGCGGCCATGCGATCGAGGGCGCCGCGTTGGCCTTTTGCGCGGCCGGACTCGGCGAGGTAGCGGCCGGCTTGCCGGGAGGAGAGGCGTTCATCCCACATGAGATAGGGGACGCCGGCCTCGGCGGCGAGGCGGGAGGCAAAGGCGCGGGCTTCGCGGGAGAGTTCACTTTCCTGGCCGGTCATGTGTAGCGGGTTGCCGACGACGATTTGGCTAACCTGCTGCTGTTGGATCAGGTCTTTGAGGGTTCCGATGTCGGTGCGGATGTTGGCGCGCTCGAGCGTCGGCTGGCCGTGAGCCATGATGCCGAGGGGGTCGCTGAGGGCGATGCCGATTCGTCGGCGTCCATAGTCGAGAGCCAGGATGCGCATCTACATGTTAGATTAACGGATAGTCGGGTTCGTTCTTTTGGCATTTCAGGATCCTTCGCTATTACCGATTATCCGGGTGCGCAACACGGGCAGTGTGTTGTTCACGTTTGGAGTAGTGTGCGCGCTGTTGTACCTGGGGCGGTTGTTCCTGGTGACGTTGCTGGTGGGTATTTTTATTGCGTTTATTCTTGATCCGCTGGTGCAGTTCTTCATGCGGCTGCGGTTGCCGCGGGGATTTGCGAGTTTTCTGGTGTGCGGCCTGGCGCTGTTGATGATGTACCTGGGGGCCTTGCTGGCGTATTCGCAGGCACAGGGATTGTGGGAGGAGTTGCCGAGCTATACCCGACGGATGAATGATCTCAGCGACAAGGTTTTGATGGAGGTAGAGAGCGCCGAGAAGACGATTAATGACATGATGGCGCCGAAACGGGTTCGCGAGATGGAGGCGTTGCGGTTGGAGCGGGAGCGCCAGTTGGCGGAGTTGCAGAAGCAGCGGAGGCGTCGGACGACGGAACCGCCGATGTCACCGCTGCTGCCGCCGGCGGTGCAGGAGGTGCGGATTCGACCGGAGCGTTCGCCGCTGGTAGAGTACTTGTATTCGAACTGGCAGCAGTTTTATGACATAGCGCTGATGGTTTCGTTCGTGCCTTTTTTGGTGTATTTCCTGTTGGCGTGGCGGGATCACTTTGTTTACAACTTCTTGCGGGTGTTCGATGGGGATGTGCGGGCCATCGCTTCGGCGACCATAGATGGGATTGCGCGAATGACGCGTGCCTATGTGGTGGGGAATTTCCTGTTGGGCATGTTGTTGGCGGTTGTGAGTACCGGCTTTTTTTGGATGGTGAAGGTTCCCTATTGGCTGCTGGTGGGGCCCCTTAGCGGTTTTCTTTCGCTGGTGCCGTACATTGGTCTGCCCTTGGCGATCGTGCCGCCGGTGTTTGCGGCTTTGACGGTGTACCAAAACGTGACGGCGTACTTGGTGATCAGTTCGACGGTGGCGTTCTTTCACTTGATGGCGCTGAACCTGCTTTATCCGAAGATGGTGGGGTCACGGGTTCATTTGAATCCGCTGGTGGTGACGGTGGCTTTGATGTTCTGGGGATTCCTGTGGGGAGGGATCGGCCTGGTCCTGGCGATTCCGTTGACTGCGGCGCTGAAGGCGGTTTGTGATCACTACCCGGGACTGTCGGCGTACGGCAAGTTGATGGGGGATTGATTGAGCTAAACTGGGGCTGATGAATCGTCGCCAACTCCTCGGGGCCTCCGTTGTTCTTCCTTTCACAGCGTGGGCGAAGTCTGCAAAAATTGACCGGCGCAGGCTGAGCAGCATAACTGATGAAAGCGGGACGACGCCGGCGGAAGCGATTGCTTTTGCGCAGAAACATGGTTTGCAGTGGATGGAGGTTCGCTCGGTCCCCGGGAGCAAGAAGCACTACGCGGATTTGACCGTTGAGGAGCTAAGGCAGGCGGCCCGGGAGTTCAAAGACGGTGGCGTGAAAGTTTCGTTTTTCAACTCTGGGCAGTGCAAGTACCTGCTGCCTGGAACAGTAGCGCTGCGGTCGCGGCAGGAGACTTCCGAGCAGCGGTCGACCCGTTTGGCGCGTGAGCAGCTGTTGTTTGACCGGCGGGAGGAGGATCTGCGCAAGTCGATTCGGGCGGCGCAGGCGTTCGGCACCGATAAGGTTCGGGTGTTCGCTTTTTTGCGGACCGTGGATCCGGCTAAGGACATGCAGCGGATTGTGGATGTGCTGGGACCCCTAGTGAAGATCGCGGAGAAGGAAGGGATCCGGTTAACGCTTGAGAATGAGGTAGCTTGTAACGTGGCGCGCTGCGACGAAATGGCGGCGTATATGAAGGCAATTCCGTCCAAGCATTTCGGCTTAAACTGGGATGCGCTGAACGGCAAGCATATGCAAGAGACGGCATTTCCGGATGGCTATCGGTTGATTCCCAAAGATAAGCTTTGGAATGTGCAGATCAAGGGCAAGAGTGTGCTGAAAGGTTATGCGGATTGGATCGATTGGGCTCCGATCTTCACGGCGCTTGAAAAGAATGGGTACAAGGAGCAGGTCGGTCTGGAGTGCCATATCTTTGGGCCGGAATTGATTGCCAAATCGCATGAGTCGATGGTGGAGATGATCAGGCTCGCTGAGAAGAGAGGATAGGGGAGCCGATGCCCTCGAAGTCGCTTTGGATCTGCGCCGGAGTTGGCCTCGTGATCGTGTTGGCAATGATTGGCGGAGGACTGTTCCTCACCCGCGATTCGCACGTGGAGTTGGTGGGGGTGATTCAGAAGGTGAGAACTGGCAGGCTGGATGAACAACGGTCAGTTGTTGTGGCGGATTTCCGAGTGACGAACCCGTCCGGATATCCATTTCAGATTAAGGATCTGGAGTTGGAATTGAGTAGCGGTGGCAGAATTCTCCCGAGCCGTTTTATTCCTGAAACGGATACCAAGAACCTCTTCTTGGGGGTTCCTAGCTTGGGTGAGAAGTACAACCCGAGTTTTCGAATTAAAGAGCGGGTGGAGAAGAAGTCTACGGTGGATCGGATGCTGGCGTTTGTGGTTGACGCACCGTTGGAAGCAGTCGACGCCAGAACAAAATTAATGTTGCGCCTGCGGGAAGTGGACGGCCCGATTTCCGAATTGATGGAAAAGCGTTGAGTTGAAGATGGTAGGCCCGGCAGGACTCGAACCTGCTACCCCCGACTTAGAAGGTCGGTGCTCTATCCAGATGAGCTACGGGCCCCTAGAGTCAGTTTACGGCAAAGTGTCGGAAACCGGAAGAAAGACCGATGAGGAACGCGCCGATTGATCTGCCGCGTCAGCCAGACGCAGTAGTTCGAGTCGGATGGCGTCAACCATCGCCTTCCAACTCGCTTCGATGACATTGTCCGAGACGCCCACGGTAACCCAAGTGCGCTCCTGATCATGCCATTCGATCAAGACTCGCACTTTGGCATCCGTGCCTTTCCGGGAGTCGATTACTCGCACCTTGTAATCGGCCAGCCTGACGGCGGCGATCTCCGGATAGAGGCCAGATAGACACTGCCGGAGGCTGAGATCCAAAGCATGCACGGGACCGTTTCCCACGGCGGTTTCCGTGTGGAGACCATCCTCTGCCTGGAGCGAAACGGTCGCAACGGTGAGCGACCCGCCGCTGCGCCCCATCTTGGTGGCCACATCCAACGAGACGAGATTGAAGAACGTGCGCCCCGGCCTGAGGGTCTCGCGGACCATCAATTCGAAAGTGCCTTCGGCGGCCTCGAGTTCGTATCCCTCGTGCTCGAGTTGCTTGATCTGGTCCAGCAGTTGACGTCGCTGGTGATCATTCAGTTGCGCCTCTAAACCCTGTTCTTTGAGCTTATAAGAAATGTTGCCCCGCCCGGACATGTCACTGAGCAGGACCCTCTGCTGATTACCGACCAAGCTGGGGTTTACATGTTCGTAGGTTGATGAGTCCTTCAGGACAGCACTGACGTGAACCCCGCCCTTGTGCGCAAAAGCGCTCTTCCCGATGTAAGGCTGATCGCTGCGGACCGGTAGATTGGCGAGTTCGGCGATGAAGTGCGCAACGCTCGTCAGTTGGCGCAGTTTCTGATCTCCGATTGTCGTGTGGCCCAATTTTAACTCAACGTTAGCGAGCACGGATATCAAATTGGCATTGCCGCAGCGCTCACCATATCCGTTTATGCACCCTTGGACGTGTGTGCATCCTGCTTCGACGGCCGCGAGCGTATTTGCTACCGCAACGTCGGAATCATTGTGCGCATGGATCCCCAAGATACCAGGAAGCCGGTTCCTTACGGAAGCCACAATTTCGGACAATCTGCCAGGAAGAGTTCCCCCGTTCGTATCGCACAAACAGATCACATCGGCGCCGGCGTCTGCCGCTGCGCGGATGGTGGACAACGCATATTCGGCATTGTGAGTGTAGCCGTCGAAGAAGTGCTCGGCATCGTATATGACCTCGCGCCCTTGTTGCTTGAGGTATCCGACCGTATTTTCAATGATCCGGATGTTTTCCTCGAGCGTGATGTTCAGCGCTCGGAGAACGTGGAAATCCCAAGTTTTGCCAAAAATGGAGATGGCCGGCGTCTCGGCATCGACCAGTTCCCGAATCGATGGATCCGTGTCAACGGTATAGCGGGCAAAATGAGTCGCGCCAAAAGCACAAAGCTTGGCATGTTTCAGCGCGAGCTCGCTTTTGGCGCGAGTAAAGAACTCTTTATCTTTCGGATTGGAGCCAGGCCAGCCCCCTTCAATATAGTCGATCCCTAGTTCGTCAAGTTTCCGCGCAATCGTTAACTTATCTTCCACGGAGAAGGAGACAGCTTCCCCTTGGGTTCCGTCGCGCAGGGTGGTGTCGAATGTCGTGATCTTCATAGGGGACGGACCCGGCCGGTTCTTCTACGCTTGGGGAATGCCAGCCTCTTTCTTCTTTTTCAAGAAGGGCATCATGGCACGAAGTTCAGCGCCAATGTGCTCAATCGGATGGTCCGCGTTGGCCTCCCGCATTGCTAGAAACTTCTTGCGTCCGCCTTCTCGATTCTCGGCTAGCCAATTCTTGGCAAAAGTTCCATCCTGAATCTCAGCCAGGATTTTCTTCATCTCCAATCTCGTATCGGCATTGATGATGCGCGGCCCACTGACGTAGTCGCCGTACTCGGCGGTGTCGGACACGGAGTAGCGCATGTAGCCCAAGCCGCCCTCGTAAATCAAGTCTACGATGAGCTTCAATTCATGGAGACACTCAAAGTAAGCAATTTCGGGCGCATACCCAGCTTCGGTCAAGGTTTCAAAACCTGCCTTGATGAGTTCGCTCACGCCGCCGCACAGCACGGCCTGCTCACCGAATAGATCGCTCTCTGTCTCTTCCCGAAACGTGGTTTCAATCACGCCCGCTTTGGCGCAGCCAATGCCTGCTGAATAGGCCAAGGCATTCTTGAGAGCATTGCCGGATGCGTCCTGCGCCACAGCCACCAAGCCCGGCACACCCACTCCTTCGGTAAACAACTCGCGAACCCGATGACCAGGCGATTTTGGGGCAACCATAGAGACATCCACATCGGCTGGAGGCGTGATTGCCTTGAAGTGGATACTGAAGCCGTGGGCGAACATCAGGGTCTTTCCCGCAGTGAGGTTGGGTGCGATCTCTTTTTCGTAGAGATCGGCCTGAATATGATCGCTGACGAGAATCATCAAGGTGTCGGCTACCTGGGTGGCCTCTGCTACCGTCATGACTTTCAGTCCGGCCGCTTCCGCTTTGGCCCAACTCTTCGAGCCCGGGTATAGGCCCACAATCACATCGCAGCCGGTGTCGCGCAAATTCAGCGCATGGGCATGTCCCTGACTACCGTAGCCGATGATAGCAAACTTCTTTCCCTTCAAGAGGGATAAGTCCGCGTCGCTTTCGTAATAACGTTTCAACATATCTTTACACGACTCCGTTTTTGTCTTCTGCCATCATCGCTTCGCCACACGGGATCGGTGGAGAGAGACGCAGCTTTTTCGTTTCTAGCGATACTGCCACCGCGCCCGACCGGGTCACTTCAATTTCCCCATAACTCTGCATGATATTGATAAACTCATCGAGTTTTTCGATATCACCGGTCGCCTCCAAGGCAAAGCCTTCGATAGTCGAATCAACGACTCGAGCCCCGAAGATTTCGGCTTCTTTTAAGATTGCGGTTCTTGATTCCTGAGCCGCACGGACCCGCATGAGGACCATCTCGCGCGTGACGGAGGGACCATCGGTAAGGTCAGTTGCCTGCAGTACATTGATCAGCTTATTCATCTGCTTGATCAACTGCCGGCGTCCTTGCGGTTCGATTTCGACTGCAATTGTCATCCGCGACAACCCCGGGTCCAGCGTGCGAGCTACGGTCAGGCTGTCTATATTATAGCCGCGAGCCGTAAGAAGACCAGTTACTCGCATCAAGGCTCCGGCTTTGTTCTCCATCAGGAGAGAGATAATTTGTACCATCGAGAGATCCTAAACTAGGCGACTGGAGTGGGTTGCACTGGCCCCAATACCATTTCATTGATAGCGCCACCGGCCGGCACCATGGGGTACACGTTTTCAGTTGGTGTTACGCGAACGTTGAGCAGGTATGGCCCGTTGTATTCGATTGCTTCCTGCAACGCATCCGCCAATTCCGATGGGTGCTCCACGGTGCGTCCTTTGAATCCGTACGCCCCGGCGAGTTGTGCGGGCTCGGGGAAGCTGTCCAACGTTACCGAACAAAGACGGTTATTGTAGAACAGTTCCTGCCACTGACGGACCATCCCGAGATACCCGTTATTCATGACGATGATCTTCACAGGAAGACCGTAGTTCATCAAAGTAGCGAGTTCGGGAAGTGACATTTGGAATCCTCCGTCACCGACGATGGAGAAGACCAACTGATCAGGATTCGCGAATTGGGCTCCGATCGCCGATGGAAGACCAAATCCCATCGAACCTAACCCGCCTGAGTTAATCCAGAGGCGCGGAGCGTTGTAGCGAATCAACTGTGCGGCCCACATCTGGTGCTGGCCGACATCGGTTGTAATAATGGCTTTGCCTTGGGAGATTCGATCAATTTCTGCCATCAAGTGCTGCGGCTTGATTTCACTGGTCGAAAACACCGGTTTGAGTGGATGTTCTTCCTTCCAATCGCGGACCTGCTTCCACCACCGTTTCAAGCTTGACCTTTCGGGATTTCCCGTCTCGTTCCGGATTTCCTGTATATTGGCACACAACTTCGGCAAAACACGCTTCAAATCACCGACAATTGGCAGATCGGCGTTTCGATTTTTTGAAATTTCGGCCGGGTCGATATCAACGTGAATGATCTTGGCGTGGGGCGCAAATGCGGCTAGCCGTCCAGTCACTCGGTCATCGAAACGCACGCCCAGGGCGATGAGCAAGTCGGCACCTGACATAGCCATATTGGCGGCGTAGCTGCCGTGCATGCCAGGCATACTGATAAAATTCGGATGATCCGATGGCAACCCACCCAACCCCATCAGGGTGCAAACCGTGGGTGCATCGATCAATTCCACGAGAGCCCTGAGTTCCTCGTGTGCATTCCCGAGAACGATCCCTCCACCGGCGTAGACCATGGGCCGTTCCGCTTCCAGCATCATCTGGGCCGCTCTGCGGATCTGACCGGTATGTCCTTCGGTGTACACCTTGTAGCCGGGCAAGTGAATTGCATTCACCGGTTCATAGTGGGCGTTGCCCATGAATACATCTTTGGTAACGTCAACCAAGACTGGGCCGGGTCGTCCCGAGGCAGCGATGTAGAACGCCTCGTGAATCACCGCAGGTAGGTCCTTCACGTTCTTGACCAAGTAGTTGTGCTTGGTGGCTGATCTGGTAATTCCAAACGTATCAGCCTCCTGAAATGCGTCAGTGCCGATCAGTTTGGTAGAGACCTGACCTGTCAGGGCAACAATCGGAATCGAGTCCATCATCGCATCGACGAGGCCCGTAACTAAATTCGTGGCACCCGGACCCGAGGTCGCACAGCAAACCCCTACTCGCCCAGTGGAACGCGCATAGCCCTGTGCGGCGAAGGCCGCGTTTTGTTCATGGCGTACGAGAACATGTCGAATGGGGTTGTCATAAAGAGCATCGTAGAAGGGGAGGGTCACTCCCCCGGGATACCCAAAAATGACTTCAACTCCCTCACGCCCCAAACATTCAAGAAGAATTTTTGCGCCACTCATCAATTGAGACATTGACATAACTCCAAAAACTGAAAAAGGCCACCGATCAGGTTTCCCTTCCGGTGGCCTTTAGAATCCCTAGGGAGCCTTCTGCCACTAGACGGGAACCCGTACGGGTACGTCGAGTGCGGCTACAGCACCAAGACCCATTTGCGGATGCAGACTCGCGTCGGTGGCCAAGAAAAAACTCACTCCTTGAGCGTAGAGCAAAAGCTCGTTAAATGCAAGAGGCCAGTTCTATAAATTACGCAAATGATTCCATCAGGTTTTGATCCATGAAGGTAAACATACAGCCAACCCCAGCATTGCGCTCGTCAGGGCCCTGAGACTTACCTTGAACAGTGATGTTTCCGTGCCATCGGCGTCGGAGCGCCCAGCGTGGACGCCGGCCGATCTGCCAACCCCGGCAACGCTTCGGCCAGGTACTCTCGCACGGGAATCCCCAGCCGCCGGCAAGTTTCCACCACCGAAAGGGTCGCCACCGTCCACGGCCCGGTCTCCGCGCTCCCCACATGAAGCCAGTGCTTCCGATATGTGCGCGTGCACATTATTGGAAGAATAGCCAATAGATGAGAGAAGCGGTTTGTCACCTCACTTCAGTGTCTGACGCAAGCGGCAGGACCCCGAGACGGGCATCACCCTTCAACCAGCCACTGCTTCGGGCTGCTCTTGCCCGGAGAGCGCCAAAGCGGGGAAGCCGTGTTCGCGCGTCTTGACCCAAAGCCAAACTTGACCGAACCCCAAACAGTTTCCGGCGCGCTCACCAGTTGTGGTCCGCAAACATCCCGTCCGAGCCTGCAAGAGCGGGCCAGTAACGTTTCGTAACGTGCGATCCTGGGCAATCCATGTCGAGGTCCTTGCGCTTCCCGGCGGTTGTGCATTGCTTGCGGACCTTGTCTTTGGTTGCTGTTGACCTGGTCCGACTGGTTGCCCTCGCCGCCCGTCCTCGGGCGGCGTTGGTGGCCGAGAACCTCTTCCTGCGAAAGCAGTTGGCCCTGTTCCAGGAGCGGAAGGTCAGGCCTCGGCGGGCCGACGATTCCACGCGCTGGATGATGGCGGCCCTGAGTCAATGGTTCGCGTGGCGCAACGCGCTGGTGAACGTACAAGCCGACACGCTCCTGCGTTGGCACCGCCAGGGATTCCGCCTCTCTTGGCGTTGGAAGTCGAAGACGGCGGGCCGACCGCGCCTGCCCAAGAACCTCCGGGCGTTGATCCGCGAGATGGCGGCAGACAATCCCACCTGGGGACAGGAACGCATCGCCAACGAACTGCAGCTGAAGCTGGGAATCCTGGTTTCCTCTCGGACGGTCGCGAAGTCTCTGCGCCGTGGCGGCCTCGCGCGCACGCCAGATCCGAAGCAGCGCTTGCTCAATTTCGTCCCCAATCACGCCCAAGGGATCGTGCCACCTGAATCATGCACACCGCGCGATCCGGCCGGCCTGATTCGCGCAAGGGCCATGGTGAGGGAGGCCATGGCGAGCCCGCCAACAGTGGGCTAAAACGACGGGAGTCCGCACGGTCTCCCTGCCCGTGCGGCCTGCAAAGGAGCCACCCAATTGGCGAACACAGATCGGGACGACGCCAGCGCCGAGGGCGC
>JAPKZB010000091.1 GCA_026393985.1 Acidobacteriota bacterium
GAGCTGCAAACTCGAAGCGTTCTTGGATACACTCTGTCATAGCAAAGGCCTCTCCGTTCTGGACATTAACTCGTTCTAGATAAACCAGTTATGCCACGAAACGAGGCCTTTTGCCACTTCTTCGTGAGAAATCCGGGCTAGGATGACCGGGGCGCCGTAGCCGTCCGAATCGGCCAAGGCCGATTCCCATGTGGGATAGTCGCCGAAGAAGCCGATGGCGTTCTTGTCCGCCAGGCGGAGGACATCAAGCAGGCAAGCCAAGTGACGCTCGTCGTGGCCTTCGAGAGGCTGCCAGGATTGGTCGGCTTCGAGCAGCACTTCGGCAGTAGAATAGGCGGGGAGCGGCGGGCAGGGTAGACAGAAGCTAAAAGGACCGGGAGCGAGTTCGTAAGTGGCTAGAACGATTCCGTTGAGGCGGAAGGTCAACTGTAGCGGTGCGCTGAACGGGGCTTGATTGCGGCCGGAAAGCTGCCACTCGAGCCCATCGCTGGGAGGGACAACAAACAACCCGCGATAACGACGCGAGATCCAATGATCCCCCCACCGCCCTTCAAAAGTAAATGGATCCCCGGACATTAAACGCTCGCTCTGCACGCTGACTGAGATTCGGCCCCTTTGTGCGGCACCCAACTATTTGGTCACATCTTCGTTCACGCTGCAATCGCCTGAAAGTACTCCCGGCGAGCTGGGGCTGGGCAGCGGTACCCCAGTTTGCCAACTAGCCACTGCTGGTTGTAGTTGGTGAGGAAAGCGGCCACGGCCAAGCGGACGTCCTGGATGTTTTGAAACACCCGTCCATAGACGAACTGCTCTTTCAGGGTCCGGTTGAATCGTGCCGCCACCCCCGTTGGTTTCTGGCTCTGACAGAAAAGCAATACTGGGCGGGATCCCCCAGAAACGGACCTGCTTCAAGAAGTGGTCCGACAAATACTGCGTGCCATGATCCATGCGGAGCGAAAGCCCGCGCGCTACGCCCGCCCGGACACCACCAAAGATGGTCGTGAGTGCCATCGCGATGGGCTCCAGAGCGGCATAGCGGGTGCCGCGCTTAACCACCTGCTTACACATCCCCTCTTTCGCGAGCAGCCCCCGTCAACCATCGCAAGTACAACTCTGACAGCTTGGTTATCAACGAAGAAAGCGTTTCTCAGGACATTCAGATTTATTTTTCACCCCGCAACCCGTTCAATCAAAAATGCTTCTCCGTTTCGCCCCACCGCCCGCGCCCCCGGATTCGCTTGACCCGTATGCTACTTTTCTAAACGAAGGCGTTCCTCTTCCCGAAAACCGGGAGCAGGAGCGCCTTTCGCATTTCAAGCCAGGAGAATCCGCCATGCCAGCAAAAGAACTCACCGGCGAACAACGCCAGCGCCGCGCCGAAATCGCCCGCCAAAACGGTGCCAAAAGCAAAGGCCCCGTTACCGTCGAAGGCAAATACCGCAGCTCCATGAATGCCATCGCCACCGGCGAACACGTCGAACTCCACAAAGAAGATCTGCCACCCTTCTATTGCCTGCTGTCTACGGACGACCGGTCAGCCTATCTGCGCTCGCTACAGGCCCAAATGCGCCATCTCAAGCCGCAGTCCGAGTTCGAACAAAGCCTCGTCCGGCGCATGGCCATCGCCCTGTTTCAACACGATCGCCTCACCAACTTTCAGGCCGAAGCTATGCAGCGCCAAGTCGATTCCGTCGTCCGCGAATTTCCCGCGCTCGGTTTGTCCGATCACTTCTTCCAATCGCACAAACGCGCAACCCTCGAAAAAGAGGTCCAGCAGTTCGTCATCCGCGGCCAGCGCCATCACATGGCCACCTTCCGCGGACTGCACAAAACATTAATCGACCTGCGCAAGCATACGCCCATGGAGCCCCCGGAACCGGTCGATATCACCGCCGACTCGAATCAGTTGCACGACGACGATACCGATCCGTCGGTCGCCGTCGAAATAATCGCCCTTGCCGACCGGGCCAAAAAGGAACCCAACTTCGTTCTCCCTGCATATGCTCTTAACTTCCTGCAGAATAATGACTTAATGGATCGACTGGCCCCCGGCTACGACGTCGGCGATCTGCTCGAGCGCTTCGGCCAAACCCCGGTTCCCAAGGCGGCTTAACCCCGCGGCTTCATCCCGGCAATCTTTTCGTTCCGCAAATACTCATACCGGTTGATCCAAACCCCATGCGAAGACGCGGCCCGGCCCACGGCGAGCCGCCGCAAAAAGTCCTTCACCGGCCCGTAACCATGCACAAACGAGTAAACCGGCGTCTCACCCGCCATCCGCTGCGCGTCCCGGATCTTCTGCAGCTGCACCTGCTCACCCACCGGATGCGCCTCCTCGGGCTCCGGATACCGGAACTGCTCCAAACGAGTAAAATACGGCGGATCCTGAATCCCCAGCCAGTTACTCAGCGCCCGCACCAGTAACTCCTCGTCCAGCGCCGGATTATTCCGCTTCAACTGCTCCCCGTAGAACCGGAAAATCACCGGCCAGTGCATCGTATACAGCTTCACGTGGAACGCCGTCGCCACCGTCCGGAAATCGAACCCGCTCACCGTCGTAAACGGCGGCGGAAACGTCCCGAATACCAGCGCCATCCGCGGCGGCAGCGTCTCCCGCAGTTTCTGCGCCAGCTCACTCGCCAGCCGCGCCTTGCAGCGCAGCCAGTCCCCCAATCCCGGCTGGTCCACCAGCGCCTGCAGCAGCGGACCCCGCCCCCCATCCTCCATCAGCCACCGCTCCAGGTGCCGGTTCGTCAGCCCGCCGTGCAGCAAGCGGTAGAGTCCCTGCGCCTCCCGCTGCATCCGTTCAAAATCAAATCCCCCCAGCTTGGCCAACTGCGGGTTGAAGTCCAGAAACACATCGTCCAGCATGTAGGGCGGATACTCGGGCCAGTCGTAGCGAATCCCGTCAATGTCCGGATACGCCCGCACCAGGTCCCGCGTCAGCGCCAGCGTGTAGTTGGTGATGTGTGGGCTCGCCAGGCTCCCGTTATTGGCAAACCGCCGCGGCGGCACCCGACCGTCCGGCAGCCGCGGCTTGTCCTCGTCCACCGGCCCGCCAAACTGTACCCGGTAGCCCGGCGGAATCGCCGCCTGAATCTGCAGGTACACCTGAATATGCTTAGCCTGCGCCGCCCGGATGAACTTGGCGATAATTCCGCCCTCCCGCTCCGTCAGCCCGTCCGCCGCCGACGGCTGGTACCGCAGCCCCGCGTACAGCCGCCGCTCCGGCACAAAGCTCGGCGCCGTCCGCACAAACAGCTCCCGCTTACCCCACAACGGCCGGTCCAGCAGCCGCACCGACCCCGCCCCCGCGTCAATCGGAGGCTCCCGGCTCCCCGTCTTCTCGTCCGCCGGCTCCATCACGTACGGCGAAGTCGCCACCCGCGTCACCCCCGCTGCCATCAACCGGTCCAAAATCGCCTCGATCCCCTCGTTTTGGATCGACTCCGGCATCACCGTTACGCCCGTCGTCATCGCCTTCCTCCCTTCCGGTCCATCATACTGGTATCTACATGGGTGTTGTCCTCTCCGTTTCGGCGGTCTCCAAGCGCTTTGGAGCCCAGCCCCTCTTTGAAAATATGACCCTCGCCATCCACGATGGCCAACGCATCGGTCTCACCGGCCCCAACGGCGCCGGCAAGTCCACCCTGGTCAAAATCCTCGCCGGCCTCGAGCCCCCCGACTCCGGCGCCCGCTCCGTCCGCAAGCAGGCCGTCATCGCCTACGTCGAACAGGACTCCTTCTTTCCCGAAGGCATCTCCGTCCGCGAGGTCCTCGAACACGCCCTCCGCGAAGCCCCCCTCACCCCGGAAGAGAAAAACCTCCGCATCGAGATGGAAGCCAGCCGCGCCGGCCTCAACGACTTCGATATGCCAGCCGCCGCCCTCTCCGGCGGCTGGCGCAAACGCCTCTCCATCGTCGCCGGCCTCGTCCGCGAACCCGCCGTCATCCTCCTCGACGAGCCCACCAACCACCTCGACATCGACGGCATCATCTGGCTCCAGGGCGCCCTCAAATCCGCCGAATGCGCCGCCCTGTTCATCTCCCACGACCGCTACTTCCTCGAACAGGTCGCCACCCACATGGGCGAGATCAACAAAACCTACCCCGACGGCATGTACTTCGTCGAAGGCAACTACACCCGCTTCCTCGAACGCCGCGCCGACTTCCTCCTCGCCCAACAACGCTACCAGGAGTCCCTCGCCTCCCGCGTCCGCCGCGAAATCGAATGGCTCCGCCGCGGCGCTAAAGCCCGCACCACCAAAGCCAAAGCCCGCATCGACGAAGCCAACCGCCTCATCGACGAACTCGCCGAAGTCTCCGGCCGCAACGCCGAACGCGCCACCGCCGGCCTCGCCATGAACGCCTCCCAGCGCCAGACCAAACGCCTCATCTCCGCCCAGAAAATCACCAAACGCTACAGCCGCCTGCTCTTTGAAAACCTCGACGTCACCCTAACCGCCGGCATGCGCCTCGGCCTCGTCGGCGGCAACGGCTGCGGCAAGTCCACCCTCCTCCGCATCCTCGCCGGCGAAATCCCCCCCGACTCGGGCCTTGTCGAGCGCGCCGAGCATCTAAAAATCGTCGTCCTCGACCAAAACCGCCGCCTCACCGACGAAACCGTCACCCTCCGCCGCGCCCTCTGCGAAGCCGGCGATACCGTCATCTTCCAGGGCCGCCCCATCCACGTCGTCGCCTGGGCCAAGCGCTTCCTGTTCCAGGAAGAGCAGCTCGTCCAACCCGTCGCCCAGCTCTCCGGCGGCGAACGCGCCCGCGTCCTCCTCGCCAACCTCATGCTCCAGCCCGCCGACGTCCTCTTCCTCGACGAACCCACCAACGACCTCGACATCCCCACCCTCGAAGTCCTCGAAGAAAATCTCCTCGACTTCTCCGGCGCCATGGTCCTCGTCACCCACGACCGCTACCTGCTCGACCGTATCGCCAACACCGTCCTCGCCCTCAACGGCGACGGCACCGCCGGGCTCTACGCCGAATACTCCCAATGGGAGCAGGACCGCGCCAAACCCTCCGTTCGCAAAGAAACCGCCAAACCCACCGCCGCGCCGCCCGCCCCGCCCAAAAAGAAAACCAAACTCAGCTACCTCGACCAGCGCGAGTGGGACTCGATCGAAGACCGCATCCACGCCGCCGAAGCCGAACTCGAAGCGGCCCACTTCTCCGAAATCGAAGCCAAGCAGGCCGCCGTCGACGCCCTCTATCAGCGCTGGGCCGAACTCGAAGGCAAACTCAACAGTTGAATCCCCGAGCCCCGGTGCAGCCGGTGCCGGTGCTTCTCAAAATCCCCCTCCCGCGCCTCGTTGATGTTCACAAACTTCTGCGGGTTCCGGTCCACCAGCGGAAACCACGAACTCTGCACGTGCACCATCACCCGGTGACCCCGCCGGAACGTGTGCAGCACATCGTTCAACTCGTACTCCACCTTCGTCGGCTCCCCCGCCACAAACGCCTTCGGCTTGGCAAGCGACCCGCGGAACTTCCCGCGGAACACCTCGCCGCGCACCAGTTGCTGATAGCCCCCTTCCTCCGGCAAATCATCCGGATACACGTCAATCAGCTTCACAATCAGGTCCGCATCCGTCCCGTCGGTTGAGAAAATCAGCTCGTTCTTGATCGGCCCCGCAATCGTCAGGTCCTCCTCGAGCGGCTCCGTCTGATAAACCACCACGTCCGTCCGCGACGAGGCAAACCGCTGATCGTCCACCATGTGCTCCCGCGTCATCCGGTTTGCCACGCCCGCAATGTAGGGCACCGGCTTGGCCGGATCGCTGATCCACTCTTCAAACCCGGCGTCCCGCGTCCCGTTCGCGCTCAACACCCCGCCCGGGTTGAACGCCAGCCGCAGCGGCCGGGCCTCCTTCGGCGGCCACTGCGAAAACTGCCGCCACACGTTCGTCCCCGTCTCAAACACCGAAGCCTTCGGCAGCTCCATCTTGCCCTTGCCCTTCAGGTGGTACTCAAAAAACGGCGCCTCAATCTTCTCCCGGTAATACTCCCCCGTCTTGGCGTGGAACTTCACGTCCCCGATCGCCTCGCCCGCATCTCGCGCCCACTGCCCGTGCCACCACGGTCCCATCACCAGCAAATTCCGCGTCGACGGCGAAGCCTTCTCGACGGTCTTAAAAACCTGCAGCGCCCCGTACAGATTTTCCGTATCGAACCATCCGCCCACCGTCATCACCGCCGGCTTGATCCCCTTCAAGTGCGGCCGCAGGTTCCGCGACTGCCAGAACTCGTCGTAGACGTCGTGCTTCATCATCTCCGTCCAGAACGGGATCTCGTTCTTGTAGAACTTCTCATTGGCGTTGTACAACGGCCCCATCTTCAAGAAAAACTGATACCCGTCCGGCGTCCCGTGTGCAAACGGATCACGCTTCTGCTGCACCGGCTCCGGCCGCGGCTTGCCGAACCCATAGAGGAAGTTGAACGCATGCGGCAGATACAGCGCCCCGTTGCGATGAAAGTCATCGCCCGCGAACCAGTCCGTAATCGGCGCCTGCGGCGAAGCGCACACGTGCGCCGGATGCGCGTCAATCATCCCCGCCGCCGTGTAAAAACCCGGATAAGAAATGCCGTACGTGCAGACCTTCCCGTTGTTCCCCGCCAGATTCTTCACAAGCCACTCAATCGTGTCGTAGGTGTCCGTGCTCTCGTCTACGTCCTTCGGACCCTTCGCCGCCTTGTGCGGCGTCATGTTGATGAACTCGCCCTCCGACAGGTTCCGCCCCCGCACATCCTGGTAGACAAAGATGTACTTCGATTTGCCCAGCACCGTCGACGGTCCCAGGTCGGATTTGTATTGATCCGGTCCGTACGGCGCCACCGAATACGGCGTCCGGTTCAACAGAATCGGCCACTTCTCGCTCGCATCCTTCGGCACGTAAATGCTCGTGAACAGCCGCTTGCCGTCCCGCATCGGCACCCGCTGCTCATACTTCGTATAGTTCTCAAGGATGAACTCTTTGCCCTGTCCCAACAGAGCGTACGCCGCCAATACGAAAAGAAAAGGAAGTCTCATTGGAATTGGGTCCGAAACGCGGAAAACTCCTGCCGCAGCTGTTCCAGCTCCGCGCGCAAAGCTTCTAGTTGAATCTCTAAATGCGTCACGCGATCATTACTCGGCGCCGCCCCCCGCCCCGCCGGCGCTTCCGCCAGCGCGGCGATATCCACCGGTCCTCCCAGCAGATGCACATACCGCGGCTCCCGCCATCCGGTCTGCTTCGGAATGAAAACCGCCATCTCGCGCTCAATCATTTTTCGCAACGCCGACTCGACGCTATCGAGATCTTCAAACGCGTGCAGCCGGTGGCAGCGGTCTTTGAGTTCATTCAAAGTCTGCGGCCCGCGCAGCAGCAGCACCGCCAACAGCGCCAACTCGCGGTTCGATAGGTTCAGCGTCTCCTGCGCGCGATGCCCGTACTTCGGCACCCGCCCGCTGCCCGTGATAATCACCGCCAGGCGCTTGCCCCGCAGTTCGGTGTGGCCGGCCTCGACGGTCGCATCGTCGTAGCTCGTCACCGGCTCCCGGTTGTTCTTCTGGTTGCACGCGTTGGTCAGGGCATTCAGGCTGAGCGGGTAGTATTCCGGGGTCGCCATGTCTTTTTCGATCATGGCGCCCAGTACCCGCTGCTCCAGTTCGGACAGTTGAGGGATCACCTGCCCAGTGTAATATCCCGCCAACCCTACGGCAGCACGTTGCCGTTGGCGTCCATCATCTTCACCTCGCCGAAACCCAGTTCGCGGAGGCCTTTCTCTACCTGCGCCCGGTCGCCCACGACGACATACGCCATCTTCGTCGGCCGCAAAACAATCTCGGCCGCCGCGCTCACGTCCTTCTTCTCAATGGCGTTCACGCGCTGCGCGTACGTCGTGAAGTAATCCTCCGGCAACCCATAGCGAGTAATATCCACGAGATCGCTCAGCACCCCCGCCTTCGTCTCGCGGTCGCCGGCCAGCGACAGGGTCAGATTCAGCTTCGTCTTGGCGATCTCCTCGTCCGTCGCCGGCCGGTCTTTGATGATGGCCCGCAGCTCCTTGTCGATCTCCAGCAGCGACTCCTTCGTCTTGTCGCTCTGCACCGGCGCGTAAGCCAGAAACGTCCGCTGTCCTTTGGCGCTGATCAGGAGCGTCTGCGCCCCGTAGGCCCAGTGCTTGTCTTCGCGCAGATTCATGTTCAGCCGCGAAGTGAACGCGCCGCCGATAATGGTGTTCATCACGTCAATCGCCGTCTCGTTCGGATTCGCCCGCGGCGGCGCAATGTGCCCCGCCAGAATCATGCTCTGCACCGCGCCCGGTTTATCGATCAGATAAATCGTCGTTTTCTCCAGATGCGAAACCGTCGCGAGATTTTTCTTCGGCACCGCCCCGCCCTGCCACGCCGCGAACAGCTTCTCGAGCTTCGGTTGAATCTCCGCCATCGTCGTGTCGCCGACAATCAGCAGCGTCGCGTTGTTCGGCCGCACCCAGGTTTTGACAAACTGCTCCAGCGTTGTGCGCGTCATCGCCTTCACGCTCTCCTCGGTCCCGCTCCCGGTCAGCGGATTGCCGTAGGCGTGCCCCTTGCCGTAGAGCAGCGCGGGCAGCACCCGCTGCGCCAGCGCCACCGGTTGCACCTTCTCGCGCTGAATGCCGGCGATCTGCTGGGCCTGTAGCCGCTTGAAGTCGGCTTCGGGGAACACCGGGTTCATCACCACGTCGGCCAGCAGGTCAAGCGAAGCGTCCAGGTTCATCTTCAGCGCCGAGAGCGAAACCGACGAAGTGTCCAGGCTGGAATTCGCGTTGAGCGTCGCGCCCAGGCCGGCGACCTCATCGCTGATCGCGAGCGAACTCCGCCGCTTGGTCCCTTCAAGCAGCATCCGCATCGCCATGCCGCTCGTACCCGCCAGGCCGCCCTGGTCGGCCGCGTAGCCCGCGTCCATCTGCAGGTTAAAGTTCACCACCGGTGTCTCGTGCCGCTCGGCCAGCACCAGCTTCAAACCGTTCGAAAGCGTCGCCTTCTGCAGCGCGGGCATCCGCAGCGGCGGCGTCGGGCCGGGCTGCGGCAGCTGCTTCCGGTCCACGTCCTTCGACACCTCTTTGCTCGCCGTCACCGGATGGACCTCGAGAATGTAGGCGCCGCGCCCCGCGTAGGTATTGATCGCCGCGCGCACCTCGGCCGGCGTTGCCTCGTTCATCCAGCGGAGCGAGTTCTCGTAGCAGCCCCCGTTTCCCGTATAAACTTCGCACGTGGCCAGCACATCGGACTTGCCGCCGAAGCCGCCGATGCGCTCAATGCCGCGCAGAAAGCCGGCCAGGGACTGTGTCTTGGCCCGCGCCAGTTCCTCGGCCGTCGGCCCCTCTTTGAGGAACCGTACGAACTCCTCGTCAATCGCCTTTTCCACCGCTGCGAGGCTCCCTCCGGGCTTCGCCGTCGCTTCAATCGTGAACTGACCGGCAATCTCCAGCGTCTCATTCTGCACGGAAACGTTAGTCGCAATCTGGTCTCGATAGACCAGCCGCCGATAGAGCCGGGACGTCTTGCCGTTGCCGAGAATCGAAGCCGCCAGGTCGAGCAGTTCCACATCGCGCTGGCCGGTACCGGGTGATGCCCAAACTTTGTAGATCCGCGCCTGCGGCACGCGATCCTGTGCGATCTCCCGGATGGTCTCGGTGCGGCGCGGCACCCACTGCTGCATCCGCGCCACGGGCGGGCCCGGCGGGATCCAGCCAAAATACTTCTCCACCTTCTCTTTCGCCGTCTTGGCGTCGATGTCGCCGGCGAGCACCACCACGGCATTCGCCGCGCCGTAGTATTTCTGGAACCACTCCTTCACATCGGGCAGCGTCGCCGCCTTCAGGTCCGCCTCCGAACCAATCGTGCTCCAAGAGTAGGGATGGCCGGGCGGGAAGACGCCCTTGAGAATCAGCTCCTCCGAGATCGAGTAGGGCTGGTTCTCGCCCTGCCGCTTCTCGTTCATCACCACGCCCCGCTGCTCATCGAGCTTGGCCTGATCGACGACGCCCAACAGATGGCCCATCCGGTCGCTTTCAAGAAACAGCACCTGATCGAGCGCCGGCGTCGGGACGTTCTGGAAGTAATTCGTGCGGTCGAAGTACGTCGTGCCGTTGAGATCGGTCGCCCCGATCCGCTCCATCGCCTGGAAGTAATCCTGGTTGAAGTTTTCGCTGCCGTTGAACATCAGATGTTCAAACAGATGGGCAAATCCCGTCCTCCCCGGCTTCTCGTTCTTTGATCCGACGTGGTACCAAACGTTCACCGCGACAATCGGCGTCTTGCGGTCTTCGTGCACCAGCAGCGTCAGTCCGTTTTTCAGAACGAACTTTTCATAAGGGATCTTGATCTCGATTTTGCCCGCGGGTTGCGCGAAGGTCACCGCCGCCAGCAGGGCGCCCAGGATGAGGGTTCTCATAACTCCTTTGTAACATGAGCGCCCCCGCGCCCCCCGGCTACAGACGGATAATCCAGCCCCGCCGGTAGAGAAACCACGCCACCAGATAGAGCCCCATCGCATGCGCCAGCCCGAAGCACAGAGAGGCGAATTCGGGCGAGCCGAGCGGGACAAACAGCCGCTCGTACACCGGTTGCCGCCATCCCGTCAGCCCCCACAACCGGGCCACCAGGCTGCTCAAAACATAAACCACAATCGCATTGGACCCGTAGTGCACCAGCGGTGTCGCCCAGCGCTTCCATCCCACCCCGTCCACCAGCCAGTAGAACGCCCCCAGTCCCAACTGCGCCAGCCCCGCCGTAAAGACCGCAAACGAAACCGTCCAGATCTTCTTGTTAATCGGCAGGATCAGCCCAAGCAGATAACCCGCTACCGTCAGCAGCACCCCCGTCGCCAACAACCACGCCGCTTTCTCCGCTAACTCGCGGCGGCTCCGCAGCAGATGCCCCACAAGCACCCCGAACAGCAGCGTCGCAATCGCCGGCAGCGTGCTCACCACACCCTCCGGGTCCCACACCTTCGTCGCGCGGTAAAGATGGCCGGGCAGCAGCATCCAGTCGATATACTGCGAGAAGTTCCCGATCGGCTCAAGCACCCCGGGTCCGAAGCCGGGCACCGGATAGAGCGTCATCAACATCCAATAGGCCGTACAGACCCCCACAATCACCACCGCCTGCCCCCGCCACGTCGTGTAGAGGAAGATCAACGAGCCAATCAGATAGCAGAGGGCGATCCGTTGCAGCACGCCCGGAATCCGGATCGTGGCGAGGTTGTAGTAAGGAAAACCCGCCAGCAGCAGCCCCAGGCCAAAAATCAACGCGCTGCGCCGCACCGTATGCCGGATCAGGACGCCCCGGTCGCCGCCCTCCTCGACGCGCCGGGCAAACGAGAAGGTCATCGCCACGCCCACAATCCAAAGAAAAAATGGAAAAATCAGGTCCGTCGGCGTCCAGCCGTGCCATTCGGCGTGGAGCAGCGGCGGATAAGCCTGCGTGTAAGAGCCGAGGTTGTTGACGAGCATCATGGCGGCAATCGTAAAACCGCGGAAAGCGTCGAGCGAGACGAGTCGCTGCTTTGTCGATAGAATATTGGCCAAGAAGGTATTATGCTACGTCTGTTTTTGCTCGCTGGCGCTCTCTCCGCGCTCGCCATGGCTCAGGGCCTGCCCGAGCGGGCCGCTCAGGTGCTGGCCGCCAACTGCACCTCCTGCCACGGCGGCAATCTGCGCGTCTCCGAACTCGATCTGCGCACGCGGGACGCCATGGTGAAGGGCGGCACGCGCGGCCCGGCGCTTGTTGTCGGCAAGGCCGAACAGAGCCGCCTGTACCGCTTCGCCGCCGGCCTCGATCAGCCGCAGATGCCCCCGGGCAAGAAGCTCTCGGCCGAAGACCTGACCACGCTCAAAGCCTGGATCGACAGCGGCGCCGAGTTGGCCGGATCGCCCGTCGCCTCCGGGGCGCTCGCGGCCGCCGAAGACCGGCCCATCACTGAAAACGAGCGCAAATACTGGGCCTTTCAAAAGCCGGTGCGTCCGGCCGCGCCGGCCGAAAACGCCATCGATCACTTTCTCGCGCTGAAGTGGAAAGCCAAGGGGCTCACCCCGGCGCCGCGCGCCGCCAAATCGGTGCTCGTGCGCCGCGCCTACCTCGATCTCCTGGGCCTGCCTCCCACCCCCGATCAAGTCAAGGCGTTCGTCAACGACACCCGGCCCGACGCCTGGCCCCGCCTCGTCGATTCGCTCCTCGCCTCGCCCCACTACGGCGAGCGCTGGGCCCGCCACTGGCTCGACGTCGTCCGCTACGCCGATTCGGGCGGCTTTGAATACGACCGCGACCGCAACAACGCCTACCGCTACCGCGACTACGTCGTCAAAGCCCTCAACTCCGACAAGCCCTTCGACCGCTTCCTCAAAGAGCAGCTCGCCGGCGACGAACTCTATCCCGACAGTCCGGAAGCCTGGATCGCCACCGGCTTTCTCCGCCTCGGACCGGAGAACAACGTCAAGAACGAACAGACGCGCCTGGACGAATTGGACGACCTCGTCGTCACCACCGCAAACGGCCTGCTCGGCATGACCATCGGCTGCGCCCGCTGCCACAACCACAAGTTCGACGCCATCGCGCAGAAAGACTACTACCGCATGCAGGCCGTCTTCTTCCCGCTCAAGCCGCTCGAACGCCCGCTCGTCGACCCCGCCGCCGAAGCCAAGTTCAAGGCCGAAACCAAGGCCGTCGAAGCGCTCCAGCAGCCGATCAAGGATCAGTTGAAGGCCCTTGAAAAACCGTTCCGCGACAAGATCATCGCCCGGCGCAAAGCCTCCATGCCGGACTATCTGCGCACAGCCCTCGCCACCCCCGAAGCCCAGCGCACCGAAGGCCAGAAGCTCAACGTCATTCAGTTTGAAAAGAGCGTCGAGAACATCTACGAAGACGATCTCGTCCGCGAACTGACCCCCGCCATCGTTGCCGAGCGCAAGCAGTTGGTGGCCAAGATTGCCGAGCTTGAAAAGACCAAGCCGGATATGCCGGCCGCCATGACCATTACCGAACCAGGGCGCGAGGCCCCGCCCTCGCACTTCCTGCACCGCGGCGGCGCCGGTTCGAAGGGTTCGGTGATGACGCCGGGCGTGCTCTCGGCCACCGTGCGCGAAGACTGGCCCTTCCCCGCAGCCCCGGCCGGCGCCAAAACCAGCCACCGGCGCGCCGCGTTTGCCCAATGGATCGCCTCGCCCGATAACCCGCTCGTCTCCCGCGTCTGGGTCAACCGCATGTGGCAGTTCCACTTCGGCGAAGGCATCGTGCGCACCCCGTCCAACTTCGGCAAGATGGGCGAACGGCCCACGCATCCGGAACTGCTCGACTGGCTCGCCACCGAATTCGTCGCCAACAACTGGAGCGTCAAACACATGCACCGGCTCATGATGAACTCGGCCGCCTATCAGATGGCCGCCGACGACACGGAAGCCAACCGGAAGCTCGACCCGGACAACCGCTGGTTGTGGCGCATGCCGCGCCGTCGTCTCGAAGGCGAAGCAATCCGCGACTCGATCCTCGCGCTCGCCGGCACGCTCTACAACACCATCGGCGGGCCCGCCGTACTGCCCTACATCGACCCGGCGCTCTACCAGGCCTCCTCCAAGCGCACCTGGAACGGCAAGGCTGTCGATGACCCCTCCACCAACCGCCGCAGCCTCTACGTCTTCTCGAAGCGGTCGATTCCCCTGCCCATGCTCGACGTCTTCGACAAGCCCGATACGATCACCTCCTGCGCCCGGCGCAACCGCTCCACCATCGCCCCGCAGGCGCTGATTCTCATGAATAACGAGTTCGTGCACCTGCAGGCCAAGGCCTTCGCCGAGCGGTTGACGCGCGAAGCGCCCACCGTGCCGGCTCGCGTCGCCCGCGGCTACGAACTGGCCTTTGGCCGTATGCCCTCCGCCCGCGAAGCCGCCCGCGCCGTTGAGTTCATCCAGGCCTCCCCGGCCGGCCTCAACGATTTCTGTCACGCCCTGTTCAACGTCAACGAGTTTGTCTATGTCCCCTAAACGCTTGTGGTCTCGTCGTGAATTATTGATGGCCGCCGGCGGCGGTATTCCCGGCCTCGCGCTCGCCAACATGCTGGCGCCGAAGCAGCCGCACTTTCCCGCCAAGGCCAAGTCCGTCATCTCGATCTTCTGCTACGGCGGCGTGAGCCACATGGACACCTTCGACCCCAAGCCCATGCTCAAGCAGCGGGCCGGCGAGACGATCCCCGGCAAGAAGGTCGTGCCCTCCCAAGGCAACCCCGGCGGACTCATGCCCGCCCTGTGGGAGTTCAAAAAGTACGGGCAGTCGGGCATGGAAGTCTCCAGCCTGTTTCCCCACGTCGCGCAGAAGGTGGACGAAATCGCCTTCATCCGCTCGATGTACTGCACCTCGAACGACCACGGCCCGGCGCTGTTCCAGATGAACACCGGCTTCATTCAGGCCGGCTATCCGTCCATGGGCAGTTGGCTCACCTACGGCCTCGGTTCGGAGAACCAGAACCTGCCGGGCTTTGTCGTCTTCACCGACCCGCGCGGCGGCCCCATCGGCGGCGCGCCCAACTGGGGCAATGGCTTCATGCCGGCGGCCTATCAGGGCACACCCTTCCGGCCCACCGGCAACCCGATTGTCGACCTGCGCCCGCCCAAGGACATGACCGACGCCCGGCAGCGCCGCTGGCTCGATTTCGTCGCCAAGATGAACCAGGACCACATCGAGCGCAACCCGTTCGATACGGAGCTGAGCGCGCGGATCGAATCCTACGAACTGGCCTACCGCATGCAGACGAGCGCCACCGAAGCCGTTGACGTCGACAGCGAAACGGCCGCGACGAAAAAGCTCTATGGCATCGATGAGCAGCGGACGGAGTACTTCGGCCGCCAGGCGCTGATGGCCCGGCGTCTCGTCGAACGCGGCGTCCGCTTCGTGCAGCTCTACTCGGGCGGCGGCAACTTCGGCGACAGTTGGGACGCCCACTGGGATCTCAAAGAAAATCACGACCAGCACTGCGGCGAGACGGACAAGCCGATCGCCGGCCTGATGACGGACCTCAAGTCCCGCGGCCTGCTCGATTCGACGCTCATCATCTGGCACGGCGAGTTTGGCCGCCTGCCGATCTCGCAGCGGATGAGCGGCCGGGATCACAATCCCTACGGCTTTACGGTGTGGATGGCCGGCGGAGGCATCCGCGGCGGCACCTGCGTGGGTGCGACGGACGAGTTCGGCCTCGAGGCGGTGGAGGACCGCAAGTCCGTCCACGACCTGCACGCGACCATGCTCCATCTGCTCGGCTTCGACCATACCCGGTTGACCTATCCGCACAACGGGCGGAACATTCGGCTGACGGACGTCGAAGGCGAAGTGATCCGGAAGATCGTAGCCTAGCGTGCCTGACTGAGCGCGTAGACGGCAAACGAGGCGAGCCAGTGTTCGCCTCCATAATTGCCGCCCGTGACGTGCGGCAGCGCGGCATCGAGCAGCCGCCGTGCCGCGGCAAGCATCGTACGGCGGCGCGTCGAAGCCTCCGGCAGCGCGCTGGCCGCGCCGAACAGACACCACGCCCGGCTCAGGTACAGGCCATCCAGGTGGACAATCTGGTAGTCGCTGCGGTCGGAGACCTCGGGGGCGCGCGTGAGATTCGCGAGGCCAGCTGGGGTGAGGTAGCGCGTAAACCAAGGCCGGAACTCGGCCGGCGGCAGCACGCGGCGCATCAGGTCGGCCACTTCAAGCGCGGGCGAAAGAAAATCCGTGCCGTCCGGCTCCTGTACCGCGGCCACGGCCGTGTTGTTGCCGTAGTAGCCGCGGGCGCGTTCGACGATCAGGGCTTCGAATTTCGCGTCGCGCGCGGCGCGGGCCCAATCGAGCGCGAAGACAAGCCCAAAGGCGGTATTGGGATGGACACCGGTCCGGTTGGGATAGGTCTGCTTGGGCAGGTAGGCGGTCCAGAGTTCGACAATCAGGCTCGTCAACGGCCGCAGGTTTTCGGCCCACTGCCGGCCCTGTGCATCGTCCCACGTGCGCAGCTCTTCATCGAGCTTGAGCAGCCAGGCCCAGCCGTAGGTCCGTTCAAAAGTGCGCGCGAGCTTGTAGCTCCGGAAGTAGGCCACTTCGCCGGCCAGGGCGGCCGGGGCGAAGCTCGCGGCGAGGATCTCCCGGATCTTCGTCTCCTTGGCGAGGCCCTTCGTCGTCTTGAGCAGGCGCACGAGCATCCAGTGGCCGTGGACGCTGGAGTGCCAGTCGAAGCAGCCATAGAAGGAGGGGTGCAACTGGCGGGGCGACAGGCGGGCGTCGGTCTCCGCCTCGATGGTGTGGGCGGTCTTGTTCGGATACTCCTGGCGGATGCAATGGAGCGGGAGTTCGGCGAGGCGGGAAGCGATTTCGGGGGTGAGCATTTGCGCGGCGGCGGGCAGGCTGGCAAGGACCAGAACCGGAAGCAGTTTCATCGGTTCTTCCATCTTCGCAGGACTGGTAAGCTCTAGCGGATGGCTCGTTTTCTCCTTCTCTGTCTTCTCGCCGCGGCTGCCTTGTGGGCGCAGGGCGCGGCCCCCCGAAGCTTTATGGTTCCCATGCGCGACGGGGTTCGCCTGGCCACGGACGTCTATCTGCCCCCGGGCGAGGGCAAGTTCCCGGTGCTGTTGACGCGGACACCGTACAACAAAGCCGGCTCGGCCGCAGCCGCCGCGCCGTTTGTGGCGGCGGGCTACGCCGTCGTGGTGCAGGATGTACGCGGCCGCTATCAGAGCGAAGGGCGCTGGGTGCCTGTGCGCGACGATCCCAACGACGGCTTCGACACGGCGCAGTGGATCGGGGCGCAGCCGTGGTGTGATGGCGGCATCGGCACGTTCGGCTCCTCCTACGGCGGCGCCACGCAGCATGCGCTGGCCATTGCCGGCGCGCCGTTTGTGAAAGCGCTGATCCCGCGCAATGCCATGTCGAACTTCGGCCGCTACGGTGTCCGCCACAACGGCGCCTTTGAGCTGCGCTGGTTGAACTGGGTGCTGACGCTGGGCAACCCGTCGGGGCCGCAGCATCTGCGGGCGGCGGCCGAGCGGGCGGCCTCCACCCCGGCGGCGGCGCAGGCGCTGGTCGATATGGCCAGCCGGGTGCAGGAGTACGCCCGGGCGCTGCCGCTGCGGCCCGGCACGACGCCGCTGCGCTTTGCCCCGGACTATGAGCAGTGGCTCGTCGAGGCGATGGGGCACGGCGACTATGATGCTTTCTGGAAGGATCATGGCTCGAGCGTGGTCGACCATCTGGCCGAGTTCAAAGACATCCCGGCCTACCACGTCACCGGCTGGTACGACTCCTGGGGCACCCCCGCGGCCAACCTGAACTACGTCGAACTCCGCAAGGCCAAGAAGAGCTTGCAGCGGCTGATCATCGGCCCGTGGATCCACAGTTCGGAGAACTCGAGCCACGCCGGCATGGCCCAGTTCACGCCCGACGCCGCACTGAATCTTGCCGAGTTTCAAATCCGCTGGTTTGACCGCTGGCTGAAGAATATCCCCAACGGCGTCGATACCGAACCGCCGGTACGGCTCTACGTGATGGGCGGCGGCGATGGCCACAAGACGCCGCAGGGCCGTATCTTTGTAGGCGGCAAGTGGCGCGCCGAGCAGGAGTGGCCGCTGAAGCGTACCGTCTACACGCCCTACTATCTCCAGCCTGGCGGCAAGCTGGGCCCTGCCAAGCCAGCCAAAGCGGCGCCCGTGACGTACTCGTTCGACCCCGCCAGCCCCGTCCCCACGCTGGGTGGCAACATCTCCTCCCAAGGGCCGCTCGCCTCGCAGGGCGCCGCCGATCAGCGCTGCCGCGCCGGCTTCTGGCTCTGCCGCGACGAGCTGCCGCTGTCGACGCGCAGCGATGTGGTGGTGTTTGAAACCGAGCCGCTCAAGGAAGCTCTTGAGGTCACCGGGCCCCTCCGGGTGAAGCTATGGGCTTCTACGGACGGCCTGGACACGGATTTCACCGCGAAGCTGATCGACGTCTATCCGCCCAACGCCAGCTTCCCGGCTGGCGTGGACCTGCTCGTGGGCGACAGCATCGTGCGGGCGCGCTACCGCAAGGGTCCGGGCAAGGCGGTGATGATGACGCCGGGCGTCGCCGAAGAGTTCAATCTGGAGCTTTACCCCACTTCACTCGTCTTCGAAAAAGGGCACCGGATCCGCGTCGATATCTCGAGCAGCAACTTCCCGCGCTTCGACGTGAACCCGAACACAGGCGAACCGTTGAATGGTCAGCGCGGCAAGCGAGTGGCCCGGAACACGATCTACCTTGACGGCGACCACGCCTCTTACATCCTGTTGCCGGTGATCCCGGCGCGCTAAGCCAAAGCTGCGCGCCGCCGGGATCACCGGCAGCGCGCAGCCAGCCGGTTAAGAGCGCACAGGCCGAAACGAGACCGTTGTGCGCGGTTCCAAAAAGAGCGCACAGGCCGCCTCGGCCCGGCCCGGCCCCAACGGGCGAGGAACGCGCCCCTCCTGCCGGGCCGGAGCGCGTCCGTTGTGCGCGTTTCTTAAAAGAAGTACTTCAGCGCCATCTGGATCGACCGGGGCGGATCGGTCGAAGTGATCCTGCCAAAGTTGGCCGGGGCGTTCAGGTTCGCCGCCGGGCCGCCCCAATTGACGCGGTTGAAGGCGTTGAACAACTCGGTGCGGAACTGCAGCGTGTGGCGCTCGTACAGGCGGAAGTTCTTCTGGATGCTGAAGTCCTCAGAAACCGACCCGTAGCCACGAAGCAGATTGTAGCTCGGCGCCGCGTTGCCCAGCGTGAAGGCCGCCGGCTGCGCCCAGGCGTTGATGTCCAGCTTGCGCTGCAGCGACGGGTTGCCCGGGTCGTAGTTGCTGCCGGTCACGCCGGTGTCGAAGTTCGTGTTAACGATATTCGGCCGGTTGCCGCCGCCGAACAGCGGGATGGCGCCGCCGCCGCCGATGAAGACCGGGGCACCGGTGCGGAAGTTATGGATGCCGTTCAACTGCCAGCCCCCGGCGAGCAGGTCGACGACACGCGGCGCGTTGGCCAGCAGCTTCTTGCCCTTGCCAAAGGGCAGTTCGTAGGTCCAGCTGACGATGGCGACGTGCTTGCGGTCAAACGGAGCGAGGCGCTTTTCCAGGTCGCGGTTGCGGGTGTCGAGCGGGGCGCCGCCGGCGGCGTCGATCTCGCGGTTGGAGTAGCCGGACCCGTGCACCAGGGTCTTCGAGAGCGTGTAGGAGAGCAGCATCGACAGGCCGTTCGCGTAGCGCCGCTGCAGGCGCGTCTGGAGCGAATGGTAGTTGCTGAAGCCGGTGGGCTGGGCGAGGTTATTGATGCCGGTGTACTGCGGGTAGGGGCGCAGCGCCTGGGCCACCGAACCGCGGAAGGTGGGGAAGGGAAGGCGGATGCCCGCGGCCACCGCGGCCGCCGAAGCGGCATCGCCGTTCAGCAGATTGCCGAGGCGGAGGTTGCTGATGTCCACCTGATTGAGGTTTTCCAGGCCCGAAGGCAGACGCAGGCTTCGCGAGCCGACGTAGCCGATGTCGAGCAGGAAGCTGGCCGGCAGTTCCCGCTGCATGTTGAAGGTCCAGCTGTTGGTGTAGCCCGCCTTGTTGGCACCGGGGTTCATGAAGTCGATGGTGGCGCCGTTCAGCAGGGTGGCGTCGCGGTTGGGCAGGGTGCCGTTAAAGGCCGGTACGCCCTGGTCCAGGTTGAAGGCCGAGACGCGGCCGTTGGTCGTGTTCGGGAACGCCTGCGGGAAGGTGAAGCCGGCGTTGTAGCGCCCCGGGAACTGGCCGATCTGGGTGGCGTTGCCGGGTGAGAAGAAGATGCCGAAGCCGGTGCGGATGACCGTTTTCGGGTTCACCGTGTAGGCCAGGCCCAGGCGGGGCGAAAGCTGGCCGTAGAAGTTCGGCACGATGCGGTCGCCGAAAAAGCGCAGGGCGCCCGGCAGGTTGTTCGCTCCGGGGTTGGGCAGCGCGGGGTCGAAGCCGGACTGGCGGCCGGCGGCGTCGCGGACTGTCGTCGGGATTTCGTGGCGGAAGCCGAGGGTGAGGGTGAGCTTGTTCGAGACGCGCCACACATCGTCGATGTAGTAGGCGTAAAACTCATTCTGCACGGTGCGCTCGCCCATGGGGAAGAAACGCGTGCCGGAGAAGACCTCGCCGAGCAGGAAACTGGCCCAGCCATTGCCCAACTGGTTGAAGCGCGGATCGGTGAGCGAGGAGGTCGAGAGGTTGTTGAAGACGTAGGAGCCGCTGAGGCCGCCGTTCTGCGTGCCGGCGAAGTTGACAAACTTCATCAACCGGCCCTCTCCACCGACCTTGACCTGATGCCGGCCCTTGACCCAGGACAGGCTGGCGACCCAGGCGTGGCTGATGTTGGCCGAAGGGTCGTTGGGCTGCTGAGCGGAGTTGCCGATCTCCAGGCCGCCGTAAGTGTTGTTGATGTTGAAGGTGGGGAAGCCGGGGTTATCGGCCGGGATGCCGGGCAATTGAATGGTCTGGTTGCCTTTGCGGGCGTCAAGCTGCCGCGTCGGGTTCGATTTCGTGTATCCGTAGCCGGCGTGGAACAGCAGTGTGGGCGTGAGCGTGGCGTCGTAGTTGGCGCGGTAGTTGCTGCCGCGGGTGTCCGCCGTAAACCAGGGTCCCAGCGGGCCGTTGGCGCGGCCGAGCACGGAGTTGACGTACTGGATGTTGGTGGCGCGCCAGACGACAAAGCTGACGCGCTGGGCCGAGGAGAGCAGATGGTCGGCTTTGAGCGACCAGATATCGTCGTTCACCGGGTTGGCGTTGCGGGCCAGGAAGTTATTGAAGTAGCTCGGCAGGTCCGGGGCCGGAAGCAGGGGCGTCGTGTTGCGGGCGACGCGGGAGAAGCGGTTTCCGGGGATGATGTTGCCGGGAAACGGCATACGGGTGCCGTCGGCGGTCGTGGTGGCGGGGTCGAAGATGGGCAGGATGGCGCCGGCCGAATCGACGTGGCGGGAGAAGTCGCCGCGGAGGAACTCCGGCGTGGGCATGCTGACGAGGTTGCCGGGCAGCGGGGGCGAGTTGCGGAGACCGGTGTAGTTGAAGTTGAAGAAGGTCTTGTCTTTGCCATTGTACAGTTTCGGGATGATCACCGGCCCGCCGAAGTTGCCGCCGTATTCATTGAAGCGGACGATGGGGCGGGTGCGGTTGAAGAAGGGGCGGGCGTCGAGTTTGTCGTTGCGGAGAAACTCGAACAGGCCGCCGTGGAAGGTGTTGGTGCCGGACCGGAGGGTGTAGTTGATGACGCCGAAGCCGCGGCCGTATTCAGCCGGGAAAAGCGTGTTCTGCACCTTGAACTCTTCGACGCTCTCATAGGGCGGGGAGGTCTGGGCCAGGAAGCCGGGGTTCGAGGCGAGTTGCGCCGAGATGCCGTCAATCAGAATCTCCTGGCCGAACTCGGGGCTGCCGTTGATGCTCTTGCCCCACTGCGTGCCGACCACGCCGGGGGTCAGAAAGATAAACGTCTCGGGCTGCCGCCGGCCGGACGCTGCCGTCGTGGAGGCGCCGGAGCCGATCTGGATGGGTAGGTCGAGCAGGGTCTGACGCTGGAGAACGGTGGAGACCTCGGGGGAGGAGGTCTGGAGCGCGATGGCGCTCGAGGAGACCGTCACGGCGTCGGTCGTGCTGCCGACTTCCAGCGTGATGGTGATGTCGGCCTGGGTGGCGGTAAGGATCGCAACGCCCTGCCGGACTACTTTCTTGAAGCCGGTCTTTTCCACTTCAAGATCGTAGGCGCCCGGCGGCAGACCGCGGAGGATGAACCCGGCGTCCGATGACTCGACCGTGGTGACCTGATTGGTCGCCTGGCTCTTCAGGGTGACGCGCGCGCCCGGGACGGCGGCGCCGGAGGAGTCCACGACCGATCCGTTGAGGCCGCCCAGGTTGCCCTGACCGTAGAGTAGGGCGGCAGGGAGCAGCAGAAGCGCACCGAGTAGGCGCAGCGATAGGGAGAAAGGTCGTATCACTCTCACAGTATGAGGGGTATGGCAGCGAAATACCAGAGTCAAACGGTCCGCCCGGGGCCGCTGGATTCTTTGTGAATTCAATAAGTTAAGGCCCTTCGTAACCGTTGCGTACCGTTACGGGGCGTGATAAGCTCCCGGCTGGAGGGTTAGCGTTTAGTGGAAAGCGCCGTGGTCCCGGTTCGATCAGTTGCTCCCGCGCTGGAGTCCGCCGTGCGCGCGGCGCTGGCAGAGATTGTGGCCAGTCCGGAGTTCCGGGCCAGTCAGAAGTGCCGCTCGTTTCTGATCTATGTGGTGGAGGAGACCCTGGCCGGGCGGCACGAGTCGCTGAAGGAGCGGGTGATCGGGGCGGAGGTCTTTGGCCGGGCGCCGGGATTTGAAACCGCGGGCGACTCGATTGTGCGGGTGAAGGCGACCGAAGTTCGGAAACGGCTCGCCAAGTTCTACCAGGACCAGCCCGCGGGCGGGTTGCGCATTGAGCTCCCCACCGGGTCCTATGTCCCGGTCTTTCACGGGCAGGCGCCCGTGGCCGCGGCCGAGGTGGACGTGGCCGAGGTGGGCGTGGCCGCGCCGCGCCGGATGAGCCGGCGGGTGATGGCCGGGGCGGCCGGCGGCGGGTTGGCCGCGGCGCTGGGCGGTTGGACGTTTTGGCCAAAGTCGCGCGCGTTGGATGCGCTGTGGGCGCCCCTGTTGACCGGGCCGGGGCAGTTGGTCGTCTGCGCGAGCGGTGCGCCGGCGGTGTCGGCCACGGACCAGTCCGTGGTGGAGGCGCTGCGCCGGCCGTACCCGCCCGGGGCGACCATTCGTCTCGACCAGCTCTCTCTCAGCCGGCAGGCGCAGACCTCCTGGCCAACCGTGCAGGCGTTGGTGGACGTCACGCGGATGCTCGCCGTGGCGGGCAAGCCGTTTCAGGTGCGCGTCGCCGCGGAGATGTCGTTTGACCAGGTGAACGGGCAGCCGCTGGTGGTGATCGGGATGTTCTCGAATCCCTGGACGGTGGAGTTGACGCGGCACCTGCGCTTCAGCTTCGAGATCGCGGGAGCCGGAGAGTATGTTGTGAAGGATGCCGAACGGCCGGACTTCGTCCGCCGGGTGCGCGGCCTCTACCCGGTCTCGCCTATGCCGGTAGATTATGCGCAGGTCACCCGTCTGCTCGACCCGCCGCGCAACCGGCGCGTGATCGCCATTGGCGGCATCTCCGGGCTCGGAACCCGGGTGGCGGCTGACTTTGCAACCAGTGAACACGGCTGGGAGCAGGTGGCACAGCTGGCGCCGGCCGGCTGGGAGCAGCGTAACGTGCAGGTACTGCTCGAAACGCGAATCATCGGCGACACGCCCAGTCCGCCGACCATTCTTGCCGTGCACGCCTGGTAGTTACTTTTCGAGGAAAAAGTAGCCGGCGATCAGCGCGTCAATGCCCGAAGAGTAGAAGCTGCGGACGGCGTCGCGCGGCGTGCACACGAGCGGGTCGCCGAACAGGTTGAAGGAGGTGTTAAACAGTACGGGCAAGCCGAAGGCCGCCCCGCCGGCGTGCAGCAGCCGCCAGTATAACGGGTTGTCCTCTTCGGCGACCGTGTGCACGCGAACATAGTCCCCGCCCAGGATTACGCTCGCGAACTGCTGCCGGTAGCCGGGCCGGACGCGGCTGACCGTGGCCAGAAACCGCGCGTTGTCGCTGACTTCGAAATACTGGCCGGCCAGTTCCGCCGGCACACTGGCCGCGAACTTGCGGAACGGCTCCCGATGCTTGATGAAGCTGTTGAGGTTCTCCGTTGAGTAGGGATTCACGGGGCTCGCCAGGAGACTGCGGTTGCCCAGGGCCCGCGCACCAAACTCCATACGCCCCTGCATCCAGGCCAGAATCCGGTCCTGCCGCAACTGTTCGATGGCGGTAGCGATGATGGCATCGGTGGTCAGCAGCCGCTGAAAGCGCAGCTTGCAGTTTTCGAGAACCTGTTTGAACTGCTCGGTGGAGAACTCCGGCCCCCAGCAGAAGTTGCCCATCGCCACAGGCCGGCCCCACACCTGCGTGGCGGCGCCGAGCGCGGTGCCCGTGTTGCCGGCGGCGGGTTGCACAAAGACCCGGTCGTAGGCGCCGCTGCGTTCGAGCGCTTCGACCAGCAGCGCGTTCCAGAACAGGCCGCCCGCCAGGCAGAGATTGCCCCCGCGGCCGGCCAGATGCAGCACCAGATCGTTGACGGCGGCCTGGAGGCTGGCCGCGATATCCGCCTTCTTCTCCGGCGGAACCGGCGCGCCGTCGGCCAGGCCGAGTTCGGCGTAGAACTTGCTGCTGAACCAGGCGCCGTCGAAGTAGCTGCGGTCGGCCGCTTTGAGCCACGCCGCGCCCGGCGGCAAAATCCGCGCAAACAGGCTCTGGTACACCGGCTGGCCGGCCGTCGACAGCCACTGCACCTTGTGTTCATCCGCGTTGGCGGTAAAGCCGAGTAGCTCGGTGACGCGCGTATAGAGATCGCCCACCGAGTCGGGGAAATAGAGCTCCTCTTCCACCTGCAGACCCGCGGCCGAAGCCTGCCAGCGCGCGCCGCAGCGGAAGTCGCCCAGCCGGTCGAGCGTCAGTACGGTCGCTTGCGCAAAGCCGGAGAAGTAGAAGGCCGAAGCGGCGTGGGCCGCGTGGTGTTCAATCACCGCGATCCGCGCGTTGGGAAACTGATGGCGGAGTTCGAGATGGGTCTCCGACTCCGGACCCGCCGGGAACGGCCGCGCCACGGCGACCACCTCGACATCGCGCGCCCCAACGCCCGCCATTTGCAGGCACGTCCGGATCGCTTCAAGCGGCAGCTCTTCCGGGCTGGTGCGCCGGGCCACCTTGCGCTGTTCGACGGCCGCGGCGACGTGACCATCGCGAAGCAGAACGCAGGCCGGATCGTTACGCAGGCCGCCGAGGCCGAGGATGATCATAAAGCTACACCTTCTTTAACCGGGCGATCGACCGCTCGCGACCGATCGCCGTGAAGACGTGAAACGCGCTCGGCCCCACCGCCTGGCCGGTCAGCGCGGCGCGGGAGCCGTTAATCAGCACGCCCGGCTTCACGCCGGCTTCGGCGGCGAGCTCGCGCAGCGCCGTTTCTACCGAAGCTTCCGTGAACTCGGTCGCGGCGGCGAGGCGGTCGCCGAGCGTACGCAGCAGTTCGCGGGCGCGTGGCTCGTCGAGGCGCTCGGCGGCCGCGGGCTCCATCGGAAACTCGTCGCTGAAGTAGGGCAGGCCTTTGGTGGCGAAGTCGTGGAGTGAGGTGTAGCGGGCGCGGATGGTATCGACGACGAAGGCGAAGTTGGCCTCTTCGGCGCGCAAGCCGGCGGCCTCCAGGGTGGCGCGCACGGCGGGGAGCAGCCCGTCAATCGCCATCGAACGCAGGTGCTGCCCGTTGAGCCATTGCGCCTTGGGGTCGATGGGGTCTTCGTCCGAAAAATTCACGACGGCGTTCGACCGGTTCACCCCGGAAAAGGAAAACGCCTCGATCAGTTCGGGAATCGACATCTGCTCGCGGTTGTTCTTGGGCGACCAGCCGAGCAGGCATAGGAAGTTGATATAGGCCTCGGGGAGGAAGCCGGCGTCGCGGTAGGTGGTCACGCTCACCACCGGGCCGTGCTTGCGCTTCGAGAGCTTGGCGCCGTCCGGGGCGATCAGCAGCGGCAGGTGGGCGAACTTTGGCTTCGTTTCGCAAAGTGCCTCAAAGATCAGCACATGCTTGAAGGTGTTGGTCAGGTGGTCCTGGCCGCGGATGATATGGTCGATGCGCAGGTCCACGTCGTCGGCGCAGGAGGCCATGTGGTAGGTCGGCATGCCGTTTGAGCGGAGGAGTGCAAAATCCTCGATCTCGTCGGCCTTCTTGTACTGGTCACCAAAGACGGAGTCTTTGAACTTGACGGCGCGGTTTTCGCCGCGGGGGACGCGGAAACGCAGGACGAAGGGCTCGCCGGCGGCGGCGCGGCGGTCGGATTCGGCCGACGAAAGCTCACGCATCTCCGGGTGAAACAGCCAGGGCTCCCCGGATTCGGATCGCTCCTCCTCGCCGGTCTGCGCGGGAGTGAAGTCGCGGTAGGCGCGTCCCTGGGCCAGAATCCGGTTCGCCATCTCTTTGTGCAGGGCGAGCCGTTCCGACTGCCGGTAGTACTCATCCCAGCCGAGGCCGAGCCAATGCAAGCCGTCAAAGATCGAGTCGACCGACGCCTGCGTGTTGCGCTCGACGTCGGTGTCGTCGAGGCGCAGAATCATGGTCCCGTTGTTCTTCCGGGCGTAGAGCCAGTTGAAGATGGACGTGCGGGCCGAACCGATGTGCAGGTAGCCGGTGGGCGAGGGGGCAAAGCGAACGCGCGGCATCCGGTTATTCGATGCTGCCGGTGGGCGAGACGCGGAGTTCGTTGTTGACCTTCTTGGCGCCCTTCATTTTGAGGATCAGCTTCTCGGCCTTGGCCTTGGCCTTGTCGGTGCGCACGATGCCTTTGACAGTAACCACCCCGTCTTTTACCTCCACTTCGAGCGCGCCGCCCTTCACCTCCGGATCCCCGGCGAGGCGGAGACGGATCTGATCATACAGCCGGTCGTCTTCCTTCTGATCGGCGGTGAAGGCCAACCCAATGCTCACCCCAAGGCTCAATCCGAAGCTCAACAGGGCGATTGCCAGTTTATTCATCACGTTCTCCCGTCATTCTTCTCCAATCTAACTCATTCAGGAACTCGGGCTGATTGCGCCAATCCGGCCGCACCTTCACAAAGAGTTCGAGAAAGATCTTGGTGCCGAAAAACTCCTCCATTTCAAGGCGCGCCGCCGTACCGATGGCTTTGAGGCCCGCCCCTTTCTGGCCAATCACAATGGTCTTCTGTCCCTGCCGCTCCACGTAGATCGTCGCGCTGATCTTGGTAAGCTTCGGCGTCTCCTCCCAGGTCTCCACCAGCACGGCCACCGCGTGCGGCACCTCCTGATGGGTCGCCGCCAGAATCTTTTCCCGGATGATCTCGGCGGCCAGAAACCGCGAAGGCATCTGCGTAATGTGGTCTTCCGGATAGATCTTCGAAGCCCGCGGCAGCAGCTTGATGATCTCGTCCCGGACGGTTTCCACCCCCTCGCCCGACTGCGCCGAGATGGGCACATAGGCGGCAAACTCGTAGTACTTCGGGAACTGTTCGAGCAGGGCGAGCACCTTCTGCCGGTCCTCGACCAGGTCAATCTTGTTCAGCACCAGAATGGCTGGCACGCCGGCCTTCTTCACCAGATCGAGCGCGCCCTCGACTTCGGTGGAAATCACGCGCTGCGCATCGTGTACAAAAACGAGCACATCGATCGCATCGAGCGAGGCGCGGACCGACCGCATCATCTTCTGGTTATAAGGGGTGTCCGATTTGTGGATGCCCGGGGTATCGACAAACACAATCTGGGCCGCGGGGGTGGTCAACACCCCGTCGAGGGCCGTGCGCGTAGTCTGCGGCTTGGAGCTGACTATGGCCAGCTTCTCACCGACCAGCGCGTTCAATAACGTGGATTTTCCGGCATTGGGCAGTCCAATAATGGACGCGGTTCCGGCGCGAAATGCAAGGCGCCTAGGCATTCAACTCTTCTTTTATCTCCTCTTCCATTCGCGAAACGCGGACGCGGTCCACGCGCCGGTCGTTCGCCGCCAGCACTTCCAAGCGTATGCCATCCCGCTCGGCTCCCTCGCCGGCGCGCGGAACCCGCCCCAGCCACTCGGCCACCAGGCCGCCCACCGTCGTCGATTCGAACTCCTCTTCGGGGCGGTATTCAAGCAGACCCTTCAGATGGTCGACGTCGAACGAACCCGAGACAATCCACGCCCCTTCGCCATCCGGCGCAATGTCCTGCGTCGGTTCGTGCTCGTCGCGGATCTCGCCGAAGATCTCTTCCACCAGGTCCTCCATCGTCGAGATGCCGGCCGTGCTGCCGTACTCGTCGATCACCACCGCCATGTGCGCGCCATCGTGCTGCATCTCCCGCAGCAGGTCGGTCACCTTCTTCGATTCGGGCACCTTGCGGATGGGCCGCATCAACTCCCAGACGTGCGCCGACTGGTGCTTTTCGTCCTGCATGAACATGTCGCGGACGTGGATGAATCCGACCACATCGTCAATCGTGCCGTCGTAGACGGGAATGCGCGAATACTGCTCGTTGATGACCAGTTCGCGCAGCGCGGCCACGGTCGCGCCCTTTTCGATGGCCACCATGCGCGGCCGCGGCGTCATCACCTCTTTGACGGTCTTATCCCCAAACTCCACCACGCTCTGAATCAGCTTGCGGTCTTCCTCTTCAATCAGACCCTCTTCCTTGCCGGCCGCAATCAACGCTTCAATCTGTTCGTCCTGCTCCTCGGCCGCTTCTTCGGGCGAGCCCAGCTCCGTCAGCGCCTGCAGGAAGCGCAGAATGGCGATGACGGGCGCGGCCAGGAGCGTCATCAGTTTTACGAGCGGCAGAAACGGCAGCAGCCAGAACGCGGAGGTCTTCCGGTAGAGCAGTTGCGGAACGATCTGCGAGCACAGCAGCACCCCGGTGCACGCCGCAATGCCGGCCTCGGCCAGACCATACCAGAATTCCTTATGCCCCATGCCCATGAACGCCATGGCGAAGACGCCAACCAGGGCGATGAGCGAGTGCTTGAGCAGCGAGAACGTCAACGCGCCCGTCTCGAGCTTCAGGCCTAGGCGGTCTTCGAGCGACTCCTTAAAGTGGATCAGCGCGTTCGATTCGCGCGACCGCAGCCGCAGCGATTCGAGATAGAGCAGCTGGACGAAACTGGTCAGCACGACCAACCCGGCCAGCAGCGCCAACGCGGCAAAAAAAGCGAGGCTCACGGCTTTCTCGTCCTTTCAATCAGCCCCGCGGGCAGCCCCAGGGCGTGGCGCCACTTGGTTTCAAGACGGCGCATTTTGCCGCGGTCGGTCTCGTGGTCGTGCCCGAGTAAATGCAGCAAGCCGTGCAGCATCAGGATCTCTACCTCGGTCGATACGTCGTGACCGTGTTCGGCGGCCTGCTCGGCGGCGCGGTCGGCCGAAATGGCCATCTCGCCCAGTTCCTCCTCTCCCGGGAAGCTCAGCACATCGGTTGGATAGTCGTGCTGCAAAAACTCCCGGTTCAGCCGCTGTAACTCGGCGTCCTTGGTCACCAGGACCGTAAAGGGCCTGCCGCCTGCCACCTCCGCGGTAAGCCGCGCCTCAAACAGGCGAAGCCGCCGGCGATCGAGCGGAATGGACCGCTTGACGCCCTGAAACAAGATACTACTGCCGTCTGGGGACATGTGTCTCTGAATTTATGTGATTGGTGGGGACGGAATCGACTCCGCGGCCTCGGCGGCCGCGGCGGCTTCCGTAAGACGCAGGGCCAGTTGGCGGCCCGTGCCAGTGGCTTCGTGATAGCGCTCATAAGCCTTTACGATCCGCTGGACCAGGCTGTGGCGCACCACGTCTTTTTCGTCAAAACTGACGAAGCTAATGCCTTCGACGCCCTTCAGGATCTCAAGGGCGTCCAATAAACCACAGCGCCGGCCGGGCGGCAGGTCAATCTGCGTGGCGTCGCCGGTGACCACCATCTTCGAGTTGAATCCCTGCCGCGTCAGCACCATCTTCATCTGCTCGGGCGTGGCGTTCTGCGCCTCGTCGAGGATGATGAAGGCGTCGTTCAGCGTCCGGCCGCGCATAAAGGCGAGCGGCGCCACTTCAATTACGCCCCGCTCGGTGAACTTTTCAATCTTCTCGGACTCGAGCATGTCATAGATCGCGTCGTACAACGGCCGCAGATACGGGTCGATCTTCTCCTGCAGCGTGCCCGGCAAAAAGCCCAGTTTCTCGCCCGCTTCCACCGCCGGGCGAGTCAGAATAATCCGCGAAACCCGCTTGGTCAGAAGCGCCGAAACGGCCATCGCCACCGCCAGATAGGTTTTGCCGGTTCCGGCGGGACCTATGCCGAAGACCAGATCATGCCGCTCGATAGCTTCGAGATACCGCCGCTGATTAATCGTCTTCGGCGCCAATACCTTCTTGCCGAAGTTACGCTGCCGCCCGCTGGCTACTAACGCCCGCAGAGAAACAGCATCGTCGCCCGTCACCACGCGCAGTAAACTGTTCAAGTCGCCGTTGGCAAAAACATGACCTTCGCGAATCAAGTCCGCGTAATCACTCAGAATCTGCCCGCAACGCTCCACGCCCGGCGATTCGCCCTCGATTTCGAGCGAGTCGCTCAGTAAACGGGTACGCACATGAAGAGCGGCTTCCAGCAGCCGTATGTTTTCGTCCCGAGTTCCATAGAGGGATTCAATCCCCCGATACAATGGCACACTCAGCTTCATGCGCAGCGAAAAAACATCGCCTTCATTATAGCTAACTGAGCAGCGTCGCCGTGCCCCGACGCCCCTGATGCTTGCCCAAACGCTCCCGCAACTCGCGCCGCGCCCGCAACAACCTCGACTTTGCCGCCGCCTCCGAGATGTCCAACTGCCGAGCCACGTCAGCCAGCGGCAGACGCATCGACTCGCGAAGCAACAACGGCTTGCGCAGAAGCGGAGGAATCCGGTTCACTTCCTGATAGAGCAGGGAAGCCACCTCGTTGCGGCCATAACGCTGCTCGGGATCTTCCGAAGTATCGCGCAACTCAAAACGGGTCTGATTCTCATCGGCGCCGGGATCATCCAGATAAGTGAACTGAGCCCGCCGCAGCTGTCGCAGACGCATCAGGCACTGGTTGACCACAATCCGGGACAGCCACGTTGAAAAGCGCGAGTTCCCCTCAAAACTACCCAAGTGCAGAAAGGCTTTCGTACAGGCGTTCTGCACCTCATCCTCGGCGTCCTCATGGTCGCGGAGAATCGACCGCGCCAGCTTGAGACAAGCGGGATAATGGCGGTTAACCAGCTCCGTGAAGGCCTGCTGATCGCCCATCTTAGCGAGAGGAATCAGTTCGGCATCCGCGTCGACGATAGGCTCCGGTTTCGAAGGTTCGGCCACCGGAATTGTCGTGGGCGCCAGTAAGGCGGGGTTGGGGTAGACAGTGTTGATTACTGCGGTTGCCATCAGAAAAAGTCCTCTGATCCAACCCTAACAGGGGGGGACGGGCAATACTAGTCCTCACTGAAAGTTATTTCAGTGCAGTGCAACGCGCTGAAAGCGTTTTCATCTGAGCTAAAATGGGATCATGTCAGACTTCGAAACAGGGCCGGATACCATCAACCGACTGCTCGGGTCCTATGAACTGGGCCGAAAACTGAAGCAACTCCGTTTAAGGAAAAAGATCGCCCTCACCGAGTTGGGGCGCCACACCGGTCTCTCGGCCTCCATGATCTCGCAGTTGGAGAACGGCAAGCTGGTGCCGACCCTGCCCACCCTGGCGCGGCTGTCCATGGTGTTCGACGTGGGAATGGACTACTTTTTCGGCAGCCGCCGCCGCGAGGGCATGTTTGAAATCGTGCGCCAGGAGGAGCGGATGAAGTTTCCCAACCGCCCGGAACTGGAAAAGCCAAACTTCTTTTTCGAAGTACTGGCCTTCAAGGCGACCAACAAGCCGATTGAGGCCTACATCGCCGAGTTCCCGCAGGCGAACGAAGGTGAGGCCACGGCCCACCTGCACCCCGGGGCCGAACTGATCTACGTCATGGAAGGGACGCTGGGGGTGCAGTACCAGGATGAGGAGCATGAGCTGCACACCGGGGATTGCTGCTACTTTGACTCCTCCGAACTCCATGCCTATCGTGGGGTTTCCAAGACGCCGGCGCGGGCGTTCGTGGTCTCGGCGCCTATGCTCCTGCGCTAGGCTGGTCTCGTAATCTAGGATGGTCTCGTGAGACTGATTGCCGTAGCGGCGCTGCTGGCCGGGGTCCTGGCCGGGGCGGACAAATGGAGCGTGCTGCGCAGTGAGCCGTTTGCCGTCTACACCAACGGTAAAGAGCAGGACGCGCGCGAGGCGCTCGCCCTCGCCGTGCAGGTGCAACATACTTTAAGCGCCCAGTTCGGCAAGGAGTTGACGCCGGCCTGGCCCATCACCTACGTTCTCGGCAAGGGCGACGCGCGGCTGCGCCTCGGCCCGGGGGGCTACCTGGCGGGCGCTGTGGACGCGGGCGAATTAGCCGCGCTGCTGATTCGGGAGAACACGCTGCCGTTTGACGAAGAGATCGAACGCGGCGTCATTGCCCTGTTCTCCACGCTGGCCGTCGATGGGCCGCGCGTCCGCATCGGGGCGCCGGTCGCGCGGCCGGACCTAGCCTGGGCCCGCATGCACCTGCTGTTCACCGACGACCGCTACAGCGGCAAGACCCGCGTGTTGTTGGCCAATCTGTCGAAGGGCCTCGATCCGGTGGTGGCTTGGGGCAACTCGGTCGGCGTCAAAGAGACCGTCATCACCGAACAGGCGAAAGAACATCTCGCGCGCGGAAGCTTTGCCGACGCGGCGCTCAACGGCAAGGCGATCGACCCGCGGCGCTGGCGCCAAGAGGTGCTCAACGCGCAGGAGACCGCCGAGTTGATGGCCCGCTCAAGCGGTCCGGCGCCGGCGCTCGGGGGCCTGACGATGGCCCAGCTCGAAGAGCAGGCGCAGAAGTGGCCCCGCTGGCCGGAGCCGCACGTGCGGATGGCGGCGCTTGAGACCGAACCGGCCCGGCGGGCGCAGCGGTGGCGCCACGCCGCGCAGCTCGCCCTGCGGGATGTGGCTTTGTGGCAGAAGGCGGCCGCTGCCTTTGCCGCAGGCGAACTGTTCGCCGAACAGACCCAGTGCCTGCTGGCGGCCGAAAAGGCCGCCTCCACCCGCGTCGAACGGGAGCGGCTGCGCACTGAACGGCTCGCGGCGCAGGACCGCCGGGTCGAAGCCGAACTGGCCGCCAAACGGGCCGAAGAAGAGAAGGATCGGGCCGAAGTCGAACGCCTGCGGCAGGAGGCGCTGAACCGCATCCGCATGGCCGAGGCCAAGGCCAACGACGGCAAGACGCCCGTTGCCGGCAAGGTGCAGGAGTGGTGGGAAGGGCCGCGGGGCGATGCCTCGCTGCGCGGCCGGCTCGAGCGCGTGGACTGCGTGGGCGGCACGCTGCGGCTGCAGGTGCGCGGCGAGGATAAGAAACTCACCGCGCTGGTGGTCAGGAACGTGGCACAATTGCAGCTGGATGGCGCCCCCGAGATCCAACTGTCCTGCGGCATACAGCGGCCGGTGCGGGCCGTAACGGTGGAATACGGGCGCAAGACTCTCGAAGTAACGCGGGTGAAGTTCGATTGAAAGTACAGGCGCGTTGGACGGCCGTAGCCATTTTCGTTCTCTCCTCGACGCTGAACTATCTGGACCGCCAACTGTTCGCGGCCTTGGAGCCGGTGATTCGCCGCGAGTTCTCGCTCACCTATGAGGGCTTTGGCTATCTGATTACGGCCTATGCGCTCATCTACGCCGTGGGCGCCACGGTGCTGGGCCTGACGCTCGACCGGATCGGTCTGCGGGCCGGGTCGGCGTGGACCGTCGGGCTGTGGTCGCTGGCGACGGTGGGGATGAGTTGGGTGGGCGGGTTGGGCAGCCTGGTCGGCTTCCGCATGCTGCTTGGCTTTGCGCAGGGCGGCGGCATCCCCGCCACCGGCAAGGCCTTCGGCACCTTTCTACCGCCGGAGGAGCGGGCCTTTGGTACGGCCAGCAACCAGATTGGCATTTCGCTCGGCATGATTCTCGCGCCGCTGTGGATCAACTGGGCGACGCAGTACTTCGGCTGGCGGCAGGCGTTTCTGGGGCCCGGCTTGCTCGGGTTTCTGTGGATTCCGCTGATGTGGCGGGCCACCCGGGGCGCGCCGGAGCAGCCGGCGGGCCCGGCGGCGCCGGTAGGGGACCTGTTGCGGCGGCGGGCGTATTGGGGCGTGCTGCTCGCGAACGGTTTGGGGATGATGGCTTACGCCTTGTGGAGTTCGTGGACGACGGCGTATCTCGTTAAGGTGTGGGGCTCGGGTGATTGGGCGTGGCTGCCGCCGGTGTTCGCCGTGGGCGGCGGGCTGATCGGCGGCACGCTGGCCTTTCGGTGGATGAAGGGCGGTCTTGAGCCGGCCGCGGCGCGGCGGCGGGCGGCTTTGGTGGGCGCGCTGGTGCTGGGCGTGGCGACGGCGGCCGTGCCGGCGATGCCCGGGGCGGCGTGGGCGGCCGTGGCGATCGGCCTGAGCTTTCTGGGGTCGTTGATTCTGAGCGTGAACGTCTACGCGCTGCCGCTCGATCTGTTCGGCGCGGGGCGGGCCGGGTTTGCCGTCGCCAGCCTCACCGCGGCCTATGCCCTGATGCAGGCCGTCACCTCCCCGCTTGTCGGCCGCGTCGTCGACCGCTACGGCTTCGACCCGGTCTGCTGGGGCACCGCGGTGCTGCCGCTGGCCGGTGTCCTAGTGCTCTATAGCACTCGGGAGTAGCATGCGGAAGCTTCTGCGGCAGCTGTTGGGGTACGAAGCCGAGGCCGTGGTGGTGCACTTTGCCTCCGGGCCGGTGGAGCGCGTGCGGGCGATGTATGAAGAGATCCGCGGGCTCGAACCGGAGCGCGAGCACTACGTCGTCTCGATCGGCGAACCGCTTGGCTTTGGCCTGCCCATCGTGCTGCATGCGCCCTCCCTCGCCGAACTGCGGATGCAGCTGGGGCCGAAGCGGATTGGTCTGGCGCCGTTTCTGTTGGGCCGCGACCCGCTCTGCTGGCTGGTCTGGCAGGCGGCGCCGCGCAAGATGCTGGCGTTTAACGCCCGCGGCGAACGGCATCATTTGCGCTTGCGGACGCTGCTTACCTCAGTGCTGTTTGCCGCGGGCGTGCCGCTCGATCGTATCTGGCTGCGGCCATGGTGGTGGCCGGGGGCGCGCGAGCGCAGCCGGCCGGCGGCGGCGGACGTTACACTCGCCGGCCGGGCGCTCGGCGGACGGCCGCGCATCGCCATTCTGTCGCCCTACTTCCCGTGGCCGCTCGGCCATGGCGGCGCGGTGCGGATCTATTCGCTGCTGCGCGAAGCGGCCAGGGAGTTCGACGTCTGGCTCTACTGCTTTGCCGAACCCGGCTGCGCGGAGAACCCGGGGCCCATGCTCGACCTGGTCCACGAAGCCGTGCTCTTTACGATGCCGCGCTACCGCGAGCCGCGCTGGGCCACCCTGCTGCCGCCCGAGGTCCGCGAGTACGAAAGCCCGGCCGTGCGCGAGCGCCTTGCGCGGGACCGGGGCAAGTGGCAGTTACTCCAGGTGGAGTACACCTATCTGGCCCGTTACCCGGGCGACGTGCTCGTCGAGCACGATGTGACCTTTGACCTGTATCAGCAGATGGGCGCCCGCTGGAGCGCCTGGCGCTGGCGGCGCTTTGAAAAATCCGCCCTCGCTCGCTTCCGCCGGGTGATGGCGATGGCCGAAAAAGATGCCGCCCTGCTGGCCGACCCCGCGCGCGTCCGCGTCCTGCCGAACGGCGTGGACCTCGCCCGGTTCCGCGCCGTGCCCGAGTCCGATGGCCAGCGCGTGCTGTTCGTGGGTTCGTTTCGTCATTTTCCGAACGTGACGGCGTTCCGTTTTCTGTGGGAGGAGGTCTGGCCGCTGGTGGTGGCCGAGGAGCCGGCCGCGATGCTGACGGTCATCGCGGGGCCGCAGCCGGAGTTGTACGCCGACATTCCCACCGGGCTCGACTTCCACGGCTTCGTCGCCGACGTGGTGCCCTTCTACGCGGCCACCAACCTTGTCCTGGCGCCGACGCTGGTTTCGGCGGGCACCAACCTCAAAGTGCTGGAAGCGATGGCGATGCGGCGTGCGGTGGTGGCCACGCCGAGCGGCTGCGACGGCCTCGGGCTGCGTCATGGCGAAAGCGTCTGGGTGGCGGCGGCGGCGGGCGCGATGGCCGCCGGGATCGTGGCGCTGCTGCGGGACCGGCCGCGGCGCGAAAGCCTGGCGCGGTGCGCCGAACAGATTGCTATAGATCACTTTGGCTGGGAGGCGATCGGCCGGGAGCAGCAGCGGCTGTGGCGGGAACTGCTGTGACGGTCCGGCGCGGCACCCTGGCCGAGGCGCCGGCCGCCTGGGCAGACTACGAGATCTGGGTGGTTGCGGTGGAGGGCGAGGTACGGGGGTGGGCGGCGGTGCGGAGCCTTGGCGCCGGGGAGAGCGAACTGTTGCAGGTGGAGGTGGCGGCAGGGTACCGCCGGCGGGGCCTCGCGCGTGCTTTATTGACGGCCGCGTTGCAGGGTACGGTGTTTCTCGAGGTGAGGGAAAGCAACGCGCCGGCCATCGCGCTGTATGAGGATCTGGGTTTCGTGGTGACCGCGCGGCGGCGGGACTACTACCACGCGCCGCGGGAGGACGCGCTTGTCATGGCGCGGCGGAAGGTGTAGGGTGCCTGTAGCTGATGTTCAAAAAAGGAGGTTCCGTTTCGATGGAATTGCAGAATCAGCAGCAAGTGAAGGCCCACCTGATGGCGACCAGCGAGGAGTTTCGCCTGCTGGCGCAGAAACACGCCGAGTTGGATCGGCGGGTGACCGCGATGGAGAGTCAGGAGTTTCTCTCTGAACAGGAGCGGCTCGAAGAAGCCCGGCTTAAGAAGTTGAAACTCTATGTGAAGGACCTGATGATCGAGAAGCTATACGGGGCGCTGACGGCCTAGGAGGGCCGTGGGCCGGGGGGCACGGCGCAGGTTTGATCGCCGAAGCGGTGACGATTCCGCGCCACCCACCGGTAGACACTCTCGCCGATCGGATTCGACAGTGGCGTCAGAAACAGCAGCAGCAGCAGCACCGCGGGGCGCGGCGCCAGTACGACGGCGGCCAAGGCGGCGTACCAGAAGGCCGGCAGCCACGCGATCATGGCCCGGAAGGCGGCGTAGCCGCTCCGGATCCGCTCCCCGCTCACCGTATACATCGCATTGGCCAGCGCCTCGCGGTTCAGCCCCCAACGCTGGCCGATGCCGGTCTGCTGCGCCACCCAGTCAAACAGGCCATCGGGGTCAAACTGGCTGATCCGGTCCCGGGCCTGGGCGCAGAAGCCGCACTCGCCGTCCCAGATCACCGTAATCGGCTCCTTCGGCCATTCGACAAAAGCGAGCAGCGCAATCTGCGAGGCGAAGAAGAAGAGCGTGAAGGTCTGGCCGGTGAACAGCACGAGGCCGCATTGAAACAGCGCCGAGATCCAGATGGCGGGCCAGGCCCAGCGGCGGAAGAGCATCAGCCCGGCCAGCGCCAGTTCGACGCCGATGGTCATCCAGCAAAACAGTTTGCCGAGCACAAGCGGCGGCAGCAGCGGCGCGGCCCACAAGTAAAAGGCATTCTGCAGACGTTCGGAGGCCCAATGGTCGAAGAACTGGCCGGAGTGCCAGTCCGGGTCGAGGGCTTTGTTGAGCCCGGCGCCGAAGTAGAGAATCGCCACCTGCCAGCGCAGCAGGCGGGCATCGCCCACGGCGGCCAGTAGCAAAAGCAGCGCCGTGAAGGTCTTGTTGTTGCCAAAGTAAGTCCGCGAGCTCAGCACCGCCAGCAGCAGCGCCACCCCGGTCAGCAAAGCGGCCAGGCGGATGCGCGCGAGAAAAAGCATGGCCAGCGAACCGGCGACCACCGCCACCTGCAGCGTGCGCTGGAAGGCGACGCCAGGGAGGTCCTCCAAAAAAGGCACGAAGGACAGGAAAGGAGTTTGCAAGTACTGCACATGCCAGGTGAACAGCAGCGTAAGCGCCAGCAGTCGGCACAGCAGGACGAGCCGCGGCTCAAGGTCGGCCCCTTGCAGGCGGAAGGGACGGGTTAGTATCGCGGGTAGCGCCATTCTGTCTCCGGGCCGCCGTTAATCCGGTACAGCACCGTCACGCGGCCCCTTCCCGCGGGCTTGATCCGGTTTTCGGCGCGTTCAATGATGTCGAACAGATGGTGGGCGCTGCGGTTGTCGCTGCCGGAGGCCGCCCGGCGGTAGCGCGCCTGGATTTGTTGGTGCGAGAGCCGTTCGCCGCCCACTTCGACGCCGATCACGTACTGCGTCTGCTGGTCAAAGGGCGCCCAGCAGAAGTAGCGCAGGGGCGTGAAGCGCGAGTAGACAATGCCGCCCAGCTGAGCGGCCAGCAGCAGCAGACCGAGCGCGAAAGGCAGCTTACCAGCCAAAACGCTCCTCCGTCCAGGGATCCCCGTGCATGTGATATCCGTTGCGTTCCCAGAAACCGGCGCGGTCGGAGGCGAGAAACTCGAGCGCCCGCAGCCACTTGGCGGACTTCCAGGCGTAGAGCAGCGGGACGACCAGGCGCGCCGGGGCGCCGTGTTCCAGCGTCAGTGGCACGCCGTCGTGGGTCAGGGCCACCAGGGCGTCTTCGGCCAGAAAATCGGCCAGCGGCAGGTTGGTCGTCCAGTTACCGTCGTAGCCGTGGGCGACGACGTGGGTGCATTCGGGCCGGACGCCGCCGGCGAGCTCGACGAGGTGGCGCGTCGAGACGCCTTCCCACAAATTGTCGAGCCGGGACCAGCGCGTCACGCAGTGAAAATCCGCATGGACCCGGACGCGGGGCAGGGCTTGGAACTGCTCCCAATCCCAGCTCACCTCGTGGTGGACGAGGCCCGTGAGCGCGAGGGTCCAGCGCGCGGCGTCGAGTTCGGGCGGGCCGAAGGCATCGAGCACCGGCCATTTGACGGTTTGCGATTGGCCGGGAGGGATGCGCTGCGAGCGGCGGGTATCGGGAGAAATGATGACGTCGTTCACTTCTCCTATGATGCCGAAAAAATCGGGAGAGGAGCACAGAGCGCCGCCCACTAACCGGATGCATGCGCTTGCTCGCTTTCGTGCTTTGGACCGGATTGGCGCTGGCCGGAGCGCCAGGCGGCCGCGTGGAGTACCTTGGGGGGACGCTGGCCGGGATAACCGTTAAGGCCGATGGACGGATGAGCACGGCGGACGCGGCGCGTCTGGTGGTGCAGTTCAAAAACAAGGCCCTGACCGTGCCGTTTGAACGCATCAACCAACTGGAGTACGGCCAGAAGGTAGACCGGCGATATCTGTCCGCCGTCCTGATTTCGCCAATCTTTCTGCTCGCCAAGACCCGCAAGCATTTTCTGACCGTCGGCTACGAAGACGCCGAAGGGCGGCAGCAGGCCATGATCTTCCGCGTTGCCAAAGGAGATGTCCGGGCTCTGCTGGTCACGCTCGAGGCGCGCACGGGCCGGAAAGTTACCTTTCAGGATGAAGAGGCGCGAAAGGCGGGCAAAGGATGAAACTGCTACTCTTCCTGCTGGCCGCGACGCTGCCGGGCGAGGAACTGCCGCGGGTGAAGCGGATCTGTGTCGAGAAGCTCAATGGCGGCGAGACGGCCGGACATATGCGGGACATGATTATCACCGCCATCCAGGCCACCAGGCTGTTTCGCGTGACGGAGAATCCCGAAAAGGCCGATGCCATTCTACGGGGCTCGGCCGAGGACCTGATCTTTACCGACACCTTTCAGACCAGCGAAGGCATTACGGCGCGGACGAGCATCGGGGCGGGGAGCAATCGGAACACGACCTTCGGCCGCGGCATCGGCGCGCAGGTGGGGGATAACGAGGCGCAGCGGATTGTCGAGCGGAAGCACGAAGCAACGGCCTCGGTGCGCCTGGTGACGCCGGACGGCGATGTGATCTGGTCGACGACGCAGGAGTCGCTGGGGGCGAAGTTTAAGGGTGCGGCGGCCGACGTGGCCGAAAAGGTCGCCAAGCGGCTGGTCGAGGATTACTGGAAAGCTAAAGGTGAACCCGTACCCGCTTCCGGGGCGAAGTAGCGCCGGAGAGAAGTTCGACGGCGGCCACCGGGACGCCGTAATGGGCGGCGAGGAAGGCGAGTAGGGCCGCGTTGGCTTTGCCGTCTTCGGGAACGGCGGCGAGCTTGATTTTCACGGTGCCGTCGGCCATGGCCCCGGCGAACTCGGTGCGCGCGCTGCGCGGGATTACTTTGAGTTTAAGGTCCACGTCCAGGCTTCGCCTACCCGCAGCGGAATGGGGGCATGGGCCCCGGAGCGGAAAAAGGGCTCGGCGGGCAGCATGTCGGCTCCCAGGAAAAAGGCTTTGCCGAGCGAGAGGATCTCGCACTGGCCGAGCTGCCGGGCGCGTTCGCCGGCCAGGCACTCCAGGCCCAGGCCGGTCACATCGGCCGCCCGCGTGCCCGGCGGCAGTTCGATGGTCGTGCGGACCCAGCCGTCGCGCTCAATCGCCGCCCCGGGGACGCCGAAGTGGGACAGGCGCCATTTGGCTTCGTTTCGCAATTGGACCATCGCGGCCACGCGGGAGAGCCGGTTGCGGACGGAGAATTCGAGATAAAGATAGTGGCGGGGGTCCGAGATGTCTTCGCCGCGTTCGACGCCATAGTCGCGCAGTTTCCCTTCGCGCAGCAGCTCCTTGGTCATAGCCTGCCAGGTGAACGGCGCCTGATCCATCACCGACTCGCGGGAGGCGGCCCGCAGGTCGACCAGCGTGGCGGCCGGCTGGTAGCGGACAGCCGAAGGGCCTTCGCCGGCGACCATGTTGTTGTCGGTGACCGGCATCAGCAGCGGATGGTCGTTGGCAAACGGCCCGGTGAAAACCATGTCGCGGTGGCCACGGCCCTGAATGATGGCTTTTTCTTTCGAGCCGTCCGGACGGAAGTAGACCTTGTAGACAAACTCGATATCGGTCGTGCGGCCCCATCGGGCCATGAGAAAGCGGGTCGAGGTGCCGCCGTCTTCGTTTGAAAAAATCACCGAGTACTGCAGCACGCGCTGGCCGTTTTCGTTGAGCCATTCGGCGTAGGTCAGCAGCGGGACATCGGTGAACCGGCCGATGGCGTTTTTGCGCTCAAACAGCACGGGGGCGTGGAGATGCACGGGGTCGGTGGTGGAGGTGAGGCGGACGGTGGCGTTGGCCAGCGTCACCTCGTGGCGCCCGGCGGGCAGCCGGCCGAGGAAGACCGTTTGCCGGGGCGCGACGAGCGGAAGTTGCAGCCGCGCCTCGCCGTTGACGAGCAGGTCGGCGATCTTCGGCTGCGTCTGCCAGTCGGCGACCGGCGCGGTGATCTCAGCGAGGACTTCGGCCGGGGCGTTCAGTTGCAGCGTGGCCGCGGCCAGCGGCAGCAGGCAGAAGAAGAGCAGGCCGGCCGACAGGCGGGCGATGAGGTGGATCAGTTCCGGGGTGCGCACCGGTTTTGATAGTACCGCGTCTACATCGGGGGCTATGGCGAGGTCGGCGGTCCAGCCCGACAGGACCACAATGCGGGGCGCGGGCGTGAGCGTGCGCAGCGCCGTGATCAAGGCAATGCCGTCGGCGGTGCGGGGCAGACGGAGGTCCATGACGACCAGCGAAGGCTGCTCGGCGCGGGCCAGGGCCAGTGCCTCGGGGCCGGAGGCGGCGCCATAGACGGCATGCCCGGCCTGCTCGAGAATCAGCGTGCGGATCTCCAACTGATCGGGGTCATCCTCGACAAGCAGCAGTTTGGGCATGGTCTATTCGAACTCGATTCCAGCGATGACGAGTTGGGGCAGGGCCTGGTTCCAGCCCGGAGGCAGATTGTCGAACGGCAGGCGGAAGGACTTGGTTTCGCCGGCGGCCAGGCCGCCCTTGCTCGCCCGGACAATGGCGACGCGCTCGCGCGAAACAGGCTGGCCGTAGGGATCGGCAAAGACGCAGTTGAGTTCAACGAGCTTCAGCCGCCGCCCGCCGTTGTTGGTGATCTTGCCCGTAATCTCGACCACCCGCTGGGAGGCGAAGCTCTCGATGGCCTTCATCTCGACCCCGGCCAGTTGGAGATTGCGCACGTAGGCTTTGGCCTCGGCCGTAATCGGCGCGGGGCCGTTGACGACCTTCGGCTGCGACAGATACCAGTAGGCAGCGCCGCCGCAGACGACGACAATTAGCGAGGCGATCCGGATCATTGGACGCCGCTCACCGTCATGCCGCCGATGGCCAGGGTGGGGGCGGCCGTCGAGCCGAGGAACTCGAGATCGTTGCCGATAAAGAGAACGTTCTTGAGCATCTCGCTCAGATTACCAGCCACCGTGACCTCGGTGACCGGGTAGGTAAGCTCACCGTTTTCAATCCAGATCCCGGACGCCCCGCGCGAGTAGTCGCCGTTGACGGTGTTCACGCCCTGGCCGATCAGTTCGGTAACGTAGAGCCCGTTGCCCACTTCCCGCAACAGTTCCTCGGGCGGCAGGGCGCCGGCTTCGAGATAGAGATTCCCGTGGCCGGTGCCCGGGCTGCCTGTCAGGCCGCGCGAGGCGTTGCCCGTTGTCTTCCGGCCCAGCTTGCGGGCCGTGTAGGTGTGCAGCAGATAGGTCTGCAGCACGCCGTTTTGAATAATCAGATTGCGGCGGCCGGGCACGCCTTCGTCATCAAAAGGCGCCGAGCCGAACAGTCCGGGCAGCGTCGGGTCGTCGACGATGGTGACCGCGGGCGAGGCGACCACCTGCCCGATCTTGTCGAGCAGGAAGGAGCTTTTGCGGTAGATGGCATCGCCGGTGACGGCCGCAAAGACGTGGCCGACAAGCGAGCGGGCCGTGCGCGGCTCAAAGACCACCGTCGCCGTCTGGGTAGCGATCTTGCGCGCGCCGAGGCGGCGCAGGACGCGTTCGGCCGCCCGGCGCCCGATCTGTTCGGGCGATTCCAGGCGCGTGTGGTCCCGGCCGATCGAGAACCAGTAGTCGCGCTCCATGCGCTCGTCGGATTTGGCCACCGGGACGGCCGACAGCGAACAGTATGTGGAGTGGTAGCTGCCGGCAAAGCCGCGGGAGTTGGCAAAGACGCGGACGCCGGTGTGCGAATCAAACGAAGCCCCATCGGAGTTGGTCAGACGCGCATCGGCGCTGAGCGCGGCTTTTTCGGCGCGCTTGGCCCAGTCGATCTTTTCGGCCGTCGAGAGCGTCAACTCCGAGGCGAGACCGAGATCCTGAGTCAATTGGCCGAGTTCGTCCGCCTCGGGCAGACCGGCGTAGGGGTCGGCTTCGGTGATGCGGGCGATCTCGATGGCGCTCGTAACCATCTGCCGGATGCCTTCGGCCGACAGATCGGAGGTGTAGGAGGAGCCCTGCCGCTGGCCGAGCAGCACGCGCAGTCCGGCGCCGCAGGAATCGGCCTCCTTCAGTTTTTCTACCTCGCCCAGACGGACCGTGACCGAGAACTCACTACCGCTGGCGATGGTGCATTCGGCCCCGGTGGCGCCGAGCGCGAGGGCCTGCTCGACGGCGCTCACAGCCGCCGAGCGAAGTTGTTGTTCGGTCATGCGCGAGCGGTGCCTCCGACGGTCATCTTATCGATGCGGACGGTGGGAATGCCCACCCCCACCGGCACGCTCTGGCCGTCTTTGCCGCATATGCCAACGCCCTGGTCGAGCTTCAGATCGTTGCCGACCATCGAGATATACTGCATCGCCTCCGGACCGTTGCCGATGAGCGTCGCGCCGCGGACGGGGCGCGTCAGCTTGCCGTCCTCGATCAGATAGCTCTCCGAGGCCGAAAAGACGAAGTTGCCGTTGGTGATGTCCACCTGGCCGCCGCCGAAGTTGGCGCAATAGATCCCTTTCTTCACCGAGCGGATGATCTCTTCGGGCGTTGATGCGCCCGAGAGCATGAACGTGTTGGTCATCCGCGGCATGGGGATGTGCTGGTAGTTCTCGCGGCGCCCCGAACCGGTCGACCGGCCGCCGGTGAGACGCGCCGACAGTTCGTCAGTGAGGTAGCCGCGCAGGATGCCATTTTCAATCAGCACGTTCTGGCGCGTGGGGTTGGCTTCGTCGTCGACATTCAGCGAGCCGCGGCGGCTGTCAATCGTGCCGTCGTCGATCACCGTGCACAGTTCACTGGCTACCTTCTGCCCGACGCGACCGGAAAAGACCGACGTGCCCTTGCGGTTGAAGTCCGCCTCGAGACCATGGCCGACGGCCTCATGCAGCAGCACCCCGGGCCAGCCCGGGCCAAGCACCACCACCGACTCCCCGGCCGGGGCCTCGGTAGCGTCCAACTGCACAATCGCCAGGCGGACGGCCTCGCGGGCGTAAGCCTCCGGCGCGCTGGCGCCCGTAAAGTAGTCGAGCCCCACGCGGCCCCCTCCGCCGCCGTAGCCCTGCTGCGGCGTGCCTTCGCCCTGGCGGGCCAGCACGCTGACGTTCAGCCGGGCCATGGGCTGCCGGTCGAAGCTCAGTTTCCCGTCCGAAGTGGCCACCAGAACGTGGCGCAGCGAATCGGCGTAGGTGCTCTGTACCTGGATGACGCGGGCGTCGGCGGCGCGGGCGGCGGCATCGGTGCGCTTGACGAATTGGACGCGCTCCTCGAGCGGCTGGTCGATCGGCGCGCGGAGCACAGGATACAGGTCGTGCTGACGCGCCGGCGTCAGGCTGACCGTGTCGACCTTGGCCGGCGAGTCGGCGATGCAGGCGGCCGTGGCCGCCGCCTTCAGAATCTTCTCCGGGCTGAGGTCGTCCGAGTAGGCGTAGCCGGTGCGTTCGCCGGCGATGACGCGTACGCCGACGCCGAGCGAAACACCCTGCGTGGCGGACTTGACGATGGACTCATCGAGTGAGATCGAGGACGTGGCCAGGTACTCGAAGTAGAGGTCGGCGTAGTCGGCGCCGCGCCCGAGGGCCTCGGCGAGGTAGCGATCGAGGTCCCGTTCGGTGATTCCGAACTTCGATCCGAAAAAGGAGCTGGAAAGGCTCATACTTCCAGGGTAGCTGGTTTCGGCGCCGCTACGATTCAATCGCGTTGACGCGGGTGGCGATCAGCAGTTCGAGATCGGCGAGGTTGAACACGACACGCTCCTTGCGGCGGGGAGGAAGCTGGTCGTGGAACTCCTCGAGCGCATTCGGCGAGCCCGGCTCGACCGGTCGGTTAACCACCGAGAAGCCAAGCAGGTCGGCGCCGCGCGAGGCGAAGTGAATGAGACCCAGGGGGGTGAACGCGGGCTGCTCAAGAGGGGCGTGGTGCAGCCGCATCACTTCGCCCGTAAAGGAAGGCAGGTTCCACGCCGCGGCTAGAAATTCCCCTGCCTCGCAGTGATCGAGGCCGAAGTGCTTGCGCTCGAGATCAAGGATCGAGGCGGGGGCGGCGGCAGCCTCTTCGAGCAGTTGCCGGTAGCGGGGCGGGGACATGGCAATGAGTCCCAGGGCCCCGAGGTCGTGCAGAATTCCTGCCGTATAGGCCTCGGCGCCATCGGCTTGCGTCCAATGCGCGAGCTCCTCGGCCAATAGGGCCACCGCGAGGCTGTGACGCCAGGTCCGCTGCAGGGTAGGGATCTGGAGCGCGTTGCCCAGATAGTTCTTGATCGCCACCGTCCAGGCCAGCGACTTCGTCTTCTCGATGCCCAGATAGGCGATCGCTTGGACAATGCTGCGGACCTCTGATCGCAGCCCGAACAGCGACGAGTTGGCAATGCTGAGCACCTCGCCCGCCAGCGCCCCGTCGGAGGCAATCAGCGCACTGACGGACCTCAGGTCTACATCGGCGCGGCCCATCATCGACAGGAGCCGCGTTGAAACCGTCGGTAACGCCGGCAGTTCCTGCAGCAGGTGGGAAATGTCGGAGCGCAGAGAACTGGTACCCGCGATGTCGGCTGCGTTCAGGACCATCTGTAGGGGGTATCGACCAGCGGGATCCGCTTCTTGACCAGATATTTGCAGCCAGCGCCGGCGATCGGTAAACATACTCGCCCCAGGCTCCGGAAAACTGAAACAGTTAGGCCGGGTGCGCGAATCTGAGTACATATGGCTTTGGGGAAACGCGTAGCCCTCGTTATGCTGGCTTGTGTGTGCCGGATCTTGGGTTCGGACGAGCCCGCCGGATCAACTGACTTGGACTCAACCCACTTGGATTCAACCCACTTGGATTCAACCCAGGCGGATTCCGTCCAATGGCGGCCGTTGTTCGAACAGTCGCTCTACTTTCTGGGAATCCAGCACGGGTTCCGCCTGGCGACGGAAAAGGGCACCCGCCGCGGATTGCAGGGCCCTTACCTCCGCGGCGTTGCTCAAAGCATCGGCAGTTTGCGGGGATGGTCCGATGGCGATGTAGCGCTCGTCAACTACGTCGGTCACCCCATGCAGGGCGCGGTGACCGGCTACCTCTTTGCCCAGAACGACCCGCGCTACCGCCGCGTCGAGTTCGGCTCCTCCCGCGCCTACTGGAAGGGCCGCCTACGCGCCACCGCCTATTCGTTCGCCTACAGCTCCCAGTTTGAGATCGGACCGCTCAGCGAGGCGAGCCTCGGCGCGATTCAATCCCGCTGGCCGCAGCAGGGCCTGGTGGATCACGTCGTCACGCCCGTCATCGGCCTCGGCTGGCAGGTCAGCGAAGACGCCATCGACCGGCTGGTGATTCAGAAGATCGAGAACCGGATCGAAAACCGCTGGGTGCGCATGATGGTGCGCGGCTGGCTGAACCCCTCGCGCAGCATGGCCAACCTCATGCGCGGCGACGCCCCCTGGCACCGCGACACGCGTCCGGGCATCCGGAGCTACCGGCGAGGGATGTCCTATGTCGACAACAGCGGCCGCAACGGCGACCCGCAAACGACCCCGGTCTTTGAGTTCATCTCCCGCGCCCAGTCGACCATTCTGCACGGCGGCCAGTGCACGGGAGGCGGCGCGCAGGGCGCCTACCGGCTGCACCCGAACTGGTATGCCGTCGTTGACGTGAGCGGCTGCAAGATGCTCGATCTGCCCACCAACGTCAGCTCCGACTCGCTGCAGTACCTGGTCGGCCTGCAGTGGAAAGCCCGCCCGGAGGCCCGCTGGAAACCGCACGTGCAGTTCCTGATCGGCGGCAACAAGACCACGCGCGAACGCATTGACCCGGAGATGAAAAAGATCGTGATCGCGCGCAACGACGGCACCGGCCAGACCGTTCCCTACGAACAGTTCGCCGTCCGCACGGAGGCCAACGGTCTGGCGCTGGCCGCCGGCGCCGGCATCGACCTGAAGATCACCAACGCGCTCTCCTGGCGCGTGGCCGGGGTCGAATACTTCCGGACCTTATCACGCGAACTGGAAAACGTCCGGTCGCAGGAGGGGCTGCGGGCTTCGATGGGCTTTGTCCTGACGATGGGGACTTGGTGAAGCATGTTCGACGCCATGCGCGCCGTTGTCCGGCGGATCCCTCGCGGCCAAGTGGCCACCTACGGCCAGGTGGCGGCCCTGGCCGGCCATCCCCGCGGTTCGCGGCAGGTGGCGTGGGCGCTGCGGCAGTTCGACGCCGGGCTGCCGTGGCACCGCGTGGTGGGCAAAGACGGCGCGCGTCATGGCAAGGTGCTGCTGCGCGGCGCCGCGGGCGTAGAACAGGTGACGCGCCTCCAGACCGAGGGCGTCCGTCTCCACGGCACGCGCATCCGGCTGGACGAATACGGCTGGGACGGAACGTTCTAGGCTAAGCCAGGATGGAGCGAACCACGTTGCCGTGCACATCCGTCAGGCGGAAGTGGCGGCCCTGGAACTTGAACGTTAGTTTCGTATGGTCCACGCCCAACTGGTGCAGGATGGTCGCGTGCAGATCGTGCACATGCACCGGGTCCTTGACGATGTTGTAGGAAAAGTCGTCGGTCTCGCCGAAGCTCAAGCCCGGCTTCACGCCGCCGCCGGCCAGAAAGACCGTGAAGCAGCGCGGATGGTGGTCGCGCCCGTAGTCGTCGGCCGTCATCTTGCCCTGGCAGTAAACGGTGCGGCCGAACTCGCCGCCCCAGACCACCAACGTATCTTCGAGCAGGCCGCGCTCGGCGAGATCTTCAATCAGCCCGGCGGTAGGCTGATCGACGTCGCGGCACTGGTTGACGATCTGCGCCGGCAGATGGTTGTGCTGGTCCCAGCCCCGATGGAAAAGTTGAATGAAGCGGACGCCGCGTTCGGCGAGGCGCCGGGCGAGCAGGCAGTTGGCGGCGTAGGTGCCCGGCGTGCGGGACTCGGGTCCGTAGCGGGCGAAGACCTGTTCGGGCTCCTTCGACAGGTCGGTCAGTTCGGGCACCGAGGTCTGCATCCGGAAGGCCATCTCGTACTGCGCAATGCGGGTGGCGACCTCCGGGTCGCCGGACTCGTTCAGCTTAAAGGTGTTCAGCTTGGCGAGGTCGTCGAGGTAGCCGCGCCGCGTGGCGGCCGTCACGCCTTCCGGGTTCTTGAGGAACAGCACCGGGTCGCCCTGCGAACGGAACTTGACGCCCTGGTACTTGGTTGGCAGAAAGCCGCTGCCCCAGAGCCGGTCATAGAGCGGTTGATCGGCGATGTTGCCCGTGCCCTGCGAGATCATCACCACAAAAGCGGGCAGATCCTGATTCTCGCTGCCGAGGCCGTAAGAGATCCAGGAGCCGATCGACGGGCGGCCGGCGAGCTGGAAGCCGGTCTGGAAAAAGGTCACGGCCGGGTCGTGATTGATCGCTTCGGTGTGCAGCGATTTGACGAAGCAGAGCCGGTCGGCCACCTTGGCGATGTGCGGCAGCAGGTCGCTGACCCACGCCCCGGACTGGCCCCGCTGCCGAAAGGCGAACTGCGAAGGCACCAGCGGAAAGCTCGTCTGCGAGGCCGTCATGCCCGTGAGCCGCTGGCCCTGGCGGACGGAGTCCGGCAGTTCGACGCCGCGCATTCTGTTGAGGCCCGGCTTGTAGTCGAAGGTCTCAAGCTGCGACGGCGCGCCGGACTGAAACAGGTAGATCACCCGTTTGGCCTTCGGCGCAAAGTCGGTGGCCCCGCGGGCCAGCGTTGCCATGGCGGCGGCGGAGAGAAAGTCGCGGCGCTTCATTCTTTGGTGATTCCTTCGTCGAGGTTCAGCAGCAGGCTGGCCACCAGGGTATGGGCGGCGAGGTCGGCCACCGGTAGAGCCGTATTCCGGCGGGCGTCGCCGTGCGCAAGCAGGTTGCGGGCGGCCGACTCATCTTTTTCGTAGGTGGCGCGGTGGCGTTCGAGGGCGCTGAGCAGCACGGTGAGTTCGTCGCCCGTGGCGGCGCGGCCGGTGACGAGCCGGAAGCCGTAGGCGACGCCGGCCGGGTTGGTCATGATCTTTTCGGCCAGCCGGCGCGAGGCTTCAAGAAACGTGACATCGTTCATCAGGTTCAGCGCCTGCAGCGGCGTGTTGGTCCGCGACTCGCGCACCGTGCAGGTTTCGCGGCCCGCGGCGTCGAAGTTGGCCATCGTCGGCGGCGGCGCCGTGCGTTTCCAGAACGTGTAGATGCTGCGCCGGTAGAGCGCCTCGCCCGAATCGGGCACATAGTCCGCCCCGCCCGACAGCTCTTTCCACAAACCAGCCGGCTGATACGGTTTCACCGACGGTCCACCCACGCGCTCGACGAGGAGCCCGGACAAATACAGCGCCTGATCGCGCACCGCCCCGGCGTCGAGCCGCAGCCGCGGACCGCGCGCGAGCAGCCGGTTCTCCGGGTCGCGGGCGAGCAGTTCGGGCGTGACGCGGGAGGACTGGCGATAGGTTTGGGACAGCAAGATGGTCTTGAGCAGATGCTTCACGTCCCAGCCCGAGTCCATGAACTCAACGGCCAGCCAGTCGAGCAGCTCCGGGTTGGCTGGCCACTCGCCCTGCGCGCCGAAATCCTCGGCGGTCTTGACGAGGCCCACGCCGAACAGCGACTGCCAGAAGCGGTTGACGGTAACGCGGGCCGTGAGTGGGTTCTCGCGCGAGACCAGCCAGCGGGCCAGTTCGAGGCGGTTCGTAATCGGCTTTCCCATTAAGATCGCCGGTACCCCGGGGGCGACCTTTTCGCCCGGCCGGTCGTAGGCGCCGCGAATCAGTACGTGGGCGTCGAGCGGTTTGCCGGTCTCCTGCATCACCATGACGGTGGGCACGGAATCGAGGAAGGCGTCGCGTTCGCGCCGCAGACGCACGACCTCGGACCAGGCCTTGGCGTCGGTGGTTTCGAGGAACTGCCGGCGCGCCGCCTCCGGCCCCGCGGCCGTGCCGGCAAGGAAGGCGACATCGAGGGCGGGAAGCGCGCGCGCGAAGATCTTCACCTCGGGGGAGTTCAGCGTGAACGGCTCTTTGACGAGGAAGTCCTGGTTGAGTTCATCGACGATCACGCGCAGCTTCTCCGGTTGGCCGTCGATGTAGACCTTGATGCCGGCGGCGAGCTTCGAGCCGTCGTAGGTGAAGGCGACGTGGTAATTCTGGCCGGGGGTGAGCGTCCGTTCGGTTTCGACGCGCAGGGCGTCGTCGAGCCAGCGCATCACCAGGTTGACTTGGAGCCGCCCGTCTTTGAGGTTAAACCGCAGGCCGGCCGATTCGGCCTCCGGCAGCGCCTTCGAAACGATGTTGGCCGTGGCGGCCGGGGGCGTGAACCGGGCGGCGATGGTAAACCGGGCCGTATAGTGCGGCGTGTACTTTTCGGGCGTGGTCAGGTCCAGCGTCGGTTTCCAGGAGAACGGGCCTTTGGCCGCTCCGGGCCGCAGGCGGGCTTCGGCGGCGGCCAGCGCGGCTGCGAGTTCGGCGAGTTTGGCCTGTTGGGGTTCGGTGGGGGCGTGGAGGAAGGGCGGGGTATTGCCGAATTTGAAGTAGCGGCCGCGTTCGCCAATATTATGGAAGAAGGCGAAGAGCTGATAAAACTCTTTCTGGGTGAACGGGTCGTACTTGTGGTTGTGGCAGCGGGCGCAGCCGATGGTAGAGCCGAGAAAAACTGTCGACATGGTCTCCACGCGGTCGGCGGCGTACTCGGCCAGGTACTCCTCGGCCACGATGCCGCCCTCGCCGTTGCCGCGATGGTTGCGTTGAAAGCCGGTAGCGATTCGCTGGTCGAGCGTCGCGTTGGGCAGCAGGTCGCCGGCCATCTGTTCGATGACGAACTGGTCAAACGGCTTATTGGTCCGGAAGGAGTTCAGCACCCAGTCGCGCCAGCGCCACATCTGCCGCTCGCCGTCGGTTTGATAGCCGTTTGAATCGGCGTAGCGGGCCGCGTCGAGCCACTTGGCGGTCATTCGTTCGGCGTAGCGGGCCGTCGCGAGCATGCGGTCGACGGCCTGTTCGTAGCTCATGCCGTCGTACTCGCCGGGCAGCGGCGGCAGGCCAGTCAGGTCGAGCGAGGCGCGGCGGAGCAGGGTCTCCGGCGGGGCCGCCGGGGCAGGGGAGAGCCCGGCCTTGACGAGACGAGCGCGCACCAGCGAATCGATCGTTTGCCCGGCGGTACGCTGCGGCGGCAGGTAGGCCCAATGCTTCTGCCAGGGGGCACCGGCCTCCACCCAGCGGTTCAGCAGCGCCACTTCGGCCGTCGACAGGCTGGCGCCCGTATGTAGCGGCGGCATCCGCTTGGCCTTGTTCGTCGTCACGATGCGCTCGGCAATCGTCTGCCGGGCCGCGGCCACCGGTTCGGGTTGGTCGAGACGCAGTTTGATACCCTTCGAGGCTGCGTCGGAGCCGTGACACGTCCAGCACCGGTCCGACAGAATCGGACGGATATCCCGGTTGAATTCGATCGGTTGCGCTGCCAGGGACACAACGCCGGCGAGAAGAAAAACGAAACGCATGCTGCTTGCCGACATTATGTCGCAAGCAGCACGCCAATGCATCCGGGAGTGCAGCCTAGGCCGCTCTCCGCTCCATCGCCGAAGGCGTATCCACGTGGGCCACTTTCACGTTCCGCGCAATACCCAGCTTTTCGAGCAGACGGATCTGCAGCCAGGTCTGGTCGTATTCGTACCACGCCAAGCCATGCCGCGCCGAGTTCGGATGAGCATGGTGATTGTTGTGCCAGCCTTCGCCAAAGGTCAGAATCGCCACCCACCAGTTGTTGCGCGAGTCGTCGCGGATGTTAAACCGCCGTCCGCCCCACAGATGGCTGGCCGAGTTCACCAGCCACGTCGAGTGCAGACCCAGGACAACGCGCACGCAGGTGGCCCACAGGAACATCGACAGGCCGCCCCATAGGTACAGAATCGCCGATAGCACAATGATCGGAACCCAGTGGTAGGTGTTCAGCCATAGATAGAAGTTATCCTTGGCCAAGTCCGGCGTGTACTTCATCATCGCCTGCGTCTGGTTATGCTTGGCCTCGCCAAACAGAATCCAGCCCATGTGCGACCACCACTTGCCGTGGCGCGGCGTATGCGGATCGCCGTCGAGGTCGGAGTGCTGATGGTGAATCCGGTGCGTCGCCACCCAGAAGATCGGCCCGCCTTCCATCGTGAGCGTGCCGCAAAGCGCAAAGAAATGTTCCAGCCATTTCGGTACGACGTAGGCGCGGTGCGTATGCAGGCGATGGTACCCCATGCCGATGCCCCACCCGATCGTGATCCAGTACAACACGACGGCGACGATCACCGAGCGCCATTCAAAGAAAAACGGAGCGGCCAGCGCGCCCACATGAAAGATTCCGAAAAAGGTGGTCGTTACCCAGTTCACCTTCTCGTTCTGGTTGGCCGGACCGGCGCCGGCGGCTTCAATGCTCATAACCCAACACTCGTCATAGATGAAAGATTCCTCTTACTGTAGCAGGCGCCCCGGAGCGGGTATCCTGAGTCATGACACTTTCGCGACGTGCACTCCTGGCCGCTAGCCCGCTAGCGTCCCTATCGGCTGCTCCGGCACAAACCGCTAGCCCAACCCGGCGGCAACCACTCGCCGTTTCCACCTACTCATTCTGGCATTTCCGGACAGAACGGTACAGTATCGAGAAGGTCATCCAACATGCCGCAGACATTGGCTTTGATGGCGTCGAGATCCTCCACCGGCAGATGGTGGACGAATCGCCGGCCTACGTCACCCGCTTGAAAAGAATGGCCTTTGAGCGCGGCTTGGCCCTGCCGATGCTCTCCATTCACCAGGACTTCATCTTCCCCGATCAAATCGAACGCGACAAAAATATTACACACACCGTCAAGTGTGTGGAGCTAGCCGCCCGCCTCGGCATCCCCTGCGTCCGCCTGAACTCCGGCCGCTGGAAGACCATCAAGTCCTTCGACGACCTGATGAAAGCCAAGGGCGACGAACCCGCCCTGCCCGGGTTCAACGAACAGAACGCCATCGACTGGTGCATCGACTCCATCCGCAAGTGCCTGCCCGTATGCGAGCGCGAGGGCATCACGCTGGCGCTCGAAAACCACTGGGGTCTCACCACTAACATCGATACCCTGCTCAAGATCCACGAGGCCGTCAATTCGCCCTGGCTCGGCATCAACCTAGACACCGGCAACTACCCCGGCGAACCCTACCCCGGCATCGCCAAACTGGCGCCCAAAGCCACCATCGTCCAGGCCAAAACCTACTTCGGCGGCGGGGAATGGTACACCCTCGACCTCGATTACAAGCGCATCGCCGGCATCCTGAAACAAGCCGGCTTCAAAGGCTGGGTGTCGCTCGAGATGGAGGGCAAGGCCGACCCGCTCGGCGCCGTGCAGAAGAGCTACGACCAACTGCGCGCGGCCTTCGCCTAGCCCGATGGAAACCCGGCAGGGGGAGACCCGTCTACCCCTGCACCACCATCTTTTCCGGATCCCAGTTGACCGTCTTGCGCGTGAAGTAGCTGACGTTCGACAGCAACGCCGGACCCGCCGCCCGCAGCCCGAAGGTCGCGTCCTCAATCACCGGCTTGCGCGAACGGATGTGCTCGAAGAAGTTCGCATGGTGGGCGTATTGTTCGGTGTATCCCGGCGGCAGCACCCAGCGCTGCTCCGTGTTGGCCTGCATGCCGTCCGCGCTCGGCCGTTGCGCCGGATACTTGGCGGCGTGCTGCCGCAGAATCTCGGCCGCTGTCGCCTGTGAGAAGGTTCCGGCCGTCGTCCCCGGATCGGTCACCTTCGGCTTGCGGCGCAGCACCAGCGCCCCGCCCACGGCGAGGTCCAACACCCCTTCCGAGCCGACAAAGCGGAACCCGCTGCCATCGCCGCCGCCGGCCAGGAAGTTCAGCCGGAGACTCAGATTGAATTCCGGATGCGCGGCCGTCTTCGGATAATCGTAGATGCCCATCATCAGGTCCGGCACGTCGCGGCCGTCCTTCCAGTGGTACAGCCCGCCGGTGGTCATCACCCGGTTCGGCCCATTGGAGTCCATCACATAATGGATGCCCGTGAACAGATGGACGAACAGGTCGCCGGCCACCCCCGTGCCGTAGTCCTGATAGTTGCGCCACCGGAACAGCCGGATCGGTTCAAACGGCCGCTTCGGCGCCGAACCCAGGAACCGGTCCCAATCGACCGTCGCCGGCGAGGCGTCGGGCGGGATCGAATACTGCCAGGCGCCCTGCGGCGAGTTACGGTCCCAGAACGCTTCCACCATGCGCACTTCACCCAGCACACCTTGTTTGACCAGGTCCCGCGCCTTGGCGTAAAGAATGGAGCTGGCTCGCTGGCTGCCCACCTGCAGAATCCGTTTCGTCTCGCCTTCGGCTTTGATTACCGCCGCGCCCTCTTCCACCTTCTGGACCATCGGCTTCTGGCAGTAGACATCCTTGCCGGCTTTCATCGCGTCGATGGCCTGCTGCTGATGCCAGTGGTCGGGAGTGGCGACGATGACGGCGTCGATGTCGGGACGCGCCAGAAGCTCCCGGTAGTCGCGCGTCGTGAAGATGTCTTTACCGTAGCGCTCTTTGGCCAGGTCCAGCCGGCCCTGATAAATATCGGCCACGGCCACCAGTTTGGTTCCCGGCACCGTCACCGCCGTCGCCACATCGCCCTGGCCCATGATGCCGAAGCCGATGCAGGCGAATTGAATCTTATCGTTGGGGCTCTTGGGCTGGGCGGCTGCCGGGGCGGCGGCCAGCATCGTAGTCAGGCCGGAGGTATGCAAAAAGGAGCGGCGCGTGGTCGGCATAAGGTGTTTCGCTTTGAAAACCATGGTATCTCCCTACTCTGACTTTTGCCACGGGCGTCGATAGAACCGCAGAGGCGAAATCTGTTGCCGATCACCCACCTTACCGACCTGTCGTCGTTTCTTGACTCCCATAGCGGTTCCCCGGCCCAGGAGTTGAAGCCCCCCGTACCCGAGACGATCTCGCACACGGGCGTTCCGGCCACGATGATCGAGCATCTGCTCCTCAAGGCCCTCTACTATAACGGTGAGTTGGTCGGTCGCGAACTCGCGCAGCGCCTCGGACTCCGCTTCAGCGTCATCGAAGCCAGCCTCGAAGCGTTCAAACGGACCCATCACGTCGCCGTGCGCAGTTCGCTCGGCATGGGCGCCATCTCCTCCCGCTTCGTGCTCACCGAGAGTGGCCGCGAAATGGCCAAGGAGTGCGTGGCGACCAACGCCTACTCCGGCCGCGTGCCCGTGCCGCTTTTCCAGTATGCCGATATGGTGCGCCGGCAGAAGTCCGAAAACGGCTGGCTCACCCCGGAAGCTCTCCGGGACGCTTACAAGCATATGGTCATCACCCCGGAACTGCTCAATCAGATCGGTCCGGCGGTGAACTCCGGCAAGTCGTTCCTCATCTACGGCCAGCCCGGCAACGGCAAAACCTACCTGGCCGAAGCGCTCTTTAACGTCGATCCAACCTACATTTATGTGCCCTACGCCATCGAGGCCCAGGGCATGATCATCCAGATGTTCGACCCCGTCTACCACCATCCGGTCGACGAGGTACAGGATACGATCTCGACCTTCACCACCGAACCCTCCCACGACCAGCGCTGGTTCAAGTGCCGCCGCCCCTTCATCGTCACCGGCGGCGAACTGGCCCCTGAGATGCTCGATCTGAGCTTCAACCCCGTCGCCAAGTTCTACGACGCCCCCCTGCAGTTGAAGGCCAACAACGGCATCTACCTCATCGATGACTTCGGCCGCCAGAAGGTCACCCCGGCCGAGGTCCTCAACCGGTGGATCGTCCCCATGGAGCGTCGCGTCGACTACCTAACCTTCCAGAACGGCGCCAAAATGACCATCCCGTTTGAGTGCTTCCTGGTCTTCTCCTCGAACCTCAAGCCCGACCAGCTCGGCGACGAAGCCTTCCTCCGCCGCATTCAGTACAAGATGTTGATGAAGTCCCCCTCGGAAAAGGAGTTCACGGACATCTTTCTGAGCTACGCCGCCACGCAGGGCCTGAACTGCGCCCCGGATCTGGTTGACCGCTTTCTCGCCCGCCACTACCGCGCCACCGGGAAAGCCCGGCGCCGTTGCCATCCGCGCGACATACTCTCGCACGCCCTCGACATTCTGCGCTTCGAACGCCGCCCCATGGTCCTCACCGACGAGGTCCTGACCCTGGCCTTTGAAAGCAACTTCGTCAGCACCGAAGAGGACGACTGAGCCGGCACCCTCAACTCGCCGCCCCGCCCTGAATCAGTTGCGCGGCGTGGCGCAGCGCCTCCGGCGTCAAACGCTGGCCGGAAAGCATGCGGCCAATCTCCTTGGTCCGGTCCTCGCCGGTCAACTCCGTCACCACGGCCACCGTCCGGCCGTTCGATTGCTGCTTTTCGACGCGGTAGTGATGGTCGGCAAAGGCGGCGATGTTGGCCTGATGCGTCACGCAAAGCACCTGGTTAGACCGGCTCAGCGCCTTTAACCGCCGCCCCACCGACTCGGCCGCCTCCCCGCCAATGCCAGCGTCGACTTCGTCAAAAACCAGCAGATGCTGCGCCGACCCCGTTCGTTCGCTCTCAATGCACGTCTTGATCGCCAGCGCAATCCGCGAAACCTCGCCGCCCGAGGCCACCTTATCCAGCTCCCGCGGCTCCTCGCCCACGTTCGCCGACACGAGAAACCGTACCGCGTCCACCCCCTCGGCCGACCATCCCGCCGCCGCGAACGCCACCTGAAACCGCGTCCCAGCCATCGCCAACGCTGCCAGCTCCTGCTCCACCCGCTTTTCCAGACGCCCCGCCGCCTGCTTGCGCGCCCGCGTCAGCCGCCCCGCCGCCGCCGTGTACTCCCGCCCCAGCTTCTCCCGCCGCGCCTCAATCGCCGTCCGCCGCTCGCCGGCCTCCTCGACGGTTTGCATCTTCGTCCGCAGGCCCGCCAGAAAGACCAGAATCTCTTCAATGGTCGCTCCGTACTTCCGCCGCAGCCGGTCCATCGCGGCCAGGCGCGTCTCCACTTCGTCAAGCCGCCCCGGGTCAGCGTGCAGCTTGCCCACGTAGTCCCGCAGCGTCAGCCCGGCCTCTTCGAGGCCAATCACGGCCGGCCGCAGCAACTCGGCCACCTCCGTGAGCGCCGGGTCAATCCGCACCAGCTCCTGCACCCGCTTGGCCGCCGCCCGCGCCTGCGCCACCGCCGAATCCGGGGCATCGTAAAGCGCAGTGTAGGCCGCCCCGGCGTGTTCGGCCAGCCGCGTGACGTTCTGCAGCACCCGCTTCTCGGCTTCGAGTTCGCTGTCCTCTCCCACGCGCGGGTCGACCTCTTCAATCTCCTTCCGCTGAAAACTCCACAGGTCCGCCAACCGCAACTGCTCCTGCTCGGCCCGGTCGATCTCCTCCAGTTCGCGCGCGCAACTCCGCCATGCCGCAAACAGTTCGCTGACCTCGGCCGTTAACGCCCCAGCCTCGGCAAAGGTATCGAGCATCTGCCGCTGCGACTCCGGCGCGTGCAGCCGCTGCTGTTCGTTCTGCCCGTGGATATCCCCCAGCCAAGGCGCCAGCGACTTCAGCAGCGTCGCCGTCGCCGGCCGGTTGGCCAGCAGCGCCCGCGACTTGCCCGTCGCCGTTACCTCCCGCTCCACAATCAGCTCCTCGTCTTCGAGTGCAATGCCCGCTTCCTCGAGCAGCGCCCGGAACGCCGGGTCCGGCGGCGCCACGAAGATGCCCGACACGCGCGCCCGGTCCGTCCCCGTCCGCACCACCTCGGCCGAAGCCCGGCCGCCAAACAGCAGTCCCAGCGAGTCCACCACAATCGACTTGCCGCTGCCCGTCTCCCCGGTCAGCAGGTTCAGGCCCGGATGAAAACGAACCCGCAGTCGTTCCACCACCGCGAAGTTCTCCACGTAGAGCTCTACAAGCATCTTCTACAGTCTAGAGAGAAGCCGGCAGCCCCCGCCACTCTCTTTGTGCGTGCGTGAACCTCTCCTGCTGCCCTGCCTCGGACTGATCGCCGGTCTCCTCCTGGCTCAACTGCTCCCGTTCTCCCGCCCCGAAGCCGCCGCCGCCACGGCTGCCCTTGCGCTGCTCGCCCTCCTCGGCCGCCGTCCTTGGATCACCGTCCTCGCCTTCGTCGCCGCCGGTACGCTTCTGCCCGTTCTCCAGCCGCCGGAGCCACCGCCCGAACTCGACGCCGCCGCCGGCGAAACGCTGCTCCTGCAAGGCTGCGTCGTCGAACCCTCCGTCTTCGCCGACCGGCGCGAACAGTTCACCCTCGATCTCGACCGCGACGCCCGCGCCCGCGTCAGCCTCAACCTGCGCGAAGGCCAGACCGCCCCCAACCTGCAATATGGCCAGCTCGTCGAATTCGAAGGCCGGGTTCGCAAACCCGTCAACTTCCGCAACCCCGGCGCCTTCGACCTGGTCCACTACCTCGCCCGCCGGCACACCTATTGGACCATCTCCACCCGCACCGGCGCCGAAGTCACCGTCCTGCCCGGAACCTGCGGCCACCCCGCTACCGCCCTGCTGTTCCAACTCCGCGGCTGGATTCTCAACCGCCTTGATGCCCTCTTTCCAGGCGACCACTACAAAGCCTGGATGATGCAAGCCCTGCTGATCGGCGAAAACACCCGCCTGCAAAAAGCCTGGACGGAAAGCTTCCGCCGCACCGGCACCTACCACGCCCTCGTTATCTCCGGCATCCACATCACCATGGTCGCCGGCATCCTGTTCGGCGTCATCCGCATGGCCACCGGCCGGATGACCTTCAGCCTCATCGCCACCGTCATCCTCGCCTGGCTCTACGCCGCCACCTCCGGCCTCACCGCCCCCGTCCTCCGCGCCGCCGCCGGCTTCATGCTCTTCAGCCTCTGCCGCTTCTGGTATCGCGACCCGCGCATCCTGAACTTCCTCGCCGTCGTCGCCATCACCGTCCTGGCGCTCGACCCCGGCCAGCTCTTTGAAGCCAGTTTCCAGCTCACCTTCCTAAGCGTCGCCGCCATCGCCTCCCTGGCCGACCCCCTCTTTGAACAGAACTCCCGGCCCCTCGCCCGCGGCCTGGCCGAACTCGAAGACTGGCGGCAGGACCTCCGCAAGCCCTTCGCCATCGCCGCCTTTCGCGTCGAAACCCGGCTATTCGCCCAAACCGTCAGCCTCTGGAGCAACCTCCCCATGCCGTGGCTCTGCCGGGCGCTGGGCTCCGGTCTGGCTCTGCTCGTCAACGCTTTTGAGATCTTCATGATCTCCTGCATCATGCAGGTGGCCCTGGCCCTGCCCATGGCCTTCTATTTCCATCGCGCCTCGCTCTCCGGCATGGTCGCCAATATCTTCGTCGTCCCGCTGATGAACGGCGCCATCGTCGCCGGCTTCCTCGCCGTCTTCACCGGGTGGCAGTGGGTTGCCGCCGTTGCCGGCTGGTTCCTCGACGCGGGCCAATGGGTCGCCGCCGCCTGCGCCGCGCTCGAACCGAACTGGCGGATTCCCGATCCGCCCACGCTGCTCGCCGCCGGCTTCGCGGCCAGCCTCATCGCCCTGGCCGTCACCGCCCGCCACGCCCCCCGCCTGCGCTGGGTCTGTTTCGTCATTACGATGGCCCTGTTCGGCGTCATCCTCTGGCACCCGTTCGCTCCCGTGCGCGCCGCCGGCCAGTTGGAGTTGACCGCCATCGACGTCGGCCAGGGCGATAGCCTGCTCGTCGTCACCCCCGAAGGCAAAATGCTGGTGGTCGACGGCGGCGGCCTGCCCCAGTTCAAAGGCCGCCCCAAGCCCAAACTCGACATCGGCGAGGACGTCGTCTCCCCCTATCTCTGGACCCGCTCGATCCGCCGTCTGGACGCCATCGCCCTCACCCACGCCCACGACGACCACGCCGCCGGCCTCGAAGCCCTCATCGACAACTTCGCCCCGGCCGAACTCTGGACCGGAGCCATGGGGGAGAGTCCCACCTGGCAGCGCCTCCGCGCCAAGGCGCTCGCGCGCGGCGTCCGCATTGTCCCGCTCTGGAGCGGCGATGGCTTCGTTTGGGGAGGCGCCCGCTTCGATGTCCTCGCCCCCTACCGCGACACTCCCCCCACCGAAATCCCCCGCAACAACGACTCGCTTACCCTCCGCATCGCCTACGGCCAGCGCAGCATGCTCCTCACCGGCGACCTTGAAAAAGAGGTCGAGTTCCGCCTCGTTGACGAAGGCCGCATCGCCCCGGCTGACATCCTCAAAGCCGGCCACCACGGCAGCCGCACCTCCACCACCGACGACCTGCTCGCCCGCCTCCATCCCCAGTTCGCCATCATCTCGGCCGGGCAGGATAACCTCTACAAACACCCCCACCCCGACGTCGTCCGCCGCCTTACCGAACACCGCGTCGGCCTGCTCCGCACGGACCGCTTCGGCCTGGTTCGCGTCCTCACCGATGGCCGTCAACTCTCCGTCGACCTCCTCCCGTGGCGCCCGAACACCCGGACATTTCTTCCGGCGTTCTGAAACAATAAGGGAAGAGGTGTTCCACTCATGGCAGAAGATAACAGCAGCAAAGCAGTTTGGTTTCTCACCGGCGCGGCCATCGGCGCGGCGGTGGCGCTTCTCTATGCGCCGGCGAGCGGAGAGGTGACGCGGCGCCGCATTGTCCGCCGGGCCGAAGAGAGCGCCGATGTCCTCTCGGAGAAAGGGCAGGAAATGGTAGAACGCGGCCGCGATCTCTATCAGCAGGGCCGCAAGATGGCCGACGAGGCCGCCGACCTGTTTGAACGGGGCCGCAAAATCGTCGAAGGATAAACTCCGTGTCCCGGCTGCCCGCTTTCCGCAATGAGCCGTACGCGGACTTCGCGCGGCCGGAAAACCGGCGCGCCATGGAAGCCGCGCTCGTCCGCGGACGCGATGCCTGCGGCCGGGAGTATGCTCTGCGCATCGCGGGCCGCCCGGTCACCACCGGTGCCTGGGTTCGTTCTGTAAATCCGTCGCAGCCGGCCGTCCTGGTCGGCTCGCTGGCCCGCGCCAATGCCGCACTGGCCGCCGAAGCCGTCGCCGATGCCGCCGCCTTCTTCCCGCAGTGGGCGCGGATGTCGGTGGACGACCGTGTCGGCATCGTCTTCAGAACCGCGGCGCTATTGCGCGAACGCAAAAACGAGTTCAACGCCTGGCTCGTGCTCGAGGCGGGCAAAAGCTGGGTTGAGGCCGAAGCCGAAACCGCCGAGGCGATTGACTTCTGCGAGTACTACGCCCGCCAGATGCTGCGCTGGGCGAACCCGGAGCCGCTGCTCCAACTGCCCGGCGAGCGCAACGAACTCACCTATCTGCCGCTGGGCGTCGGGGTCGTCATCCCGCCCTGGAACTTCCCGCTGGCGATCCTGGCCGGGATGACGGTCGCCGCGCTCGTGTGCGGCAACACGGTGGTCTTGAAGCCGTCGAGCGAAACGCCGGTCATCGCCGCGCAGTTCGTCGCACTGCTGGCCGAAGCCGGTTTACCGCCCCGTGCTCTCGCGCTGTGCGCCGGCAGTGGCGCCGAGATTGGCGACCTGCTGGTGACCCATCCGCTCACCCGCTTTATCAGCTTCACCGGCTCGCGTGACGTGGGCCTGCACATCAACGAACTCGCCGCCCGGCCTGCGCCGGGGCTGCGTTGGATCCGCCGCGTGGTGGCCGAAATGGGCGGCAAGGACGCGATCGTCGTCGATGCGGACTGCGACCTCGACGCCGCCGTGGCGGGCGTGGTCGCCTCCGCCTTCGGCTATCAGGGGCAGAAATGTTCGGCCTGCAGCCGGGCGATTGTCCACGGGGCGGTCTACGAGAAGTTTTTGGGCCGCCTCGGCCCGGCCGTGGACGCGCTCACGGTGGGCGATGCGGCCGATCCCTCCTTCGCCATGGGGCCGGTCATCAGCGCCGCCGCCCGGCGGAGCATCCTCGGCTATATGGATCTCGGCCGCACCGAAGGCCATCTGCTCACCGGCGGCCACGCCGCTCCCGGCGACGGCTACTTCCTGCAGCCCACCGTCTTCGCCGGCGTCGCCCCCGCGGCCCGCCTGTTCCGGGAGGAGATCTTCGGCCCGGTGCTGGCCGTCACCCCGGCCCCGGATTTCCCGCACGCCCTGGCGCTGGCCAACGAGAGCGACTACGGCCTCACCGGCGCCGTGTATTCGTACGTGCCGGCCCATCTCGACGAGGCGCGCCGCGACTTTCACGTCGGCAATCTCTACCTGAATCGTAAGTGCACCGGGGCCATGGTGGGCGCGCATCCCTTCGGCGGGTTCAACCTCTCCGGCACCGATTCAAAGGCCGGCGGGCCGGACTACCTGCTGCAGTTCCTGCAGGCCAAGTCGATCGCTACCAGACTGCCATGAGAATCCTCTCTGCCCTGATCCTGTCCGCTGTTCTGCTGCGGGCCAACGAAGCCTGCCGGCAGCACTATCAGGCGCAACTTCCCCACGGGCAGACCTTCCGCATTCCGGCCCGCCAAAAGCTGCTCATTGAGTCGCGCCCGGCGGACTCCAAGGCCGCCCAGATCCTCTGGGGCATTGGCTTCGTTTCGCAAAATGCGGGGGCGACCGAACAGCGCGAGTTCGTCTGCCTGCTCGATGCCCGTGGCAAGGCCACGGCCGTCTATCTGAAGCCGCTGCCGCCTTCCGCCCCCAGCCTCGCGCGCCGCTAGCGGTTGGCGTAGTTCTGGGCGTAGTATTCGCGATAGGCGCCGGAGCGCACCCGCTCAATCCACGCGGTGTTCTGCCGGTACCAGTCAATGGTGGCCGCCAGGCCCGTTTCAAACTCCATCTCCGGCGCCCAGCCCGTTTCGCGCGTGATCTTATCGCTGGTTAGCGCATAGCGCCGGTCATGGCCCGGCCGGTCCTTGACGTATTGGATTAGCGAACGGTCACGGCCCGTGGCGGCGATAATCCGTTCGACCACTTCGAGATTCGGCAGCGCGCGGCTGCCGCCGATGTTGTACACCTGCCCCGGACGGCCGCGTTCGAGCACGGCGCGGATGGCCCGGCAGTGGTCGTCAACGTAGAGCCAGTCGCGCACCTGCTGCCCGTCTCCGTAAACCGGCAGCGGTTTGCCTTCGAGGGCGTTGGCAATCATCAGCGGGATGAGCTTTTCGGGGAACTGGTAGGGCCCGTAGTTGTTCGAGGCGCGGGTCACCGTGACCGCCATCTTATAAGTGGTGTGGTAAGAGAGTGCGAGCAGGTCCGAGCCGGCCTTCGAGGCCGAATACGGGCTGCTGGTCACCAGCGGATAGTTTTCGTCGGCCTCGTGCGGTTCGGGGATCGAGCCGTAGACCTCGTCGGTGGAGACGTGCAGAAAACGCCCAACGCCATACTTCCGCGCGGCTTCGAGCAGCGTGAACGTCCCGAACAGGTTCGTCCGCACCACCGGTTCCGGGGACAGAATGCTGCGGTCCACGTGGCTTTCGGCCGCGAAGTGCACGATGGCGTCAGGTTGCTCCTGTTCGACCAACGCATTCACAGCCGCCGGGTCGGCGATGTCGCCCTGCACGAAACGATAGCGGGCATCGGCGGCCACCGGGGCGAGGTTGTCCAGGTTCCCCGCGTAGGTGAGCGTGTCGAGAACGGTGAGACGAACCGGCTCTGAACCCGCCAACAGCAGACGAACGAAGGCCGAACCGATAAATCCGGCGCCGCCGGTGACAATTAACTTCACTTGTGTTGTAACTCCCAGTCGTAGGCGATGGCGGCGTCGTTGTGGGGGATACGCCCTTCGTCGGAGGGATCGTAAAGCCGGTTGGTGAGATAGACGAGCACGCCGGGATCTCCGCTAATCACCTTGTAGCCGTGTGCCACGCCCGGTGGAATCAGCAGTTGCCACGGGCGAAGCGCGCCGATGTAGAGGGTGTTCCGCAGGCCGTAAGTGGCCGAGCCTTCGCGCAGATCCACCAGCGCCACCTGAAACATGCCGGCCGCGGCGAGCCAGCAATCGGTCTGTTTTTGATGAATGTGAAACGCCTTGATGGTGCCGGGGTAGCTGAGCGCCGTCGATACCTGCGTGGATTCGGGCGGGAACTCCGCCACCAGCCCTTGTCCGAGGCGCGCCACTTCGAGGAAGTAGCCCCGGTCGTCCGGCCAAAGATCGACCTTGACGATCCGAACGCCAGGAATCAGATGCTCACTATCCGGCTTCAGAATGACTTTGCCGATGCCCTTCTCGTTCAATCGTCTGACTCCGTTTTTCCCTTCGTTTCCGCCACCAGATTGTTGGCGCGGAGGAGGCTTTCAAAGGTGCCGGCGTCGGTCCACCAGCCCTTGAGATAAGAAAACGCCATGGTCCCATCGGCGATGTAGGAGTTATTGACGTCGGTGATCTCTAACTCGCCACGTTCGGAACGCTTGAGCCCCTTTACTTTTTCAAACACGTGCTCGTCGTAGAGGTAGAAACCGGTTACGGCGAGGTTCGACTTGGGCTGTTTCGGTTTCTCTTCGATTCCGATAATCTTGTCGCCGACGATCTCGGCGACGCCGAACCGTTCGGCGTCCTCCACCTCTTTGAGCAGAATCCGCGCGCCGCCCGGTTGGGCGCGGAAGGCTTCGACGGCCTCTTCGATGGACCCTTCAATGATATTGTCGCCGAGCACGACGCAGATGCGTTCGCCGTCGGCGAAATGTTCGGCCAGCGAGAGCGCCTCGGCGATGCCGCCTTCGCCCTCCTGATAGGTGAAGTCCAGGTGCGTTAATCCAAACTCCTTGCCGTTGGCGAGCAGGCGGAGAAAATCCCCGGCGTTCCGCCCGCCGGTCACCACCAGAATGTCTCGGATGCCCGCGTCTACCAGCGTCTGGATCGGGTAATAAATCATCGGCTTGTCGTAGATCGGCAGCAGATGCTTATTCGTAATCTTCGTTAAGGGGAAAAGCCGGCTTCCCGTGCCTCCCGCCAGTACTACACCTTTCATTGAAACCTTTTCAATCCACTCAGTTTAGCCAAGCAATTTAAGACTCCTGTTAGAATACACGATCAACCCCATGCAGCTCCATCAATGGAAGGCTATCCCCCTTGAACAGCTCAGCGCGGCGCTCGCCCGCCGGGCCATCCACACCGACCGGATCACCATTGCCCGCCTCGAACTGAAGCAGGGCGCCGTGGTGCCCGATCATCATCACGAAAACGAGCAGGTCACGATTCTCATGGCCGGCAAGCTGCAGTTCATCACGGCCGACCAGGACCTGACCATCGAAGCCGGCGAGGTGATGCAGATTCCGTCCAACGTTGTTCACCGGGTGATTGCGCTCGAAGACTCCTGGGTGTTTGACCTGTTCGCCCCCGTCCGCGCCGATTGGCTCCGCGGCGACGACGCCTATCTCCGGCGCGGCTGACCAACGGCTTCCGGGCTGACCACGACGCCACCCGGGAGCAGCGCGACGACGGGAGCCCCGGAGGCAATCGGCCGGCCGGAGGGCCACTCGGTCACGCCGCTGGCGTGGCCGATCCACAGCGACGCGCCGGCGACGGCCACCGCCCGCGGGGCCGTGAAGCTCCCGTCGGCCACCTCCGGCCAAAGCTGCCGGGGGTCGCCCGGCCGGGCGAAGTAGCGCAGCGGCGCCTCGGCCACCTCGCGCTGCAGCGCCACCACGCCGCCGCGCCAGGGCGCGAGCACGAAGTTGGCGTCCGCTGGGTTGGTCGACAGCAGGTTGATGGCAAAAATGCGCCACGGCAGATCGAACCGCTCCGGGCTGCGGACCCAGTAGTTGCCGCAGAAGATGTCCGGGCGCCCGTCGCCATCGACATCGGCCAGCGCCAGGCCCCCCTGCCGCGAGGGCGTGTAGATCGAGTAGATCTCCCGCATCTGCCAGCGCCCGCGGTCCCGCCAGTAGAAACGGACCTGCTGGGCGCGGTGGACCATCAGAAACCCGCTGCGGCCGAACAGAGTGGCCGGCCGGCACTCGTGCAGTTCGACGTCCTCGTCGATCGTTTCGGCCCGGTAGGCCGGGGCCGCCAGGAACACGAGGCGCCCGAGCGTGCCTTCGGCCGGGCGCTCGGCCAGCACCAGATGGCGCCCGACGAGCACGCAGCCCCCGTCGTCGTAGCCGTGCGCGGCCCGCGCCAGTTCCTGGAACGCGGGGCCGTTCCAGGCGAGCACTCGCCGCCCCCACGTAAACTGGCCGGCGCCACCCCGCAAGCCCTCGCCCGGCAGCTCACGCCGCCACTCCCACTCCCACTCCTGGCCGAGCAGTACCATTCCCCAGAGGCCGATTAAACTGAGCCGCACGCTCTGCTATTCTAGCCATGCCTGCCATGGATGCGCTGATCGACATCTTGACACGCGCGGAATCCGACGCTCCGTTGGATCTCGCGGCTCTTGAATTGGCATCCATAGAGTTCCCCCGTCTCGATCCGGCGCCCTTCATCGACATCCTCGACTCCTACGCCAACGAGGTCGACGAGCGGATGCGGATGGAGTATGACGGCGTCGAACGACTGCAGGTGCTGCACGATTTCCTGTTCCAGGAGCAGGGATTTACGGGCAACGAGCGCGACTACTACAACGCCCGCAACAGCTGCCTGAACGAAGTGATCGCCGCGCGGACGGGCATTCCCATCACGCTCTCGGTGGTCTACATGGCCATCGCCGAACGCCTGGAGATGCCGGTTTACGGCATCGGGCTGCCGGGCCATTTTCTGTGCAGCTACGAAGACGAAGGCTTCCAGACCTACATCGACGTCTTTCATCAGGGCACGCTAATGACGGCCGAGCAGTGCGTCGACTTTGCCCGCTCGCTGACTGGTATGGACATCTCCGATGCGCCGCAGTTGCTCAAGCCGGTGACCCCGCGCCAGATTCTGATCCGGATGCTGAACAATCTCCGCAGCATCTACCTGCGCGGCAAGGAGTATCCGAAGGCGTCGCAGGTGCTCGACCTGTTGTTGCAGGCCAGCCCCACCGACGCCGACAGCTACATTTTGCGCGGGGCGGTGAACGTGGAGTTGAAAAAGTTCCAGGCCGCCCGCGCGGATTTTGAACGCTACCTGGCGCTGGTGCCGGACGCCCGGGACCGCGACCGCGTGGAACAGCAGATCGCGATCATCGACCGGCGCCTGTCGCGTTCTTAAGTTTCCCGTTACAAGACGGTTACCGACTTCAGGTTGTCAGCGGGCAGCCGGTCGATCAGCTGCCGGAACGGGTCCACGCCCGCTTTTTCCGGCAACTCGTCGACGGTAAAGGTGAACTCGGCTTCGCCCGACCGCAGCGGCACCCGCTGGCGGTGGAGCGTCCGGCCGTAGCGCTGGCCCTTCTCCGGTTTGGCGAAGGCGCCGATTTCGATCTGGTCGGCGACCGGCACCTCGGTCTCGTTGCCCTTCTCGTCGGCCTTGTACTTGCGGGTCTCGATGCGGATGGTCACGTCGAACTTACCGTCGGCCCGCTTTTTGGCCGTGGCGGCAGTGGTGCGGTTGGCAAAGAGGGTGATGTCTTCGAACAGGTCTTTGAGCAGCGGCCGCAGTTCGGCGGGGGTCTCCTCGGCGAGGGCGTCGAGGAGGGCGTAGGAGGTCGGATAGGGCGGTGGCTGATAGGCGTACTGCGCGATGACCTTGCGCAGGGCGCGGTTGATGGCCTCTTCGCCGATCATCTCCTTCAGGTGGTACACGGCGGCGCTGCCTTTCTGATAGTGGATGTAGCCTTGCGAGGCTTCGACGCGGAGCAGGGGCCGTTCCTTCAAACGCTCCTGCCCGCGGGCGGCGAGATAGCGGTCAACCTCGTATTCAAGGAACTTCCGCATCATGTCCCGGCCGTACTCCTTCTCCATCACCATCAGCGCCGAGTACTGCGCCAGGGTTTCCGACAGCAGCGTACCGCCCTGCATGTAAGCTCCGGTGACTTGATGCGCCCACCACTGATGGCCCATTTCGTGGGCCACGATGTAGCGGACCATGTCGATGTCGTCTGGCTTGTCGAGTTTGGAGATGAAGCCGATGGCCTCGGAGTAGGGCATGGTGCCGGGGAAGGCCTGGGCGAAGGTGGCCACGCGCGGGAACTCGATGATCCGCGCCTGTTTGTGCGCGTAGGGGCCGAAGTTCTTGGTGTAGTAGTCGAGCGAGGCCTGAATCGCCTTCATCATCTTCGGCACGTTCCAGTGGTGTTCGGGATGGTAGTAGACCTCGGTCCGGATTCCGTTCCATTCTTCGCGGGCGACGGCGTAGCGGGCCGACATAAAACTGTAGAAGTTGAGCGAATCGCGGTCGACGCGGTAGTGGAAGTAGCGGCGGCCGTTTTCGTTCCACTCCCGGGTGAGCGAGCCGGGGGCGATGGCGATCTGGTCGGCCGCGGTGCCGATGGTGGTTTCCACACTCACCCAGTCGGCGTTGTTGCTGATGTAGGTGTTGCGGCAGCGGGCGGTGCAGTTGCGTTCGAGGGCGGGCATGAGATCCTTTTCCGGGAGTCCGCGCTTGGTCCGGTCGTTCCGGTTGTCGATCTCGTATTGGTCCTGGTAGCCGATCTGGGGCAGGATCGAGTTGTTGAAGAACGTGCCGTTGGGGGAGACTTCGACGGCGGGAGTCGTGTTCTGGATGCCTTGGGGCCGGAACGAGGTGGTGAGGCGCAGCTGGCGCTTTTCGCCCGGTGCGAGGGGCGGGGAAAGCTTGTAGATGCGATAGGAGAGCCGGGGGTCGTCCTTTTCGACCGTGGCGCCGTCCATCTGGATCTCGTGCCGGTAGCCGCGGTCGAGCACGAGGTGCATGGCGGTGAGCGGGGCGGCGTGGGGGTTGATCAACTGCTGGTCGGCCTTGACGACGAGTTCCCGCCGGTCCGGATAGAGTTCGATGTGGTAGCGGACGCTCGTGATGCGCGGCTGAGGCAGATTTTCAAACTGTTTGTAGGTCTTTTCGTATTCGGCCTGGAGGTTCAGGATCGTTTCGGGGCCCAGGAGTGGGTTGAGGACGGCGGTGTTGTAGTAGAGCCACCCGCCCAGGGCGGCGGCGGCGGAGGCGCACAGCAGGGCGGCGGTGCGGAGAGCGCCGGAGAGGGCGAAGCGGCGCTGCTTGCCGCGCGGCCAGAAGGCCACGGTGAGCAAGGCGAGGACGGCGGCGATGAGCAGCCAGTAGCCGGTGAAGCTCCACCAGTTGAGGAGGTAGGGGCCGTAGCCATAGAAGTCCGAGTAGGTGTAGGGCGGGCGCGAGGCGTAGCGGACGAGGCGCGTGGCTACGTTGAGCGGCGCCCAGACAAGGCCATTGGCCACCAGGAGAATGATGTAGCTGAAGTAGCCCACATACTTGTTGGGCGAGAGCACATGGATGAAGAACGCCAGCACGGCCTGCAGGACGAACAGCGAGAAGTCGTAGACGAAGAGCTCGGTGGCGTAGAGGCCCAACTGGTAGCGAGTGTAGCCTTGCGAGGCCTGGAAGGCGATGCCAACGGCCATCATCAGCGCCTGGATCATGGCGATGACCCCGAGCAGGGCGGTGAACTTGGCGGCGTAGGTGAGGGCGGAGGCGTGGGGCGCGGCGTCGGTGATCTCGTCCATGCGGGCGTCGCGTTCACGCCAGACGAGGACGCCGGCGTAGTAGGTGATCATGGCCAGCAGGAAGATGTAGAGCGAACTCTGAATGGTCTCGACTATCCGGTAGGTTACTGGCAGAAAGGTGTTGCCGTAGCCTTCGCTGGTCGAGAAGATCAGACTCGGCGCGGTATGCAGCAGCGCGGCAACGAGCAGCACGAGAAAGCTGGTGGTGCGGACGAGACCCCAGAACTCGAACCGGAGCAGACCGGCAAACTGCGGCCAGGCGGAGAGCCGGTAGCTGACGGCGGGCAACTCGAACGTGCCCGAGGGGCTGCCCGCGGGGGCGGCGTCGACCGCGGCGGGCGCGGCGCCGGCGCGGGAACGTTCGGCGAAGGAGAATCGCCTGTAGCCGAAGCCGAAGACGAGCGCGCCGATGCCAAGCCACAGCAGGCGGTTCCAGAGCAGCATCCCCTCCCAGCCGAGCGAGAGCGTATTCTTGTCGGCCACGGTCCAGTATTTGGTCATCAGGCCGAAGGTCCGGGCGCCGAAGGGGTCGATGAGGGCGGCGATGGTCTCGTTGTCGAGATCCTGGGTGAGGACCTCGGAGACGCCGTAGCCGGTGAGCAGAAGCAGGCTGCCGATGAAGCTGGTGGCGGTGCTGCGGGTGAGGATGGCGATGGTAAAAATGATCGCGCCGGAGAAGAGCGTGTTGGGAATGGCGAACACCAGGATGCTCTTCCAGTGCGCCGCGGCGACGACGGGCCCCCATCGCTCGGCGTCGTTCCAGGGCATGACGGCGGAGAGCAGAATGCCGGCTGAGATGCCGAGGAAGGGGATGACGGCGACGGCGGCCGACCCGAGGAACCGGCCGAGCAGGTAGTCGCGTTTGCGAATCGGCGCGGTGAACAGGAGTTGGTGGGTGTTGTAGGCAAACTCCCGGCTGGCGGCCGAGTTGACGAACGCCGTCGTCATCATCAGCGTGAATACGCCCATGATGGAGTAGAAATTCTGGACGACGAAGGGAGCGTTGCGGAAGGTGTTTTCGAGGCTGGAACCCAGGGTGACCTTGTCGGTGGAGGTGGCGGCGAACACGAGCGTGCCGATGATGAAGAAGAACACCCACAGCATCATGCCGCGGAGCCAGAAGCGCAGTTCAAAGCTCAGGAAGCCGGTTAGCATAGGCCACCGATCCGGGAAAAGAAGACGTCTTCGAGGCCCGGGGCCGCGGGGGTGAACCCGTCGCCGGGCGAGGTGTCGGCGTAGACGTGCACGAGCGGCTGGCCGGCCACCATTTTGCTCGAGATCACGCGGTGGCCGGCTTCGAGGGCGGCGAGGTCGGCCTTCGGCACGCGCCGCTGCCAGACTTTGCCGGCGAGCGCGGCGACGGCGGCTTCCGGCTCGCCTTCGTAGAGCACGCGGCCCTGGTGGATGATGGCCATGCGGCTGCAGAGTTCAAGGACGTCCTCGACGATGTGGGTGGACAGGATGACGATGACGTTTTCGCCCACTTCGGCCAGCAGGTTGTAGAAGCGGTTCCGCTCGCCGGGGTCGAGGCCGGCCGTGGGTTCGTCGACGATGAGCAGTTGGGGGTTGCCGATAAGCGCCTGCGCAATGCCGAAGCGCTGCCGCATGCCGCCTGAGAAGCTGGCGAGGGCTTTTTTGCGGTGATCGAAGAGGTTGACGCGTTCGAGCATGGCGCCCACCATGGCGCGCCGCTCCCCGGGGTGGACAAGACCCTTGAGCAGGGCCAGATGGTCGAGCATGTCCAGCGCGCTGATGCGCGGGTAGACGCCGAAATCCTGTGGCAGGTAGCCCAGACGGCGGCGCACGGCGTCCTTTTCCCGGAGCACGTCGAGACCGTCGAGGCGTATGGAGCCGGCGTCGGCATCCTGCAGCGTGGCGATGGTTCGCATCAGCGTACTTTTGCCCGCCCCGTTCTGCCCGAGTAACCCGTACATGCCCTTGGGGACGCGGAGGGACACGTTGTCGAGCGCCTTCACGCCGTTGGCGTAGGTTTTGGATAATCCTTCGATGACGAGTTCCATGTTTGCTCCTTACGACTCCGGTGGTCGAATTGTTCCAGAAATGAAACGATTCTCCCGTTTTCAGAATCGAGACAATGTGGGTGGATGATATACTTTGACAAGTGGAGTGAGGCAGAGGGAATTCTTGTGAAGTTGCGTCAACTCGTTCTCCTCGTAACGATCGTCGGCGCCACTTGGATCACTGGGGCGCTGGCGGCGGATAAGAACCAGAAGCCGCCGGAGCAGGGCGCCGGCCCCGCGAAAAGCTCGACCCGCGACGCCGTGGCCCCTCGCCGGAAGGCGCCGGTGGCGAGTGCGGAAGATAAAGAGTTGAGCAGCCGTCCTCCGAGCATTCGCGTCGATACGAATCTGGTGCTGATTAACGTCACAGTGACCGATCCGCTCAACCGCTTTGTGACCGGGCTCGAAGCCGAACACTTCAAGCTGCTCGAGGATAAGGCCGAACAGAAGATTGCCAGCTTCGCGAGCGAAGATGCGCCGCTGTCGGTGGGCCTGGTTTTTGACGCGAGCGGCAGCATGGGATCGAAGCTGCAGAAGGCGCGCCTGGCGACGGCCCAGTTTTTTAAAACCGCCAATCCGGAAGACGAGTTTTTTCTCGTGCAGTTCAACGACCGCCCGGAGTTGACGCAGCCGTTTACCACCAACACCGAGGAGATCCAGAACCGGCTGACCTTTACCCAGGCCAAAGGCCGGACAGCGCTGCTCGATGGGGTCTATATGGCGCTGAACCATATGAAGAAGGCGCGCAACACGCGCAAGGCGATTCTGATTCTCTCCGATGGCGGTGACAATTCCAGCCGTTACACCGAAAGCGAGATCAAAAATCTGGTCCGCGAAGCCGACGTGCAGATTTACGCCATCGGGATCTTTGAACCCGTCTCGGCCCGCGGCCGCACGGCCGAGGAGCTCTCCGGCCCGGGGCTGCTGAGCGAGATGGCCGAGCAGACCGGCGGCCGCCACTTTCCGATTGAAAACCTGAACGATCTGCCGGACGTCGCCGGGAAGATTGGCATGGAGCTGCGCAACCAGTACGTGATTGGTTACGTTCCCACCAACGGGAATCGGGACGGCAAGTACCGGCGGGTGCAGGTGAAACTGGTACAACCGCGAGGACTGCCGCCGCTGCGGCCGTTCTGGCGCCAAGGATATTATGCTCCAGCTCAATAGACGCGACTTTGCCCGGCGCCTGGCGCAGGCGGTCGCCGCCAGCAGTCTGCATGGCCAGGATACGGGAGGGCTGACATTCCGCTCCGATACGCGCGAGGTGCTGCTGCACGCCACGGTGGTGGACAAGAAAGGCACGTTTATCACCGATCTGAAGCGCGAAGCCTTCCGGGTGTTTGAAGACGGCGTCGAACAGCCGATCAAGGTGTTCAAGCAGGAGGACGTGCCGGTTTCACTCGGGCTCATCATTGACAACTCGGGCAGCATGCGGCCGAAGCGCAAGCGCGTCGAAATAGCCGCGCTGCAGTTGGTGAAGGCCTCGAACCCGATCGACGAAGTCTTTATCGTCAACTTCAACGAAGACGCCTATCTCGACGTTCCGCTCACGAGCGACATCAAGAAGCTCGAAGCGGGGCTGACGCGGATCGATTCGCGCGGCGGCACGGCGTTTCGCGATGCGCTGTCGATGTCGCTCGATCACGTGAAAGATAAGGGCAAGAAAGATAAGAAAGTCCTGCTGCTGATTACGGACGGGGACGATACCGCTTCGAACGACACGAACCCGCTTGAGAAGCTGCTCGCGAAGGCGCAGCGGACGGAGGTGCTGATTTTCGCCATCGGCATTCTGAACGAAGAGCGGGTGCGAGAGGCCAAGCGCGCCAAGCGCGCCCTCGATATGCTGACCAGGCAGAGCGGCGGCGTGGCTCATTTCCCCGAGACGCTTGAGGCTGTTGAGGCAATGGCGATTGCCATTGCCAAGGAGATTCGCAGCCAGTACATCATTGCCTACAGCCCGACCAAACCGGACGACGGGGCGTTTCACCAGGTGAAACTGACGGTGAAGGCGCCGGGTAACCCGACCGTGCGGACGCGGAGCGGCTACTACGCCAAGCCGGAGGCGAAGTCCTAGCCGATGCTGATCTATTTGTGGCGGGCGGCGAAGGGATACCGGCTGCGGCCGTGGGCTAGCCCCTACATCCGCTGGCGGATTGAGACGTATTGGGGGACCCACGCCGAAACCATCGGTTTTCGCGACTTTGTTTCGTTCGGTTGGACCCACCGCCGGGAGCTGTGGCGCTTCCTGCGGTGGGCCGAGCGGATGGCCGAAGGCTAGAGCGTTTGCGTGACCTTCGATAGCGTGCGGGGCTGATCGGGGTTGAGCCCCTTCTCCGCGGCCAGGCAGGCGGCGAACATCTGCGCCGGAATGACGTAGGGGATCGGGGTGTACAGCTCTTCAGGCAGCGCCTTTTTGCTGGCCAGTTTGGCCGGAATCACGATGGGGCGGCTCGATTGCAGGGCGGCCGCGGCCTTGTTGCTCTGGTCGGTAATCAGGAGCGTTTCGGCGCCCAGACCGGTCAGCTTACTGAGCAGTTCCTGCATGGAGGGCCAGGTCACGCCGGGTGGGGTGAACAGGAAGACGGGGAAGGCTGCTTCGACCATGGCGATGGGGCCGTGCAGGAAGTCGGCCGAGGAGAACCGCTCGGCGACGACGTAGCTGGTCTCCATCATTTTCAGGGCGAATTCGAGAGCGTTGGCGTAGTTCAGACCGCGTCCGACCACGACGGCGTGCTCCATGAAACGGTAGCGGATGGCGCGTTCGGCGACCTGAGGGTAGAGGCTGAGCGCGGCGTTGGCCCATTCGGGCAGCTGCCGCAGCGCGTCGAGATCGATCGGGGCGCCGAGGGCGTAGGCGATCAGATACATGGCCAGGAGTTGGCCGGTGTAGGTCTTGGTGGCGGCGACGCTCTTTTCGCGGCCGGCGCGGACGAGGAAGGCATGGCCGGCCATTTTCGCCAGCGAACTTTCCGGCTCATTGGTGATGCCGATGGTAAAGGCGCCGGCGGCCTTGGCGCGTTCGAGTACGAGGTTGGTGTCGGTCGACTCTCCGGACTGGGAGATGGCGATGACCAGGGTATCTTCGCTGTAGGCTACGGGCGCCCCGTACAAAGTGACGATGGAGGGCGCGGCGAGCGAGACCGGGATCCCGGTGGCAATTTCCAGCAGATACCGGCCGAACTGAGCCGCGTTGTCTGACGTTCCGCGCGCCGACAGGATGATAAATTTCGGACGGCGGGCAGTGAAGTGTTTCTTCAATTTTTCTATGGAGCGCAGTTCGGCACGGAACGTGCGCTCGAGAGCCGCCGGTTGCTGGCGGATCTCTTCGAGCATCTTAGACATCTAACCATTAACGCACGCCGCGGGAGGCCGTCACTACCGGGGTGGGGGAAACGAGTCCCGTATTGGGGGTAGGTGCCCAGGATGAAGCGGCGCGTGCAGGGGGCGGGTACGGGCGCGGGGGCGAGCACGGTTTCAACGCGCCGGTAGCGGCTGAAGTTGTCGAACGCCATTTCAGAAAGATACTGGCCGTCGGGCCGGAAGGAGTATTGGTAGGTGTTGCGGGACTGGTTGAGCGCGGCCACCGGATCGTGCTCCCATGGTCTGTTGAACACGTTGTAACGCGTGGCCACCTGGCTGGCTTGCACCCGCTGCCAGACACCGGTGAGCGTGCCCGGGGTGGCCGGTGGTGAGCCGGCTAACGACAGACTGGGCAAAAGGAGGGAGAGGTCGGTTGAGCAGGCCTCAAAGGCTTGTTCGTGGGGCGCGAACTGCATCGCGCCGACGTAGCGGCCTGGGAAGCGGAGGATATAGAGGCTGCCGAGGACGCGGCTCTTCTCCCCCTAGTTTGTGGTGTCGGCAATCCGGCTCGGGCAGGGGCAGGTCGCGCTGCAGGATCTCTTTGCGGGTCTCGAAGGAGGGGTCGACGACCGCCTTCCATTCGGTGGCCAGGTCAGCGGCGGCAGAGCCGAGCGACCGCTGGGATTCGAAAAGGACGATCTGACGGTAGAACTTCCTGGTCTGGTCGACCCTGGTCCACGTGATGCGGTCGGGGCCTGGTCGGTGTCTTGGTTAAATCGCCGGGACTGCGCCAGAGCCAGCCCGATCGGGAAAAAGAAACAGGACGCCGGCCCGCATGTTGGCAGGGTACTCTTTCGAGGCGGCGGGACGGCGGCAGCATCTTGCATCCGGGACTTCGATTGCCGATTCTGGATGCTAGTGAGCCAGGCCAACTCTGCCCGCATTCTGATTGCCGACGACCAGCCGGACGTGCTGGCCGCGCTGCGCCTGTTGCTGAAGGCTGAAGGGTACCAGATGGAGACGGCCGCCTCGCCCGCCGCCATTCTGGCCGCGGTCGCCCTGCATGACTACGACCTGCTGCTGATGGACTTGAACTATGCGCGGGATACGACGTCGGGGCAGGAGGGCCTGGACGCGCTACGGCAGTTAATGGCCAGGGACCCGGCCCTGCCCGTGGTGGTGATGACGGCCTGGGGTTCGGTGGAGCTGGCCGTCGAGGCGATGCGGCACGGGGCGCGAGATTTTGTGCAGAAGCCGTGGGACAACGCGCGGCTGCTGGCGATTGTTCGGACCCAACTCGAACTTCGCCAGGCGCTGCGCCGCAGCCAGCGGCTGGAGGGCGAAAACCGCCTGCTGCACGGCGAGGGCCGGCCGGCGCTGATTGCCGAGAGCGCGGCGATGCAGCCGGTGCTGCAGTTGATGGCGCGCGTGGGGCCCTCGGACGCCAACGTGCTGATCACCGGCGAGCCCGGCACCGGCAAGGAGGTGGTGGCGCGGACGCTGCATTCGCTGTCGCTGCGGCGGGACCGGCCAATGATTACGGTCAACGCGGGCGGGTTGGCCGAAGGTGTCTTTGAGAGCGAGTTGTTCGGCCACGTCAAGGGCGCCTTTACCGACGCCAGGGTCGACCGCGTGGGACGCTTTGAGCTGGCCGATGGAGGAACGCTGTTTCTTGACGAGATTGCCAACGTGCCCTTTCCGCTGCAGGCGAAATTGCTGCGGGTGCTCGAGATCGGGGAGATGGAGCGCGTGGGGTCGTCGCGGACGCAGCGCGTGGATGTGCGGGTGATTTCGGCCACCAACGCCAACCCCGAACAGGAGGTGGCGGAGAACCGGCTGCGGCAGGATCTGCTCTTCCGTTTGAATACGATTGAGATTCATCTGCCGCCGCTGCGCGAGCGGCGGGAGGACATTCCGCATTTGGCGGCGTATTTTCTGGCGCTGCACGCACGGCGCTATCGGAAACCGCTCGGGGGTTTTGAGCCGGCGGCGATGCGGCTGCTGCGGGAGAACGCTTGGCGGGGTAACGTGCGGGAGTTGAACCACGTGGTGGAGCGGGCGGTGCTGATGGCGCAGGATGCGATGGTCCGGGCGGCCGATGTGGCGGTGCGTCCGGCGCGGGAGGGGGCGGGGCGGCTGGAGGAGATGAGTCTTGAAGAGGTGGAGGGATTCCTGATCCGGAAGGCGTTGGCCCGGCACGCCGGCAACGTCAGCCACGCCGCGCGGGCGCTGGGTTTATCGCGCAGCGCGCTCTACCGGCGGCTGGAACGTCATGGCCTATAAGCTGCCGCACGAGGTGTCCGTGCAGGGGCTCGCGTGGGCGGCGGGTCTGCCGGGGGTGGCGTTTGCCGGGTGGGCGATCGCCACGGGCGACTATACGCCGAAGGCGGCCTGGGCTCTGGGGCTGGCGATCGGCGGGGCCTGGCTGGGCTTGGGCCTGCTGGTGCGACGCCGGGTGGCCGCGCCACTGCGCACGGTTTCGCGGCTGCTGGCCGCGATCCGCGAAGGGGACTACTCGATCCGGGCGGCCGGGGCGTCGGGGACGGATGCGTTGGCCGAGGTGATGCGGCAGGTGAACGCGATGGGCGCGACGATGCACGTGCAGCGACTGGGGGCGCTCGAGGCGACCACGCTGCTGCGGAAGGTGATGGAGGAGATCAACGTGGCCGTCTTTGCCTTCGATGAGCAACGGCGGCTACGGCTGGTGAACCGGGCCGGCGAGCGGTTGCTGGGGCAGTCGGCCGGCACGATGGTGGGCCGGGAGGCTGGCGAGTTGGGGCTGGCCGGATACCTCGAAGAAGAGGCACTCAAGACCGTGCAGCGGGCGTTTCCGGGCGGGTCGGGACGGTGGGGGATTACGCGGAGTGCGTTTCGGGAAGGTGGATTGCCGCACCGTCTGCTCGTCCTGACGGACCTGACGCGGCCACTGCGGGAGGAGGAGTTGCGGGCCTGGCAGCGGCTCGTGCGCGTGCTGGGGCATGAGTTGAACAACTCGCTGGCGCCGATCAAGTCGATTGCCGGCTCGCTCGAGGCGATCGCCCGGCGCGACCCGCTGCCGGCGGACTGGCGGGAGGATATGCAGGAGGGGCTGGGCGTAATTGCGGCGCGGAGCGAGGCGCTGGCGCGGTTTCTGGGGGCCTACGCCCGGTTTGCCGCGCTGCCGCGGCCGGCGCTCGAGCCGGTGCGGTTGGCGGAGGTGGTGCGGCGCGTGGGGCGGATGGAGGTGCGGCTGCCGGTGCTGGTGGCGGAGGGGCCGGAGGTGACGGTGCGGGGCGATGGGGACCAGTTGGAGCAGCTGCTGATCAATCTGTTGAGGAACGCGGTGGAGGCGGCACTCGAGACGCGGGGCGGGGTGGGGGTCCGGTGGGCAGTTTCGGCCGGGCAGGTGGAGCTGCGGGTGGAGGATGAGGGGCCGGGGTTGGCGGAGACGGCGAATCTATTCGTGCCGTTTTTTACCACCAAGCCGGCCGGCAGCGGGATTGGGCTGGTGCTGTGCCGGCAGATTGCCGAAGGGCACGGGGGCACGCTGACGCTCGAGAACCGGCCGGAGCGTGGCTGCGTGGCAGTGCTGCGCTTACCGTTACAATAAAAGGATATGTCAATTGTCGTGGTTGGCTCCGTCGCCTATGACGGGGTGGAAACGCCGCATGGAAAAGTAGAGCGGATGCTCGGCGGCTCGTGCACTTATATCTCGCTGGCGGCGAGTTACTTTGCCAAGGCGAAGATAGTCGGCGTGGTCGGGGATGACTTTGCCGAGGAGGATGTCGCGCTGCTGGAGAACCACGGCGTGGACGTGGAAGGCCTGGAGCGCGTACCGGGCAAGACATTCTACTGGAAAGGCGTGTACACGCCGGATATGAATGACCGGACGACGCTGGTGACCGACCTGAACGTCTTCGCGGGCTTCGACCCGAAGCTGCCGGATAGTTACAAGGACGCCAATTATTTATTTCTCGGTAACATTCAGCCCACGCTGCAGCGCAACGTGCGGGCGCAGATGAAGGCGCCGTGGGTTACCGGCGGCGACACGATGAACTACTGGATTTCCGACTTCCGCGACGAGTTGCTGGAGACGCTGAAGGGCTGGAACTTCGTGCTGCTGAACGACCACGAGGCGCGGCAGCTGTCAGGCGAGACGAATCTGCGACGGGCGGCGCGAGCGATTCAGGCGATGGGACCGAACACCGTGGTGATCAAGCGCGGGGAGTACGGCGCGATGGCGTTCCGCGGGGATGACTACTTCATCATGCCCGGCTATCTGCTCGAGAACGTGTTCGACCCGACGGGCGCGGGGGACTGCTTTGCCGGCGGCTTCATGGGGTATCTGGCGCAGGAGGGTATCGACCTGCAAAAGGGCCACATCGACCGGCGGGAGTTGAGCCGGGCGGTGATCTACGGTTCCGTGATGGGCAGTTACTGCTGCGAGAACTTTGGCGTCGACCGGTTCCGTACGTTGCAGCGCTCGGAGATTGATGCCAGGTTCCAAGAGTTCCGCAAGTTTACGGACTTCTAAGCGAAGGCCGAAGAAAGGGACACGAGGGGCGCCGGCGCCTTTATGGCCGGCGCATTTATGGTTGGTGGTGCCCCTATTGCTGGCGCTGAGCGTGGCGGCGACGGCCTGGTTCTGGCGCCACGGCTATCTGCATTATTGGGGAGATGCGAGCGCTCATTTGAACATTGCCCGGCGGCTTGTGGATTCGCGGACGCCGGGCTATGAGCAGATCGGGACGGTGTGGCTGCCACTGCCGCATGTGTTGATGGCGCCGCTTGTGTCCGTGGATGCGTGGTGGCGCACGGGGCTGGCTGCTTCGGCGGTGATGGGCGTTTGCTTTGTCTGGGCGGGGTGTCTGTTCTTCAGCGCGGTTGGGCGGGTGTGGGATGCGCGGGCGGCGGCGTGGACGGCGGTGCTGCTGTTTGCCTTGAATCCGAACGTGTTATACCTGCAGACGATCGCGATGACCGAAGCGCTGTTTTTTGCCTGCACGATGACGGTGCTGTATGCGCTGGTGCGGCCGGCCTGGTGGCTGGCGGGCCTGGGTCTGCTGGGGGCGACGATGACGCGCTACGAGGGGTGGTTTTTGATTCCTGGCGTGGTGGGGCTGTTCTGGTTTCGGGAGGGCTGGCGCGCGGCGTTGGGGGTGGGCGCGGTGGCGGCGTTGGGGCCTCTGTACTGGTTTGGTCACAACGCGGTGTTTCATGGCGACTGGTTGGCGTTCTACCGCGGACCGGGTTCGGCGATGGCGATTCAGGGCGGGTTGGACTATCCGGGCCGGGGAGATTGGCTGAAGGCCGGGCAGTATTTCGGGGCGGCTGGGCAGTTGGTGAGCGGTTGGGGTCTGGTGGCGGTGGGGACGACCGGGGTGGTGGTGGCGCTGCTGCGGCGGCAGGGGTGGATTGTCTTTTTTCTGGCGCTGGCTCCGGCGTTTTACATCCTGAGCCTACACGGTTCCGGAACGCCGATCCATGTGCCTTATCTGTGGCCGCATAGCTACTACAACACGCGGTACGGCATGGCGGTAATTCCGTTGCTGGCTTTCGGCGGCGCGGCGCTGGTGGCGATGCGGCCGCGGGCGACGACGGCGGCGGCGGTGGTGCTGGCGGCGGTGCTGCCGTGGGTGTTCTATCCGAAGGCCGATGGGTGGGTGACTTGGAAGGAGTCGCAGGTGAACTCCGAGACGCGGCGGGCTTGGACGGCCGAGGCAGCGAAGTATCTGGCGGAAAACTACGAACCTGGTACGGGCATCGTGGCTTCGTTTGGCGATTTGACGGGTATTTTTCGCGACGCGGGAATTCCGCTGCGCGAGACGGTGCACGAGGGCAACGGCCTGTACTTTCAGGCCGTGCTGCAGCGTCCGGATCTTTTTCTATGGCAGGAGTGGGCCGTGGCGCGGCGGGACGACTCGGTTAGCGAGGCGCTACGCAAGTTCCCTCGTTATGGTCGTGTGAAAATAATATTTGTGGAAAATTCCGCTCCTTTAGAGATTTATCGCCGGGTGCGGCGCTAAGAACCATGCAGATTCCTTTTGCCAAGGCGCACGGCGCCAAAAACGACTTTCTGTTGACCTGGGCCGACGAGGCGCCGGCGGAGGATCTGACGGCCGTGGCCGTCGCCATCTGCGAAAGGAACACGGGCATTGGCGCTGATGGGTGGCTGGTGTGCGACCGGCCGGCCGATGGCATGCGCATTCGCCTGTTCAATCCCGACGGCGGCGAGGTGGAGATGTCCGGCAACGGCACCCGTTGCGCGGCGGCTTGGGCGATGGCCAACGGCTATGAGCCGGAGGCGATCCGCATCCGCACCGGGGGCGGCGAGAAGCAGCTGCGCCGCTTGCGGCGGGAAGGGCCGCGGTTTGTCTTTGAAATGAACATGGGTAGGCCGGTCATTGAGACCGCGCGCGAGGCGCTTGCGGTGGGCACTGAGATTGTTAACTGCACCATATTGAACGTTGGCAACCCGCAGTGTGCCGTGTTTGTGGAGAATTTTGACTTCGACTGGGCCGCGATGGGGGCCATGATCGAGCGGGATCCCCGCTTTCCGCACCGGACGAATGTATCGTTCGTGCGGCATGTGGACGGACTGACGCTGGACGTCCGCTTTTTCGAGCGCGGTGTCGGGGTGACCAACAGCTCGGGTACAGGATCGACGGGCGCGGCGGTGGCGGCTATCGTCCGGGGGATTGTTGGCCGGGGGATTGTCGGCCGGGAAGTTACCGTGCAGACCCCGGCCGGTCCCCTGGAGTTTCGGTGGCCATCTGACGATAGCGCTGTATTGATGGTTGGCCCGGCCGAGTTGATCGGCACCGGGTTGTTTTACTTTCAGGACGGATATGACGCAACAAGAGAGACTCGCTGAGAAAATCAAAAGCCGGACCGCGATGGCGGGGATTGTGGGCTTGGGTTATGTCGGGTTGCCCCTGGCGATGGAGTTCGGGCGGGCTGGTTTTGCAGTGGTGGGCTTCGATGTGATCGAAGATAAAGTGGCCTCTTTGAACCAGGGAAAGTCCTATATTCAGGACGTTCATCCGGAGGTGATCGAGCCGTTGGTGGCCCACGGGCGGTTCCGGGCTACGACCGATTTCTCGAAGCTGGCCGAGATGGACACCATTAACATCTGTGTTCCGACGCCGCTGCGGAAGACCAAGGACCCGGATATGAGTTTCATCGTGAACTCGACCGAGCAGATTGCGAAGTATCTGCGGCCGGGGACGCTGGTGATTCTCGAGTCGACCACCTACCCGGGGACGACCGATGAGCTGGTGCTGCCGATGCTTGAGAAGTCGGGCTTAAAGGTTGGCGAGGACTTCTTCGTCTGCTTCTCCCCGGAACGGGTTGATCCGGGCAACGCGAAGTATCAGACGCGCAATATTCCGAAAGTGGTGGGAGGGATTACCCCCGCCTGTACGGAGTTGGGGGCGTTGTTCTATCAGCAGTCGCTCGATACGGTGGTACCGGTGACGTCGACAAGCGTGGCGGAGATGGTGAAGCTGCTTGAAAACACCTTCCGGATGATCAACATTGGTCTGGTGAACGAATTGGCGATGATGTGCAGCCGGATGGGGATCAACGTTTGGGAGGTGATTGACGCGGCGGCTACCAAGCCGTTCGGCTTCATGCCCTTCTATCCGGGGCCGGGTTTGGGCGGCCACTGCATTCCTGTTGACCCATTCTATTTAGCCTGGAAGACGCGGCAGCAAGGCATTGAGGCGCGGTTCATTGATCTGGCGGGTTACATCAACGGCCAGATGCCGCACTTCGTGGTGGACAAGGTGCAGCATGCGTTGAACGAGCACCGGAAGCCGCTGCGGGATTCGAGAATCCATGTGCTTGGCGTGGCCTACAAGAAGAACATTGAAGACGTACGGGAGTCGCCGGCGCTCGACATCATCCATCTACTGCAGCAGCGGGGCGGCGTAATAACCTACAGCGATCCGTTTGTCCCGGAGTTGCGGATCGACGGGCTCGAGATCAAGTCCCGGGATTTGGTGGCGGGCTGTGCGGCGGCCGATTGCGTGGTTCTCATCACCGACCATGCGGCGTTTGACCGGGACGCGATCCTGACGACGTCGCCGATTGTGGTGGATACGCGGAACTTCTTTAAGGGCGTGCAGTCAGAGAAGTTGTTCCGGCTTTAGGCCAGCATCAGACCCATGCGGTAGAGCGTGGCGAGTACCTCCGGGTTCACTCCTAGACCGGCGACCGGGCATGTGCCGTCGAGCCGCACTAAGAACTCGCGCGCCGAGGCCTCAGTGAACTGGACCTGCGTATGGAGGAGGGTGGTGAGTTGCGGCCGGGACGCCGCCTGCAGGCGGGCCAGCGGACTGGCCAGCGGCCGGGGGCCGGGCTGGTAGGCGACCGGCAGCGCGAAGCGGCGCAGGTGGACCAGCGAGACGGCGGCGAGAGCCAGCAACTGGTCCAGCACGACCGGATCGGCGGGCTCCGACAGCAGCGCGGAGAGCGGTTCGGCCTGGGGCCAGATCTGCTCGAGACGGTGGAGGATAGCGAGTAGTTGCGGATGGTTCAGTTCGACCTGTCCCGGGCCGGGCTCGTTCCGGAACGTCTCGCCGCCCTGCGCGGAACGGCTCACAAAACGGAGCGGGGAGGCGAGCCGGAGCTTGGGCACGTGGCGGGTGAAGTTGCCGCGTTCGATCGGAAGTTCGGCGCGGCAGAGCAGCGTGCGGCGGAAGCCCCGAAAGGTTGCCAGGTCGAGCGCCTGCTGGTAGGCGATTTCGTCGGGCTGGGCCAGCGCCTCCCGGCTAAAGGCGGGGCGGAGCAGAGCGGCGGGTTTGGCTTCGCTAAGAAACTGCAGGCCGAAGGCGGCGGCGCGGTCGAGAAAGTCGGCGACGTAGAAGCAATGGTAGGTTTCGCCGAGTTCGTCGTGGTAGGTGACGCTTTCGTCGCGGTCGTTCAACCGCTGCGTTTCGGCATCGAGGATCGTGGTCCAGACCGGGTCGGTGGCTTGGCGGCGGACCGTAGCGAGGTACTCCTTCGCCCCGGCGACGGTGGGGCTGTTTGCGTGGCGCAGAATGCGGCGGGTGGCCTCGCGGAGGTGGCCCTGCGGATAGGTGTTGTAGCTCGTGTAGACGACGCCGTGGGGCGAAAGATGCCGCTGGCACAGGGTGAAGAAGGCGTCGAGGACGAAGGGCGGCACCCAGGAGCAGAAGCCGTGGGCGAGGATGTAGTCGAAGGGCGCGGCCGGGGCAGGGAAGTCCAAAATATTGGCGGCGTGGAGTTCGATATTGGCGAGGCCGAGGCGGGCGATGGTGGCCTGTCCGATCTCGATGGGGCGGGCGGCGAGATCGATGCCGGTGAAGTGGCAATGGGGTAGCGCTACGGCGAGGGGGATGAGATTGCTGCCGTCGCCGCAGCCGACCTCGAGGACGCGGCAGTCGCCGGTGGGCGGCTCGAGGCCATGCAGCGTGGCGACGGTAGCCAGGCGGTCCGGGTGGGTGTCCTGGAAGGCTTTGCTGGGGTAGAGAACCTGGTCGTAGGTATTGGGCATGGGAACGATTCAGCGGGGCGGCGGGGCGAAGTACCGTTCGAGCCAGGCGATGCCGAAACGGACGAGTTCCGGGGCGGGGAACAGGTAAGAGGACGCGGCGCCGACCGGTCCGGCGCTGGCCTGGCCCGTGGTGAGGAAATCGGCGGCGATGCGGGCGAAGACATCAATGGGGAGTTCGCTGTTGACCGGGTCGGCGGTGTCGAACTCTTCGAAGTCGGTCCATTGCGGCCCCTGCGGCGTGGGCATGAGCCGGCGATAGCGCCGGATGCGTTTGCCGGGGATGCGGGCTTCGTGCTCGGCGTAGTGGAGGAGCGTGATGGAATCGAGCGGGGCACCGAGCAGGAGGACCTGCGCGTTGGCCTGCAGGATTTTTGCGAACGGGGTGCCGGGGCCGTAGCCGTAGTGGAAGGGGTGCTCGGCCGTGAGCCAGGCGGCGAGGGGGCCGATGGCGGCGACGCCGGCGTCGGGATGGTCGCTGCGCAGGGCGCCGGGCCAGGTGCGGATGGTTTCGTGCAGGATGCCGTGGTCACGGGCGGCGGGGGCGATGCGCTTGTCAAAGACAGGGACCTCCGCGGTGTCGTCGTCTTCGTAGAAGGGTTCGAAGTCGACGTAGGCAGCCAGGGTTCCCGCGGGGCCAAGAGCGTCGAGCAGAGCTTGCAGAACGACGTTGGCGCCGCCGGTGACCGGCCCGAGCGCGCGCAGGCCAGCGTGGACCATAAGCACGCCGCCGGGGCGGACGCCTAAGCGGGCGAGGTCGGCTAGAAGGGAGGAGCGGGTGAAGGCCATGGGCCGGCGTCTAGCGGTAGAAGGGCTTCCAGTTGAGCCAGCGCGGGCCGTAGTGGGGTTCGGGTTGGCCGGCTTCGAGCGCGCCCAGGTCGGGGGCCTTGCCCGTGAAGCCGTCGTTGACGGTCGGCAGGAGCTGGCCGGCGTCCACCGCCGTAGAGCCCGGCTTGAGGCGGAAGTTGAGGTCCATCGCGTGGTAGACGTGATAGCGGCGTTTGAGGTCGGGCGCCAGGAGGCTTTCAAAGATGTCGTAGTCGACCTCGATGCCGTGCGTCTCCTGGCCGGTGGCATGGCGGAGTTCGGCGAGGGTGGCGAACTCCTGCCAGTCCTTGGCGGGCGGGGCGAGCCAGCTGTACTGCTTGGCGACGTTGCGGTTGGGGCGGAAGCCATTGTAGTCGGAGCTGAACTGGGGCGAGCCGAAGGCCCAGGTCATGATGCCCTTGCCGGGCTGGTCGCGGCCGAGGAAGAGATTGTTGCGGAAGTGGGCGTTCGAGTACGTTTCGCGGGCGGCCTGTTCGGCGATCATCGTGTTGTGGTAGGCGATGATGCCGGCGGGCGAGGCGCTGAGTTTGAAGGCGCCGCCGCCGGGGATGTTGTAAGCGATGTTGCGGTAAAAGTACACCGGGCCGCCGAACAGGGGTTGGGCGCTGTAGCCATTGTGGGCGGCGTTGACGCCGCGATTGCCGAAGATGCGGATGTTGTGGGCGCCGCCGTCGGATTCAACGAAGTCGTCGTTAGACAGGTGGATGTCGTTGTTGTAGATGTCGATCGAGGAGGCGCGGCGCTCGGGGTCGGCGTCGGGCGGGCCATAGGTGGAGATGCAGATGCCGTCGTGGAAATAGGCGATGGCGTTGTGGGCGATGATGTGGCCAGGGCCGTAGACCTTGACGGCGAAGAAGCTGCGGAGCTGGTGCGAAGGGTAGATGCCGGCGGCGCGGGAGCCGGCCTGGTTCCAGCCGATGAGCCGCATCTGGTCTTCGCGGCCGAGGAAGAGGTTGTCGGTGATGAGGAAGTCGCGCGAGTCGGCGTTCTCGGTCCAGACGCCGGCGCCGATGTCTTCAAACCGGCAGTTGCGGACGGTGAGGCCAACGGCGCCCATCACCTCCTTGTCGCCGGCGAACAGGGCGACTTCGGTGTTGCGGAAGGTGAGGCCTTCAAAGATGTGATGGTGGGTGGCCTGGACATCGAAGAGTTTGTGGTTGCCGGCGCCGTCAAAGATAGCTTCGCCGTCGCCGGCGCCTTTAATGGTGATGGGCTTTTCGGCGGTGCCTTTGAGGGTGAGTGGCCAGTAGCCGGTGAAGGGGGCGCTGAGCGGGTCGACGTAGTTGAGGCGGTCGGGGCGGTAGAGGCCGGCGTGGATGAGGATGGTGTCGCCGGGCTGGGCTTTGGTCATGCGGACGGCGGTCCAATCGCCGCGGCCTTCGCCGTAGTAGGCGGCTTTGAAGCCGATGAAGCTCGGTTCGAGTTTGGGGCCTTCGTGGTCGGCGGGATAGACGTGGAGGACGCGGCCACCGGGATAGGGGCGGGGTTCGCTGCGCGTGGCGACGGTGACCTTCTGCAGGGCCTGGCCGGTGATGCCGTCCGGGTCGCGGAGCGTGAGTTCGCACTCATAGCGGGTGGCGGGTTCGAGGTTGAGAATGCTGCCGGCGAAGCCATGCGGGACGGTATAGCTCATGCTCTCGCGGTCCCGGTGGGGCCGTTCGCCGCCGAGGCGGAGCAGCGGCAGAGCGGGCCGCCACGCCATGGTGCCGGCCTTGCGGAAACGGACTTCGACCATGGCGTTACGGTTCTCGTCGCCTTCGATCAACCACTCGAAACCGAGGTTGAGGAGCGTGGGGTGTTCGACGTGGAACCGTCCGGGCTTGGTGGAGTTCTGGGCCTGCAGAGTGCAGGCGGCGAGGAGCAGGAGAGCGGCGCGCATACAGGCCAGTCTACGATGATCGCCGACGGCTCGGGCGGGATGGGCTACCCTGGGTCTTATGTCCGCAAATCATGACCACCAGGCCAGCTTCCGCGGTCTGGCCCTGGGCGCGTTGGGCGTCGTTTTCGGCGACATCGGAACCAGCCCCCTCTATACCCTCAAAGAGTGCCTGCACGCTGCCGGGCACCACCGCGCCACGCAGGAAGACCTTTACGGCATCCTATCGCTGATCTTCTGGGCGCTGATGCTGGTGGTGACCATGAAGTATCTGACCTTCATCATGAAGGCCGAAAACAAAGGCGAGGGCGGCATCTTCGCACTGCTGGCGCTCGTGCCGGAGCAGATGCGGGGCGCCAAGCCGGGCCGGATTTCGGCCGTTGCGCTGTTCGCTGTGATCGGCGCCGCCCTGTTGTACGGTGACGGCATCATCACGCCGGCGATCTCCGTGCTGGGCGCCGTCGAGGGTTTGGCAGTGGCCGATGCGCGCTTCAGCGGGGCGGTCGTGCCGATCAGTTGCGCCATCCTGATAGGCCTTTTTGCGATTCAAAGCCAAGGAACGGCCACGGTGGGCAAACTGTTCGGCCCGATCATGATCGTCTGGTTCCTGACGCTGGGCAGCCTGGGCGCCTATCACATCAGCCACAATCCCGAGATTCTCGGCGCGGTACTGCCGCATCACGCGGTGAACTATTTCCTGCACCATGGTTTTTCCGGACTCCATATTCTGGCTTCGGTCGTCCTGGCGGTGACCGGTGGCGAGGCGCTCTACGCCGATATGGGCCACTTTGGCATTAAACCCATCCGCGCCGTCTGGCTCGGCTTCGTTATGCCGGCGCTGCTGCTGGCTTACTTCGGCCAGGGGGCGCACGCCCTGCGGGAGCCCCGGTCGATGGACAATCCGTTTTTTGATATGGTGCCGGCCGGTTGGGCGACCTATGCGCTCGTGGTGCTTTCGAGCATGGCGGCGATTATCGCCTCGCAGGCGCTGATCTCCGGGGCGTTCTCGCTGACGCGGCAGGCGATGCAGTTGGGCTTCTTCCCGCGGGTACAGGTGCGTCACACGGCGCATCATACCGAAGGCCAGATCTACATTCCACAGGTGAACTATCTTCTGGCCATCGGTTGTCTGGCGCTCGTGATCAGTTTCGGCGCCTCGTCGCGGTTGGCGGCCGCCTACGGCATCGCGGTCACCGGGACGATGGTCATCACCTCGGTGATGTACTTCCTGGTGGTGCGCCATCGCTGGCATTGGCCGCTTGCGAAGGCCGCGGGCTTACTTGTTTTGTTCCTGCTGGTCGATCTGCCGTTTCTCGGCGCCAACCTGGGCAAGTTTCTCGACGGTGGCTGGGTGCCGGTGCTCATCGGCGCCGCGGTGCTGACGGTGATGGTGATCTGGAATCGGGGGCGGACATTGATTGCCCTCCGCTACCGCCACCGCTTCCCAACTAAAGAGTCGGCCGAATCCCGCTACCGCGCGCGGTTGGCGGTGCGGGTGCCGGGCACGGCGGTCTTCATGGCCTCAAGCGCGGACATGCTGCCGCCGGTGCTGGTCCACCATGTCGAACGCAGCCGCGCGCTGCAGGAGACCGTCATCCTACTGACGATTCAGATTTCCGACGACCCTATCGTCGCCGCCGGGCAGCGGTACACGACCACGGCGCTCGACGATGGCTTTTACCGCGTGGTGGTTCGCTTCGGGTTCATGGAAGAGCCCAACGTGGTTCCCGTTCTCGAGGAGGCGGTTCGCAGCCTCAATATTCCTTTCGCCTACCCGGATGTCACCTACTATCTGGGCCGCGAAAACTTCGTCGCCTCGTCGAAAGGTCACATGGGCCAGTTCGCCGAGTCGATCTTCATGATGCTGCAGAAGAACGCCGTGGCGGCGGACCGCTTCTTCGGTCTGCCGCACCGCCACGTGGTCGAGATCGGCACGCAGATGGACTTGTAAACCAGCCGGCTACTTGATGGGCGTGCCCGGCCGGATCTCGTCCGAAGCCCGGCGCAGCACGCGGTCGCCCGCGGCGAGTGCGCCAAACACTTCCACCAGTTCCCCGGCCGCCGCGCCCTTCACCACCGGCACGTGTTCGGCGCGGCCCTGATTGTTCCGGATGACGAACACCTTCTCCGTGTTCACCGCCACCGCCGTGGGCGGCACGAGAATCGAAGGCTGCGCCCGGCGCGCCGGCCACGTAGCTTCGGCGTACATGCCGGGGCTGAGCTTGCCGGAAGCGTTGGCCACCTCAAGCTCCACGGGCATCGTCCGCGTCTTCGGGTCTACCGACCGCGCGATGCGCGTGATCACACCGCTGCCTGTCAGGCCCCCCGCGATCGCGAACGGCACACTGGCGCCCGCAATCATCGTCGCCACTTCGGACTCCGGCACGGCCACCACCACCCGCAGCCGGTTCACCTGTTCAATGCGCAGCAGCGGCCCGTTGGCGAGCGCCCCCGGGTGCACGTGGCGGGCGGTGATGACCCCGTCAAACGGCGCGGTCACCTTGAGATAGCCGATGAGTTCGCCGATGGCTGCCGCCGAGGCGCGTGTCGCCCGCGCCTGGCTCTGGATGCTCGCAATCTGCGACCGCAGTGCATCGGCCGCCTTCTGCGCCTGAATCACTTCGATCCCGGCCACCGCCCCGGCCGTTACCGCCGCCTGCCGCAGGCGTTCGAGCACGGCCTCCTGGCTCGCGAGCCGGGCTTCGGCCTCGGCTCGCTGGCTCTCGACAGCCACGGCCTTGGCTTCGACTTCGGCCAACTGCGCCTTCAGCTCCGGCGCGGACAGTTCGATCAGCAACTGCCCCTTGCGGACGACGCTGCCGCGGTCCACCTCGACCTTCTCGACAAAACCCTGCACGCGGGCGTGGAGATCAACGGCCTGATACGGCAGGATCTCGGCCGGCAGGCGGAGCTTGCGGTCGAGCGGCTGCACGACCACCGGAACAGTCTCCTGGGCAGACAGGCCGAGGGCGCAGAGTAGAGCGAGGCTAAGAGTTCTCTTCATGGGGTAGCAGGGACGCATCGCGGGCGTTTTGAGGTTGCAGGATTTGATAGAACAGCGGCACGACGGTGAGTGTGGCGACCGTGGCCAGCGCGAGACCGCCGAGTACCGCGCGGCCGAGCGGGGCCGTCTGCGCCGCGCCGAGGGCCAGGGGCGTCATGCCGGCCATCATGGCGAAGGCCGTCATCAGCACGGCGCGCAGGCGGGCCGCCGCGGCGTCGGCGAGCGTACCGCCGGACCGGCGCGCCAGTTCGGCGAAGGTGACGAGCAGAATTGAGTTGGCGATGGCAATGCCCGTGGCCATGATGGCGCCCATGAAGCTCTGCAGATTCAGCGTGGTGCCGGTAAAGCGCAGCGCGAGCACGACGCCGGCCAGCACGGCGGGCACCGTCGAAAGAACCACGAGGGCCAGGCGGAGGCTCTGGAAGTAGGCCGTCAGCAGCAGGAAGATGGCCGCAATCGCCACGGCGAGGCCGAGGCGCAGGCCGTCGAGCGTCGAGTTCAGCGCCGGCACCTGACCACGCACCTGCACCGTCACGCCGCGGGCGGGTTCCCCGGCCCGGCGGAGGGCGGCGCGGATCTGCGCTTCGGCTTCGCCGAGCGGAATGTTGTGCAGGTTGGCGGTGATCGAAACGACGCGCTGCATGTTGTAGCGCTCGACGAGGCCGTAGGTCTTGCCGGGCTTGATGGTTGCCACGTCGCCGAGCGTGGGGCGGGCCTCGCGGTTCTGCATCACCGGCAGGTCGGCCAGGTCGTTCACCGAAGCCATGCGGTGCTGCGGGATCTCCACCTGAATCTGGAAGGCGTTGCCGGAGTTCGGGTCGCGCCAGTAGTTGGGATCGACAAAGCGGGAGCTTGACGTTGCCGCGACCAGCGACCGGGCGACGTTGGCCATGGTGAGGCCGTACTGGCCGGCGCGTTCGCGGTTGATCTGCACGTCGATGGTGGGGTAGTCGAGCGGCTGGGCGAACTGCAGATCGCGCAGCGCGGGAAGCTTCCGGAGTTCGGCCATTACCTTTTCGGCGTGGGCGCGGTTGGCGGGCAGGGCGGGCCCCTGCACGGCCACTTCGATGGGGGTGGGCGAGCCGAACGACATCACATCGCTGACAATGTCGCCCGCTTCAAACGAGATCTGGACCTGCGGCAGTTCCTTGGCAAACACCGCCCGCAGGCGCTCGCGCAGCGCCTCGCCGCGCAGCGTGGCCTCGGGCTTCAGCGCCACCTGGAAGACGGCTTCGTGCGGGCCGGAGGTCCACAGAAAGATGGTGTTGATCGGATAACTGGCCGGTTGCACGCCGATAAAGGCCGAGCTGATCGCCACGGGGACTTCGCGCTGCATCAGCTGGAGCGCCTGCAGCGCGTACTCTTCGGTGCGTTCGATGCGCGTGCCGGTGCGCGCGCGCAGGCGCAATTTGAACTGTCCCGCATCGGCGGCCGGGAACAGCTCCGTCCCCAGGCCCGGTACGACCAGGTAAATCACCCCGGCCGCGAGCAGCAGATAGAGCGGCGCGATGACCCACCGCAGCGGCAGCAAAGCGCCAAGCAAAGTGCTATATAGCATTGAGCCTGGCCGGTGCGCGGCGGGGCGGACAAACTTCGCGGCGAGCACGGGAACCAGCGTGCTCGACAGCACGTAACTCGCGGCCATGGCCAGCGCCACGGCGAGCGACAGCGGTACGAACAGTTGGCGGCCCACGCCGGTCAGGAACAGCGCCGGGGCGAAGACGGCCAGGATCGTCAACATCGAAAGCAGGCGCGCCGTGGCCGTTTTGCGGCAGGCGGCAAGGACGCTCTCGACGCGGTTGAGGCCGCCGGCCATGTGCGCGTGGATGTTCTCGATCTCTACGGTCGCCTCGTCGACGAGCACGCCCACGGCCAGCGCCAGGCCGCCGAGCGTCATGATGTTGATCGTCTGCCCGAGTCCCCACAGGCCGACCAGCGCGGACAGGAGCGCCACCGGGATCGTCGTGATCACGATCAGGCTGCTGCGCCAATCGCGCAGGAAGAGCAGAACCATCAGGCCGGTCAGCACGGCGCCCAGCGCCGCTTCGGTCCCCAGGGCGCTGAGCGCCTGCGTTACGACCGTCGACTGGTCGAACTCCACGCGGACATCGACATCCTCCGGGCAGACGGCTTTGAAAGCCCCGAGATTGGCGCGGACCGTGCGGATGACGTCCAGCGTGGAGGCGTCCGAGCGCTTGGTGATCTGCATGTAGACCGTGCGCTTGCCGTTGACGTGCGCGTAGGCCGTGAGAATGTCGGCGCCGTTTTCGACGACGCCGATGTCGCGCAGGAACACCGGCGGGTTTTCGCCCGGCCGCACCGGGGCGTCCATCAGTTCGGGCAGGTTCGCCCCGAGCGCGGCGTTCGAGGTGGCGAAATGGTTGAGGTCTCCGATGCGGATGTTGCCGGCCGGCTGCACGCTCGATGCGCGGTTGACAGCCGCGATGGCTTCTTCGGGCGAGATGCGGTAGCTGCGCAGTTTATCGGGATCGAGGCGGACAACGATGGTGCGCTGGTTGCCGCCGAAGGGCGGCGGGGCGGAGACGCCGGGCAGTGTGGCGAACAGCGGGCGGACGCGGTTCAGCGCGATGTCCTGCATTTCGGCCGGCGGGCGCGTGGGGCTTGAGAAGATCAATTGGCCCACGGGCACCGAGCCGCCGTCGAAGCGGGTAATGAACGGGCCGACGACGCCGGGCGGCATGAAGGCGCGCGAGCGGGTGACGTAGCCGATTACCTGCGCCATCGCCTGCGCCATGTCGGTGCCGGGATGGAAGTAGAGCTTCATCAGCGAAGCGCCCTGAATGTTTTTCGACTCGACGTGCTCAATGCCCGCGATGTAGAGGAAGTGGTACTCGTAGTAGTAGGTCAGGTAGCCCTCCATCTGGGAGGGGTCCATGCCGCCGTAGGGCTGCGCGACGAAGATGGCCGGCTGGCCGATTTCGGGGAAGATATCGACGGCGATGCGGCGGCTGGCGAGCCACGCCGCGAGGACCATGGCGAGCACGGCGACAAAGATGGTGACCGGACGGCGGAGGGCGAGAGTAACGAGTCGCATGGCTTTACGGCACCTTGCTCAAAAACGAGTTGAGGTCCCCTTGCGTGGCGGCCAGGGCGAGTTCGGCGCGCCAGACGTTGAGCAGGGCCAGCGCGTGGTCGATTTCGGCCTGCGTCAACAGACGCTGCGTGTCGGTCACTTCGTTCAGGTTGGCGAGGCCGGCGCGGTAGCGGGCCGTGGTCTGTTCGAGGGTCTGGCCGAGCAGGGCGACCTGCCGGGGCGTGATGGTGGCGAGGTTGCGCGCCGTGGCGACAACGATGCGGGCGCGGTCGAGGGCGGCGGTCAGTTCCCGTTCGAGCAGCGACTGGCGGGAGGATTCGCGCGAGATGCGCTGCTGCTCCACCTGCCGGCGGGCGCGCAGGGTTTTGTACTCGAGCAGGGGGAAGGTGACCGTTGCGCCGATGGCCCAGTTGCCCGTGTTGGGCGCCAGACCCGCAGCCCCGCCCGGAAACGGGCCGTTGAGATTGGTGCCCGCGCCGCGGCCGAAAACGTTGGCCTGCGTGTTCAGACGCGGGTACCAGCTTTTGTCGAGCACTGTCTGCCGGGACTTGATCTCGTCGATGGCCGCCTGCTGTTCGCGGATGACGGGATGCGTGGCGGCGAGGCCGGCGGGCGGCGCGGCGGGAGGCAGGGCGCGGAACGAGTTGACGGGCGTTCCCGGGCCGGCGAACTGCGCGAGCGTGGCGTGGGCGGTGGCGACCGCTTGTTCGGCACGGACCACCTGGGCTTGGGCGAGCAGCACTTCGGATTGGATGCGGGAGAGGTCGGCGCCCGGCCGCAGGTCGGCGTGGACGAGCGCCTCGGTCAGGCGCACGAGCTCCTGCGACCGCGTGACGGCGGCCCGGGCCGAGAGCACGGTCTGTTCGGCGGCCAGCGCCGTGAGATAGGCATCGGCCGTGGCGGTGGCGACTTCGAGTTCGGTGCGCGCCACGGCGGCCTCGGCGCGGGTCTTGCCGGCGGCGGCGGCGGCCACTTCGGCTTCGCGGCGGCCGAAGTCAAACGGCTCCCAGTTGATCATCAGGCCGACGGCGGTGCCCCAGACGTTGGTGAATTGAGCACCGGTGGGCAGCAGCGGACCCGAGATCGGCGAAACCACCGTCTGCGGCAGCAGCAGGCCGAAGACGTTATTGGCCGTGGCCCGGTTGACCTGGCCGAGCATTTCGGCCCGCGGCAGATAGGCCAGGCGCGCGAGATTCACCCCGGCGGCGGCTTCAGCAACCTGGTCGAGAGAAACCTGCACGGAAGGGTACTTGGCCGTCGCCTGCTTGACGGCATCGGGCAGGCGAAGCTCCTGCGCGATGGCGCAGCAGGACAGGACGAGAAACACAGAAATACGGCGCAACTAGGTCAATGTATCACCCGGACGGCCTTCCCTTGCGATGCCGCGCTTGGAGGAGCGAATGAAGTCGACCAGATGTTGGGTATGCTCGCCGGGCAGCTCGGCCTCGATGCGGGCGAGGGCATCGGCGAGCTTGAGGCCGGAGCGGTAGAGGAGACGGTAGGCCTGCTTGAGTGGGGCAATGTCGGCCACGGTGAAGCCGGCGCGGCGCAGGCCGACGAGGTTCAGGCCGCGGGGCGCGATGTTGAACTCGGAGTAGAGAAAGTAGGGTGGAGCGTCGAGATTGACGCGGATGTTGCCGCCGATCATGGCGAGGCGGCCGATCTTTGAGTATTGGTGGATGCCCACGCCACCCGAGATGAAGGCGCGATCTTCGACGGTGACGTAGCCGGCGATGAGGGCGCAGCTGGCGATGGTGCAATGGGAGCCGATGGTGGCGTTGTGGGCGATGTGGCCGGAGGTCATCACGTAGTTGTGATCGCCGATGGTAGTGGTGGATTCGGGCTTGGTGCCGCGGGAGATGGTGTAGTGTTCGCGGATCTGGTTGTGATGGCCGATGGTGAGGTAGGAGCGCTCGCCGGTGAAGGCCCGGTCGAGCGGGTCGGTGCCGAGGACGGTGTGGGCGGAGATTTCGTTGTGGTCGCCGAGCGTAGTCCAGCGTTTGATGAAGACGTAGGGTTCAATCCGGCAGTGGGCGCCGATGCGGACATCGGACTCGATCAGACAGAAATCGCCGATGACGGTCTGGGGCCCGATGTGGGCGTCGGGGTGGACGCGCGCGGTGGGGGCGATGCGCGCGGAAGGATCGATGGCCATTGAACGCTATCATAGCGTTCGAGCTATGAAAGTACGGGAAATTGCGGCGATGCTGGGGGCCGAGTGGTCCGGCGACGGGGAGTGCGAGATTACGGGCGCGGCGCCGATTGAAGAGGCCGGGCCGGCGGAGCTGAGTTTCGTCGGCAACGCCAAGGGCGCCAAGGCGGCCGAAACGACGGCGGCCGGCTGCCTGCTGGTCGCCCCCGGCAGCGAACTCGGCCGGACGCGGATCTACGTGCCGCAGCCGCGGGGTGCGTTTGCCCGCTGTCTGATGGCGCTCTACCCGCGGCGGCGGGCGGCGGCGGGGGTGCATCCGTCGGCGGTGCTCGGCGAAGGCGTCGAACTCGGCCCGGGCGTCAGCGTCGGGCCGCAGACGACGATCGGCGCGGGGACGAAGATCGGCGCGGGTAGCGAGATCGGGGCCGGGTGCGCCATCGGCGCCGGGGTGACCCTGGGCGACCAGGCGCTGCTGCACGCCCGGGTCACGATCTACGATGGCGTCACCATTGGCGCCCGGGCCGTGCTGCACGCCGGCTGCGTCATCGGCGCGGATGGGTTTGGCTTCGTTTTGCACGAGGGCCGCTACCAGAAGTTCCCGCAGGTGGGCCGCGTCGAGATTGGTGATGACTTTGAACTCGGCGCCAACGCCTGCATCGACCGCGCGGCGCTGGGGGTGACGCGTATCGGCCACGGCGTCAAACTCGACAACATGGTTCACATCGCGCACAATTGCCAGATCGGGAACCATGTGGTGATTGCCGCGCAAACGGGACTGTCGGGCGGCGTCGTGGTGGAGGATTACGCGATCATTGGCGGGCAGGTGGGCATTGGGGATAAGGCGCGGATTGAGTCCAAAGCGGTGCTGGGAAGCGGCTGCGGCGTGCTGACGTCGAAGATTGTGCACGGCAACCAGGTGGTTTGGGGCACGCCGGCGCGGCCGCTGAAAGAGTATCTGGCGCAGTTGGCCAATGTGGCGAGGCTGGGCGATTTGAAGGCAGAGGTGAAAGAGCTGCGCGTCCGTGTGGAGGAGCTATGCAAAAAGTAGTGGCTTTGGCCATCGCCCTGGCGGCGGGACTGGCGGCGCAGGAGTTCGACCTGGTCGTCTATGGTGCGACGGCAGGCGGGGTGATGACCGCCGTCTCCGGCGCCCGGCATGGATTGAAGACCGTGCTGCTTGAACCCGGCCGGCACGTGGGCGGCATGGTGACCGGGGGCCTGTCCGGAACCGATATGGGCAAGGGCGAGGTCATCGGTGGCATGGCGCTGGAGTTCTACTGGCGCATGGGCCGGCACTATGAGATGGACCGCCATCTGCAACAGGTGGCTTGGATGCCCGAACCTGGGGCCGCCGAAAAGGTGATGCGGCAGATGCTGGCCGACGCCGGGGTGACCGTGCTCTACGGGCACCGCCTGCGCGAGAAAACGGGTGTCCGCAAGCAGGGCGACCGCGTGGCCGAAGTGACGATGGAGAACGGCGCCCGCTTCCGGGCCAGGGTTTTCGCCGATTGCAGCTACGAAGGCGACCTGATGGCGCAGGCCGGCGTCTCCTACACCTACGGCCGCGAGGGTCAGAAGGATTACGGCGAGTCGCTGGCCGGCGTGCTGGCCCACACCCGCAACCACAACTTCGCCGTCGACATCCCTGCCCGTGATGCGAACGGAAAACTGCTGCCAGAAATTTCGGCCGAACCGCGCGGCGAACCCGGCAGCGGCGACAAGCGCATTCAGGCCTACAACTTCCGCGTCATCGCCACCAAGGTCCCCGCCAACCGGCTGCCCTGGCCCAAGCCGGCCAACTACGACCCGGCCCGCTACGAACTGCTCGCCCGTTACCTGACCGCGATGACCGGCTACATGGGCCGGGCGCTGACCATGAACGAGGTGGGTTTGATTCGCATTATTCCCAACGGCAAGGCCGACTTCAACAACCGCGGCGGCTTTTCGACCGACTACATCGGCCGCAACTACACCTATCCCGAAGGCAGCTACGCTGAACGGGCGCGCCTCTGGCAGGAGCACATCGACTACCAGCAGGGCTTCTACTACTTCCTCGCCAACGACCCGCGCGTGCCGCCGGCCCTGCAGGCCGAGGCCCGCGAGTGGGGCCTGGCCAAAGACGAGTTCGCCGATACTGGCCACTGGCCGCACCAGCTCTACGTGCGTGAGGCCCGGCGGATGGTGGGCGGCTTTGTCGCCGCGCAGAAAGACCTGCAGACCGAGCGCACCAAGCCGGACGTGATCGGCATGGGCAGCTACAACTCGGACTCGCACAACGTCCAGCGCCATGTCTCGTCCGAAGGGTTTGTCGTCAACGAAGGCAACGTCGAGGTGCCCGTGCAGCCCTACCAGATTCCTTACCGCGTCCTGTTGCCGAAGGCATCCGAGGCCGTTAACCTGCTGGTGCCCGTCTGCTTCTCGGCGAGCCACGTGGCTTATTCGAGCCTGCGCATGGAGCCGCAGTACATGATTCTGGGTCACGCGGCCGGCGTGGCGGCGGCGCTGGCCGTCGAGAAGGGCGTAAGCGTACAGGCCGTGCCAGTGGCCGACCTGCAGAAGACGCTGCTCGACGAAGGCGGCATCTTCGAGCAGGGCATCGAGATTCAACTGAAGGCCTTGGCGAGAATCCGGGCCCGATTCCAACCGTCGGCCCCGCCGGGCAAGGCGCCCTGGGCGCGGCCGGAGCGGCCGCGCTAAAGCGGTAGTTCGATACGCAGCGCCAGGCGGTGCCCGGGTTCGGTGAGCAGCCGGCAGTCGCCGCCGTGCGCTTCGGCAATGCGGCGGACGCTGGCGAGGCCCAGCCCGGCCACCGCCGTGGGATGGTCTTCAAACGGCGTGAATAGATCGTCGGGCGAGAGCAGATCGAGCTGCGGCGCCGTGGTGGCAAAGCTCAGCACGGCGCGGGCGTTTTGGACGCGCGTAGTCACCTCGACGGGATGCGCCCGCCGGCTGGCGCGGAGGCAGAACCGCAGGGCTGCTCCGAGCAGGTGCTGCATCTGGATCAGGTCGAAGTTGAGGAGCGGGAAAGGATCAGCCAGATCGAATGCCAGCAGGTTCTGATCGAGCGTGGCCAGCCGGCCTGCGCTCTCGGCGAGCGCCTCGTGCAGGTCGCGGCGCTCGGGGCGGGCGGGCGCGGCCTGTAGATAGTGGACGGCGTCGGAGAGAATAGATCCCGACTGGTCAATCAACTGCCGCAGTTTCTCGATCTGGGCGCGCGTACGGGCATCGTCGACCACCGTCAGTTGCAGGTAGTAGACGATCGCCTCCATGGCGCTTAGCGGCTGACGAAGTTCGTGCGCCAACTGGCCCACGATCTCGGCCGCGTTCTCGGTGGGGAGGTCGGGTCGGGTAAGCAACAACAGGTAAGTGTAGCGCGGCTCCGGCCGACATTCCGCAGTCGAAATGTTCTTGCCAGAGGCCGCCTTATTTCAGCTTTTCCGCCAGAATCGCGTTTACCGTAGCCGGGTTGGCCTGGCCACGCGACTGCTTCATCACCTGGCCCACGAAGAAGCCGATCACGGTGGTCTTGCCGGCCTTGTACTGCTCGACCTGCTTGGGATTGGCGGCAATCACCTCTTCGACAATTTTTTCGAGGGCGCCCGTGTCGCTGATCTGTTTGAGCCCTTCGCGTTCGGCGATCACCGACGGCGCATCGCCCGTTGCGTACATCTTTGGGAAGATCTCCTTGGCCAGTTTGCCCGACAGTTCGCCCTTGGTGATGAGCGTGACGAGCTCGCCAATGTGCTCGGGCGGAATGGGCGAGTCCGGGATCTCTTTGCCGTCGGCTTTAAGCAGGCCGGCCAGGTCGCCCATCACCCAGTTGGCGGCCTGCTTGGGGTCAGAGGCCGCGCGGGCGGCGCCTTCAAAGTAGTCGGCGGTTTCGCGCGAAGCGGTCAGGATCTGTGCGTCGTATTCGCGCAGGCCGTATTCGCTGACAAAGCGGGCGCGCCGGGCCTGGGGTAGCTCGGGCATCGAAGCCTGCAGCCGGGCGAGCCACTCCGGGCTGATGCGCACCGGAATCAGGTCCGGTTCGGGGAAGTAGCGGTAGTCGTGCGCCTCTTCTTTCGAACGCATCGAAAGGGTTTCGCCCAACTCGGGGTTGAACAGGCGGGTTTCCTGGATGACGCGGCCGCCGGATTCGAGGATCTCCACCTGCCGCTCCATCTCGAACTCGATCGCCTGTTTGAGGAAGCGGAACGAGTTGAGGTTTTTCACCTCGGCGCGGGTGCCGAACTCTTTGGCGCCCTTGCGCCGCATGGAGACGTTGGCGTCGCAGCGCAGATGGCCCTTCTCCATGTCGCAGGCCGAAACCTCGGCGAACACGAGGGCCTGGCGGACCTCGTTGAAGTACTCGACGGCCTCGTCGGCGCTGCGGATATCGGGTTCGGAGACGATTTCAATTAACGGCGTGCCCGAGCGGTTCAGGTCGACATAGGTGAAGCGGTCGGAGTCCTTGAAGCCGTCGTGGACCGACTTGCCGGCATCGTCTTCCATGTGGACGCGGGTGATGCCGATGCGTTTGGTGTCGCCGTTGACGTGGACGTCGAGGTGGCCGGCGAGAGCGAGCGGTTTATCGAACTGCGAGATCTGGTAGCCCTTGGGCAGGTCCGGATAGAAGTAGTTCTTCCGGGCGAAAACCGACTCCGGCTGCACCGCGCAGTTCAGCGCGAGCGCACCCTTGGCGCCGAGTTCAACCGCGCCGCGGCTGAGTACCGGCAGCGCCCCCGGCAAACCGAGGCAGACCGGGCAGACGTTCGTGTTAGGCTGGGCGCCGAAGCTGGTGGGGCAGGAGCAGAAGATTTTCGTGCGCGTGCTGAGTTGGGCGTGCACTTCGAGGCCGATGACCACCTCGTATTTCGCCATCACTTCCGGAGACATCCCCTTAGTATATTCCCCTGGATCTGGCAGACTGGAAATCATGCGTGTTTTGCTGGTTTTTCTCATCGCCGCCCTGTCTCCGGGCCAGGATCTGGTCATTCGCAACGGGCACGTGTGGACCGGTGACGAAACGAAGCCATTTGCCTCGACGGTGGTGATGCGGGACGGGCGCGTTGTGGCCGTCGGCGGCGACGAGGTGGCGACGCCGCCCGGGGCCCGCGTCGTCGATGCCAAAGGCCGTCTGGTCACCCCGGGTTTCAACGACGCCCATCTGCACTTTCTTGGCGGCGCGCTGGGGCTGCGCGAGATCGACCTGACGGGCATCTGCACGCTCGAGACCATTCAGAAGGCGGTGGGTGATTTCGTGGCCCGCAACCCGGGCACCGGGTGGGTTACGGGACGGGGTTGGGAGTATCTCTGTTTCCCGGGCGGCAAACTGCCCGTGAAGGAGTGGCTCGACGCCGTCGTGAAAGACCGGCCGGTGTTTCTGAGCGCCTACGACGGACACACGGCGTGGGTGAATTCGAAGGCGCTGGCCGTGGCCGGGGTCACGGCGGCCACCGAATACAAGGGATTTGGCGAAGTGGTGAAGAACGCGGCCGGCGAGCCGGCGGGCGCCTTGAAGGAGGGGGCGCAGGGTCTCGTCCGCAAGTTCGTTCCCCGGCCGGACCGGGCGCGGAACCTGCAGGCGCTGGCCGATGGGATGCCTGTGCTCGCGCGCTTGGGCATAACCAGCATGCAGAATGCCAGCGGCGACGAGGAGACCATCTCTCTATTCAGCGAGTTTGCCAAGGCCGGCAAGCTGACGGTGCGCACCGCCATCGCGCCCAGCGTGGGGCCGCTTACCGACGGGGCGACCCTGCGCGAGTGGGCCGCCCACAAAAGCCGCTTCCCCGGACCGGACCTGCGCGTGGCCGCGATCAAAATGATGATGGACGGGGTGATCGAGTCCCACACCGCCGCCATGCTCGAACCGTATGCGAACAAACCCGGCGAGACCGGCAAGGCCGCCTGGACCCAGTCCAAGTTCAATGCGACGGTCGCGCTGGCTGACAAACTGGGACTCCAGGTCCTCACCCACGCCATCGGCGACCGCGCCGTGCGCATGGCGCTCGATGGCTACGAACACGCCCGCCGCGTCAACGGCGTGCGGGATTCCCGCTTCCGCATCGAGCATATTGAAACGATCGCTTCGTCCGATATCCCGCGCTTCGCCGCCCTCGGCGTGCTGCCGTCGATGGAGCCGATTCATGCCGACCCGGGTACGGTGGAGATCTGGTCCCACGCCATTGGCCCCGCGCGGCTGCCAAACTCCTTTGCCTGGCGCAGCCTTGAAATGGCCGGCGCCCGGCTCGTTTTCTCAAGCGACTGGCCGGCGTCGATCAGCCTCGACCCGATCCGCGGCATGCACAACGCCGTCAACCGGCAGACCACCACCGGCTTGCCCGCCGGCGGTTGGCTACCGGCGCAGCGGGTGAGCGTGGAAACTGCGCTGCGGGCCTACACCGTCCATGGCGCCTACGCCAGCTTTGAAGAGACCCGGAAAGGGCAGATCAAACCCGGGATGTTGGCCGACATCGTCATCCTGTCGCAGGACCTGTTTCGTATTCCACCGGCCGACATCCACAAGACCCGCGTGGACGCGACCATCTTCAACGGGCGGGTCATTTACACGCGCAACTAAAATCACGAGATACACTTATTGTTTGGCTGGCGCGTCCCGCTAAAATAGAGGGCTGGAGATTCTGTTGAGCGCATTCTTTATCCTGACCGCCGCGGCGCCTTCGCCCGGACCCAGTTGGTGGAGCATTATCGGGTCCGATAACCCCATCTCGCTGGCTGTCCTGGGACTGCTGGTGGCTGCCTCCGTCTACTCCTGGACGATCGTGTTTCAAAAGTACGGCCGCCTCAAGAAGGCTACCGAGGAGAATGGCAAGTTCCTGCGCACCTTCCGCAAGGCCGCGGACATGAACGTCATCACCGCCGCGTGCGAACAGTTCCCGACGGCGCCCGTCGTTGGGGTGTTCGACGCCGGATGGGCCGAAGTGGATCGCCAAGTGCGCGGCAAAGGGAAGCTCACCAACCGCCCTGCGATTGAGCGCAGCCTGCAGATCGGCATCAGCCAGGAGATCAGCGAACTCGAACAGAGCCTGAACTGGCTGGCGACGATTGCGGCCATCACGCCGTTTATTGGCCTGTTCGGCACGGTGTTGGGTATCATTGACGCCTTTCAGGCCTTGAGTTCGGCCGGCAGCGCCAGCCTGCGCGCCGTGGGGCCGGGGATTGCGGCGGCGCTGGTGGCGACCGCGGCAGGCTTGGCGGCGGCGATTCCGGCGGCCATCTTCTACAACTACTTCGGCGCGTCCGTGCGCGAAATCGGCGCTCGGCTCGAGGACTTTTCACTCGAGTTCCTCAACCTGGTTGAGCGCGCCTACGAGGTTTGACCGATGGCGTTTTCGATGGGCAGCCGGAACGGACGGGGATCGCGCTTTCGCGGCTCCACCTCCACGCTGGCCGAAATCAACATCATTCCGCTGGTCGACGTCGTGCTCGTGCTGCTGATCATCTTCATGCTGACGGCGCATGTCATGGAGTTCGGCCTCGAAGTCGACGTGCCGAAGGTGAAGCAGGTGCGCCAGTCGGCCGAAGATCTGCCGGTGGTGACCATCACGCGCGAAGGCGAGATGCAGCTGAACGAAAAGCCGGTCAACATCAACGAACTCGGTGATGCCATCAAACAGCGCTTCCCCGGCCAGAAGGCCGTCTACGTGCGCGCCGACAAGGCCACGCCTTGGGATCCGATTGCGCAGGTGGTCTCCCAACTCGGCGAAGCCAAGCTCGACGTCCGCATGGTTACCCAGCCCGTCGACGAAGCCGGACGCCGGAAATGACGACGGCCACGCGCCAGCGTAAAGCATCGAACGCTCTCGCCCAGAGCCTGGTGCTGCACGGGCTGGTGCTGTGCGCCGTCATCGGTTACGGCCTGTTGCCAGGCTGGCGGCGGGAGGAGTGGGGCGACCCCAATGCACTGCCGGGCGGCGGCTTTGCCATCACGCCCGTCAGCAAGATTCCTCTGATGGTGCGGCAGGCGAAAGCCAATCCCGTGGCCGCCGAAACGGAATCAGAGGTCAAACAGAAAGAGCCGGAGCCGGAAAAGACCCGGCCGAAGGAAGATCCCCGGGCGATTGCGCTGAAAACCGAGCGCGAAAAGCGGCGGATTGCCGATGTTGCCGCCGAAGCCAACCGCTACCGGCCCAAGGAGCCGGACCGCCCCAACGAACTGAAAACGGTCGTGGGCCGGACGATGTCGAACCCGATGTTTGGCGTACCCGGCGCGGGCGGCGTTGGCATCGGCACCGGCACCCCGCTCGGCACCCGCTTTGGCGCCTACGCCGACCTGATCAAGCGCCGGATTGCCGAGAAATGGCGCACCAACGACATCGACCCGAACATCCGAACGGCGAATCTGGTCGCGGTAACCTTCGACATTTTGCGCGATGGCAGCGTCCGTAACATCAGGGTGTCGCAGCGCAGTGGAATCATGCCCCTCGACTACTCGGCGCAGCGGGCCGTGCAGGAAGCCTCCCCCTTCCCGCCGCTGCCCCGGGAATTCGAGCGGGATTCGGCCAACGTAGAATTTCAATTTCAACTACAGCGATGAAGAACTTATTTCTCCCTTGTCTTTTGACCTTGGCCGCTTCGCTTGCATATGGGCAGCCGGGCGCCGATATCGTGGGCCGGATTGTTGGCGGCCAGAAAGCGGTCATTGCGATTCCGGATTTCCGCGGCGCCGGCCGGGCGGCGAATCTAACCGCCGTCTTTAACGAGACGCTATTCCAGGACATCGACCAGGCGGGCGTATTTAAAATGGCGCCCAAGAGCATGTTTCCTCTGAACGTGCCCCAGCGGCCGGAAGATTTCCGTAAGCCGCTGCAGTACGATCCGAACAACCGCACGCGCGCTCCGTGGCTGCTCGATTGGAGCGAACCCCCGGTCAGCAGCGATTTTCTCGCCTTCGGCTACACCGCCGAACAGGACAACCAGTTGGTATTATTTGGCTGGCTGTTCAATGTCCGCCAGCCGGAGGTGTCGGCGGCGCAGGTGATCGGGAAGATCTATCACGGCTCTTTGGACGAAGAAGGGGCCAGAAAGGTCGCCCACGAGTTCGCTACTGACATTTTGCGGCAGTTTGGCGTGGAGAGTCTGGCGGGATCGAAGATCTACTTTGTATCGAACCGGTCGGGCTCGAAGGAGATCTGGGTGATGGACTACGATGGCTCGAACCAGAAACAGTTCACGTTTTACAAGAATCTGGTCACAATGCCGAACGTTTCCCCGGACGGCACCCGCATTGCCTTCACCAGTTTCGCCGGCGGCGTACCGCAGATCGTCGTGCATTCGCTCGAAACCGGCAGGAAGATCCCATTCTACAACCAGCGGGCTTCGATGAACGCCACCGCCGCCTACACCCCGGACGGCAAACAGCTGATCTACTCCTCCACGGCGAGCGGCTGGGCCCAGCTCTACCGCGCCAACGCCGACGGCAGCAAGCTCGAACGCTTGACCAACACCCGGTCGATCGAAGTCGAACCCAAGATCAATCCGAAGACCGGGAATGAGATATTATTTGTTTCGGGTCGCGGCGGACCGCAACAAGTATATAAAATGAATATTGATGGTACAGACGTAACGCGTTTGACCACCGGAGAAGGAGAGGCCTCGAATCCGGCGTGGAACCCGCAGGGTTCGCACATGGCTTTCGCCTGGACCAAGGGCTACTCCCCGGGCAATTGGAATATCTTCATAATGGATGTAGCGACGAGAGAATACGTGCAGCTCACGCAGGGCGCCGGGCGTAACGAAAACCCGACGTGGGCGCCCGACGGGCGGCATATTGTTTTCTCGTCCAATCGCGGTGGCTCGATGCAGATCTGGTCGATGCTCGCCGACGGAACTCAACTCCGGCAGTTAACTTCGGCCGGGGTGAATGAGAAGCCGGTGTGGACGAAATGATCCGGCACTCGATTTTTGCGAAACTTCAAAACAGAATTGTATTGCAGCAGAACTGAGGAGGCAGATTTTAGGATGAACATCAGACGCGTTAGTGTACTCGCACTCGCTCTCTCGCTTTCGTTTTTCGCGGCGGGTTGCCGGAAGAAGGTGGCCGCTCCACCTCCTCCCCCCGCTCCCGCGCCGGTCGCACCGAAGGCAGTGGTGCAGAAGCCGATGATTGTATTCTTCACGGCGGAACCCTCGACGATTGAACGGGGCCAGGCTTCGGTCCTGAAATGGGAAGTCAAGGGCGCCGACTCGGTCTCGATCAGCCAGGGTCTCGGCACGGTGTCGGCCACGGGCAACCGGAGCGTCTTCCCGTCGTCGACCACCAGCTACACTCTGACGGCCACCAATGCCGGCGGCACGGCTACCGAATCGGTAACCGTGAACGTGACGGCTCCTGCCGCTGTGGCGCCTCCGGCGACCCCGGCCCCGTCCGATGACTTCGGCACCATGGTCGCCAAGCTGATTCAGGACATCTACTTCGACTACGACAAGAGCGAAATTCGGGAAGACTCCCGCGCGACCTTGACCAAGAACGCTGATGCGCTGAAGACCATCTTCGGCAAGTTCCCGAACAACACTCTGACGATCGAAGGCCATTGCGACGAACGTGGCTCGGCCGAGTACAACCTCGGACTGGGCGACCGCCGCGCTACCGCCACCAAGGAGTTCCTGACCCAGTTGGGCGTTTCCGCCGACCGGCTCCGGACCATCTCCTACGGCAAAGAGCGCCCGACTTGTACCGAAAGCAACGAAGGTTGCTGGTCCAAGAACCGCCGGTCGCACTTCGCGGCGCAGTAGTTGTTTCCCCAACACCAATAGCCGGGGGCGGATGGCAGCATCCGCCCCCGTTTTCCTATTCTTGATCCCGTTATGAAACTTACCTCTCGTTTTGCCCTGTTTGGCCTGTTGCTGGTTCCTTCGGTTTTCGGGCAGAAGAAGGAAATTCTCGAAATGCAGCGCGACATCCTGCAGATGCAGGACCAGGTTCGTTCGCTGCAGCGGTCGCAGGATGAAAAGCTGGCCGCCATTCAGGTGCTGCTCCAGCAGACGCTCGATGCCGCCAACAAGGCCAATACTGCCACCGCCGTCCTCGAAGCGAGTTTGCGCGATAAGTTGAAGGACCAGGAGAAGAATCTCGTCGTGCCCGTCGCGGGCCTGGGTTCAAAGGTGGACCAGATGTCGAGTGATTTTTCGAGTGTGCGGGAGTCGGTCGCCGACCTCACCTCCCGGCTGGGCAAGCTACAGAATCAGGTAGCCGACCTGAGCCAAGCCATTCGCACCCTCAGCGCCCCGCCGCCGCCCCCGGGCGCCACGCCCACCGCCGCCGGTCCGCCCGCCGGGGTCTCTGCCGAACAGCTCTACAATGCCGCCATGCGCGACCGCACCTCCGGCAACGCTGATCTGGCCATTGCGCAGTTTAAAGACTACATCCAGTATTTCGGCTCCTCGGACCTGGCGCCCAACGCCCAGTTCTACATCGGCGAAATCGAGTATCTCCGCGGCGACTACACGTCCGCCCTCGCCGCCTTCGACAAGCTGCTCGAGGCCTACCCCGACAACGCCAAGACCGCGGACGCCCTTCTGCTCAAAGGCCGGGCGCTCGTCAAGAGCGGCTTTAAGGCCGAGGCCCGCACCGAATTCGAAACTCTGATCAAGAAGTTCCCCTCCCACGAGAACGCCGCCAAGGCGAAGATGGAACTCCGGGCCCTGGCCCCGGCCGCCCCGGTCCGGAAAAAGAAGTGACCCCCGTGCGCTGCGCCCTCCTGTTTGCTGCTTCCTTGGCGGCCTGGGCCGGAGACTTTCCCAGGACCATGGAGGCCTTCCCGGGCGTAACCCCGAGCATCGATGGCGTCCTGGCGCCGGGCGAGTGGACTGACGCTATGTCCTTTGCCGGCGTCACGAGCTGGATCTCCACCTTCTCGCCCGTCGCCGATCCGCAAGATCTCGCCATCAAAGGCTACGTCAAGCACGACGGCCGCCGGCTCTATTTCGGCTTCGATGTCACTGACGACGTCCTTTACGGCATCGACACCCCCCGCTGGCTGCCCGACGAAAATCCCCGGGCCCACGAATTGACCCGCGCCGGCTTTCCCTGGTTCGGCGACGAGATGGAGATTCTAATGAACGCCACCAACCGGTGGAGTTCGCCCGAAGAGAACGCCGCCGGCAACGGGCAAAGCTGGCAGATGGTTTGTAACCTGACGAAATCGCGTCTCGGCGGCATCGGCGCCGCTGGTCTGATGGAGGGCGAGCCGCGGTCGAGCCTCGCCGCCTGGACTACCTACCAGCGCTGGATTCAAACCCACGCCATGGACTGCGCGGCCAAGCCGAAACCGGGCGGCAAAGGATATGTCCTCGAATGGGCCATCAGTTTCGATCCGTGTCTCGAGGTCGCCCCGGGCCAGTTCTACTCGCCCGGGCTCGGCGACCGGCCCATGGGATTGAACATCGCGCTTGGCGACCTCGACCAAAAGGAGCGCGGCGCCGGGAACTTCGGCAACTTTCACCACGAGGATTGGTGGACGGGGACGCCCCAAGGCCGTACCCGCATTAAGGAATGGGGAACACTATGGATCCGCACAGCGAGCAGGAAGCCCGGCCCGCGCTAGAAACCTACGAAGATCTCGCCCGCCTGATGGAGCACTCGCTCACGCGGCCCGACCTGTCGGAGGAGGACGTTATCACCGGCCTCTGGCTGGCCCGCGAGTACCGCGTCGCCGCCGCCGTGGTGCGCCCCTGCGATGTGGACCTCGCCATCCGCACGCTCGACGGCTCCGGTGTTGCCGTGGCCACCGTGGCCGGCTTCCCGCACGGCTCTTCGAGCACCGCCGCGAAACTCTATGAAGGCCGCGACCTGCTGCGCCGCGGCGCCAAAGAGATCGGCCTGGTCGTCAACATCGGCAAGATGATCTCGCGCCAGTTTCAGCACATCGAAACCGAGATTCTGCAGATGAGCGAAAGCTGCCGGCAGGAGGGTGCCCTCTCGAAGGTGATCTTTGAAAACGGCTACCTGGCCGACGATCTCAAAGTCATCCTTTGCCGCATCTGTAAACGCTGCGAGGTCGATTACGCCGAAACGTCCACCTGCTTCGGCCCCTCCGGCTACACGCTGCCGGATCTGGCGCTGATGAAGTCCATCCTCAAGGACCGGGTGAAGATGAAGGCCTCTGGCGGCGTCCGTACCCTCGAAAGCGCCTTTGCGGTATACAATGCAGGCTGCGACCGCTTCGGCTCTACCGCCACGGCCGTCATCCTCGAAGACTGGAAGAGAATCCTCGCCGAACGCGAAGCAGAAAAGAAACGCGCCGCGGCCCAGGCCCAAGCCACATGACGATTATCGATACCCACCACCACTTCTGGAAGTATTCGGCCGCCGAGTACGGCTGGATCAGTGACGAGATGAAGACCATTCGCCGCGACTTTCTGCCGGCGGATTTGAAGAAGACGCTCGACGAGGCCGGCGTCTCCGGCGCCGTCTCCGTGCAGGCGCGCACGACGGTAGAAGAGAGCGACTGGCTGCTGGGCATGGCCGAAAAACACGACTTTCTGCGCGGGGTGGTCGGCTGGGTCCCGCTAACGGAGAGCGATGTTGAGAAGCACCTCGAGCGGCTCGCCACGCACAAGAAGTTTAAGGGCGTGCGCCATGTCATTCAAGGCGAGCCGGACGACAACTACATCCTGCGCCCCGACTTTAACGCCGGGGTGAAGAAGCTGCTCAAGTACAAGCTGCGCTACGACATCCTGATCTACGAGCGGCATCTGAAACCCTCGATCCGTTTTGTCGACCAGCATCCCAATCAGCTCTTCATCCTCGACCACGTCGCCAAGCCCAAGATCAAAGAGCGCATTCTCTCGCCCTGGCGCGAGGACATGATCGAACTCGGCAAACGGCCCAACGTCTACTGCAAGCTCTCGGGCATGATCACCGAAGCCGATTGGAAAAAGTGGAGTTCGGCCGACCTTGCGCCCTACCTCGACACCGCCCTCCAGGCCTTTGGCCCCAAGCGGCTGCTATTCGGCTCCGACTGGCCCGTCATGCTGGTCGCCGGGCAGTATAAGCCCTGGGTGGAGCTCATCAAGCAGACCATTAAGCGGTACTCGGTTGCCGAACAGGAGCAGATTCTCTCCCGCAACGCGATCGCGGCTTACGGGTTATAGCGCCGCCCCCGGCGGCGCGGTGGCAACGAGGCGGGCCGATGCCCGTTCAGCCTGCAGCGCGGTCCTCGAGCCAAGGGTGCGTCGAGGCAGCCGCGGGGCCCGGTCCGGTGCCCGGCGGGCCCGCCCGGGCGCTTCGGCAGTCAGGGGCGGCTCTATAGCGCGGCGAGCAGCCGGTCGATGTCGTTCTCGTCGTTGTAGAAATGCGGCGACACGCGCAGCCGGCCGCAGCGGGCCGACGTCAGAATGTTGTGTTCGGCTTTGAGGCGGGCGGCCAGCCCTCCTGCCTCGCGCCCGGCAAAGCGCGCGCTGGTGATCGGTGTCGGGCCGGTAGCAGGAAACTCGTCGCTGTATAGCGTCACGCCGGGCACCCGCCGCAGCGCCGCTCGCAGCGTCTCGTTCAACGCCAGCGCGTAGCGCGCCACCGGCTCCGGGCCCAACTCGAAGAGCGTATCGACGGCGGCTTCGAGGGCATACAGGCTCGGGAAATCGAGCATGCCGCCTTCGTACTTCTCCGCCGCTTCGGCAAACACCGGCGCGTCCGTATGGAGATTGTTTACGTTGCGCCAGTCGAAGTGGCTGCGCCACCCGATGACCTGCGGCGCGAGCTGCGCCCGCAGCGCGGGCGAAACGGCGTAGAACGCCGCGCCATTCGGCGCTAGCATCCATTTGTAGCCGTTCACGGCGAGCAGGTCCGGGCGCACGGCCGCGCCGTCGAACCGCAGCGCGCCCAGGCACTGCGTGGCATCGACATAGAGCAGCGCGTTGCGCCGGTCGAGTGTTTCCAGATGCGGCGGGCGGAAGCCGGTCGAATAACTCACCTGGCTGATGACAATCAGGCGCGTCCGCGCGGTGATCTGATCCTGCAGCCGCTCCCAGGGCGCGGCGACGAACTTCACGCCCCGGTTAGCCAGCAGGGCGGGGAAGTAGAGCTGGTTCGGGAACTCGTTTTCGAGCGTGACGATCTCGTCGCCGGGCGCCCAGTCCAGACCGTTCAGCAGCAGCGAGAGCGGCGTGGCCGCGTTGGGAGCAAAGGCGATGTCGTCCGCCTGCGCTCCCACCAAACGGGCCAGTTTGGCGCGCAGCCGGTCTATATCGTCAAACCACGCCAGGAAATCGCCGCAAGCAAAGTCGTCCCGCCGGTCGAGATGGCCCACCATGGCCGCCCGTCCCCGGCGGGACAGGAGGCCATAGGTGGCCGTGTTCAAATAGGTAAACCGCGCAAGCGCTGGAAACTGATCGCGGAGCACCGCCCTAGCCCCGCAGCAGCCGCGCCACGTGGGCCGCCGCGTCCGCCACCGCCACCTCTTCGGCCGACTTGCTCCGGCGCGTCACGACTTCGACAATCCCCTGCGGCAGCTTCTTGCCGATCGTGATGCGATAGGGAATCCCAATCAACTCAGCATCTTTGAACTTCACGCCCGGACGCTCGTCGCGATCATCGAGCAGCACGTCGATGCCCAGCGCCTTGCACTCGCGGTAGAGCGCGGCCGCGGCTTCCCGCTGAGCGGCGTCGGCATAGTAGACCGGGGTGATGACCACCTGAAACGGAGCGATCGACGCCGGCATCGCGATGCCGCTGTCATCGTGATAGAGCTCAATGGCCGCGCACAAAATCCGCTCGACGCCGATCCCGTAGCTGCCCATGATTACGGTGACCTCTTTGCCGTCCTGATCGAGCACCTTTAGGCCCATTGACTCCGAATACTTATAGCCGAGCTTGAAGATGTGCCCGATCTCGACGGTCTTGACGAGTTTGAGCGGCGCGCCGGTTTCGACATGCGTATCGCCCTCGGCCACCTGCCGCAGGTCGTGCGTCACGGCCGCGAAGTCCTCCCCGGGCGTCACGTGGCGCAGATGGTAGTCGTCTTTATTGGCGCCCGCAATCAGGTTCTTGCGGCCGGCGAGCGCCGCATCGAGCAGAATGGGCATGTTCCGCACGCCCACCGGGCCAAGCGATCCGGGAGCGGCGCCGAACCAGTCCTGGATCTCGGCCGGGTGCGCCGGGCGCAGGTCGGAGGCGCCGGTGGCCGAGCCGAGTTTGGCTTCGTTCAGTTGATGATCGCCGCGCAGCAGGCACAGGTACGGCTTGCCATCGCCCACATACACCACCGACTTCATCAGATTCGTCGCCGGCACGCCCGTAAAGGCCGCCAACTGGTCAATCGTCTTCTGGCCGGGGGTATGAAACTCTTCCGGCTCCAGATCGCCCTCGACATCGGGTGCGGCCGGCGGCATCGGCGTCGAGACCGCCTTTTCGAGGTTGGCCGCATAGCCGGCCTCTTCGCAAACCGCCACAAAATCTTCGCCCGCCGCCGACTCCACCATGAACTCGTGCGACTGGCTGCCGCCCATGGCGCCCGAATGCGCCTCTACGGCGAGAAACTTCAGCCCGCAGCGCTCGAAAATGCGATAGTAAGCCGCCCGGTGCTTCTCATAGGAGACGTCGAGCCCCGCCGGCAGCAGATCAAACGAGTAGCTGTCCTTCATCAGAAACTGCCGCACGCGGAGCAGGCCCGATTTTGGGCGCGGTTCGTCGCGGAACTTGGTCTGAATCTGGTACCAGATCTGCGGCAGCTGCTTGTAGCTGCGCACTTCGCCGCGCGCGAGCGCCGTCATGACCTCTTCGTGCGTCATGCCGAGGCAGAGGTCGCGCCCAAAACGGTCCTTCAGCCGGAACATGTTGTCGCCCATCACGTCCCAGCGTCCGGACTCCTTCCAGACCTCGGCCGGGTTCAGCGCGGGCAACAGCATCTCCTGCGCGCCGATGGCGTCCATCTCCTCCCGGATAATCTGCTGAATCTTCAACAGGCTGCGCTGGGCCAGCGGCAGATAGTTGTAGATGCCGGCCGCCAACTGGCGGACATAGCCGGCGCGCAGCAGCAGTTGATGGCTGACCACCTCGGCCTCGGCGGGGGTTTCCCGCAGAGTAGGAACGTACAATTGACTCCAAAACATAGAGAATTGACCGATTTTAGCATGGTAGAATAAAGGTTTAAGCGGTTATGAAGATTGCCATCGGCTCTGACCATGCGGGTTTCGAATTGAAAGAGCAACTTCGCGATACGCTGCGCGCCGCCGGGTACGAGGTGGCCGACCTGGGTACAGCCTCCACCGAATCGACCGACTACCCCGATTTCGCCGCGGCCGTGGCGCGCGCCGTCCGTGACGGGCAGGCCGGCAAGGGGATCCTGATCTGTTCGAGTGGTGTCGGCATGTCGATAGCCGCCAACAAGATCAAGGGCATCCGCGCGGCGCTGGGTACCAATCCGGAGGAGGTCTCCTTCGTCCGGCGCCACAATGACGCGAACGTCCTGGCCATCGGCGCTAAGTACACCGGCGCCGCCTTGGCCGGCGAACTCGTCAATATCTTTCTGACCACCGAGTTTGAAGGCGGCCGCCACCAGCGCCGCCTCGACAAAATCAAAGTTCTGGAGCAGACGGAATAAAAGGAATGAGCAACACAATGCAACGGCCCCTGGCTGAAGTCGATCCACAGGTCTACGAGGCGATCCAGCACGAGGCCGAGCGGCAAAACAGCCGCCTGGAACTGATCGCCAGCGAGAACTTCACCTCCGAGGCGATTCTTGAAGCCGCCGGCAGCGTCTTTACGAATAAGTACGCCGAAGGCTATCCCGGCAAACGCTACTACGGCGGCTGCGAGTATGCCGATGTGGTGGAAAACCTGGCGCGCGACCGCGCCAAGCAGCTCTTTCAGGCCGAACACGCCAATGTTCAGCCCCACTCCGGCTCCCAGGCCAACGCCGCTGCTTACATGGCCCTGCTCGAGCCCGGCGACACCATCCTTGGCATGGACCTCGCGCACGGCGGCCATCTGACGCACGGGCATAAGCTGAACTTTTCCGGTAAGCTCTACCGCGTCGTCAGCTACGGGGTGAAGCAGGACGATGAGCGCATCGACTACGACCAGGTCGCTCGCCTGGCCGAAGAGCACAAACCGAAGCTGATCATCGCGGGAGCAAGCGCCTACCCGCGCATCATCGATTTTGCCCGCTTCCGCGCGATTGCCGACTCCGTCGGCGCGTACTTCCTCGTCGACATGGCCCACTTCTCGGGCCTTGTGGCGGCCGGTCTATATCCCAACCCCATGGCGCATGCGGATGTGGTCACCACCACCACCCACAAAACGCTGCGCGGACCGCGGAGCGGTCTGATTCTGTGCCGCAGTCAGCATGCGGCCCTCATCGACCGCTGCGTCTTTCCCGGCCAGCAGGGCGGACCGCTCGTGCATATCATCGCCGCCAAGGCGACCTGTTTCCTCGAAGCCCTGAAGCCCTCTTTCGTCGACTATCAGCGGCAGGTGATCGCCAACGCGCAAGCGATGGCCGCGGCCATCGCCGAAGGCGGCTACCGCGTCGTCAGCGGCGGCACCGATACCCATCTGGCCCTCATCGATGTCTTTGCCAAAGGCGTCAAGGGTAAGGACGCCGAAAAGGCGCTCGACGAAGCCTATATCACGGTGAACAAGAACGGCATTCCGTTCGACAAGAACCCCCCGCTGAACCCGAGCGGCATCCGCGTCGGCTCGCCGGCGCTCACCACCCGCGGCTTCACCGCCCCCGAGATGCGCACCGTGGGCGCGCTCATCGCCGAAGTGCTCGATGCTGTGGCCGCTCACGGGCTCGAGGGCGCCGAACCGGCCGTTCACGCCGTCCGCGCCAAGGTCGGGCAGTTGACCGATCTCCATCCGCTGTATGACTGGAAACTGGCGCGGGCCTAGCGCGGATGGCCCGGGTCGCGATTCCCGGGTCGCGATTGATGTTCGCCATTGGCGGGATTTCGGATATGGTACCTACATCCGGAATCTCGTCCGGACGCTGGCGAAGGTCGACAGCGAATTCCAATTTCAGCTCATCGCCCGGTCCGAACATCTGCAGGAACTCGCGGCGCTGCCCTCGCACTTTACCGCCATCCCCTACGATCGCACCGACAAGGACCGGCTCGACAACATCGCCTTGCCCTGGTTTCTGCGCAAGCTCCGCCCGGACCTCGTCCATATTCCCCTCAACTCGGTGCCCTGGTTCCTCCCCCGGCCCTATGTGGTCACCATCCACGACCTCTCCACGCTCGTCTTCGGCCTCGGCAACCAGGCGCGCGACCGCCTGCACCGCATGCGCTTTCGCCGCGGGCTCGTCCGTGCCGACCGGGTGATTGCCGTCAGCGACTCCACCCGGCGGGACGTGCAGAACCTGTTGAATATCCCCCCGGGGCGCGTCCGCCGCATCTACAACGCCATCGACGGCGACTTTTCCGCCTCCGGCGCCGCCGCCGAAGTTCAGGGCACCCTCGACCGCTATCAGATCGACTACCCCTTCCTGCTCTATGCCGGATCGGTGCGGCCGCAGAAAAACGTCGCCCGCATCATTGAAGCCTTCGCCGTGCTCCGGGAGGATCTCGAACAGCATCCCCGGTACCGGGACCTGCGCCTGGTCATCATCGGGGACGAGATGTCCAAATATCCCAACATTCGCCGGGCCGTGCTGCAGGGCCGCGTCGAAAAGCAGGTGCGGTTCCTCGGCTTTGTTCCGGCCGAGGCGCTGCATGCCTTCTACCGGGCCGCCGAGGTCTTCGTCTTCCCATCGCTTTACGAGGGCTTCGGCCTGCCTCCGCTGGAGGCCATGGCCTCCGGCACCCCGGTGGTCACCAGCGGCGTCAGTGCGCTGCCCGAAGTCGTCGGTGAAGCGGCCATGATCGTCAAGCCGGAAAACGTCTTCGATATCGCCCGCGGGATCAAAGAGGTGTTGCTTAATGAGACGCTCCGCTGCTCGCTCGTCGAGCAGGGTTTGGAGCAGGCCCGCCGGTTCAGCTGGTACGACACGGCAACCCAGGTGCTCGATACCTACCGCGAAGTGCTAGCTGCCCGCCGCTAGGTCGGTCCAGCGCCGGCGCTGGTTTAACCAGACCACCCGCGCCAGCACCAGCCGCAGCAGATCCGTGCCGGCCAGCGGAATCCGTGTCGCGCCCGCCTCGGCCGGCCCCTGCTCGTCGGTTTCCCGCGTCAGGAGCGTCAGATGGTCGCTCTCGCGCCGGATCGCCCGGACCAGCGCGCCAGCCGGGGTGTTCACCACGTAGTAGCCCTGGGGCTGCAGGTGGCTCCGCAGCGTCTCGGACTGATCGAGCAGAACCAGATCCCCCTCGGCGAACACCGCAACCATCTCCGGGTCCGCCGCCAGCCGCGCCACCATCGGCTGCGTGGTCTGGCTGGCCTGCTGGTAAGGTACCGTGTGCACTTCGGGGGTGAGGACGTGGAGCGGAAGCGGGTATCCAGGGCCCAGGAGTCCCTCTAGTACCGGGACCGCCACGACGCGCGACTCCAAATTCGCGTTACGGTTGAGAAAGGCCATCATCTCCTGGCGGTCGATGAGATCAAAAAGGGAGATCTCCAGTCTTTGCAGAATCACATCGGCTAGGTCGCTTGAGAGCAGCCGCTGTCCTTTCAACACGTTATGCATGTGGGGCTGCGAGATTCCGGTGAGCTTGGCGAGCGCACGCTCGGTGGACTCCCCGTTGCGGACCCGGCGGCGCAACTCCTCGACGAGGTTTTCCTGGACATGGGAAAGGAGCAAAAAACGCAAGTGGGGGTGATTCCTTTGGGAAATAGGTACTGGAGCTAATGGTAATGGTAGCAAGAATTTATTGAAATCAGATGGGGGTATTTCAAATAGGAATACCCGCAAGCTACTGAAATCATTACCCTGCGTGGGGGTATTGCGACTGTTCCACTTATTCTCGAAAAAAAAATCACATTTCGTTGACGAAAATCGAGGCCAAAATACTCTGGGATTGGAATTGGAAGCAAGGCGCACTCCCGGGAGCACATCGGGAGGCTTACCTTGAGGAGATAGTACAAATGGAATGGACTCGTACAGAAACAATCGCGCTTGCCGCGTCCCAGTGCGTGCACTGCCACGGTTTGGGCCTTCGCCTCGGCAAAAGAGGCGGATCATCACCTTGTCTTTGTGTGATGCGCACGATTTTTCGCGCCTGCTACCGGCGCTTCCGGGAATGCGCGGTTAAAGAAAAGAGCTTGACGCAGGTGAGCCTCGAGTATTCGGGCGGTCCTGCCCGGCGCAACACCTGGGGCCGGAAGGATGAGGAGTATATGGCCGACTTCATCCTGGTAACCAAGCGGACGCTGACCCCCGAGCAGTACGAGATCTTCAAATTTCACTATCTGCTCGGCGCCAGCAATACCATGTGTTGCAAACGCCTGAATATTGACAAAGGTACGTTTTTTCACACCATCTACCGCATTGAAGAGACCCTCGGTCGCGTCTTCCGCGAGTTGCGCCCCTTTGCCCTATTCCCTCTCGATGAGTATTTCAAGGGCGCCAAGCCGGAAGACATCTCCGCGATCCGTCTGCAGCGGGTCGTGCACATGGAGCGGACCCACGAACCGCTCTCGAATCTGGTGCCGCTGAAGAAGGCTGCCTGATCATCGTGCCGCGCGCTTGCGGGCGAAGAACTCCTGCAGAAGCGTAGCGCAAACGTCGCCCAAGACACCCTCGACGATAGTGACCTGATGGTTCAACAGGTCGCTGTCGGCGAGGGTGAACTTACTGCGGACTCCGCCAAAACGGAGGTCGCGAGCCCCGAAAACCAACGTTCCAATGCGGGCGTGGACGATGGCCCCGGCGCACATCACGCAAGGTTCGAGCGTAGCGTAGAGCGTGGCGCCCTCGAGCCGGTAGTTGGCCCGCCGTTGGCCGGCCGCGCGCAGTGCGACGATTTCGGCATGCGCGGTCGGGTCGTGCCGCGAAACCGGAGCATTATGGGCCGCCGCCAGGATTTCACCCTGCTCATCGACGACTACCGCGCCAACGGGTACCTCGCCCGCCGCCTCGGCCAGCCGGGCTTGTTCAAGGGCCAGACGCATGTAGCTTTCATGGGGCGAAATGGGCACCGAACCCTTATTTTACCGTGTCCGGAAGCACCGGCCGGCCTTTGACTTGGTGGGTTAATTGGGATAATTTAAGAATGCGGGTGGTCTAGATGCTCGCATGGCCTTGAGGTGGGTTCCTTCATGATGGTTTCACGTTCAGCGTGGCTGCTTGCGATGTTTGCCGGAGCGTTAGCCGCTCAGGTGCCGAAGCCGGAACAAGCCGAATTCTTTGAAAAGAATGTCCGCCCTGTGTTGGCGCAAAAGTGCCAGATGTGCCACAACGCCAAGGTGAAAACCTCGGCGCTCGACATGTCCACCGCGGCGGCTTTCATGGCCGGCGGCGGCAGCGGATCGCTCGTGAATGTCGAAAGCCCCGACCAGAGCCTGCTATTGCAGGTCACCACCTATGAAGGCAAGCTCAAAATGCCGCCGATGGGCAAGTTGAAGGATCACGAGATCGCCGCGCTGCGCGAATGGATCTCGATGGGAGCCCCCTGGCCCGGCTACGATCCCAAAGCGGGCGTCGTGGCTACCGGTGGCACGGGAACCCGCAAGCACGGCAACAAGTTGACGGAAGAGGACAAGCAGTTCTGGGCGTTTCAGCCAGTGAAGAAGCAGCCGCTGCCGCCGGTGAAGAACAAGGCGTGGGTGCAGGCGCCGGTTGACGCCTTCCTGCTCGCGAAACTCGAAGAGAAAGGCGTTCCGCCCGCCCCGCCGGCCGACCGCGCGACCCTGCTGCGCCGGGCGACCTTCGACCTGACCGGTCTGCCCCCCACCGAACAGGAGATGAAGGAGTTCGCCGCCGACCGTTCGCCCGACGCCTTCGGCAAGGTGGTCGAGCGCCTCCTCGCTTCCCCCCGCTACGGCGAAAAGTGGGGCCGCCACTGGCTCGATATCGCCCGCTACGCCGACTCTACCGGCAATGACGAGGATCACCGCTACCCCTACGCCTACAAGTACCGCGACTATGTGATCAAAGCCTTCAACGACGACCTGCCCTACCACCAGTTTGTGAAGGAGCAGGTGGCGGGTGATCTGCTCCCGGCTCGCGACGGCAAGCCCGGCCTCAATCGGGAAGGCATCATCGCCACCGGCTTCCTGGCCCTGGGCGCCAAGGCCATCGCCCAGCAGGATAAGCAGAAGATGCTCTACGACATCTACGACGAGCAGGTGGACACCGTCACGAAGACCTTCCTGGGCCTGACCCTGTCCTGCGCCCGGTGCCACGATCATAAGTTCGATCCGCTGTACACGAAGGACTACTACGGCATGGTGGGAATCTTTGCCTCCACCAAGAACTTTAAGGACGACCAGAGCCACGTCTCCAAGCTTCTGTTCACCCCGCTCGTGCCCAAAGAGCAGTATGAGAGGTACGAGGCCGCCGAAGCCCTCGTCCAGCACAAGCAGATTGATCTCGAAATCGCCATGGAGAAGGAGCGGCGGCGGTTGCACGAAAAGCTGGCGCCGCAGATTCCGGTTTACATGATGGCCGCCCGCGAAGTGGAGTTGAAGAAGGCGGACGTGGCCGCCGTGGCCGCGGCGCGGCAACTGGACGCCAAAATGCTCGGCCGCTGGGTGAAGTACTTCGCCGCCCGCGAGGTGCCCCGCCCCTGGCTCGCCGAATGGGACAAGGCGGCCGATGACGCCGCCGCGCAGCCGATCGCGAATGGCTTCGTTTCGTCAAGTCTCGACAGTCTCGCCGCCTGGCACAAGAAGCTGGAGGCCTACCGCAAGCCCCAGCGCCGCCAGATCGAAGAGAAAAACATGCTCAGCGAGAAGCCGAAGCTGATCAATGAGAAGGATCGCTTCTTCGGGCAAGTGTTCGATAACAATGGCCCCATGGGCATCTCCGACGCCCAGCTCAACGCCGAGGCCAGCCTGGCCGCCCAGCAGGAGTTCGCCGCCATCAAGGCCGAGCAGAAGCGGCTCAAGGACGCCCTGCCGCCCGAGCCCGAAATGGCCTGCGCCGTGCAGGACGGCCACCCGGTGCAGCAAAAGGTTTTTGTGCGCGGCGATTACAACTCGCTCGGCGAAGACGCCCCGAAGCACTTTCCGGTGGTCATGGCCGGCGGCCGGCAGCCGCAGAACGTGCAGGGAAGCGGACGGCTGGAGTTGGCCGAATGGCTGGCGAGCCCCGAAAATCCGCTGGCGGCGCGCGTGATGGTCAATCGCATCTGGCAGGGACACTTCGGCGAAGGCATCGTGCGGACCCCGGACAACTTCGGCCGCATGGGCGAGCGCCCGACGCATCCGGAACTGCTGGACTATCTCGCCACCCAGTTCATCGGCTCCGGTTGGAGCGTCAAGTCGATGCACCGCAAGTTGATGTTGTCAAGCGCCTACCAGATGGCTAGCGCGACGACGCCCGGGCAGTTCGAGGCCGACCCGGAAAACAAGCTCTTCTCGCGCGCCGTGCGGCGCCGTCTGCAGGTCGAGGAGATGCGCGATGCCCTGCTTGGCATCGCCGGTAAGCTCGACCTCACCATGGGCGGCACGATGCAGAGCGGGTTCGGCACCGACGGGGAGAACTCGAATGGCCGGCTGAGCATCAATCCGGAGGAGCAGGTGCGCCGGACCGTGTATCTGCCGCTGCGCCGGGCCAACCTGCCCGCGCTGTTCAACCTGTTTGACTTCGGCGACGCCACCACGCCGCAGGGCCGCCGCATCATCACCAACGTAGCGCCTCAGGCGCTGTTCATGATGAACAGCAAGTTCGTCGCGGAACAGGCGCAGACCCTGGCGGCCGCGCTCGTCAAAGAAATTCCCGCCGGCCGGTCCCGCGCGGACAAAGCGATCTCCCGGATTCTGAACCGGGAGGCCTCGGCGGCCGATGCCGACGCCATGCTCAGCTACGTCGACAGCTTCCAGAAGAAGTTCGCCGGCAAGATGACCGAAGCCGATGCCTGGCAGAGCGCTTGCCGGGTGCTGTTTGCTTCGAACGAATTCATGTACGTCGACTAAGGGAGAACAGACATCATGCAAAAGCCTACCTACGATCCGATCCGCGAAGTTTACTCCCGCCGCGTAAAGCCCCTGTCGCGCCGGGCGGCCTTCCGCGCCGCGGCGGGCGGCCTGGGTTACCTGGGTTTCCTGAGCATGATGGCCGAAGGCGCTCCGGCCGTCGGCGGGGCGGTCAATCCGCTGGCACCGCGCAAGCCGCACTTTGCCCCGCGCGCCAAGAAAGTCATCTTCCTGTTCATGCACGGCGGGCCGTCGAGCATCGACACGTTCGATTTCAAAGAGCGCCTGGTCCGCGACCACGGCAAGCCGCTGCCCATCAAACGGCCGCTGGCGTTTGCCGATGAGGCGCCGGGGCCGCTCATGAAATCGCCCTGGGAGTTCCGGCCGGGCGGTAAGAGCGGCATTCTGGTGAGCGATCTGTTCCCGCATGTGCGCGACTGCGTGGACCAGTTGTGCGTGGTGCGGTCGTTGGTGGGCGAAGGCGTCGACCATGGCGCGGCGCTGCTCCAGTCCTTCACCGGCAGTTCCACCTTTGTCCGGCCCAGCATGGGCGCCTGGAGCGTCTACGGCCTCGGCACGGAAAACCAGGATCTGCCGGGCTACATCACTATCAAGCCGACCCTGTCGCACGGCGGCGCCAAGAACTTCGGTTCGGCCTTTCTGCCCGGCGCCTACCAGGGTACGCCCATCGGCCACTCCGGCATGAAGGTCGAAGAGATCAAGTCCGAGCCGATACAGTATCTGGTCAATAAGGGCCTGACGCCCGAGCAGCAGCGCTACGAACTGGACATGATCCAGAACATCAACCGCCGCCACGCCGACATGCGGCAGTTCGACCCGAACATGGAAGCCCGGATTCAGGCCTTCGAACTTGCCTTCCGCATGCAGACGCAGGCTCCGGAGATCTTCGCCGTGGATAAAGAGAGTGAGGCGACAAAGAAGCTCTACGGTCTCGACGACCCCCGCACCGCCGACTTCGGCTGGCAATGTCTGCTCGCCCGCCGGCTGAGCGAGAAGAACGTCCGCTTCGTGCAGGCGACCCATAGCTACAAGTGGGACCAGCACTCGGACCTGTTCAATAAACACACCTCGAACGCCTACGAAGTCGACAAGCCCATCGCCGGCTTGCTCAAGGACCTGAAGGCCCGCGGCATGATGGACGACACGCTCGTCATCTGGGCCGGCGAGTTCGGCCGGACCCCGATTTCGGAAGGCGGCAACGGGCGCGACCATAATCCTTATGGCTACACCATCTGGATGGCGGGCGCGGGCGTCAAGCCCGGCTTCGTCTACGGCGCGACCGACGAGATCGGCTACCACGCGGCCGAAGACCGGATGCACATCCACGACTTCCACGCCACGGTGCTGCACATCCTGGGCCTCGATCACGAGAAGCTCACCTACCGCTACAGCGGCCGCGACTTCCGGCTGACCGACGTGGCCGGCGTGGTCCACAAGAAGATCCTCTCCTAGGCGGGAATGCAGCGCTTCGCCTGGTTCTACGTTGGCTATCTGGTGGCCGTGATTCTGTTTGGCGCCTGGGTGCGGATCACCGGCGCCGGCGCCGGGTGCGGCGACCACTGGCCCATGTGCAACGGCGAAGTGGTGCCGCAGGCGCCCGGCGCCAAGACGATCATCGAGTTCACCCACCGCGTGACCAGCGGGCTGTGCGGCGTGCTCGGCCTGGGGCTGCTCGGGTGGGTGTGGCGGCGGCAGGGCCGCAGCCGCGCCCTTTACGCCGCGCTGGCCTCTTTCTTTTTCCTCCTCGTCGAAGGTTTCATTGGCGCGGTGCTGGTGAAGAAGCAGCTGGTGGTGGACGACGCCTCGGTCAGCCGGGCGCTGGTGATTTCGATTCACCTCGCCAACACCCTGCTGCTGACGGCTACCGCCGCGGCCACGGCGTGGTGGAGCGGCCCGGCCGGCTCCCGCGCGGGATCCCGTCTCGGTTTCCGCTGGCTGGGCGCGGCGCTGGGGGTGTTGATTCTGACCAATATCACCGGCGCTATCACGGCGCTTGGAGATACCCTTTTCCCCGTGCCGCCCACCGTTGGCGCCGGGCTGTTCGCGCGCATCCGCGAGGATCTCAGTGCCGGTCAGCATTTTCTCGTCCAGCTGCGGATCGTCCATCCGCTGGTGGCGGCGGGCACGGCGCTCTTTCTGCTCGGGGTGTTTGCCGCGCTGCGGAGGCAGCGTTCGACACAGAGTTTGATGCAGGGCCGGTTGTTGGCCTGGACCGCCGGTGTCGTGCTGCTGCAGGTGAGTCTGGGCCTGTTGAACATTGCGCTGGCCGCGCCGGGCTGGATGCAGATTGTACACCTGCTGGTTTCGCAGGGAATCTGGATTCTGACGGCCATTGCGTGGTTGAACACCTGGCCCGCTCCCCATGGCCAGCGAACTTGAACTGGCCGCCGCGCGGCGATTACTCGCCGCGGCCGGGTCGCTGGTGGTGCTGACCGGCGCCGGGATCTCGGCCGAAAGCGGCATCCCCACCTTTCGCGGCCCGGGGGGGCTGTGGCGGAACTTCCGGCCCGAGGCGTTGGCCACACCGGAGGCCTTTGCGCGCGACCCGCTGACAGTTTGGGAGTGGTATCTGTGGCGGCGTGGGTTGATCGACGCCGCCGAGCCCAACGCCGGCCATCGCGCGCTCGTCACCCTTGAACAGCGGTACGAGCGCTTTACGCTCATCACGCAGAACGTGGATGGTCTGCACGACCGGGCCGGTTCCCGGCGGATATTGAAGGTGCATGGCGATCTCTGGCATACCCGCTGTACCGGCTGCGCGTACCAGCGTAAGGACCGCGCCCTCGCCTATCCCGCCCTGCCGCCGCCGTGCCCGGAGTGCGGGGCACCGCTGCGCCCGGGCGTGGTCTGGTTCGGGGAGTCGCTGCCTCGCATCGTCTGGGCCGAGGCCGAACGGGCGGTCGCGCAGGCGGATCTACTGCTGGTGGTGGGGACTTCGGCGCAGGTCTATCCGGCGGCGGGTCTGATTGACCTGGCGCGCTGCGCCATTGAGGTTAATCCCGCCGCAACGCCCTTCTCCTCGCGCGTGGCCGTCGCGCTCGCCGGCGGGGCCGGCGAGATTCTGCCGGCGCTGGTTTGAAGCCAGCGCGATAAGATGACAACGTGCCTGCCGCCGATCCCCACGGGCCCCCCGCCCGGTTTCGCCTCCCGTTTTTCGCGGCCCAGGACCTGGTGTGGTTGCTGTTCTTTACGGCTCTGGCGATGGGCAGTCCCTTTCACGATGTGCCATCGGTGGTCTGTATCGTCGCCCTGGCGTTGTTTCAGTTGGCCGAGCCGCGCATCGCACTGTTCCGCACCGACCGCGGCAAGCTGCTGCCCATCACCATCAAGCTGCTGCTCTGCTGGCTGGTCATTGGCTATACGGCCGCGATCAACTCGAGCTACTACCCCATTCTGATGCTGCCCGTGGTGAGCGCCGCCACCACGACCGGTCCGCTGGCGACCACTATCTTCACCGCGCTGGCCTGCGTGGCCTATGTCTCGTTTCTGGGGTTTCTCGACTGGACCGAGCTGAAAAACTATCTGGTGATCTGGGAGGAGTTGCTGCTGCGGATCATCTTCCTGCCCGTGGTCGGCTACCTGACCTATCAGTTGGCGAAGGCGAACCGGGCCGAAGCCCAGCGTTACCAGACCGTGGCGAAGGAGTTGGCCGAGGCCAACCGCCACCTGCAGGAGGCCGCAGAAGCCGTCCGGCGCTCCGAGCGCCTGGCGGCGCTGGGCCAGTTGACCGCCGGGTTGGCGCATGAGCTCCGCAACCCGCTGGGTACGATTCGCGCTTCGGCCGAGGTGCTTGCCAAGCAGCTACCGGAGGGCAACGACCTGGCGCGGGAGATGGCCGGTTATATCGCCTCCGATGTCGACCGGGCCAATTCGCTGGTGGCCCGGTTCCTCGAGTTTGCCCGCCCGCTCGTCCTGCACCGGGAGCCGGTGGAGTTGCATGGGCTGCTCGACCGCGTGGTGCAGGAGTTTGAGCGGATGACGCCGGCGCCCGCGGTGACGGTTTACAAGAACTATGACCCAGCCGTCCGGCCGTTGGCCTTGGACGCCGAGTGGATGGAGCGGGTGGTGCTCAACCTGTTGGTAAACGCGGCCCAGGCGAGTTCTTCGGGCTCGGTGGTCACGCTGCGGACGCGCCAGGTCAGCGGGGCGGAAACCGAGATTGCGGTGATCGACCGGGGCAGCGGCGTGGCGCCGGAGCATCGGGGGTCGATTTTCAATCCCTTCTTCACGACGAAGAAGGAGGGGGTGGGCTTGGGCCTGGCGATTGTGGCCAAGATTGTGGACGAGCATGGCGGACGTCTGGAGTTTGACAGTGAGCCGGGCAGGGGGAGCGTCTTTCGGCTCCTGCTGCCGGCGGTGGCGGGAGTATGAACAATCGGGTTCTGGTGATTGAAGATGAAGAGCGGCTGCGGCGCGTGGTGCAGCTGCATTTGGCGTCGGCGGGTTTTGAGGTGGAGACGGCCGGGTCGGCCGAAGCGGCTTTGCCGCGCCTCGAATGGGCGGGGCTGGTGCTGACCGATCTCCGGCTGCCGGGCGAAGACGGCTTGGCGCTGGTAGCGCGGATGCAAGCGGCGCGCCCCGGGATGCCGGTGGTGGTGATGACGGCCTTTGGGAGCGTCGAAACCGCTGTGGCGGCGATGAAGGCTGGCGCGGTGGACTTCGTGCAAAAGCCGTTTTCGCTCGACCATCTGCAGACGGTGCTCGAAAAGGCGTTCGAAGTGAAGGCGCTGCGGGAGGAGAACCAGCGGCTGCGGGAGGAGTTGGGCGGGCGCTACCAGGTCGACAACATCATTGGCCGGAGCGCGGCGATGCAGGAGGTTTTCGCCACCGTGCTACGGGCGGCGCCGAGTCGGGCCACGGTCCTGCTGGCGGGGGAGAGCGGCGTAGGCAAAGATATGATCGCGCGGGCGATGCATCAGCACTCGCCGCGGCGGGACAAGCCGTTTGTGAAAATTAACTGCACGGCCATTCCCGAGAATCTGATGGAGAGTGAGCTGTTCGGCTACGAGAAAGGGGCCTTTACCGGCGCGACGGTGGCCAAGCCGGGCAAGTTCGAGCAGGGCGACGGGGGCACCGTGTTTCTCGATGAAATTGGCGACGTGCCGCCGTCGATTCAGGTGAAGCTGTTGCGCATTCTGCAGGAGCGGGAGTTTGAGCGGCTGGGCAGTAACAAGACCCGGCACATCGACGTGCGGGTGATTGCAGCGACCAACGTGGATCTGCGGGCGGCGCTTGAACAGGGGACCTTCCGGCAGGATCTCTACTACCGGCTCAATGTGTTGCCGATCAACATTCCACCGCTGCGGGACCGCCGCGAGGATATTCCGTACCTGGCGGAATTTTTCGTGCGGAAGCATGCCCGGGAGCTCGATTCGCCGGTGCGCTCGCTGGCGGCGGGGGCGATCAACAAGCTGGTGGCCTACCACTGGCCGGGCAATGTACGGGAGCTCGAAAACGTCATGGAGCGGAGCCTGGTGCTGGCCAGCGGCCCGGTACTGGAGGAGGCCGAGGTGCGCCTCGATATGGCGCCTTCGCGCCGGAGCGCTCCGCCCGGCGAGAGTGGTTTTCTGCCGCCGGGCATGACGCTGGACGAATACGAGCGTTCGTTGATTCGCGAGGCGCTGCGGCGCGCGGGCGGCAATAAGAGCCAGGCGGCGCGATTGTTGGGCCTGACGCGGAACGCCCTGCGCTACCGTCTTACGCAGATGGGCGAATCAGATCCGGAAACTCCGGCCGGTGAGGAGAACTGAGCAGCGGAACACGCAACGGGTATGACACAATATTGGAGGTATCCGTATCTCGCATGAATCCCGCTAACCCTGCCGACCAACCGATAGACGAACCGGTGAATAACCCGGAAGAATCGAATTTCGGTGAGATCCTTCAACAATTCGAACTCCAGCAGACTGTACCGGTCGAGCCGCAACCAGCCGAAGGAGGCGTCCTGCAAGGGACCGTCGCCGCGGTCAACGAGGACTCGATCTTTGTCGATCTCGGGGGCAAGTCTGAAGGCGTTCTGCTGAAGTCTGCTTTTGCAGATGGGGTTCCGGACATCCAGGTGGGTGATCTGATCCAGGTCTCGGTCACGGGTCGGAACGCTGAGGGAACGCTGGAGCTGTCGCCGCTCAAGGTGGAGCGCCCGAAGGATTGGAGCCAATTGCAGGCCGCCTTCGAGGAGAAGCGGAATATCGGGGGCCGCGTGGTGGAGGCCGTCAAGGGTGGGCTGCGCGTGGAAGTGGCGGGTTCCCGTGCCTTCATGCCGGCTTCGCGCAGCGGCACGCGGGACGCTATTGAACTGGCCAAACTGGTTGGTCAGGAGATTGAGTGCCGGATCATTAATCTCGATACGGTCAAGGAAGACGTGGTGGTGGACCGCCGCGTGATTCTTGAAGAAGAGGCGGCGAAGGCCAAGGAAGCGGCGTTCCTGCTCTTGGCCGAGGGCACCGTGGTGAAAGGCCGCGTCCGGAGTGTGACAGATTTCGGTGCGTTCCTCGATTTAGGGGGCGTCGATGGTCTGCTGCACGTCACCGATATGAGCTGGCATCGGGTGGGCAAGCCCGCCGATGTGGTGAAGATCGGCGACGAGCTTGAGGTGAAGATCCTCAAGATCAACAAGAATTCAAAGAAGGTTTCGCTGGGATTGAAACAGCTGATTCCGGATCCGTGGGCGACGGCGGCGAATCAGTTTAAGGTGGGCGACCGGGTGCAGGGGACGGTGGCGCGCTTGACGGATTTTGGCGCGTTTATTGAGTTGGCTCCGGGTGTGGATGGGTTGGTTCACGTCTCCGAGATGTCGTGGGCGAAGAAGGTTCGTAAGCCTGCGGACCTGTTGAAGGTGGGCGATCAGGTGGAAGTGGCCATCCTTGATTTCAAGCCGGCCGACAAGAAAATTCAGTTGAGTCTGAAGCAGACGCTCGGCGATCCGTTTGCCGAAGCGGTGAAAAAGTATCCGGTCGGTTCAATCGTCGAGTCGCCGGTAACCAGCATTCAGGCCTTTGGCGCCTTCGTCGATTTGGGCGATGGCGTGGACGGCATGATCCATATCGGCGACATGGTGAACGAGAAGCGGATCGACCACCCGAAGGATGTCGTGAAGGTGGGTGAGGTGGTGCGCGCTCTGGTGCTTGAAGTGGATCAGGATCGGCGTCGGATCCGACTCGGTCTGAAGCAGTTGCAGCCGACCAAGACGGATGATTTCATCGCCGAACATCAGGTCGGGGAGACTTTAACGGCCCGGGTGGCGGATGTGCGCTCGAACCTGTTAAAGGTGGAAGTGGCCGATGGCGTTCTGGGCGAATGCCGTCTGGCCGAAGAAAAAAAAGAAGCGGCCCGTGGCAATGCGGCCAAGGGTTCTTCGTCGGGTGGCGGGTCGGTGGATGTTAGCACTCTGACGGCGATGCTTTCGGCCAAGTGGAAGGAAGCCAAGGGCGGTGAGCCCGCCGCCAAGACCCCGGCGACCATCAAAGTCGGTCAGGTGCGGAGCTTCCGGATCACCAACCTGGATGCTGCGGCTAAGAAAATTTTGCTCGAATTGATCGGGTAGTTCGCTCTTTCTCCTCACGCTTTGATTTCGCGTTCGTCCATGCTGTTATGCCGATGGGGAAAGCGGTGGCCATAGCCCTGACGGGAGAATCGAGCGTCCCGGAGGACGAAGCCTCGTTGATCCGTGCGGCGCCACGGGGCGATTAGGAGTCGCTTGCCGCTCTCGTGCGGGGGCATGACCAGACGGTCCTGCGTCTGGTCATGAATCTTTTGCGGTCTGCCGAGCACGCTCGCGATGTCTATCAGGAGGTGTTTCTGCGCGTCCATCGCAACCTGCCGCAGTTCCGCTTCGATTGCTGTTTTTCGACTTGGCTTCATCGGATTGTGACGAATCTCTGTTTGGACCATCTGCGCCGGCGCAGAGTGGGGCGGGAGGCTTTGCACGTTGTGTCCGCGTTGTCCGATCAGCCGGTCGATCCCCTGGACAGTGTAGCGGAGCCGCGGGCGGACAGTGACCCGCAACGGATGCTGCTTTCAGCCGAGTTGCGGGAGCGGATTCTGCTGGTACTCGGCGAGCTAGCGCCACGGGAGCGTATGGTTTTTTGAGATGCCGCATTTTGCGGGGATGCGGCTGCGGGCGATTGGAGAGGTGTTGGGGACTTCGGAGGAAGCAGCGAAAAACTGCTAGTTTCGCGCGACCCGGAAGCTGCGCGCTGGGCTGGGAGAATTGGCATGACCTGTATTGCGTGCGAGGAGGATATCGTTTTCTGTTGCTATGGCGAACTGCCGGCGGAGGTTGAGGACGCGGTCGAACACCATCTGGCTGGGTGCGCTGCGTGCCGGGCCAGCGAGTTCCGCTTGGTGGCCATGCACCGGGCGATCGAGGCAGAACGTTGGGAGCCCTCGCTCGAACTCTTGTCGGCCTGCCGTCAGAATCTGGCCGCATCGCTTGGGCCGACCGCCTGACCCCCGGCGATGGGATGGCTGAGTTGGTTGCACCCGTTGCCGACTTTGCCTGCCTGGTCATGGCGAACTGCTGCGTGCGTGGCTTGTGCGATAGTTGGGTTTCTGGCGGGTCGTATGATGCTCGGGGCTCCCGCGTGGCCTCCGGCAGGGGGCCAGACGGTTGTTTCCTCTGTCAGTCGCGTGGAGCCGCGTGTCGATGGCAGTATCAGGATCGTACTGCGGGATTCCGTGGACCGGGATTTTTCCGGGAGCGTGGCGGATCCCGCCGTGCAGTCGCTGCTGGTGGGCGCGGTACGGGATAGCGTCGATGCCGGCGTGCGGATTGATGCTCTCGGTCTGCTCCGGGATCGAATCGACCACACGGAGGTTCGCTCCACCTTTTTAGCGGCGCTGCGACTGGATCCCGACGATGGCGTTCGCATCAAGACATTGGAGTTGCTGCGGCCGGCCGCCGCCCGGCCGGCGGTGAGCAGCGCGGTTCTCGAGGCCCTTCGGGCGGACCGGAGTGCGCTGGTGCGTGCTCAAGCTGCGGATCTCCTGACGGTAGGGAGTCGAGGGAGCGCAGAGCTGGCTGGGGAGTTCCAGGAGTTGATGCAGCGGCAGAAGAACCTCGATGTCCGCCGCCAAGGGTAGAGCGTCCTACGCGCGATGAATGCCTCGGTAGAGACGTTCTAGCCCCAATACTGTTCACTTGGGACATTTCCATGCAATTCCGTTCGAGGGAACTGCGACCTCCGGAATGGCTCATACTATTACGCCCTTGCCTGCTGGCAGCCGCATTACTCACTACATCCTCGGCAGTACCCCAAATCCGGCCAATGATGGTCACCTGAAAACCGGCCAATAGAGCGACGAGCCAGGACATTGAAATGGCGGAGGAATACCCTCCGTAATTGGGAGCAATGTCTTGACCGAAGAAAAGAAGCAACAAGTGCTTATGCCGGGCCGCTTAGGCTGGTCCCTGCGTCGCATTGAGAAACAAACTGGAATCCGCCGCGAAACCACAGCCACCTGCCTGAAGGCCGCCGGAATCCCGCTGCGTTCCCCCGGAGCCTGGGGCGAACGCGCCCCGCCAAAACCGGCCAAATCGGTGACCACCGATCCCACCGCCTCCGACAGCGCCTGCCAACCGTACCGCGTGTTCATCGAACAAGCCCTACTGGCCGGTCGCAATGCCATGCCGACCTGGCAAGATCTCGTCGATCTCCACGGCTTCACCGGCGCCTACGAAACCGTCAAACGCTTCGTCCGCAAGCAGCACGGAGCACAAACCCCGGAAGCCCGCGCCGTCATCCTCACCGCCCCCGGCGAAGAAGCCCAGGTCGACTACGGCACCGGCCCGCTGGTTCGCGACTCAACCTCGGGCCTTCGGCGCTAACGAAAACTTGACCACCCCTGCTCGGATAGAGTTGACCCCACTGGAAACACTGTTGGGACGGGAGACAACGCGGAAGGCCCATCATCATCCGCGCCGGCAGGCGCGCCTGTCCCGCCGCTTTGTTTGCGGAGGCAATATCATCCGCGCCGAAGGCGTACCGCGGTCTCGGCTATCGCTGGCCGGCCAGGCGCGCTAATCGCTTACGAAGATACTGGAAGTAAGCGTCATTGGCACCAGACGCGAGCACCTCGTTGATGACCGGGCCAAAGTAAGCAAGCGAGCGGATCACCGCCAACCGCGGCTCATCGGCTGGCCGCAGCAGTCGTCGCGCGCAAGCCAGCACCAGCGCGTTCTCAACCACGGCTACCGGCACACCACGCGCGAATAACTGCACGGCATAAGTTCAATCCGGCTTCCGAATCGCGCCACAGGTTTCCGGCGTCGCGCGGTATTGGTCCAGCACGCGGCGCACATACTCGATTGCGTCCATCGGTCATCGTCACGCCCTCGGCGGTGAGCTCCTCATGGACTCGCACGAGATTGCCTTTGCACTGCGGCAGTAACTCGAGAATCCGCTGGCGATGTGGCGCGGCTCTCTCTTCGCGCTCGATCCGCGGCACCGCGGTTGCATTCATCGCCAGCACCTTGCGCACGCTCTGGCGCGACAGGCTCAGCGTCTTGGCGATCTCTCGCTTGTTCCTGCCCGCGGCGCTGATAACTCCAGAATCGTCGTGCGTTGCGATTGGCTCAGCATATTACTCCTCGATCTGTCGCAGCAGCCGCGTGGCGTGCTGGATCTTGTTGTGGATGACTTCGCTGTCTGGCGTTGTTTGTTCTCCGCGCGCGATCGCCCGGCGGGCGATGGCGACGATCTGGTTGAGATCGCCTTCCAGCGTTGTGCTGCTTGGCTGCCGTTGCTGCC